>JAEZWW010000008.1 GCA_023442945.1 Pseudomonadota bacterium | reverse complement strand
GGCTCGCGCCCGCGCCGCAGGAGGAATTTCTCGTTTTGACGTCAGCCAGCCACGCGGCGCCGCCTCAGGCGCCGACCCCTGTCGAGCGCGCGGCCCCTGCGGCCAGCGGGCGCTTCGAGCTCAGTTACAACCCCGCGTTGGACGGCCTGCGCGCGGTGGCGATCGTGATGGTGCTGCTGTCGCACGCCCACGCGCCGCTGTTTGAAGGGGCGTTTTACGGCGTTGACCTGTTCTTCGTGCTCAGCGGCTTCCTGATCACCTCGCTGCTGCTGCAGGAGGTCGACCGCACCGGGCGCATCGGTTACTGGCAGTTTTATCGGCGGCGCTTTTACCGGCTGATGCCGGCCTTGCTGTTCTTCCTGGCGGCGTACTGCCTGTTCGCACCGCTGCTGTGGCCCGACCTGGACGATGTCTACAGCGACGCGCTGGTGTCCGCGCTGTACCTGGCCGACTACGGCATCGCGTTTTTTGACCAACCCAACACGCTGCTGCACATGTGGTCGCTGTCGGTCGAAGAGCACTTCTACCTGATCTGGCCGCCGCTGCTGGCCATCCTGGTGCACCGCACACCGCGCGGGCAGCTGTGGCGCGTGATCCTCGGCCTGGTCGTGCTGGGCTGGGCCTGGCGCCTGATGTGGGTGGTGCAGGGCCAGCAGTTCTACGAGATCTTCTTTCGCTTCGATACCCGCAGCACGGGCCTGTTGACCGGCGCGCTGCTGGCCGCGCTGGTGCGCGAGCAGCCGCGGTGGTTCTTGGCGCTGCGCGCGCGCCTGCCGCACTTCATGTGGCTGGTGCTGGCCGTGCCGCTCTTGATGGAACAGGCCTGGGACGACATGAACGCCATGGTCTGGGGCATGACCGTGGTCGAATGGGCCACCGCGCTGGTGCTGATCGGCGTGATGGTGCCGCGCGGCCCGCTCTACCAGATGCTCAGCGCCAAGCCGCTGGTCGTCATCGGCAAGCTGTCGTACGGCATCTACCTGTGGCATTACCCGGTGGTGCGCTACCTGCGCGCCGACCTGCCGTGGCCGGCCGTGGTGGTGCTGGGCTTCATCATCTCCACCGCGCTGGCCGCGCTGTCGTACACCACCGTCGAGCGCTGGGCCCTGCGCTGGCGCGACGCCCCGCCGCGCGCGCGCCGCCCGCGCCGGGCCGAAGCCACTGCCGGCCTGTCGGGCGAGTTGATCCCCGCCAGCGCCCCCACGCCCGCCTGGCGCCATTGGCCGGTCGACGCCGTCGTGGCCGCGACCTCGCCCACGGCGCCGGTGCTCAGCGCCGCCGCGCCCGAAGTCGCCCCGGTCATGCGCAACGGCGCCCCCGCCTCGCCGCGCGCCCGCGCCCGCCGGGCACGCGCGCCCTGGGCGCTGGCGATTGGCGCCGGCGCGTACTCGCTCGGCTACCCCATGTCCTACGGCCGCCGCGCCTACCGCTGCGTCAGCGGCCATGCCTCGGCCGCCCGCAGCGCCATGGCGCACGTGCTGCGGCCCAGCCGGCCGATGCCCTTCGTGATGGCTGCGTGACGGGTGCGCGGCGCCCATGCCCGTGTGCCCGCTGCGGCCGCTGGGTTGACCGGGCGGCGCCACGCGGCGCAGTGCATTCAATGCGTGCGTGCTCTTAAAAGAGAAGCTGGTCGCGCAGGTGGTTGCAGGGCCGGTGGGCGTTTTTCTTTGAAAATTCTCCTCCACCGCGCACGCATCCTCGAGGCGATCCGCACCGCGCATCTGGCCTTGAGCCAGCAGCGCGCCGTCTAAGCCTCGCGTCCGCCCCGAAAGTGCGCGCGGCCGGTTTCCTTGCCGTCCGCGTCGGTCCAGATCACCTCGCCTTCCAGCAGGCCGTTCTTCAGCGCGCCTTCGCGCCGCCTCTCGTCGCCCAGCGTCTGGACGAAGCGGCCGGTGCCGCCCGGCGCCAGGTCGTGACCGGCTTCGTCCAGGCAGCGCAGGCAGCGCGTGGTGCCGTCGCGTGAAAGGGTCTCGGTGTTCAGCTGGCCGTTGGGCCACCAGCGCGTTTCGAGCGTGTCCTGGCTTTGGGGCGTTGCGCGCAACAGGCGTTGGCCGTTGGCGTGGAAGTGCTGGCGCAGGAACACGTCATGGTCCAGGGAGAGCACGGTGGACTCGATCTTGCCGTCATCGCGGTAGGTCTCGCGAAGGCCGTGCTCGTACCAGAGCTCGCGCTGGGTTTCCTGGAATTGCAAGCGGCCGTCGTTGAAGCGCAGGCTGGCGCTGGCGCCGCTGGGGTAGTGCAGCCAGGTATGGCCGGGCGCGGAAGCGCCTTTGCCTGAGTGGTCGACCTGCAGCAATGTCCGGCTTGCAGTGAAGCTGACCACATCGCATGCGCCTTCCTTCCCGCGCTCGAAGACGTTGGGGCCGACGGGAAAGCCGTCCACAAAGCGCAGGCGCGCGCGGTATCCGCGGCCCCGGCACTGCAGCCATGCCACGCCCTGCGCGGGCACGGGCTCGTCCAGCGGCGCAATGTCGAAGTAGCCGTGCACGTGCGCCAGCAGGTGCTGTTCCATCTGGCGGCGCACGGTATGGCTGATCGCGTAGAAGGCCGTCTCCAGCGCCTCAAACCGCGCGGCGTAGCGCTGAAACAGCGCGGACGGCAGGTCGTCCAGTGACCGCGCCTCGCGCACATCGGGCGCCAGCTCGGCCCAGACCGCGTGGATCTCGCGCGCGAAGTGGGCGTAGGGCGCCAGCACCGGGTGCGCGGCGATGTGCTCGGGCGCGTGGGCAAAGCTGGGCAGCGAATCGGCCTGGTTGTAGAAGTACTGCGTCACCCCGCCGTTGCTGACTTCTCCGTCCAGCACATCCCAGTACAGCCAAGCCTTGGGCCAGGGCGCGAGCTTGGTCAGTTTGATCTCGTCCTCGTCCACTGCGTCGGCCAGCGCGGACGAAAAGTAGGGCGCAGACAGCAGCAATTCGGCCCAGGTGATGCGGGGACGTTTGCCGGTGGGGGAGGCGTGCTGGCGTCCACGCGTAGCGGCCAGGTGCTTTGGCGTAGGCAGGCCCCATCATGCCGCGCGGGATTGTTCCAACGCCTCAATCAATCGGAAGGCGTCACTCGTCCGCTTGAATGTGGGGCCATGTCGTTTTGCACCTGTTCATGCGCGCTGCGCCACGCGACGTGGACAAGCGCTTTGAGTTGCGGTGCCTACTGCATAGGCCCTTCGATGAGTTCCGCAAGCAACGAAAGAGAACAGGTTTCCGGGGAACTGTGCGCTCCCCAGACTCTGTGTTGAATCTCGTTAAGCCACTTCAGGGATTGAAGCTGAACTGAATCACTTAGCTTCTCGTCGCTCCAGATACAACGACCGGCGATGGTCAATTCCAGCCACAAACGCTCACAGAACGAACGGTGTCGTGCGGGCTCGACCGAGGGGAGTTGGGTGCTCATGGCGTCTAACGGAATGAGGGGTAGGTGCGCGGCTGTACCTCGGATCGAATCTTCCCAGGAACTTAGAGTCCCGCCTTGTCCAACCCGTACAGCTTGTCCATCGACCCCGGCACGTTGGCAAAGCCGATGGCCATGCGGTTCCAGCCGTTGATGGCGACGATGGAGAAGCTGAGGGCCGCCAGTTCGGCCTCGCTGAACTGGGCGCGCGCGGCGGCGAAGTCGGCGTCCGGCACGCCGTGGGGCGACAGGTGCGTCAGCACTTCGGTCCAGGCCAGGGCGGCGCGCTCGCGTTCGCTGAACAGCGGCGATTCGCGCCACACCGTCACGTGGTGCAAGCGCAGCGGCCGCTCGCCGTGCAGCATGGCTTCCTTCACGTGCATGTCGACGCAGAAGGCGCAGCCGTTGAGCTGCGACGCGCGCAGGGTGACGAGGTCGAGCAGCGTCGTCTCCAGCCCGCTCTGGCGCGTGGTCATCTGAAATTCCGTGTACTTCTTGAGCAGCTCGGGGGCTTGCTGGGCGTAGTTGAGGCGTTGGGTCATGAAAGGGCTCCTGTGCAAAGGGTGCATGAATGATGGAGGCCGAAACGCCGGCCTCTGACCAACAAGACGCCAACGGCGCCGGGCTTGTGACAGGCCGCTCAATCGGGGTGGGCTGCCGCCCAGGCCGCGGCGAGCCGGGCCAGCTTGTGCGGGTTGCGCTGGGTGTGGATGCGCACGATGCGCTGGCCATCGGTCTGCACCGTCTGGGCCGAGTCGAGTTGCCCGTCGGCGAAGCGCAGCAAACCCCATTCGCCGTTGATGCGGGCCAGCTCCAGCCACAGCGCCGCGTCGCCGCGCACGTGGCGCCGCCAACCGGCGTAGTACAGCTGCGCGATGCGCGTCGCGCCGGTGAGCACCTTGCCGAAGCTCGGCACCACGCCGCCGCCATCGCTGATCAGTTCGGCGTCTTCGGCCAGCAGCCCCTGCAAGGCTGCGAAGTCGCCGCGGCGCGCGGCGTCGGCAAAGCCTTCCAGCAGACGCAGGTGCGTTTCGGGCGACACCGTGTTGCGCCGGATGCCGCTGTGCAACTGGGCCTTGGCGCGCGAGACGATCTGGCGGCACGCCGCTTCGCTTTTGCCCAGGGCGCTGGCCACCTCGGCGTAGTCGGCGTCAAACACTTCGCGCAGCAAAAAGGCCGCACGCGCTTCCGGCCCCAGGCGTTCCAGCACGGTCAGGAAGGCCATGGACAGGTCGTCCGCGCGCTCCAGCAACGCCTCTGGCGTGGCCGGCGTCTCGACATGCGGGGCCAGGGGCAGCGTGTCGGTGTCCACCCAGGGCTCCGGCAGCCAGAAGCCGACGTAGCGCGCGCGCTCGGCTTGGGCACGGCGCAGGCGGTCGATGGCCAGCCGGCTGGTGACCGTGACCAGCCAGGCCTCGGCGTTGTTGATCGCGTCAGCGTCCGCCTCGTGCCAGCGCAGCCAGACGTCCTGCACCAGCTCCTCAGCGTCTGCTACGGAGCCCAACATCCGGTAGGCGATGCCGTGCAGGCGAGGGCGCAGGCCGTCAAAGAACAGCGTGGGGTCGTCCGTCATGACAAGGTAGACGTGGCGCGGGCAGGGTTTGTGACAGGGGCGCGTGCCCAGCGTTCACGCAAACGGACCGGTCGTCGATCCGAGATCGTGCAGCCGGCGTGTTGCTCGCGCCCCAATACTATCGAATAGATAGCTGGTTGCGCAGGGGTTGTAAGGCAATAGGCCAGAAACATGCCTGATACCCAGCAAGCACGCACCCGCGCCGCGCCTTCAATTCGCGGTCAGTGCATCATTCCCTCGCCCCCCAATTGCCCAGCCACCCCGATCCACCGCCGCCGGTCATCCCAACCCCGTCACCTGGCGCAGTGGCATCGGATCTGTCTGGACGATGCTGGCAGGCGGTCGTTTCACCTCCGCTGCGCCCCATGTGCGCAAGTTGGGCTTACGCAGCGCACCCCGCAAGCGCTAACGACCCGTCTGCGTCCCCCGCCGGCGGCGCGCAGAGGGGTTCCGGTTCATCACTGGGCCTTGATCGCAGCCCGCTTCACCACATCCGCGGCACGGGCGGTTTCTTTGACCAGGAAGGCCTGGAAGGCGTCCGAGGGCATCACGAAGGGTTCGGCGCCCAGCTTGTCCAGCCGGTCCTTGATTTCAGGCATGGCTAAGACGTGGGCCACTTCACTGTTCAGCTTGTTCACCTGCGCGGGTGGCAATTTGGCGGGGGCGAAGAGGCCGACCCAGAACTGGTAGGACGAGCCGGGCACGCCGGCTTCTACGGTCGTCGGCACGTTCGGCAGTTGAGAGGAACGCTTTTCGGTGCCCACGGCCAGGGCCTGCAGCTTGCCATCGCGGACCAGCGGCATCGCCGACACCAGCGGCGCGAAGAACCAGTCGATGCGCCCGCCCATGGTCTCGGTCATGGCTTCGGGCGTGCCGCGGTAGGGCACGTGCTGAGCGTCGATGCCGGCGGCCAGGCGGAAGACTTCCGCGTTCATGTGCGTGGCCGAGCCGTTGCCGGCCGAGGCGTAGTTGAACTGGCCGGGCTTGGCCTTGGCTTGCGCCACCAGGTCTTTCACGTCCTTGAAGTGGCCGGGCCGGGTGACCAGCACGTTGGGCAGGGATGCGATTGGCGTGACGCCCACGAAGTCCTTGAGCGTGTCGTAGCTCAGTTTCGGGTAGATGGCGGGGTTGACCACGTGCCCCGCCGAATGGATGAGCAGGGTGGCGCCATCCGGCGCCGACTTGGCCACCACCGCCGCGCCCAGGGAGCCGCCCGCGCCCGGCCGGTTGTCGACGATGAAAGTGGTGCCCATGGCGGGGCCCAGTTTGTCGCCCACGATGCGGGCGACGATGTCGGTGCCACTGCCCGCGGTGAAGGGCACGATCAGGCGGGTGGTAGGAGGCTGCGCGAAAGCAAGCGAAGTCCCTGCCGAAGCCAGAAGGGCCAGGACAGTTCGACGTGTGACAGCAAAAGAATCTCGCATGAAAGTGCTCCTTGTCTCAGTCAATCCATGAATGCCAAAGGGGTGAAAGGGGAAGGCCCGGGCCTTCAGGCGGCTGGCGCCTGGGTCGGCATGACCAGCGCCACAACAGCGGGGCGGGCACTGCGGTTGTGCAACTGGCGCGATTCGCCCGGCGCAAAGCGCACCGAGTCCCAGGGGCCGAGCACCTGCTCCTCGCGCGCGCCCTCGGCCGACAACGCGGTGACGTGCAATTCGCCTTCGAGCACCAGGTAGAGCTTTTCCATCGGCGACGGGTCGAGCCCCGTGTGGCCGCCTGGCAGGATCTGGCTCATGCCCATCCACATCTGGGTGGACGGGCCGGCCTCCTTGCCCTGCAGTCGCAGGCAGCGCATGTCGATGTGATTCGGCGCTTCGTAGGTCGGCGCGTCGGCGAGTCGGGTCACGTGCATGGTGGCTCTCGGTGCCCGTTCAGGGGTTGAACACCATGCGGTCGTTGCTGCCCGACAGCACGGCGCGGTATGCGCTCAGCGCGTCGTCCAGGGCCCATGTGCGGGCCACCGGGAAGGGCTTGAGCAGGCCGCGTTCGAAGCCGTCGCGCATCGCATCCAGCTGGGCCGAGGCGGCCACGCAGTCCATCGCCAGCGAGTCGATGCCCACGTAGGTGTGCATGCCGCGGTAGAAGGAGAAGATGTCGAAGGGGATCGCGCGGTCGTTGGTGGCGATGAAGATTTGCGTGCCGCCCTTGGCCATCGACTTGTTGGCGGCCTCGAAATAGACGCTGCCCACGGTGTTGTAGACGATGTTGGCGCCGCGGCCGTTCGTCAGTTCGCGCACACGGGCCGCCACATCCTCGGTGCGGGCATCGATCACCTCAACCGGCGCGCAGGCGAAACCTTCGAACGGGCCTTCACGGCGCTGCACCGCGATGACCTTGGCACCGCCCATGGCCGCGATCTGCACCGCCGCCTGGCCGACCTTGCCGTTGGCGCCCAGCACCAGCACGGTCTGGCCTTCGCAGGGCATGCCGCTGCGGCGAAAGCCCTCGTAGGCGGTGACGAAGGGCACGCCCACCGCGCCCGCTTCGTCCATGCTGATGTTGTGCGGGCGCTCGCGCAGGGCGGCTTCGGGCAGCACCAGCCAGCGCGCATGCGAGCCGTCGCGGGTGATGCCGACATCGCCGCCGGAACCGTAGATCTCGCGGCCCACCCACTCGCTGGGGCCGGCCACCACGGTGCCCGCAAAGTCGCGGCCCGGGCTGCGCGGCCACACGGCCTGCGGCATCAGGCCCAGGCTGGCCTTGACGTCGCTGGGGTTGATGGCCGCGGCCTGCACGCGCACCACGGCATAACCCGCGGGCGCGATGGGCTGCGGCTGCGGCGCCACGTCGAGTTGCAGCGCATCGATGTTGGCTGCCGCAGCGGCCACACGCACGGCACGACCCTGTTCGTTCAGGACTTCATTGGAAACACGTGCGTTCATCATTTGCCTCCGGCCACCAGGCCCAACATGCCGCGCGCCTCACGCGCATTGGCGATTTCGCCGCCCAGGTCCTCGACGATGCGACGGGCCTTGGTGACCAGTTGAGCGTTGCTGGTCGCCAGCTCGCCCTTGCTCAGATAGATGTTGTCTTCCATGCCCACACGCACATGGCCACCCAGCAGCCAGGCTTGCGCGACGGTGGGGAATTCCATGCGGCCAATGCCGAAGGCGGTCCAGATGGCGCCGGGCGGCAGCAGGCTCCTGGCGTAGTTGACGGTCTCTGGCGCAGCGCCAAAGCCGTACTTCACGCCCAGCACAAAGGTCCACATGCCTGGGCCTTCCAGCGTGCCGTCGGCCATCAGGTCGCGCGCCAGGTGCATGTCGCCGGAGTCGAAGACTTCCAGCTCGGGCTTCACGCCCGCATCGCGAATCACCTTGGCCATGCGCCGCACATTGGCCGGCGTGTTGATGACCACGTCGGGGCCGGAGTTCATGGTGTTCAGATCGAGCGAACACACATCGGGCCGGATCTTGGCGATGTGCTCAACCCGCTTTTCCGGCGGCAGCAGCGAGGTGCCGGGTGCGTAGACCTTGGGGTCGTCCGCGCTTGGGATGTAGCGGCCACCGGGCCCGGTCGTGAGGTTGATGATCACGTCGCGGTCGCGCTTGCGGATGCGGTCCACCACGTCGCGGTACAGGTCGACTTCCATCGACGGCTTGCCGTCGGCCGGGTTGCGCACATGGATGTGCACCTGGCCGGCACCGGCCTCGGCTGCGGCCAGACATTCGTTGGCGATCTGCTCCGGCGTGATCGGCAAGTGCGGGGTCTGCTCGGGCTTGACCAGGTTGCCGGTCACCGCGCAGGTGATCAGGGTGCGTGTGTTCATCAGAGGTGCCTCCCACCGTCGACCACGATTCGGGTACCGGTCACGAAGCGCAGCGTGGTCGCCAGGGCTTCAACCGTGGCGGCCACGTCGTCCGGTGTGCCGATGCGGCCCAAAGGCGTGGTGCGCGCCATCTGCTCGGCAAAGGCGTCGCCGCGACCGGGCACAAAGCCCGACTGCACCGCACCCGGCGACACCGACACCACGCGCACCTGCGGCGCGAGGGCCTTGGCGAGCGCGTCGCCCACCACGTCCACGCCGGCCTTGGCGGCCACGTAGGCCAGGTTGCTGCCCGCGCCGGTGAAGCCGGAGATGGAGGAGATGTTGGCGATCAGCCCATCGCCCGATGCCTTGAGCAACGGCAGGAAGGCGCGGATGGTGGAGATCACGGCGCGGAAGTTGGCGCGCATCAGCTCGTCGATCAGCTCATCGGTCAGCGCCTCCAGATCGGAGGCGGGCACTGGCTGGGTGAAACCGCCGCTGTTGACCAGGATGTCGCAGCGGCCCATCGATTCACGCACCTGCGTCGCCGCGGCCTTCAGGCTCGCGCCATCCAGCAGATCGGCTGCCAGCGCCTGGTGGCCCTGGCCCGCCAGCGCCTGTATGCGGTCCGCGCTGCCGGAGCCGGGGCGGTGCAGCAGCACGCAGCGCGCGCCCAGCGCCGCCAACCGCTCGGCCGTGGCCCAGCCGATGGCGCCAAATCCCCCGGCAATGACGGCCACTTTGCCGTCCAGCCGGGATTGGGGTTGAAAAGTCATGGAATCTCCTTGGTGAATTCAGTGATCAGCAGAGCCTTGCCCCCGATTCAGAGCGCTCAGGGAATCGGCGGCCGGGGAAACTTCATCTCCCCCGGCTCCAGTTGGAAGTCGTAGGCCAGCGTGGCGCTGCTGCCATCGGCCGCGGTCTCGAAGCGGCCCAGCAGGTGGCGCGTCACGCCAAAAGTGGGGTCGGTTTCCAGCAGCTCGTCGTCATCGGCATAGACCTGCGAGACCAGCACCTTGTGGTCCGGTTTGCTGACCATGAAGTGCAGGTGGGCGGGGCGGTTCGGGTGGCGGTTTTGCGCGTGCAGCAGCACGCCGCACGGGCCGTCGGTGGGCACCGGGTAACCGGCTGGGCGCACGCTCTTGAAGTGGTACTGGCCCTGCGCATCGGTGAAGAAGCGGCCGCGCAGGTTCATGTTTTCCTGCGTCGGGTCCTGGTTCTCGTACAGGCCGACCGGGGAGGCCTGCCACACATCGACCTGGGCGCCGGCGATGGGCTGGCCCTGGGCATCGCGCACCACGCCCGACACCGTCAGCGGCACACCGGGCGTGCCGGAGCGGGCGATGCTGTCGCCGCAGTTGCACTCGGGCGCATTGGCGCGCCAGAAGGGGCCAAGCAGCGCCGCGTGCGATTCGCCGCCTTCCGGGTCCAGGTTGTTCTGCACCGCCACCACCGTGGACACGCCCAGGATGTCGGCCAGCAGCACGGCTTCGTTCTTCTTTTCACCGGTGGCGTGACCGACCGCGACGATGAAGTCCAGCGCGCGTTCGAACTCTTCTTCAGACAGCTTGGTCTCCTGCACAAAGGCATGCAGGTGGCGTGTCAGCGCGCTCATCAGCTCAGACAGGCGGGCATCGGCACCTCCTTGCATGGCCCGCAGAACCAGTGGCAGGACGGAGGCGGCATCGGTCACGACATTCATCATTGGCTCCTTGCAAACGTTTGCATATCATTTGCGCAAGACCTCGTGTGAAGAATCAGGGATTACCCTGGTTTATCAGTTTGAATACCGACTGAATCGTTCGCTATCGCCGTACAATCGTTTGCAATGAGGCCCGCCGCTCCCCCTGCCAGTGCCGTGACGATCCGCGACGTCGCGCAGGCCGCGGGCGTGCACGTGTCCACCGTTTCGCGGGCGCTGGACCCGGTCAAACGCAAGCTGATCAGCGAAGAGGTGCTGCGCACGGTGGAGGCCGCCGCGCGCAAGCTGGGCTACCGGCCCAACCGCGCGGCGTCGTCGCTGCGCACCGGGCGCACCCACACCATTGGCGTGCTGGTGCCCGACATGACCAACGCCGTGTTCCCGCCCATGCTGGAAGGCATCGAGGCCAGTGCGGCGGCGCGCGGCTACTTCGTGCTGGTGGCGCATGCCGCGGATGCCCAACTGGGCCAGGCTGTGGCCGAACGCATGTTGGCCCAGCGCGTGGACGGCATCGTCATCGCCAACGCCGTGCACGACGACCCGCTGGTGGCCTACCTGGCGCAAAGCGGCGTGCAGGCCGTGCTGGTCAACCGGCCGGACGACACCGGCCGCCTGCCCGCGGTGGTCGGTGACGATCGCTTGGCCATGAAGCTGGTGGTCGAACACCTGCTGCGCGAAGGCCACCGCCGCATCGCCCACCTGGCCGGCCCGCAGCATGTGCCCACCGGCGTGGCGCGCCGCCAGGGCCTGGAGCAGGCGCTGCGCGATCACGACCTGACGCCAGCCGCGCTGATCGAATGCGAGAACTTCACCCGCGACGCCGGCCGCAGCGCCTGCGAACGGCTGTTGGCCCAGATGCGCGACGCCCCGGCCGATACGCGCGCCGACGCCCTGGTCTGCGCCAACGACCTGATCGCACTGGGCGCCTACGACGCCCTGCGCGCAGCCGGCCTGCGCGTGCCGCAAGACCTCTCGGTCACCGGCCACAACGACATGCCGATGGTGGACCTGATCACCCCGCCGCTGACCACCGTGCGTCTGCCCCACCGCGAATTCGGCTGGCGCGCGGCGGAGCTGCTGTTCGGCGCGCTGGATGGCGCGGCCGATTCGGTATCCACCGTCGTGCTGCGCCCCGAACTGGTGGTGCGCGGTTCGACCTGCGCGCGGGTCTGAGGGCGTCAGCAGGCGCCGCGAGCTTCCGCGTTTTCGAATGAAATCGGGCTCTGGCCCTAGTGGCATCTGCGAGGCCAGCTATTTAATAGATAGCATGCGGCATGCAAAGATGCGAATGCCGTGCCCACGCCAGATGGCGTGCGCCGGCCCCAAGCGCCGACGATGCCCGCCCCGCCAACGCCCGACAATGCCCGCATGAGCACTTCACCCGCGCGCCGATCGCTGCCCGCGACCACCGACCCTTCGCCCGACCTGGGCAGCGCGCGCAGCACGCTCGACAAGCTCCAGCAGCGCATCGCCCAGCACAAGCAGTTGCTGGCCGACTGGCAGGCCGCCGTGGATGCGTACGAGCAACGCTACCTGCGCGACGTGCTGCCGCTGTTGAGCGAGTACCGCGCCTTGCACGTGGCGCTGCTGGAGCGGCTGGACCACGCGGCGACGGGCGGCATGCGGCTGGGGCGCACCGACGCCAGCATCCTGCACCAACTGATCGTCAACATGGCCAGCGGCTTGCTGCTGGGCGAAACCGACGCCACGCAGCGCGCCCGCCTGATGGCCTGGCGCCAGAAGTACGCTGACGAGCCCGACGCAGGCGATCCGACCGAAGTGGCAGCACCTGCCGTCGACGAGGACGACCCCGATGCCGTGTTGCGGCGCCTCGAAGCCGAAGAGGCCCGGGCGGCTGCGGAGCGCGAGCGCCAGCGCGGCGAGCACCGGCGCGAGGCGCGCAAGCGCCGCCAACAGCGCCAGCCCGAGGCGGTCGAGGCCAGCCAATCGCTGCGCGCCGTGTACCGCCAGCTGGTCAGCACCCTGCACCCCGACCGCGAGAGCGACCCCGCCGAGCGCCAGCGCAAGACGGCTTTGATGCAGCGCGTGAACGAAGCCTATGCCGCCGAACGCCTGGCCGAGTTGCTGGAACTGCAGCAAGAAGCCGCCGCCTTCGACGCGCGCCACGCCGATCAGCTGCCCGAAGCGCGGCTGGTGGGCTACATCCGGCTGCTGACCCAGCAACTGGCCCAGCTGCAAGAGGACCTGCGCGTGCTGCAAGCCGACTTCAAGCGCCGCCACCACCTGAATCCGCACGGCCAACTCCAACCCGCCACCCTGGCCGAACACCTGCGGGTGGAGCAGGCGACGCTGAACAACAGCATCCGCGAACTGCAGCGCGAACAGCGCTGGCTGAACGACCCCGACCACTTCAAGCAGTGGCTGCGCGCGCAGCGGCGCTGACACCGCAGGAAATTGGGGTCAGAGCATAATTTCCGGATGGCTCGACAACCCCGACTCACCGCCGCTGGCTACCCGCACCACGTCATCCAGCGCGGCAACAACCGCCAGCCGATCTTTCTGGACGATGCCGACCGGCGCCAGTTTCTGGACACCCTGCGCACCCAGGCGCGCGAGCTGGGCGTGGCCGTGCACGCCTACGTGCTGATGGACAACCACGTCCACCTGCTGCTGACGCCCGACACCGCCGACGGCCTGCCCAAGCTCATGCAGGCGCTGGGGCGCAGCTATGTGCGCTACTTCAACGCCCGGCACGGCCGCAGCGGCACGCTGTGGGAAGGGCGCTACCGCAGCACGGTGATCGAGGCCGAGCGCTACCTGCTGGCCTGCATGGCGTACATCGAGCTCAACCCCGTGCGCGCCGGCATGGTGGCGGCGCCGGCGGACTTCGCCTGGTCCAGCCACGCGCACCACGTTGGTCAGCGCAACGACCCGCTGGTCACGCCGCACGCGCTGTACTGGGCGATGGGTGACACGCCGTTTGCACGCGAACGGGCCTATGGCGAACTGGTCAGCACGCGCCAGCAAGCCGGTGGCCATGGCGACCTGGCGCGGGCCGTGCACAGCGGCTGGGCGCTGGGTGGGGAAGCCTTTCTGGACACACTGGCGACGCAGACCAGCCGAAGGGTGTCCAAGGGCAAGGCAGGGCGCCCACCGAAGCTGCAAGACCCTGTTCAAGATTGAAATCCATTTCCTGGCCTTACAACCATCAGCGCAGTCAGCTATCAATTTAATATGTCCCCAATTAAATTGAGAAGAAATCAATGGCGGTGTTAATTGGAATCTGACCCCAATTAATAGTGCTTGGCAAGATTGCTGCGCTGCACTATTCTCGGCCTCCCACTGATGTTTGACGATGGATTGGAGCGCGCGATGACGACGCCTGCCGAGCAAGAGCAACTGAAGCACACGGGCCTGTACGACCCGGCCAACGAGCACGATGCGTGCGGCGTGGGCTTTGTGGCCCATATCCGCGGTGAGAAGAGCCACGCCATCATCACGCAGGCGCTCAAGATTCTGCAGAACCTGGACCACCGCGGTGCCGTCGGCGCCGACCCGCTGATGGGCGACGGGGCTGGCATCCTGATCCAGATGCCCGACGCGCTGTACCGCGCCGAGATGGCCAAGCAGGGCGTCAAGCTGCCGCCGCCGGGCGAATACGGCGTCGGCATGATCTTCCTGCCCAAGGAACACGCCAGCCGCCAGGCTTGTGAAGAAGAACTGGCGCGCGCCATCGCCGCCGAAGGCCAGGTGCTGCTGGGCTGGCGCGACGTGCCGGTGGACCGCGACATGCCGATGTCGCCCACGGTGCGCGCCAAGGAGCCGGTGATCCGCCAAGTCTTCATCGGCCGCGGCCACGACGTGATCGTGCAGGACGCGCTGGAGCGCAAACTGTACGTGATCCGCAAGACCGCCAGCGCGGCGATCCAGAACCTCAAGCTGAAGTACGGCAAAGAGTATTACGTGCCGTCGATGAGCTCGCGCACGGTGATCTACAAAGGCCTGCTGCTGGCCGACCAGGTCGGCACCTACTACCGCGACCTGGCGGACGAGCGCTGTGTCTCCGCCCTGGGCCTGGTGCACCAGCGCTTTTCGACCAACACCTTCCCGGAATGGCCGCTGGCACACCCGTACCGCTACGTGGCGCACAACGGCGAGCTCAACACCGTCAAGGGCAACTACAACTGGATGCGGGCGCGCGAAGGGGTGATGAGCTCGCCCGTGCTGGGCGCGGATCTGCAAAAGCTCTACCCCATCAGCTTCCCGGACCAGTCGGACACGGCTACGTTTGACAACTGCATCGAGCTGCTGACCATGGCCGGCTACCCGCTGGCGCAGGCGGCGATGATGATGATCCCCGAGCCGTGGGAACAGCACACGACGATGGACGAGCGCCGCAAGGCCTTCTATGAATACCACGCCAGCATGCTGGAGCCGTGGGATGGCCCGGCCTCGATCGTGTTCACCGATGGCCGCCAGATCGGCGCCACGCTGGACCGCAACGGCCTGCGCCCGGCGCGCTACTGCGTGACCGACGACGACTACGTCATCATGGGCTCCGAATCCGGCGTGCTGCCCGTGCCGGAGCACAAGATCGTCAAGAAGTGGCGTCTGCAGCCCGGCCGCATGTTCCTGATCGATCTGGAACAGGGTCGCATGATCGACGACGAAGAGGTCAAAGCCAGCCTGGCCAACGCCAAGCCGTACAAGCGCTGGATCGAAGACCTGCGCATCCGCCTGGACGACGTCGAACAGCCGGTGGCCGGCATGGACGCCGAAGAGCTGCCGATCAGCGAGACCGAGCCGCAGTCGTCGGGCGTGGAAACCACGCCGCCGGCCATGCTGGATTTGCAGCAGACGTTTGGCTACACACAGGAAGATATCAAGTTCCTGCTGAGCCCCATGGCCGCCAACGGTGAAGAGGCGATCGGCTCCATGGGCAACGACAGCCCGCTGGCCGTGTTGTCGGACAAGAACAAGCCGCTGTACAGCTACTTCAAACAGCTGTTCGCGCAAGTGACCAACCCGCCGATCGACCCGATCCGCGAGGCTATCGTGATGAGCCTGGTCAGCTTCATCGGCCCCAAGCCCAACCTGCTGGACATCAACCAGGTCAACCCGCCGATGCGCCTGGAGGTCAGCCAGCCGGTGCTGGACGCGACCGACATGGTCAAGCTGCGCGACATTGAGGAGCACACGCAGGGCAAATTCAGCTCGGCCGTGCTGGACGTGACCTACCCGCTGGACTGGGGCCCCGAAGGCATCGAAGCGCGCCTGGCCAGCCTGTGCGCGCAAGCGGTGGACGCCATCCGCGGCGGCCACAACATCCTGATCCTGAGCGACCGCGAAGTCGCCGAAGACCGCGTGCCGATCCAGATGCTGCTGGCCCTGTCGGCCGTGCACCAGCACCTGATCCGCGAGGGTCTGCGCACCAGCACCGGCCTGGTGGTGGAAACCGGCAGTGCGCGCGAGGTGCACCACTTCGCTGTGCTGGCCGGCTACGGTGCCGAAGCCGTCCACCCCTGGCTGGCGCTGGAAACCATCGCCAACCTGCACAAGGATTTGCCGGGCGAGCTGAGCGCCGAAAAGGCGATTGCCAACTACACCAAGGCGATCGGCAAGGGCCTGTCCAAGATCATGTCCAAGATGGGCGTGAGCACCTACATGAGCTACTGCGGCGCGCAGCTGTTCGAAGCCATCGGCATCAACAGCGACACCGTGGCCAAGTACTTCACCGGCACCGCCAGCCGCGTGGAAGGCATCGGTGTGTTTGAGATCGCCGAAGAGGCCTTCCGCCGCCACCGCAGCGCCTTTGGCGACGACCCGGTGATGACCGACATGCTGGACGCGGGCGGCGAATACGCTTGGCGCACGCGCGGCGAAGAGCACATGTGGAGCCCCGACGCCATCGCCAAGCTGCAGCATTCGACCCGCGCCAACAACTGGAACACCTACAAGGAATACGCCCAGCTGATCAACGACCAGAGCCGCCGCCACATGACGCTGCGCGGCCTGTTCGAGTTCAAGGTCGACCCGGCCAAGGCGATTCCGGTGGACGAGGTCGAGCCGGCCAAGGAGATCGTCAAGCGCTTCGCCACCGGTGCGATGTCGCTGGGCTCGATCAGCACCGAGGCGCACGCCACGCTGGCCGTCGCCATGAATCGCATCGGCGGCAAGAGCAACACCGGCGAAGGCGGCGAGGACCCGGCGCGCTACCGCAACGAGCTGAAAGGCATCCCGATCAAGCAGGGTGAGACGCTCAAGTCGATCATCGGCGACGACGTGGTAGAGGTCGACCTGCCGCTGGAAGCGGGCGACTCGCTGCGCTCGCGCATCAAGCAGGTGGCGTCGGGCCGCTTTGGCGTGACGGCGGAATACCTGTCGTCGTCCGACCAGATCCAGATCAAGATGGCCCAAGGCGCCAAGCCGGGCGAGGGCGGCCAGCTGCCGGGCGGCAAGGTGTCCGACTACATCGGCAAGCAGCGCTACTCGGTGCCGGGCGTTGGCCTGATCAGCCCGCCGCCGCACCACGACATCTATTCGATCGAAGACCTGGCGCAGCTGATCCACGACCTGAAGAACGTCGCACCGCACAGCGACATCAGCGTGAAGCTGGTGTCCGAAGTGGGCGTGGGCACCATCGCAGCGGGCGTAGCCAAGTGCAAGAGCGACCACGTGGTGATCGCAGGGCACGACGGCGGCACGGGCGCATCGCCCTGGTCGTCCATCAAGCACGCGGGCAGCCCATGGGAGATCGGCCTGGCCGAAACCCAGCAGACCCTGGTGCTGAACCGCCTGCGCGGTCGCATCCGCGTGCAGGCTGACGGCCAGATGAAGACCGGCCGCGACGTCGCCATCGGCGCCATGCTGGGCGCGGACGAGTTCGGCTTTGCCACCGCGCCGCTGGTGGTCGAAGGCTGCATCATGATGCGCAAATGCCACCTGAACACCTGCCCGGTGGGCGTGGCCACGCAGGACCCGGAGCTGCGCCGCAAGTTCACCGGCAAGCCCGAGCACGTCGTCAACTACTTCTTCTTCGTCGCCGAGGAAGTCCGCCAGATCATGGCGCAGCTGGGCATCCGCACTTTCGACGAGCTGATCGGCCGCGCCGACCTGCTGGACATGAAAAAGGGCATCGCGCACTGGAAGGCGCGCGGTCTGGACTTCGGCCGCCTGTTCGCCCAGCCGGATGTGCCGGCCGATGTGCCGCGCTTCCATGTCGACAAGCAGGACCACGGCCTGGACCGTTCGCTGGATGTGCGCCTGATCGAGAAGGCGCGTCCCGCCATCGACAAAGGCGAACACGTCAAGATCATGGACACCGCGCGCAACGTGAACCGCTCGGTCGGCGCCATGCTGTCCGGCGCGGTGACCAAGGTGCACCCACAGGGCTTGCCGGACGACACCATCCGCATCCAACTGGAAGGCACAGGTGGCCAGAGCTTCGGTGCCTTCCTGACCAAGGGCATCACGCTGCAGTTGATCGGCGACGCCAACGACTACACCGGCAAGGGCTTGTCGGGTGGCCGCATCGCCGTGCGCCCGAGCCTGGACTTCCGCGGCAACGCGCATGAAAACATCATCGTCGGCAACACCGTGATGTACGGCGCGACCACGGGCGAAGCCTTCTTTGCCGGCGTCGCCGGCGAGCGCTTTGCCGTGCGTCTGTCCGGCGCCACCGCGGTGGTGGAAGGCACGGGCGACCATGGCTGCGAATACATGACCGGCGGCACCGTCGCCGTGCTGGGCAAGACCGGCCGCAACTTTGCGGCGGGGATGTCGGGCGGCGTGGCCTACGTGTACGACGAAGACGGCCAGTTCGCCAAGCGCTGCAACCTGGCCATGGTCAGCCTGGACAAGGTGGTGCCGGCGGCCGAGCAGAAGGCCGCGGGCGACATCGGTATCTGGCACCGCGGGCAAACGGACGAAGAGCAGCTCAAGCAACTGCTGGACGATCACCTGCGCTGGACCGGCAGCCGCCGGGCGCGCGAGTTGCTGGACAACTGGGCCGTTTCACGCGGCAAGTTCGTCAAGGTCTTCCCCAACGAGTACAAGCGCGCGCTGGGCGAGATCCATGAAAGAAAAGTGGCTGCAGCCATTGATAAGAAAGCGCGGCCAGCTAGCAAAAAAGAAGCGGCCACGGCCAACAAGTAAGGCAGCGCATGGCCACCTATACCGCTGAATTGCTGTGGTTGCGTGAGGGTCAGGATTTTCTGTCCAACCGCTACAGCCGGCGCCACACTTTGCGTTTTGATGGCGGTGTGGAGGTGCCGGCTTCATCGTCGCCGCACGTGGTGCCGCTGCCCATGTCGGACGCAGCGGCAGTGGACCCGGAAGAGGCGTTCGTCGCCTCGTTGGCCAGCTGCCACATGCTGTGGTTTCTGTCGATCGCGGCCAAGCGTGGGTTCTGCGTGGACCGCTACGCCGATGCGGCCGAGGGCGTCATGGCCCGTAACGCCGAACGACGTATGGCGATGACCAGCGTGACCTTGCGGCCCGCCGTGGAGTTTGGCGGCGAGCTGCAACCGGCGTGGCAGGAGGTGCTCGACATGCACCACGAGGCGCACGATGAGTGCTTCATCGCCAACTCGGTCAAGTCCGAGGTTCGTTGCGAGCCGCAGCTGCCGACGCACCAAGTAAACACATCAACCCGTTAGTAGAGAAGAAGCGCATCATGGGTAAAGTCACCGGCTTCATGGAATTCGACCGCGTCGACGAGGGCTACACGCCCGTCGCCGAGCGCGTGGGCCACTACCGCGAATTCGTCATCGGGCTGAACACCAGCCAGGCCAAGCAACAGGGCGCGCGCTGCATGGACTGCGGCACGCCGTTCTGTAACAGCGGCTGCCCGGTCAACAACGTCATTCCCGACTTCAACGACCTGGTCTACCGCGGCGACTGGAAGAACGCGTTCGCCGTGCTGGACAGCACCAACAACTTCCCCGAGTTCACCGGCCGCATCTGCCCGGCACCGTGTGAAGCGGCTTGCGTGTTGAACATCAACAACGACCCGGTCGGCATCAAGTCGATCGAGCACGCCATCATCGACCGCGCCTGGGAAGAGGGCTGGGTGGTGCCGCGCCCCGCCAAGCGCAAAACCGGCAAGCGCGTCGCCGTGGTCGGCGCGGGCCCGGCGGGTTTGGCCGCAGCGCAGCAGCTGGCGCGCGCCGGCCACGCCGTGACGGTGTTCGAGAAGAACGACCGGGTGGGCGGTCTGCTGCGCTACGGTATTCCCGACTTCAAGCTGGAAAAACAGCACATCGACCGCCGCGTGGCCCAGATGGAAGCCGAAGGCGTGACTTTCCGCACCAGCGTACTGGTGGGCGCCATGCCGGAAGACGGCCCGGGCAGCAAGGTCACCAACCTGGCGCGTGAAACCGTGTCGGCCGAGCAACTGCAGCAGGACTACGACGCCGTGCTGCTGACGGGCGGCGCCGAGCAGTCGCGCGACCTGCCCGTGCCGGGGCGTGACCTGGCCGGCGTGCATTTCGCGATGGAACTGCTGCCCCAGCAGAACCGCGCCAACGCGGGCGACAAGGTCAAGGAAGCCATTTCTGCCAAAGGCAAGCACGTGATCGTGATCGGTGGCGGCGACACTGGCAGCGACTGCGTAGGCACCAGCAACCGCCACGGTGCCAAGAGCGTGACCCAGTTCGAGGTCATGCCCATGCCGCCGGAGCAGGAAAACAAGCCCCTGGTCTGGCCGTACTGGCCGATCAAGCTGCGCACCAGCTCCAGCCACGAGGAGGGTGCCGCGCGCGAGTTCGCCATCTCGACCAAGGAGTTCAAGGGCGAAAAAGGCAAGCTCAAGTCGCTGACCACCGTGCAGGTGGAGTTCAAAGACGGCAAGCTGACCGAGGTCAAGGGGACCGAGAAAGACTGGCCGGCCGACCTGGTGCTGTTGGCCATGGGCTTCACCAACCCACTGGCTTCGGTGCTGGACGCGTTCGGCATCGAAAAAGACGTGCGCGGCAACGCCAAGGCGACCACGGACGGCGACAAGAGCTACGCCACCAGCGCCGCCAAGGTGTTCGCCGCCGGTGACATGCGCCGCGGCCAGTCGCTGGTCGTCTGGGCGATCCGCGAAGGCCGCCAGGCAGCGCGCGCTGTCGATGAGTTCCTGATGGGCGCCAGCGATCTGCCGCGCTGAGGCGAGGGCGGACGCGGCCCGCCCGGGCTGGCCTGCTGGTCGGACCGAGAGTCAGCTTGGCGATGCTGGTCAAAAACCCAGCATCGCCGCGTCAAGCAGGGGATATCCCTTATCATGCGCCACGAGCCGGACTCTTGAGCCGGCTTTTTTTGTGACATGAGCACGCCGCCGACGTCTTCCCCCTCCACCCAGAATATCGCCCCCGCTTCCGCGGCTGAGGCGCTGGTGGAGTTGCGCGACGTCACGTTCGGCTACGGGGATCGCCCCGTGCTCCAGAACCTCAGCCTTCGCGTGCCGCGCGGCAAGGTCACGGCGCTGATGGGCGCATCAGGCGGGGGCAAGACCACGGTGGTGCGCCTGATCGGGGGTCAGCAGCGTGCCCAGTCGGGCGCCGTGCTGCTTGAAGGTCAGGACGTGGGGGCGATGGACGAGCAACGCCTGTACGCCACGCGCCGTCGCATGGGCATGCTGTTCCAGTTCGGTGCGCTGTTCACCGATTTGTCGGTGTTTGACAACGTTGCCTTCCCACTGCGCGAGCACACGCGCCTGACCGAGCCGCTGGTGCGCGACATCGTGCTGATGAAACTGGGCGCAGTGGGGCTGCGCGGGGCGCGCGACCTGATGCCGTCAGAGATTTCGGGCGGCATGGCACGCCGTGTGGCCCTGGCGCGCGCGATCGCGCTGGACCCGGAACTGGTGATGTACGACGAGCCCTTTGCCGGGTTGGACCCGATTTCGCTTGGCACGGCGGCGCGCCTGATCCGCCAGTTGAACGACGCCCTGGGCATCACCAGCATCGTGGTGTCGCACGACGTCGCGGAGACCTTTCAGATTGCCGATCGGGTGATCGTCCTCGCGGACGGGAAAGTCGCCGCGCAGGGCGCGCCGGCCGAGGTGCGCGCCAGCGACGACCCGCTGGTGCGCCAGTTTGTGGGTGAGGATGCGGACGGCCCTGTGCGCTTTCATTACCCAGGCCCGTCGATCGAGCAGGACTTTGGCGTGGAGCGCGCGCGATGAGCTGGTGGCGCCCGGCCGATCTGGGCTACGCCGTGCGCAGCGGGCTGGCCGACATGGGCTATGCGACGCGCTTCTTCGCCAGGCTGGTGGCGCTGCTGGGGCCAACGCTGCGGCGCTTTTCGCTGGTGCGCGAGCAGATCCACTTCCTGGGCAACTATTCGCTGGCGATCGTGGCCGTGTCGGGGCTATTTGTCGGCTTCGTGCTGGCGCTGCAGGGCTACAACATTCTGCAGCGCTACGGCTCCGCTGAGGCGGTGGGGCTGATGGTGGCGCTGTCGTTGCTGCGCGAGCTGGGCCCGGTGGTCACAGCCCTGTTGTTTGCGGGGCGCGCGGGCACGTCGCTCACGGCCGAGATCGGGTTGATGAAGGCCGGCGAGCAACTGTCCGCCATGGAAATGATGGCGGTCGACCCGATTCAGCGCATCGTTGCGCCGCGCTTTTGGGCCGGCGTGATCGTCGTGCCTTTGTTGACCGCCGTGTTCAATGCGGTGGGCGTGCTGGGTGGCTGGATCGTCAGCGTGCCCATGATCGGCGTCGACCCGGGGGCGTTCTGGAGCCAGATGCAGGGCGGCGTTGACGTGTGGGCCGACCTGGGTAATGGCGTGCTGAAGAGCGCGGTGTTTGGCGTGACGGTGACCTTCGTCGCGTTGTTGCAGGGTTATGTGGCCAAGCCCACGGCGGAAGGCGTGGCGCGGGCGACCACCCGCACGGTGGTGATGGCTTCGCTCATGGTGCTGGGGCTGGATTTCCTGCTCACGGCGCTGATGTTCAGTTTTTGACAGGAAGGGGCGCACCGTGGGACGCTCGAAAAATGATCTCTGGGTAGGCCTGTTCGTCTTGATCGGGCTGGCGGCGCTGGTTTTTCTGGCGTTGCAGTCGGCCAATCTGCTGTCGTTGAGCTTCCAGCCGACCTACCGGGTGACGGCCAACTTCGACAACATCGGGGGGCTGAAACCCAAGGCCGCCGTGCGCAGCGCCGGCGTGGTCGTGGGCCGCGTGGCGCACATCGGGTTTGACGACCAGCGCTTTCAGGCCAAGGTCGATCTGGACCTCGATACCCGCTACCAGTTTCCCAAAGACAGCTCGCTCAAGATTCTGACCAGTGGCCTGCTGGGCGAGCAGTACATCGGTGTGGAAGCGGGCGCTGACGAGAAAAACCTCGCCAGCGGCGATAATGTCACCCAAACCCAGTCGGCGGTGGTGCTGGAGAACCTGATCAGCCAGTTTCTCTACAACAGCGCTGCTGGCAACGCGTCCAGCGGTGGCAAAGGCGCCGCCGGCGCAGAAAAATAACCCGCTGGCCAGACACGGAGTACGGCGCCCAGAGCGCTCGCGCGAGCAGGGTCCAGCGGTCAACCCAACAGAGCAATTCATGAGTGAGCGAACCCAGGGTGCATGGCGCCCCTTGCAGACGTGGGCTGGCGTGGTCATGCTGGTGCTGGCGACCGGTTGCGCGACGGCGCCGGGCGGTGACCCGCGCGATCCGTGGGAGCCCTACAACCGCTCGATGACGAAGTTCAACGATTCGGTGGACAACGCGGTGCTCAAGCCCGTGGCCACGGCCTACCGCGACGTGCTGCCGCAGCCAGTGCGCACAGGGGTCGGCAATTTCTTTGGCAACCTGAGCGACGCATGGTCGTTCGTCAACAACGTCTTACAAGGCAAGCCTGAAGGTTCTCTGCATTCGTTCTGGCGCGTGGTGGTCAACTCCACCATGGGCTTGGGTGGCGTGCTGGACCCGGCCACCGAAATGCGCCTGGAGCGCCATCGCGAGGACTTCGGTCAAACCCTGGGCCGCTGGGGCGTACCACCGGGTCCGTACTTTGTGATTCCGCTCTTAGGGCCATCCACGGTGCGCGACACGGTCGCCTACCCGGTGGACCTGTACGGTCACCCGCTGGGTTACATGCACGACGTGGCTTGGCGGAATTCGCTGACGGCCTTGGGCATCGTCAACGTTCGGGCGCAGGTCCTGGGCGCGACCGATTTGCTCGACTCCGCTGCGTTGGACCCTTACACCTTCAAGCGCGACGCGTTTTTGCAACGTCGGCAGAACGAGGTCTACGATGGCAATCCGCCCGAGGGCGAAGAGCGCTACGACCTCGAGGACGACGAGACACCACCCGCCAGTGCTACGCCGGGTGCTTCACCGGCCAAGAAACCCAACCGCCGACCGCGCCGGACCCGCCCGACATCGGAAGCGCCTGTGGAAGCGCCTGCCGTGACGACAGCGGACGCCGCGCCCGCAGCGGCCGACGCAAGCGAAAACCAGACGACCGAAGCGGCGCCGCAGACCGTCGCGCTGCACGCGGCGGTGCCCGCCGAGGCCGCACCGGAATAAGCGGCAGTTGACCCGCAGACAACTTGTAACAGTCGAGCGGAACCCCTCGACCCCCGCCGTGGTCTGATGGCGGAAGGGTGCGAGGCGCCCGGACACACAGGAAGAACGTACCTATGAACGCAACCCCCCGTCGTGCCGTTGTCAAGTCGGCAGCTTTGGCCGCAGCAGCGCTCTGGATCACCAGCGCGGCTCCTTTGGCGTGGGCCGCCGAAGAGGCGCCGGACGCCATGATTCAGCGTCTGTCGGATGATGTCCTCGCCACGATCCGCAGCGACAAGTCGCTTCAGAACGGCGACGTGGAGCGCGTGATGGCCGTGGTCGACAGCAAAATCATGCCCAACGTGAATTTCACGCGCATGACGGCGTCCGCGACGGGCCCTAGCTGGCGCAAAGCCACGCCGGAGCAGAAGCAGCGCCTGCAGACCGAATTCAAGCACCTGCTGGTGCGCACTTACGCCGGTGCACTCAAGCAGGTGAGCGACCAGACGGTGGAAGTCAAGCCGATGCGGTCCGCCGCGACCGACAAAGAGGTCATCGTGCGCACCATCGTCAAGAGCAAAGCCGAGCCGATCCAGCTCGACTACCGCATGGAACGCACGCCGGGCCAAGGCAATGGCTGGAAGATCTACGATCTGAACGTGCTCGGCGTCTGGCTGGTCGACAACTACCGCCCCCAGTTTGCGCAGCAGATCAACAGCGGTGGCGTGGACGCGCTGATTCGGTCGTTGGCCGAGCGCAACCAGACCAATGTCGCCAAGGGCACGAAGGGCTGATGCCCGTCGCGGGTTGAACCATGACCATGCTGGTGCTACCCGCTGAGCTGACGCACGTCCAGGCCAACACCTGCCTAGGCATGCTGCGTGAAGCCGCGCGCGGGACGCAGGCCGAAGCCGTGTTGGTGGACGCCAGCGCCTTGGTGCGCTTCGATTCCTCAGCGCTGGCCGTTTTGCTGGAATGCCGCCGCGAAGCCTTGCACGATGGCAAGGGCTTTGGCGTGCGCGGCCTGGCACCGCGCCTGCAGGCACTGGCGCAGCTCTACGGTGTGGCAGAGCTCTTGAGCGAGGCGCCGCTCGCCTTGGAGTCCGCCGAGTCGGCCGCCTGAAACCCAGGGTTGCCAAGGCCATCTGCCGGTCGACCGGCAGGCCGCAGCCAGAACCGTAAAATGGCGGGTTGCCTATGCCTGCCATTTCCTTCCAGTCTGTCTCCAAGGTCTATCCGGCCTCGTCCCGCCCCGGTGCGCGCCCGCTGCAGGCGCTCGACCAGGTCAACTTCGACATCGAAGAGGGCGAATTCTTCGGCCTGCTGGGCCCCAACGGCGCGGGCAAGACCACGCTGATCTCCATCCTCGCCGGCCTGGCGCGCGCCACTTCGGGCAGCGTCAAGGTGCATGGCTTTGATGTGCAGACCGACTTCATGCAGGCCCGCCGGCACCTGGGCATCGTCCCGCAGGAGTTGGTGTTCGATCCGTTCTTCACCGTGCGCGAAGCGCTGGTGTTCCAGTCTGGCTATTTCGGTCTGTACCACAACGACATCTGGATCGACGAGTTGCTGAACGGCCTGGGCTTGGCCGACAAGGCCAAGGCCAACATGCGTCAGCTGTCGGGCGGCATGAAGCGCCGCGTGCTGGTGGCGCAGGCCCTGGTGCACAAGCCACCCGTCATCGTGCTGGACGAGCCCACGGCCGGCGTCGACGTTGAACTGCGCCAGACCCTGTGGCACTTCGTGGCCGACCTCAATCGCCAGGGCCACACGGTGTTGCTGACCACGCATTATCTGGAAGAGGCCGAAGCGCTTTGTTCGCGCTTGGCCATGCTCAAGCAAGGCAAGGTGATCGCGCTGGAGCGCACCAGCGCGCTGCTCAACAGCGCCAACTCCAGCGTGCTGTACTTCAAGACCGACGACGCGCTGCCGCCCGCGCTGGCCGCGCAGGCGCGCGTCACCGGTCGCATTGCCGAGCTGCCGGCGCACGACACCGCCGAGATCGAACGCCACCTGGCCGCCTTGCGTGAAGCCGGTGTGAAAGTCGAGGACGTCGAAATCCGCAAGGCCGACCTGGAAGACGTGTTCATCGCCTTGATGAACGGCCAAGGCCCTGGCGCCCCTGCGGCCGCGCCCGCAGAACCTGCCGCCGCACCCGCCCCGTTCCAGGAGGCCTCGGCATGAGCCAACCCGAATCCGTCGTCGTGGTCGAAACCACGGCCACCGTGGCCGAGCGTCCGCCCAACCCCCGCACCACGCCGCGCCTGCACGCGCTGCCCGCCGCGAACGACGGCTGGAAGATGCTGCTCAAGAAGGAAGTGCTGCGCTTTTGGCGCGTGTCCTTCCAGACCATCGCCGCGCCGGTGCTGACGGCGGTGCTCTACTTGTTGATCTTCGGTCATGTGCTCAGCGACCGCGTGCAGGTCTACCCCGGCGTCAGCTACGTGGCGTTTCTGGTGCCTGGCTTGGTGATGATGAGCATGTTGCAGAACGCGTTTGCCAACAGCGCCTCCAGCCTGGTGCAAAGCAAGATCATGGGCAACCTGGTCTTCACGCTGCTCACGCCGCTGTCGGCCTGGCAGTGGTTCGTCGCCTACGTCGGCGCGGCCATCGCGCGCGGCCTGCTGGTCGGGCTGGGTGTGTACCTCGTGACGCTGTTCTACGCCGCGCCGCAGGCCGCTGCCCCGCTGTGGATCTTTGCCTTCGCGCTGCTGGGCTCGGGGCTGATGGGCGTGCTGGGTTTGCTGGCCGGGCTGTGGGCCGACAAGTTCGACCAGATGGCGGTGTTCCAGAACTTCATCGTCATGCCCATGACCTTTCTGGCGGGCGTGTTCTATTCCATCCATTCGCTGCCCGCCGTGTGGCAGACGCTCAGCCACCTGAACCCGTTCTTCTACATGATCGACGGCTTCCGCTATGGCTTTTTTGGCGTGAGCGACGTGTCGCCCTGGCTCAGCCTGGCGATCGCCGGCGGCGCCTTCCTGGCGGTGTCGGCCCTCACGCTGCGCCTGCTGCAAACCGGCTACAAGCTGCGCAGCTGAGCGCGCCGCCACAGGTACTCCCATGACCGCAGACCAACTCAAACAACTGATCGCCGACGGCCTGGCGTGCGAGCACATCGAGCTCGAAGGCGACGGCCGCCACTGGTTCGCCACCATCGTCTCGCCTGAATTCGAAGGCAAGCGCCCGATCGCGCGCCACCAGCGCGTGTACGCCACGCTGGGCGAGCGCATGAAGACCGACGAAGTGCACGCCCTGTCGATGAAGACCTTCACGCCCGCCGAGTGGGCAGCGCGAGCCTGAGTATTATTTGCTATAGATACAGTAGCTGGCTGCGCAGATTCCTCTGGGGCCGCAGCCTGGTTTTATTCAGATTCCACAAGTTCTATGGACAAGCTCCTGATTCGCGGCGGCCGCCCCCTGAACGGTGAAGTCATCATCTCTGGCGCCAAGAACGCCGCCCTGCCCGAGATGTGCGCCACCCTGCTCACCGACGAGCCGGTCACGCTCGTCAACGTGCCGCGCCTGCACGACGTGCGCACCATGCGCAAGCTGCTCGACAACATGGGCGTCAAGACCGAGACGCATGGCGAGCGCGGCGGCATGAGCTTTCACGCCGCCGACCCGATCACGCCCGAGGCGCCGTACGAGCTGGTCAAGACCATGCGCGCGTCCGTGCTGGCGCTCGGCCCGCTGCTGGCGCGCTTTGGCCGCGCGCGCGTGTCGCTGCCCGGCGGCTGCGCCATCGGCTCGCGCCCGGTGGACCAGCACATCAAAGGCCTGCAGGCCATGGGCGCCGACATCGTGGTCGAACACGGCTACATGGTTGCCAGCCTGCCCACCGGCCAGAAGCGGCTGAAGGGCGCACGCATCACCACCGACATGGTCACCGTGACGGGGACTGAAAACTTCCTCATGGCCGCCGCGCTGGCCGAGGGCGAAACGGTGCTCGAAAACGCCGCGCAAGAGCCCGAGATCACGGACCTGGCCGAAATGCTGATCAAGATGGGCGCGCAGATCGAAGGCCACGGCAGCGGCCGCATCCGCATTCAGGGCGTGGAGCGCCTGCACGGCTGCACCCACGAAGTGGTGGCCGACCGCATCGAAGCCGGCACCTTCCTGTGCGCCGTCGCCGCCACCGGCGGTGAAGCCACGCTGCAACATGCTTGCGCCCACCACCTGGACGCGGTGGTTGAAAAGCTGCGTGACGCCGGCGTGGAAGTGACGGCCGTCGGCGGCCCCGACTGCGAGGGCGGCCCCAAGGCGCACGCCATCCACGTGCGCAGCCCGGGCGCGGCTGCGCTCAAGGCGCAGGGTTTTCGCACCATCGAATACCCGGGCTTCCCGACCGACATGCAGGCGCAATTCATGGCGCTCAACTGCGTGGCTGGCGGCGCCAGCCTGGTGACCGAGACGATCTTTGAAAACCGCTACATGCACGTCAACGAGCTGGTGCGCCTGGGCGCCCAGATCCACATTGACGGCCGCAACGCCATGATCGACGGCGGCGCCCACCTGACCGGCGCCACCGTCATGGCGACCGACCTGCGCGCCTCTGCCAGCCTGGTCATCGCCGGGCTGGTGGCCGAAGGCGAAACCCTGGTCGACCGCATCTACCACCTGGACCGCGGCTACGACCAGATGGAAGAGAAGCTGCGTGGCATTGGCGCCGATATCGAACGCGTGAGCTGAGACCGACGCCGCAACCATGACTTCCAAAGCCGAGAAAGCACGGCGCGCGGCCCTGGTTAAAGGCGCGGCGGATGCGAAGTACGCTGCAGCCCTGGCCGCGATGCCGCTGCCGCTGAACGATCTGCGTGCCTTGTTTGATCACCTTGACCACACGTTTCAGCAAGAAGGCTGCGACCATTCGGTGCGCCTGACCGGGCGCTTCCTGACCGAGCGCGATCTGGACGTTCAACGCGTCACCGCCTGGTTGCAACAGTACGGCGGCTTTTGCGACTGCGAAGTGCTGGCCAACGTCACCGAATTCTGGGGCGACGAAACGCTCCGCAACCAATGGGCTGCTGAGCCATGAAAATGCCAATTTCTGCTCGCGTGCCAGGAGAACCGGCTTGATTACCCTTGCCCTGTCCAAAGGTCGCATCTTCGACGAGACCCTGCCGCTGCTGGCCGCGGCCGGGATCGAGGTGCTGGAAGACCCGGAAAAGTCCCGCAAGCTGATCCTGCCGACCAACCAGGCCGACGTGCGCGTGGTGCTGGTGCGCGCCACCGACGTGCCGACCTATGTCGAATACGGCGGCGCCGACATCGGTGTGACGGGCAAGGACGTGCTGCTGGAACACGGCGGCGCGGGCCTGTACCAGCCGCTGGACCTGCAGATCGCCAAGTGCCACGTGGCCGTGGCCGCGCCCGTCGGCTTTGACTACGCGCGCGCCGTGCGCCAGGGCAGCCGCATCACCGTGGCGACCAAGTACACCCACATCGCGCGCCAGTTCTTTGCCGAAAAAGGCGTGCACGTGGACCTGATCAAGCTGTACGGCAGCATGGAGCTGGCGCCGCTGACCGGCATGGCCGACGCCATCGTCGACCTGGTCAGCACCGGCAAGACGCTCAAGGCCAACAACCTGGTCGAGGTGGAGCACATCCTGGACATCAGCTCCCACCTGGTGGTCAACCAGGCGGCGCTGAAGCTCAAGACGGCGGCGCTGCGCCGCATCATCGACGCGTTTGCGCAAGCGACGGTTGCGGCCTGATCGGCCGCGCGCGGGTGCCGTGGCGCGCTGAGGCGATCCGACGGGCGGCGCCAAGCTCCCAAGGGAGACCAAGCCGGCATTCAGCCCGTTGGGCTCGCTGCACGTGGCGGCGGATGAAACGGTACGCCGCCCAGCTCGGAGAACGTCTGCTTCTAAAACGATAGCTGTCCGCGCAGGTGACTGTAGGGCCGAGGGCCGAATTCATCCAAAGATGCCTTAAGGGCCGCGCACGGTCTGCGCGCTGGGCGCTTCCCGATCAGCGGTAGCGCGGCTCGTTGCGGTTGTGGATGATCCAGATCAGTGGCGAGCTGCCGTCGGCACCGCTGCCGGCAAAGACCAGGCGGCCGGTCTTTTCGTACACGAACTCGTGGCGGTAGCGGTCGTTGCCAAAGTAAAACGGGATCCAGGCCTTGCCCGTGACGTAGGCGCCCTGGTCGGTCGGCTGACCAATCAGGTCCGTCACCTGGCGCATCGGCATGCCGATCTGCAGGCGCGTGAACTTGCTCTTGGGCGCCGGGTTGCCGACGATTTCACCGGCCTGGCCGTTCAGACCCGTCACTTCGCGGCCACTGCCCGATTCGATCAGCTTCGAATCGATCACATTGCCCTGCGCGTCCATGCCCGGGCGCACGCCCGACTTGGCGCTGCGGCCCTGGGCAGGCGCCGGGACGGGCGTGCCGGCGGTCGGCGCAGACGCCGGTGCGGGGCTGTTGTTGCTGCCCGTGGTGCCACAGGCGGCCAGCATGGCGGCGGTGGCGAACAGGGCGGTCAGGCGGGTGATGTGATGCATGGAAAGTGTCCCTCGTCGTAGTTGGATCGGCGAGTGTAGCGAGGGGCCGGTGGGCAGTGACGCCGCAGATGTGCGGAGCGCATTTTCCGCGGGTCAGGCGGTCGGCTCGCCATTCGGGCGCAGCCCGATGCTTGCCAGGTCGGCGGCGGGTGCCCAGCACCCGGTGTCGAGCCCATCACCGCAGGGGAAAACGGCGCCACGGCAGCGCAGGGGCCAGCGCACGCTGCGTGGCTGCATCAATATGTCGTGCGCAAAGCCCCACACCAACGCTACCTGTCCCTCCGCGAACCAGGCGCCGCTCCCCATGGCGTGGAGCAGGTCGGTGATGGACAGCTGAAGCAAGCGGCGCGAAGGCACATCCAACAAGGCGGCGGGCGATCTGTTTTGAGCGCACCAGCGCAGCAGCGCGGCGGCTCGGTCCAACCAGACCAGGCACAGTGCAGGCAGATATTCCCCGCCTTCAAGGCACTGGCGGTCGCCGTTGGCCAGCCGCTCCCAGTCGAGTCGGTAGCGCCAAGCCTCGGACTCTTCGCCGCAGTGGACGAGCGAGCGCACGGGCGCGGGGATGGCGTCCAGGCGCTCCACGAAAAACGGCAGCGCAGACGGTTGAGGGGAGACCCAGAAGATGTCGCGGTCTTGCATGTGGGCAAGTGTGACAGTTGATCGTTACGTGGCGATGCGGCCCTTAGGGCGGTGTCCCTCGCCATGGCCGGCGTGCGCGGGCGCAGATGCGACAATTGGCAAGATTCGTACCGACCCCTAAGCCGGCCTGCCGCGCCGCCCGCATCGCCCACCATGACCTTGTCCGCCGCGCCTTTGCGCCTTGCCACCACGCAGCCCGACTTTGACGCCCGCTTTGCCGAGCGTCTGCATTGGAGCGCGGAGCAGGACGACGCCATTGAAGAGCGCGTGCGCGACATCCTGGCGGACGTGCGTGCGCGGGACGACGCAGCGGTGCTGGAGTACACCGCGCGCTTCGACGGGCTGCAGGCGGATTCGCTGGCGGCGCTCGAGTTGAACGCGGCCGAATTGAAGGCGGCATTTGACGGTTTGCCCGCCGAACAGCGCGACGCGCTGACGCAGGCCGCAGCGCGCATCCGCCGCTACCACGAATGGCAAAAGACACAGGGCGGTGAAACCGCCACTTACCGCGACGAAGACGGCACGCTGCTGGGCCAGAAGGTCACGCCGCTGGACCGCGTGGGCATTTACGTGCCGGGCGGCAAGGCCGCCTACCCGTCCAGCCTGCTGATGAACGCCATCCCTGCGCACGTGGCCGGCGTACAGGAGATCATCATGGTCGTGCCCACGCCCGTCCGCGGCAGCGTGGCCACAGGCGGAACGGGTGAAAGCACGGCGACCCAAGGCGAACGCAACGAGCTGGTGCTGGCCGCCGCCCATGTCGCGGGCGTCACACGCGCCTTCACCATCGGCGGTGCGCAGGCCGTGGCGGCGCTGGCGTACGGCACCGCGACAGTGCCCAAGGTCGACAAGATCACCGGCCCCGGCAACGCCTACGTTGCCAGCGCCAAGAAGCGCGTCTTCGGCACCGTCGGCATCGACATGATCGCCGGGCCGAGCGAAATTCTGGTGCTGGCCGACGGCAGCACGCGCCCCGACTGGGTCGCCATGGACTTGTTCAGCCAGGCCGAGCACGACGAGCTGGCGCAGTCCATTCTGCTGTGCCCCGACGCGGCCTACATCGACGCCGTGCAGCGTGAGATCGACCGCCTGCTGCCCACGCTGCCACGCGCCGAGATCATCGCCAAGAGCCTGAACGGCCGCGGCGCACTGATCCACACGCGCAGCATGGAAGAGGCCTGCGCCATCAGCAACCGCATCGCGCCCGAGCACCTGGAAGTCAGCAGCAGCGACCCGCACCGCTGGGAGCCGCTGCTCAAACACGCCGGCGCCATCTTCCTGGGCGCCTTCACCAGCGAAAGCCTGGGCGACTACTGCGCCGGCCCCAACCACGTGCTGCCCACCAGCGGCACCGCGCGCTTTTCCGGCCCGTTGTCGGTGTACGACTTCCAGAAGCGCACCAGCCTGATCGAGGTCAGTGAACAGGGCGCCCAGCAACTCGGCCGCATCGCCAGCGCCCTCGCCCACGGCGAAGGTCTGCAGGCGCACGCCGGGGCGGCGGAGATGCGGTTGAAGCGCTGAGGCTGGTGCTGGCTGCACCTGGACACCGACTTGACCCCACCTTCCATCCCCCTGGGCATCCGCATCGTCGCCTGGCTGGCCATTCTGGGCGGCGTCTGGACGCTGTTGGGCAGCTTGGCGGTGTTTGTGCTCGCATGGTCCATGCCCGCGCCACCCGATCCGGCGGATGCGCCTTGGCAGGTGCGGCTGCTGTACGGGCTCTTCCGCTACGCCAGGCTGGTGGCCCTGCTGCAGGCGGTGCTGGCGGCGGTCTTGGTCTGGGCGGGCGTGGGTCTGCTGCGCCTGCGGGCATCGGCACGGGCGGCACTGGAGGGGTTGAGCGGGTTGGGTCTGCTGTACGTTGCCGCCGTGGGCATGTTCTGGTGGCTGGCCTGGACAGCCTTTCCCGAACTGCCACAGGACCGGCCTGATCTGGGCGAGGTGGCCGAACGGTTGGAGATCGCGCTGATGGCGCTGGCCTTGCTGCTGCTGGCCTTGCCCGCGGGGGCAACGCTGTGGTATTTGCGCCGCCCGGACGTGCGTGCGCTGGTGCGGCGCGACGAAGCGGTCGGCCCGCGGTAGCCAGCGCCGACTTGGCCCGCTACGATGGCTGCGGGTCCATTCCAGGGTCGACATGGCCGCCTCACCCCACATCGTCATCATCGGCGGCGGCGCCATTGGCAGTGCCATCGCCGCTTACCTGACCCAGCCCGAACGCCAGGCCAACCACCCGTGCCACGTGACGGTGGTGGAGCGCGACCCGAGCTACGGGCAGGCCTCGTCGGCGCTGTCGGCATCGTCGATCCGGCAGCAGTTTTCTTCGCCCATCAACATCGCCCTGTCGCGCTATGGCGTGGACGCGCTGCGCGCGCTGCCGCAGGTGGGCTTGCACGAAGGCGGTTACCTGTACCTGGCCACGCCGGCGGGCGAGGCGGCGCTGCGCGCCAACCACGCGGTGCAGCGCGCGCACGGCGTGGACGTGGCGCTGCTCCAGCCCGCTGCCTTGGGCCGGCGCTTGGGCTGGTTGCATACGGACGACCTGGCGCTGGCGTCGCTGGGGCTGAGCGGTGAAGGCTGGTTCGACGGCTACAGCCTGCTGCAGGCCTGGCGCGCGCAGGCACGGGCGCAGGGCGCACGCTACGTGCACGCCGAGCTGCTGGGTTTTGAAGGCCGAACCGACGGCGGGCCCTACACCATCCTGCGCGGCCAGCTATCGAATGGAGAGCGCCTGACGGGCGACAAGTTCGTCAACGCGGCCGGGCCTTGGGCGCGCCACGTGGCCGCCTGGGCTGGGGTCGACCTGCCCGTCGTCGCGCGCCGCCGCACCGTGTTCAGCGTCAGCTGCCCCACGCCGCTGCCGGGGTGTCCGCTGCTGATCGACCCGTCCGGCATCTGGCTGCGGCCGGAAGGCGCGGGCTTCATCACCGGCTTTGCGCCGGCCGCCCAGGATGATGGCGACGACCTGCCGCTGGACCAGCCCGATCTGGACGCGTTCGACGCCTTCGTCTGGCCCACGCTGGCCGCGCGCATTCCGGCGTTCGAGGCGCTGCGCGTGCAGCGCGCCTGGGCCGGGTACTACGAGATGAGCACCTTCGACCACAACGCCATCCTGGGCCTGCACCCGGCCTGCAGCAACCTGTTCTTTGCCAACGGTTTTTCAGGGCATGGGTTGCAGCAGTCGCCCGCCGTGGGGCGCGGCCTGGCCGAGCTGATCACCACCGGCCGCTACCAGACGCTGGACCTGTCGCCGCTGGGTTGGGCGCGGGTGCTGGAAGGGCGACCGCTGGTGGAGCGCAACGTGATCTGAAGACGCGGCGTGGCGCCGCCGGCCGCGCACAAAGGGTTGCAGGACTGCTGCCGGCCTGCTGCCGGCCTTGATTGGTCCCGTTTCGGGCCAAATACGCCACTGGCCCTAGTGCCACCAGCGCAGGCAGCTATCAATACAGGAGTTTTGGCGGGGCGCCGCCTCACGTGCACCCCGTGTGCGTTCACCCCGCCGCCGCAATCTTCAGCCGGATGAAGGTGGCAAAGTCGCGCGCCACTTCGGTGGCTTCGTGGCTGGTTGGGTCGACTTCGACAATGCGCCAGCCGTTGGCGGTGTCAAAGCCGCTGGCGTAGCCTGAAAAATCGTCGCCGAACAGCAGCACCGCTTCCAGGCCGGGCGGCGTCTGGCCGTACATCTCGCTGGGCGGCAGCACGCCGTCATAGAGCATGAAGCTGTCGTCGCCGATCGGCCCGAAGCCAACGTGCGTCAGAAAGTCGACGTAGCCGGCTGGGGCGCCCGGGGCTTCGCGCTGCAGGCGCGCGAGCGCCTCGCCGCTCACCGGCGTCAGCTGGTCGAAGGCGGTGCCGGTGCCTTTTTCGGCGATCAGGTCGTTGAACTGGCTCATGGTCGGTCAGGGAAAAATCTGGCTGGCGGGGCCGCCGGCGCGGTGGATGCCTTGCTGGTGCTGGTCGGGGAAGCGCGCGGGGTGCATGTTCCACCATTCGGCGGGGCCGCCGTAGCTGCTTTCGATGATGTGGTGCGCATCATAGGGCTGGCCCGCCTTGCGCACCAGCGTGCCGTTGGCCGAATGCAGGTCTTCGGTGTAGCGCGGCCAGGCCTGGCCGGTGTGCTGTTCCCACTGGGTAATCAGCTCGTTCTTGACGCGGTTGAAATCGGCGCGGTGCGCCTTGGATTCGGCGGTGCTCAGACGCGTGGGGTTGTTGTGCGCCAGGTAGTCGGTCAGCAGGCGCTGCTGCTCGGGTGTGACGGCGCGGCCGGTCTGCGAGGTGATGTCGTCCAGGTAACGGCCCCACAGCGGCTGCGCGCCCACGCGGGCGGCGCTGCGGCCCGCGCGCGCGGTGTCCGCCGCGCCTTCGGCCACGTTGTCGGCACCGTGCGCCGTGGCGCGGCCGGCACCCTGGCCGAAGGACTGCGTCAGCTCCTTCAGCGTGGTCAGCTGTTGGCGCAGGCTGTCGGGCAGTTTGTCGAGCGGGACCTTGTCCAGGGCCTTACCGATGGCGCGGATGCCGGGCTCAAGGCTTTCCCGCAGGGCCGGGTTGCGCGCCACGGCTTCGGTTGCTTTGGCCACGGTCTGCGCGTACTTGCCCAGTTTGCCGAGCTTGGCCGCGTCGCCGATGTAGGGGACCATGCTGATCGCGCTCAGGCCAGCGCCCAGCCAGTCGCCGCGGCCGATCGAGATCAGCGCGTTGGCGCCATCGGAGATCGGCGTCGGGTCGAACAGGCCGGTCACGTCCAGGCCGATCTGCGTCAGGTCCAGCGCCAGGTCGGCGTCGGCATTGGCCTTGGGTGGGCCACCACGGGCGGGCGGTGCCCCCACGTCGACGCCGCGTTCGCGCAGGGCGGACTGCGTCGCCGCCAGCTCGGTGGGGGCGAGTTCGGGCGCCACTTCCTGCAGCACCTGGCGTTGCTGGGTGCTGGGCAGTCGGGCAATGGCGTCGGCCAGGTGCTGCCCGTTGGTGGCGCCCAGGGTGCGGGCGCCTTCCAGGGTCGATCGGGCGAGGGGTGACAGCTGCTGCGCGCCGGCCGTAGCCGCACGCCAGCCTGCACCCCCGATGGGCGGGGTGGTCATGGCATCAACTCCTTGCCGCAAGAGGGGGCGGCGATGCCCGTATTGCACCGCCCCGGCCGCCGCCTGAACAGACGGGGCGTTACCAGCTAGGGTGCGCAGCAGCTGGGAACGGTCCGGATGTTTTTGGCATCAGGCTGTCATGTGTCTGTGCTAAGACCGTGAACGGGAATTTGATCGGATGCGGCGGTGGCCCATTCACCATCAGCGCAGGCAGCTGCAAAAATAGGAGCATGACGCCGGCAGCGCTGTCACACAGCGCGGCACCGCGCGAGCACGGCACGGCCGCCGGGTGCGCGCAGGGGCCGTGGGCGATGCGCGCCGATGGCGGCGGGGGACCCGCGGGCCGGTGCGCTGCGCCAACCGCCCCCGCTAGGCCCGCTGAGCGGCCAAAGCGGGTGCGCGACATGCCCTGCCACCAGCACGCGCGGGGCACGTGGCCTAACATCGGTGGTTTTTGCTGCCCACAGACGATCCGCCCATGACCGCCGACTCCCGCCCCGATCCGCTGGCCCGCATCCGCCCCGATGTGCAGGCCATGCACGCCTACCCCGTGCAAGATGCGACCGGCCTGGTCAAGCTGGACGCCATGGAAAACGCGCACCGCCTGCCGCCCGAGTTGCGGGCCGAGCTGGGTCGGCGCCTGGGCGAAGTGGCCGTCAACCGTTACCCCGGCCCGAGTGTCGAGGCGCTGAAGGCCGCGTTGCGCGATTACGCCGCGCCGCCCGCGGGCTGGGCGCTGATGCTGGGCAATGGCTCGGACGAGCTGATCAGCCTGCTGGCCATCGCTTGCGACGTGCCGGGTGCGTCCATCCTCGCGCCGCTGCCGGGCTTTGTGATGTACGGCCTGAGCGCGCAGCTGCAGGGCCTGGCCTTCCACGGCGTGCCACTGACCGCCGATTTCGAGCTTCATGAGCCCGCCATGCTGGCCGCCATCGCGCAGCACCAACCGACCATCGTCTATTTGGCGTACCCCAACAATCCCACCGGCAACCTGTGGGACGCGGGCGCCATCGCGCGCATCATCGACGCGCAGGCCCAGCACGGCGGCCTGGTGGTGATGGACGAGGCCTACCAGCCCTTTGCCGCCGCCAGCTGGATTGACGCCGTGCGGGCCGAGCCGGCGCGCCACGCCCACGTGCTGGTCATGCGCACGCTCAGCAAGTTCGGCCTGGCCGGCGTGCGCCTGGGCTACCTGATGGGCGACGCGCGTCTGATCGGCGAGCTGGACAAGGTGCGCCCGCCCTACAACATCAGCGTGCTGAACGCCGAATGCGCGCTGTTCGCCTTGGAGCATGAAAAGGTGTTTGCCGCGCAAGCCGAGGACATTCGGGCCGAGCGTGCTGCGCTTTTGCAAGCGCTGGCTCAGTTGGCCGGTGTGCGCGCCTACCCGAGCGAAGGCAATATGGTGCTGGTGCGCGTGCTGGGCCAGGGCCCGGAGGATGAAGGCGCCGCCGCGCGCGTGTTCGACGGCATGAAGACCCGTGGCGTGCTGGTCAAGAACGTTTCTAAAATGCACCCATCCCTGGCCAATTGCCTGCGTCTGACGGTCGGCACCGCCGACGAGAACGCGCGCCAGCTGGCCGCCCTGCAAGCTTCGCTATGAACGCCCCCATTTCCCTCGCCGCCGCGCACGAGCCGCGCACCGCCGAAGTCTCGCGCGACACCGCCGAGACCAAGATCCAAGTCCGCCTGAACCTGGACGGCGCCGGCCAGTCCCAGCTGGCCAGCGGCATCGGCTTTTTCGACCACATGCTCGAGCAGATCGCCCGCCACGGCCTGATCGACCTGGACGTGCATTGCGATGGCGACCTGCACATCGACGGCCACCACACCGTCGAAGACGTGGGCATCACCATCGGCCAGGCGGTGCGCCAGGCGGTGGGCGACAAGCGCGGCATTACGCGCTATGGCCACAGCTACGTGCCGCTGGACGAGGCGCTGTCGCGCGTGGTGATCGACTTTTCCGGCCGCCCGGGGCTGGTGCTGGACGCCCAGTTCACCAGCGGCATGATCGGCGGCTTTGACACGCAGCTGGTGCACGAGTTCTTCCAGGGCTTTGCCAACCACGCGCTGGTGTCGCTGCACATCGACAACCTCAAGGGCGTGAACGCGCACCACCAGGTTGAGACGATCTTCAAGGCCTTTGGCCGCGCGCTGCGCATGGCGCTGGAGCGCGACGCGCGCGCCGCCGGGCAAATCCCGTCGACCAAGGGCACGCTGTAAGCCACTTTCTTGGGTTTTTAGGTCCAACAGGGCTGCGGCCCTAGTCCCACCTGCGCAGGCAGCTATGCAATCAGGAGTGAATCAAACCGTGGCCGTGGTCGACTACGGCATGGGCAACCTGCGCTCAGTGGCGCAGGCGGTGATCCATGCCACGACCGACACGCACGTGAACGCCGTCATCACGACGGACCCGCAGGTGGTGCGCGACGCCCACCGCGTGGTGCTGCCGGGGCAGGGCGCCATGGCCGATTGCATGCGCGAATTGCGCGAATCCGGCCTGCTGGAATCGGTGCTGGAAGCGGCGGCGACCAAGCCCTTGTTTGGCGTGTGCGTTGGCATGCAGATGCTGCTGGACCACAGCGCCGAAGGCCACAGCGCTGCCGGCACGCCGGGACTGGGCCTGATCGCGGGCGAGGTCGTCAGGTTCGACCTGGCCGGGCAAACCGCGCCGGACGGCAGCCGTCTGAAGGTGCCGCAAATGGGCTGGAACCGCGTGCACCAGGCGCGCGCACACCCGGTGTGGGGCAGCATTGCCGACGGCGAATGGTTCTACTTCGTGCACAGCTTCTACGCCCGCCCGGCCGACGCCACGCAGAGCGTGGGTGAAACCGACTTCGGCGGCCGCTTCACATCGGCCGTGGCACGCGATAATATTTTTGCCACCCAGTTCCACCCCGAGAAAAGCGCGGATCAAGGCCTGGCCATGTACCGCAATTTCTTGTATTGGAACCCCTGAGGTTCGCTGGCTTACTTTATTTTTAATAGCGCCTCGCGCAGATCCACGGCCGGTTTCAGGCTGATTTTCCTTTAGAACGTCATCATGCTGCTCATCCCCGCCATCGACCTCAAGGACGGCCACTGCGTGCGCCTGAAACAGGGTGACATGGACCAGGCCACCACCTTCAGCGAAGACCCGGCCGCCATGGCCACCCGCTGGCTGGACGCCGGCGCGCGCCGCCTGCACCTGGTGGACCTGAACGGCGCCTTTGCCGGCAAGCCGCAGAACATGGCGGCGATCAAGTCCATCCTGAAGGCCGTGGGCGAGGACATCCCGGTTCAGCTGGGCGGCGGCATCCGCGACCTGGACACGATCGAAAAGTACATCGACGCCGGCCTGGCCTACGTCATCATTGGCACCGCCGCCGTGAAGAACCCGGGCTTCCTGAAAGACGCGTGCACGGCGTTTGGCGGCCACATCATCGTCGGCCTGGACGCCAAGGACGGCAAGGTCGCCACCGACGGCTGGAGCAAGCTGACGGGCCACGAAGTGGTCGACCTGGCCAAGAAGTTCCAGGACTGGGGCGTCGAAAGCATCATCTACACCGACATCGGCCGCGACGGCATGCTGAGCGGCATCAACATCGATGCCACCGTCAAGCTGGCCCAGGCGCTGACCATCCCCGTGATTGCCTCCGGCGGCCTGTCCAACATGGCCGATATCGAACAACTCTGCGCCGTCGAATCGGAAGGCGTGGAAGGCGTGATCTGCGGGCGCGCCATCTATTCCGGCGACCTGGACTTCACCGCTGCGCAGGCGCGCGCGGACGAGTTGGGCGCGTGACGCGCGCAGGGCGTTGAGCGCTCTCGCGCACCACATCTTCAGCGCAGCAGACTGACGCGCATGCTGTCTGCACTGGCGGTCGCCAACTACCGATCGCTGCGCCGCTTGACGGTGCCGCTCGGGGCGCTGTCGGTGACCACTGGGCCCAATGGCAGTGGTAAATCCAGTCTCTACCGGTCGCTGCGCCTTTTGGCGGACGTGGCGCAGGGCGGTGCCGTGCGCTCACTGGCGCGCGAAGGCGGCTTGCATTCGACGTTGTGGGCAGGGCCAGAGAGCATCAGCGCGGCCATGCGGCGAGGCGATGTGCGTGTCGAGGGGACCGTGCGACGCGAGCCCGTGCGCCTGAAGCTGGGCTTTGCCAATGCCGATCCAGACGGCTATGGCTATGCCATTGAGATGGGCTTGCCCGTCCCATCTGCTTCGGCGTTCACGCTTGACCCCGAAATCAAGGCCGAGGCGGTGTTCCACGGCGCACTGGCGCGTGCGGGTGCGCAGCTGGCGCGGCGGTCCGGTGCGGTGGTGCAAGTCCGATCAGGCGGCCGCGGATGGACCAGCCTGGAGCGCGCGGTGCCCGCTTGGGCAAGCATGATCACGGAACTGAGCGATCCTCAGCGCACACCCGAATTGCTGGCCGTGCGCGAGCAGGTGCGTGCCTGGCGGTTCTACGACCACTTTCGGACCGATCCAGACAGTCCTGTGCGACAGCCTCAGCTTGCCACGCGCACGCCTGTGCTGGCGGCCGACGGAAGTGATTTGGCGGCCGCGGTGCAGACGATCTTCGAGATCGGAGACGCAGCAGCGCTTGAGGCGGCGGTGGAAGACGCCTTCCCCGGTGCAAGCGTGGATGTGCTATGCGAGGCCGGCGCGCGCTTTGCTCTGGAGATGCACCAACCCGGTTTGCTCCGACCGCTGTCTGTGGCCGAGCTGTCGGACGGAACGTTGCGCTATCTGCTCTGGGTTGCAGCGCTGTTGTCGCCGCGCCCCCCGCCGCTGCTGGTGCTGAACGAACCGGAAGCCAGTCTTCACCCCGATCTTCTGCCCGCACTCGGGCGTCTGATTGCCGGCGCGGCCGATCGTACGCAGGTGATCGTGGTGACCCATTCGACGCGCTTGGTCGCGGCGCTTGATGCAGCGGCCGAAGCGGACACGCTGGTACGCATCGAACTTGAAAAGGACTTGGGCGAAACCACTGTCCCGAACCTGCCTGCCGACGCGATACCGCATTGGTGCTGGCCGAACGATTGAGGCACCCAAAACCTTGGGCACTGGCCTAAAAACGATGGAAAAGAACATGCTTGCGAAACGCATCATCCCCTGCCTCGACGTCACCGGCGGCCGCGTCGTCAAAGGCGTCAACTTCGTTGAGCTGCGCGACGCGGGCGACCCGGTGGAGATCGCCGCGCGCTACAACGAGCAGGGCGCGGACGAACTGACTTTCCTGGACATCACCGCCACCAGCGACGGGCGCGACGTGATCCTGCACATCATCGAAGCGGTGGCCTCGCAGGTGTTCATCCCCCTCACGGTGGGTGGCGGCGTGCGCACGGTGGACGATGTGCGCCGGCTGCTGAACGCTGGCGCGGACAAGACCAGCTTCAACTCCGCCGCCATCGCCAACCCGCAGGTGATTCGCGACGCGTCCGGCAAGTACGGCTCGCAGTGCATCGTGGTCGCGATCGACGCCAAGCGGCGCACCGGCGACGAGGTGGCGGCGCGTGGCGAAGGCTGGGACGTCTACAGCCACGGCGGGCGCCAGAACACCGGGCTGGACGCAGTGGCCTGGGCGCGCCAGATGGCCGAACACGGCGCGGGCGAGATCCTGTTGACCAGTATGGACAAGGACGGCACCAAGAGTGGGTTCGACCTGGCGCTGACCCGTGACGTGGCCGACGCCGTGCCGGTGCCGGTGATCGCGTCGGGCGGGGTCGGCAACCTGGACCACCTGGCCGACGGTGTGCAGCAGGGCGGGGCCGACGCGGTGCTGGCCGCCAGCATCTTCCACTACGGCGAATTCACCGTGGCGCAGGCCAAGGCGCACATGGCGGCGCGCGGCATCACGGTGCGGCAGTAAAAGCGCGGATTGGCGCCAGGACGGCGCGGCATGGTCTTGGCAAGGTGACCGCTGCCGAATGACGCCAACCGGTGCCAGCGCCGCCTGCGGTCGCGCGACTCGCGGCTGGCGCGCGCCGGGGCCGGCTGGCACAGCGCACCCCCTCGTTTTGGCGCGCCATGTCTTGCTGTGCAGGGTAGAGGTGCAAGCGCCCTAAAATAGATTGGTTTGGCGCAGCCCGTGGGGTGCAAGCGGCGTGGCCCCGGTGGCGGCGCTGGCCAGCGGTGTGCGCCAGGCCCGTTGATGAGATGTGGGGTGCCGTACGGTGCACACTTTGGGCCGCCGCTGGACGATCCCCTGTTCGGCACCAGCGCCTCAGGCCCGCCCTCCAGCGCTCACTGTTTTCGCATTGTGGCCCCCGGGCCTTCCCACCGAGAGAGGAATTTGATCTTGTCTGCTGCTGCCCCTAGTCTCGAAGATTTCCTGGCCGGCGTTGCCAAGCGCGATCCCCTGCAACCCGAGTTTCTGCAGGCCGTGCGCGAAGTGATGGTCAGCCTTTGGCCGTTCCTGGAAAAGCACCCGCACTACCGCGAATACGCCTTGTTGGAGCGCATCGTCGAGCCGGACCGCGTGATCCAGTTCCGCGTGAGCTGGGTGGACGACAAGGGCCGCACGCAGGTCAACCGTGCCTTCCGCGTGCAGCACAGCATGGCCATCGGCCCGTACAAGGGCGGCATGCGCTTTCACCCCAGCGTGAACCTGTCGATCCTGAAGTTTCTGGCGTTTGAGCAGTGCTTCAAGAACGCGCTGACCACGCTGCCCATGGGCGGCGGCAAGGGCGGCTCCGACTTCGACCCCAAGGGCAAGTCCGACGGCGAAGTGATGCGCTTTTGCCAGGCGCTGATGAGCGAGCTGTACCGCCACCTGGGTGCCGACACCGACGTGCCGGCCGGCGACATTGGCGTGGGCGCGCGCGAAGTTGGCTTCATGGCCGGCATGATGAAAAAGCTCAGCAACAACGCCAGCAGCGTCTTCACCGGCAAGGGCATGGCCTACGGCGGCAGCCTGATGCGCCCCGAAGCCACGGGCTACGGCACGGTGTACTTCGCGCAGGAGATGCTGCGCCGCAAGCAGATGGGTTTTGAAGGCCGCGCGGTCAGCATTTCGGGCTCGGGCAACGTGGCGCAGTACGCGGCCGACAAGGCGCTGGAACTCGGCGCCAAGGTCGTCACGCTGTCGGATTCTGATGGCACCATGGTCTACGAAGACGGCATGTCGGCCGGCATGCTGCAGGACGTGATGGCGTTCAAGAACGTGCAGCGCGGCCGCTTGAAGGACTTCTGCAAGCAGCACAAGGTCAAGTTTGAAGCCGGCAAGAACCCCTGGCACGTGCCGGCCGACATCGCCCTGCCGTGCGCGACGCAGAACGAGCTGGACGCCAAAGACGCCAAGCACCTGATCGCCAACGGCGTGATCTGTGTGGCCGAAGGCGCCAACATGCCCAGCACGCTGGACGCGGTCGACGCCTTCCTGGCCGCTGGCACGCTGTACGCCCCGGGCAAGGCCAGCAACGCCGGTGGCGTGGCCACCTCGGGCCTGGAGATGAGCCAGAACGCCATGCGCCTGTCCTGGTCGCACAGCGAAGTGGACCTGCGCCTGCACGAGATCATGAAGGACATCCATGGCAACTGCGTGCGCTACGGCGAGCGCACGGACGGCAGCGTGAACTACGTCGAAGGCGCCAACATCGCCGGCTTCGTCAAGCTGGCCGACGCCATGCTGGCCCAAGGCGTCCAGTAAGGCACTTGCACACCTGGTTTTGAAGGAAATCCGCCTCTGGCCCTAGTGCCACTTGCGCGGCCAGCTACTGAATCAGGAGCAAATCACCGCCCCGGACCCGCGGCCCCGCGCCGCACGGCCGGGGCGTTGTGCTGTGTGGGCCTGTGTTGGGCGTGTGCTTGGCGCGCATGACCGTGCTGTCACACCGAATCACGGACAATCGGCGCATGGACTGGTTGGATCAAGTGAAGTGGGACGCGCAGGGCCTGGTGCCCGTGATTGCGCAGGAGCAGGGCACGGGCGACGTGCTGATGTTCGCGTGGATGAACCGCGAGGCGCTGGCCAAGACGGCCGAACTGGGCCGCGCGGTGTACTTCAGCCGCTCGCGTGGCAAGCTGTGGTTCAAGGGTGAAGAATCGGGTCACGTGCAGACCGTGCACCAGATCCGCATCGACTGCGACAACGACGTGGTGCTGCTGAAAGTCACGCAGTTGGGTCACGAGCCCGGCATCGCCTGCCACACCGGCCGCCACAGCTGTTTCTACAGCGTGCTGAAAGACGGGCAGTGGCAAAGCGTCGATCCCGTATTGAAAAACCCGGACACCATCTACAAATAAGCCGCGTATGTCCACCGACGACACCCTGGCGCGCCTCACCGCCGTGATCGAAAGCCGCCGCCCGCAAGCCGGTGGCGACCCTGAAAAAAGCTATGTTGCCCGCCTGCTGCACAAGGGCCCCGACGCCTTCCTGAAGAAGATCGGCGAAGAAGCCACCGAGGTCGTGATGGCCGCCAAGGACGCCGACCACGGCGGCCCGCGCGACAAGGTCGTGGCTGAGATGGCCGACCTGTGGTTTCACGGCATGGTCGCGCTGGCGCACTACGGCTGCAGCGCGGCCGACGTGGTGGCGGAACTTGCGCGCCGCGAGGGACTCAGTGGCATCGAAGAGAAAGCGCTGCGCAAGGTGCGCGAGCGCGAAGCCAACGGCGGTTGATCCCGCACCCGAACAAGGAGTGCCTGCATGACCAACAAAGACATCATCGACGTGGACCCAGTGCGTGGCGTGAGTGACGCGAAGGCCGACTCCCTCAAGACCTGGGGCTGGGTCAGCTATATCCTGCACCTGATCGTGGCGGTGGCCGCCGTCGTGCCCGGCGCGCAGGTCAGCATTGCGCTGCTGATCATCGCCCTGGTGATGGACCTGGTGAAGAAGGACGACGCCGTCGGCACCTGGCAGGAAAGTCACTTCAAGTGGCGCATCAGCTCGGTCATCTGGGCTGGCGTGCTGTACGTGCTGACCTTCCCGCTGTTCCTGCTGCTGTACCTGCCGGGCGCGATCGCCTGGGCGCTGATTTCGATCTGGTTCCTGTACCGCATCGTCAAAGGCATGGTGCGCATGAACGCCAACCGCCCGGTCGATGGCTGAGGCGGGCGCAGCGGCCACGCCGGACGCCACGCGCGTCGTCAACCTGGCGCTGCAGGGCGGGGGCTCGCACGGCGCCTTCACTTGGGGCGTGCTCGACGCGCTGCTGGAAGACGGCCGCATCGACTTTGAGGGCGCCAGCGGCACCAGCGCCGGCGCGATGAACGCCGCCGTGCTGGCCCACGGCCTGGCGCGCGCGCAAGCCGACGGCCTGCGCGGCCAGGACAAGAAAGAGGCGGCCCGACAGGCGCTGTCGCACTTCTGGGGCGGTGTGGGCCTGATGGGGGGCTTCATGGCGGGCGTGCCCTTGCCGGCGGCCCAGGCCATCGGCAACTGGTTCAGCCAATGGCTGTCGCCCTACCAGACCAATCCGCTAGGGCTGAACCCGCTGCGCAACCTGCTGGAGCGTGAGATCGATTTCGAGCTGCTGGCGCGCCAGCGGCAGCTCAAGGTCTTTGTGGCGGCCACCAATGTGCGCACCGGCCGTGGCGAAGTGTTCAGCGGTAAGCGCCTGTCCTGCGCCGCGCTGATGGCGTCGGCCTGCTTGCCCACGCTGTTCAAGGCGGTCGAGATCGATGGCGAGTACTACTGGGACGGCGGTTATTCCGGCAACCCAGCGATCTACCCGCTGATCTACGAGACCGCCAGCGCCGACGTGATCCTGGTGCAGATCAACCCGATCGAAGCGCCCTTCAAGCCGGGCGTCGGCGCCGGCGAGATCATGGAGCGCGTCAACGAGATCACCTTCAACGCGCCCCTGCTGGCCGAGATGCGCGCCATCGAATTCGTGTCGCGCCTGCTGGCCGAAGGCAAGCTGGACGACGACCGCTACAAAAACGTCCACCTGCACCGCGTCGACGGCGGCGCGGCCCTGGCCGAGTTCGGCGCGGCCAGCAAGGCGCGCGCCGACAGCGCGTTTTTGCGGCGTCTGTTCGAGCTGGGCCGCACCGCTGGCCAAGACTGGCTGGCGCAGCACTTCAAGGACCTGGGCGTGCGCGCCAGTGTCGAAAAAGTTGGTCATACTCAGACCAAGCTCAAACCCGTTGCCGAACCATGAACACCGCAGTTGCCCCGGCGCACGATGTGCAGCACAACGACCCGAATTGCATCTTCTGCAAAATTATTGCTGGCCAGATCCCGTCGAAAAAGGTGTATGAGGACGATGAACTCTTCGCCTTCCACGACATTGCGCCGTGGGCGCCGGTGCACTTTTTGGTTGTGCCCAAGGCGCACATCCCGTCGATGGCGCAGGTCGGCTCCGAGCAGGAGCGCCTGCTGGGCCGCATCATGGTGCTGGCGCCGAAGTTGGCGCTGGAGCAGGGCTGCAACCCCTATCCCGACGGTGGCTTTCGCATCGTGGTCAACACGGGCGCCGAAGGCGGGCAGGAAGTGCACCACCTGCATGTGCACGTCATGGGTGGCCCGCGCCCCTGGCTCAAGGGTTGAGCCGCACAGAGACCTGGGGCAGTCGCGGAACCGCTGAAGCGCCCCGCCGTCTAAAATCCCGTCTATCGCGCTGAATGCAGCGCAAGGAGAAACATCATGGGTTCGTTTTCCATTTGGCACTGGCTGATCGTTCTGCTGATCGTCGTCATGATTTTTGGCACCAAAAAGCTCAAGAACATGGGCAGCGACCTGGGCGGCGCCGTGAAAGGTTTCAAGGACGGGATGAAGGACGGCGCTTCGGATGCCGAGACACCGGCTGGCCAGGTCGCCAACAACCCGTCGGCCAGCAAGGAAACCATCGACGTCCAGGCCAAGGAAAAGAGCTGAGTGCCGGGGGTTTCCCGGCCACGCGGCGCCCGTGCCGGGCGCTGGCTGGTTTTAGCGGCTGCGCAACATGATTGACCTGGGTATTTCCAAGATGGCCTTGATCGGCGCCGTGGCGCTGATCGTCATCGGTCCTGAAAAGCTCCCGCGCGTGGCCCGCACGGTGGGCACCTTGCTGGGCAAGGCACAGCGCTACGTGTCCGACGTCAAGGCCGAGGTCAACCGGGCGATGGACCTGGACGAGCTCAAGAAGATGAAGGAATCGGTGGAAGAGGCCGGCCGTGAGGTCGAAAAAGGCGTCTACTCCACCAAGGCCGACTTCGAAAAAGACTGGAACGAAGCGACCTCCGGTCTGGACGGCAGCGGCTCGTCCGCCGATAGCGCCAACAGCATCGGCAACGGCTGGACGCCGCCGCCGCCCGAATACCGCCACCCGGCCAAGAACTGGCGCCTCAAGCGCGGGGCTACGCCCCAGTGGTACAAGGCGCGCCAGGGCGTGCGCCGGCAGGTGCAGTCGGGTGCCGCGCGCGTGGCGCGTTACCGCCCGCGCAAGCCCGGCGCGTGAGGCGCAGTCCGCGCTGACACGGCCGTGCCCGGTCTTGAACACCGTCGCTGCTCTCACCAGGGTCGCTGAGGGCCACGGGCCCCGTCGGCGACAATCGCACATCCCATGACCGATCCGAATTCCAAGCCCGACCCTGAAGACGAACTGGCCGGTACCGAGCAGCCCTTCGTCGCGCACCTGATGGAGCTGCGCGACCGCCTGATCAAGGCGCTGGTCGCCGTGGGCGTGGTGGCGGGCGTGCTGGCGCTGTACCCCGGCCCCGGCCAGCTGTACGACCTGCTGGCCGCGCCGCTGGTGGCGCATCTGCCGGCGGGCGCCACGATGATCGCCACCTCGGTCATCTCGCCTTTCATGGTGCCGCTGAAGATCCTGCTGATGGCGGCATTCCTGATCGCGCTGCCCGTCGTGCTCTACCAGGTCTGGGCTTTTGTCGCGCCTGGCCTGTACTCGCACGAAAAGAAGATGGTGCTGCCGCTGGTCATCTCCAGCACGCTGCTGTTTTTCGCCGGTGTCGCGTTCTGTTATTTCCTGGTGTTTGGCAAGGTGTTTGCCTTCATCCAGAGCTTTGCACCCAAGAGCATCACCGCCGCACCAGACATTGAGGCCTACCTGGGCTTCGTCATGACCATGTTCCTGGCCTTCGGCCTGGCGTTTGAAGTGCCGATCGCCGTCGTCGTGCTGGCGCGCATCGGTGTGGTCACCATCGACCAACTCAAGCAGTTCCGCGGCTACTTCATCGTCCTGGCCTTCGTCATCGCTGCCGTCGTCACCCCGCCCGACGTGGTGTCGCAGCTGGCCTTGGCCATCCCCATGTGCTTGCTGTACGAGGTCGGCATCTGGGCCGCCAAGCTGTTCATCAAGCACACCAAGGCCCCGGACGAAGAGGGCGAGTCGACGGAAGTCGCCAAGTCCTGAAGCCGCGTGCCGTTAGGGCGCGAGGGGGGTTCAGGTGTTTTGGGCTGCTCGCCCTAGAACAGCCTGCGCGAGCAGCTACCAAAAATAGAGCGTCAGACGCGGACAAGCGCAAGGTCGTATCCGCACCGTTCTTCTCAAGTCGCTGACGAAGGCGTGCTCCCGAGGCCCCACGGGTATTGGGGCAATCGCCCTTGCGCGCTAGAACAGTCAGCGCAAGCAGCTATCGAGAGTGTAGCGAGCGGGCGCTTCGCCGCGGCCCCATCGCGGCACCGTGCAGGGACACATCGTGCTGCGCTGCGCGCCCTTCCCGCTGTTCGACGCGGAGGACAGCGCCAAGCCGGCCGGTGGCGCCGCCGTCTGGTGGCGGGCGCCTGGCGTGAGGGACTTAGGCCGTGCGGCTGTTTTCAGCCGGAATCGACCATTGGCTCTACAGCCACCTGCGTGACCAGCTACCTAAAGTGTAGCAATGGGGCTACGCACGTGACCCTGCTCAGCGCTGCTGCACGCGCGGTGGGCGCGGGCGCTGGTTGGGGGTGATCTGCAGCTCGACCTGTTCGCCGCGGCGCTGGATCTGGAAGGGCGCGGCGACGCCAGGGGCGAGGCCGGCGATGCGCGTCAGCAGCTCGGACACGGTGCGCACCGGCTCGCCCTGAACCTGGGTGATGACGTCGCCTGGGCGCATGCCGCCGTTGGCCGCCGGGCCGCTGTTGAGCACGCCGGTGACGATGACGCCGTGGTCGGTGGTGATGCCGAAGGTCTGCGCCAATTCGGGCGTCAGCTCGTTCGGCTCCACGCCGATCCAGCCGCGCACGACCTGGCCGTTCTTGACGATGCTTTCCATCACCTGCTTGGCGGTGCTGACGGGGATGGCAAAGCCGATGCCCATGCTGCCGCCCGAGCGCGAATAGATGGCGGTGTTGATGCCCATCAGGTTGCCGGTGATGTCGGTGAGCGCGCCACCGGAGTTGCCGGGGTTGATGGCGGCGTCGGTCTGGATGAAGTTCTCGAACGTGTTGATGCCCAGCTGGTTGCGCCCCAGCGCGCTGACGATGCCGCTGGTCACCGTCTGGCCGACGCCAAAGGGGTTGCCGATGGCCAGCACCTGGTCGCCCACCTGTAGCGCGTCGGAGTTGCCCAGGGTCATCACCGGCAGCTTGTCCAGGTTGATCTTGAGCACGGCCAAGTCGCTTTCCGGGTCGGTGCCGATGACCTTGCCAGTGGTGCGGCGCGCGTCCTGCAGCACGACTTCAATGGCGTCGGCGCCTTCGACCACGTGGTTATTGGTCAGCACGTAGCCCTCTGGGCTCATGATCACGCCCGAGCCTAGGCCTTCCTGCTGCTGCTCGCCCTGGTCGCCGAAGAAAAAGCGGAACCAGGGGTCGTTGCTCCGCGGCCCGCGCGCGTTGGTGCTGGTGTTGATGCTGACCACAGCCGGTGCGGCCTTGCGCACGGCGCCGCTCAGGCTGCCGGGCGCCATGGCGCCCGGGGTGACGGTGGGCGCTTCGACGATGGACACCGTGCCGGTGCTGCCCGGCACGGCGGTGGCCTGGCTCAGCCACTGGGGCTTGAGTGTGACCACGATGAAATACGCGGCCAACAGCACGGTGACCACTTGCGCGAACAAAAGCCAGAGTCTCTTCATGGGACGAATTGTGCGGCATCCACAAAAAAGCCAGCCCGGTGGGCTGGCTTTTTTGTGGGGGAGCCTGGCGCGGTACCAAGCGCCAGGCTTCAGTGGAAGCCGGTGGTGTTGATCAGCTGCTGGTCGATGCGGACAACGCCTTGCTTGTCCAGGTTAACGCGGCGCAACAGCATGCCGGTGCCGTGCTGCACCCAGTCGTGCTGCACGGTGCCATCACCGGGCTGGCGCGTGAACTTGCAGGCCAGCAGGTTGCCGGCGGGCACAGAAATCGTTTCCTGGCCAACGTAGGTGTGGCGCGTGCTGCTGTTCAGTACGACCGGCGTGGTGACTTCGTCTTCGGTGATCAGGGCCTTGCCGTTGATGGGCGAGTCGTACTGCTGGCCCGGCACCAGCGGTGTGTAGTCCTTGTCGATCATCGCGGGCGAGTAGTCCACGGCGATGCGGTACTGCGGCGGCTGGTCGGCATCGACACCGAACTTTTCAGAGCCGGCGTGGCCGTGGAAGCTGCGGCTCTTGTCGCTGTTCCAGTCGTAATACTCTTCCATCGCGTCGTACGACAGGCTGCCCTGCAGGTTGACGGGCGCGCTGTAGGTGCTGCGGCCGGCGGCACGTGAGCGCACGACGGTTTTGCCTTCGTACTGCGTCACTTCGTTGATCGTCAGTACTTCGTTGCGCACGGCGGCGGTACCGTCGGCCCAGTTGATCTGGTAGTTGCTGGTGGCGGTGGCCAGGGTGGTAGGCGGCGCGCATTCGGACGACAGCGGCACGTGCGGCTTTTCATCGTCGCCGCCGCCGCAGGCGACGAGGGTGGCGGCGCTCAGCGCGGTCAGGGTCAGCTTGGCCAGGCGGCTGAAGTGAAGGCTCATGGAAGTTTTTCTCTCGTCTAAGTGTGTGAAAAGCTGAGAGCGCGCTCGGTGGGCAGGCGGATGAAGGTCGACCCCAGCGGCCGGGCCCTCCCTGTGGCCGACCGCAGCGAAGCTGCTCGCGTCGGCAACCATAGCGCCCTTGGCAACGTTTGTCACGGCTGTTCACAGTTTTGGTTGTATAGACCGGACAGTTTGTGTGGCGACGGCTTGCGTCAGAATCGTATGGTGGGTCGGCGCGTTCCGGCCGGCCCTTTGGCAAACGGTTAAATCTTTTTTATGACGACGCAACGATCGGCCCTGCTGGCCGCCTTCAACACCGAAATGCAGCCCGAGCGCTTCAAGGACTACGGCCCCAACGGCCTGCAGGTCGAAGGCAAGGCCGACATCCGCAAGCTGGTCAGCGGCGTGACGGCCAGCCGCGCGCTGATCGACGCGGCCATCGCCGCCAAAGCCGACGCCGTCTTCGTGCACCACGGCCTGTTCTGGCGCGGGCAGGACGGCACGATCACCGGCTGGATGAAAGAGCGCGTCAAGCGCCTGCTGGCGCACGACATCAACCTTTTTGCCTACCACCTGCCACTGGACGCTCACCCCACGCTGGGCAACAACGCGCAGTTGGGGCAGCGCCTGGGCCTGACGGCGGTGCGCCGCTTTGGTGACCAGGACCTGGGGTTCCTCGGCCAGCGCATCGATGGTGAGGTGTTTGCCGATGCCGACGTGCTGCAGTGGCAGCTGGAGCATGTGTTGAACAAGCCCGTGGTGAAGGTGGGGCAAGCGCGGGCAGCTATTGAAAAAGTAGCGTGGTGCACCGGTGGCGCGCAGGGTTTCTTTGAATCGGCCATCGCCGCAGGCGCGCAGGCCTTCATCACGGGCGAAATCTCCGAGCCGCAGGCGCACCTGGCGCGCGAATGCGGCGCGGTCTTTTACGCCTGCGGCCACCACGCGACCGAGCGCTACGGTGCCCCCGCCATGGCCGCCCACGTCGCGGCGCAGCTGGGCATCGCGCACGAATTCATCGAGATCGACAACCCGGCCTGAGCGGGTGCGAAGCGGGGTGGGTGAAGATGATTGCTATGGTTTGGGTAGCTGCTTGCGCAGCTTTTTCTAGGGCTGGAGCCTGATTTGTCTTCAAAACCACCCATCGCCATCACCCTGGGCGACCCGGCCGGCATCGGGCCGGAAATCATCGCCAAGGCCTTTCGCGATGCGCCGGATGCGCTGCGCGGCTGCTTCGTCGCAGGCGACGTGGCCAGCGTGCGGCGCGGCGCCCAGGCGCTGCAGGCCGACGGTCGCCCCGCGCTGCCAGTGGCCGACCTGAAGACGCCCGACCAAGCCTGGACGGCGCCACCGCGCTGTGTGCCGGTGCTGCAGGTCGTGCCGGCGCAGGCGCTGGTGCCGATCGGCCAGGTCAGCGCACAGGCTGGTCGCATGGCGGGCGACTGCGTGGTCTGGGCCGCGCGCGCGGCCTTGCGCGGGGAGGTGGCGGCCGTCGTCACCGCGCCCTTGCACAAGGAAGCGCTGGCAGCGGCCGGCGCGCCCTACGACGCCTTTCCCGGCCACACCGAGTTGCTGCAGGCCGAGGCCGCCGCGCACCTGGGCGTGCCGGTGGCGGAGGTGCCGGTGCGCATGATGTTGGCCAACGACGAACTGCGCACGGTGCTGGTGAGCATCCACCTGTCCTTGCTTGATGCGGTCAAAAATGTGACCGCGAGCAACATCCTGCAAACCCTGCGGATTACCCACAAAAGTGTTGGGGCGGCGCGACGAAAAACACCGCGCATCGCGGTGGCGGGGCTGAATCCTCACGCCGGGGAAGGCGGGCTTTTCGGGCGTGAAGAGATCGACCACATCGCCCCCGCCATCGCCCAGGCGCGCGCCGAGGGGATCGATGCGCATGGCCCGTTTGCGCCGGACACGGTCTTCATGCGCGCGCGCGCCACGCCGCAGCGTGCGGGCGAGTTCGACGTGGTGGTCGCGATGTACCACGACCAGGGCTTGATCCCGGTCAAGTATTTGGGGGTGGAGCAGGGCGTGAACGTCACGCTGGGTCTGCCTTTCGTGCGCACCAGCCCGGACCACGGCACCGCGTTCGACATCGCGGGCACTGGCCACGCCAGCGCCGACAGCCTGCTGGCCGCGGTGCGCATGGCGCGCGCGCTTTCAGAATAAAAACGCCCGCGGCCTTACGGCGGCGGGCGCAGGCAGCTACGATATTGGTAGCTGATGGGGCGGGCTGAATCAGCGCTTCAGGCTGTCGCGGATCTCGCGCAGCAACTGCACTTCTTCCGGCGGTGCCTCGGGTGCGGGTGCCGGCTCTTCCTTCTTCAGGCGGTTGATTTGCTTGACCATCATGAAGATGATGAAGGCCAGCAGGATGAAGTTGACCAGGATGGTGATGAAGTTGCCGTAGGCGAAGACGGCGCCGGCCTTCTTGGCCTCTTCCAGGCTCAGGCCCGCGGCCTGGCCGGCCAGAGGGATGTAGTAGCTGGAAAAATCCAGCCCGCCGATCAGCTTGCCGATGATCGGCATGACCAAATCGCCGACGATCGAGTCGACGATCTTGCCGAACGCGCCGCCGATGATCACGCCGACCGCCAGGTCCATGGCGTTGCCTTTGACGGCGAACTCGCGAAACTCTTGCATCATGCCCATGTGTATCCCTCCGAGGGTAGTTGTTGACGGTCGCCAGTATTGCCATGGGTTGATCCCTGTCAACCGCTGCACACACGCGCCGGTGCAGCTGTTTCGCTCCGCTACAATCCCGGGTTGATTCGAGCACAAGAACCCGCAGAGGACCGCCATGAGCGACGCAACGTCCAGCACCTTCACTCCCGCGCCCCTAGACAGCAGTAAGCGTACTTGGTTGATCGCCTCGAGTTGCGCCGGCGCTGCCGGCGCCGTGGCATTGGCCACGCCCTTCGTCAGCAGCTTCAGCCCTTCCGAAAAAGCCAAGGCCGCCGGTGCGGCCGTGGAAGTCGACATCGCCGCCCTCAAGCCGGGCGAGAAGATGACCGTTGAATGGCGCGGCAAGCCGGTGTGGATCCTGCGCCGCACGCCCGAGCAGATGGCGACGCTCAAGAAAACCGACGCCGAAGTCGCCGACCCAAAGTCCGAGCGCACGGCCTTCCCCACGCCCGAATACGCGAAGAACGAAGCGCGTTCGCGCACCGACCATCCTGAACTGCTGGTGGTGGTGGGCATCTGCACGCACTTGGGCTGCTCGCCGGTGGACAAGTTCCAGACCGGCGCCCAGCCGTCGCTGCCCGACAACTGGGAAGGCGGCTTCTTCTGCCCCTGCCACGGCTCCACCTTCGATCTGGCGGGCCGCGTGTTCAAGAACAAGCCGGCGCCGGACAACCTCGAAGTGCCGCCTTACATGTATCTCGCAGACACCAAGCTGCTGATCGGCGAAGACAAGAAAGCATAAGAGGCGGTCATGGCTGAATTCAAGGAAATCTCTCCGAACGCGTCCATGGGCGCGAAGCTGCACAACTGGTTCGACAACCGGTTCCCGACGGCGTTTGCGGAATACCGCAAGCATATGTCGGAGTACTACGCGCCGAAGAACTTCAACTTCTGGTACTTCTTCGGGTCGTTGGCGCTGCTGGTGCTGGTGATCCAGATCGTCACCGGCATCTTCCTGGTGATGCACTACAAACCCGACGCCGCCAAGGCGTTCGAGTCGGTCGAGTACATCATGCGCGATGTGCCGGGCGGCTGGTTTATCCGTTACATGCACTCGACGGGCGCATCGGCGTTCTTCATCGTCGTGTACCTGCACATGTTCCGCGGGCTGCTGTACGGCAGCTACCGCAAACCGCGCGAATTGGTCTGGATCTTTGGCTGCGCGATCTTCCTGTGCCTGATGGCCGAAGCCTTCATGGGCTACTTGTTGCCCTGGGGCCAGATGTCGTACTGGGGCGCCCAGGTGATCGTGAACCTGTTCTCGGCGATTCCCTTCGTCGGCCCCGACCTGGCGCTGCTGATCCGCGGCGACTACGTGGTGGGTGACGCGACGCTGAACCGCTTCTTCAGCTTCCACGTGATCGCGGTGCCGCTGGTGCTGATCGGCCTGGTCGTGGCCCACTTGTTGGCGCTGCACGATGTGGGTTCCAACAACCCGGACGGCATCGAGATCAAGAAGGGCCCGAAGGGCAACCGCTGGTCGCCCGACGCGCCGGCCGATGGCATTCCGTTCCACCCGTATTACTCGGTGCACGACATCGTGGGCGTGTGTGTCTTCCTGATGCTGTTCTTCGCGGTCGTGTTCTTCGGCCCGGAAATGGGCGGCTACTTCCTCGAGTACAACAACTTCATCCCGGCCGACCCGCTGGTGACGCCGCCGCACATTGCGCCGGTCTGGTACTTCACGCCCTTCTATTCGATGCTGCGCGCGACGACCGACACCATGGTCAACGTCTTGTGCGTGATCATCGCCGCCGCCGTGATCTTCGGCTTCCTGAAGTGCAAGTGCTCGATGATCCTGAAGGTCGTCGCTGCGGTGGCCGGTCTGGTGGCCATCTTCCTGCTCAAGACCTTCGACGCCAAGTTCTGGGGCGTGGTCGTGATGGGCGGCGCCGTCATCATCCTGTTCTTCCTGCCCTGGCTGGACCGCAGCCCGGCGCGCTCGATCCGCTACCGCCCGGACTGGCACAAGACTCTGTACGGCATCTTCGTGGTGTGGTTCATCGTGCTGATGATCCTGGGCATCATGGTGCCCGGCCCGATCTTCAGCCACGCCTCGCTGGCCTGGTTGACCAACGAACTCGTGGCCATGATCGGCACCCTGTTCTACTTCGGTTTCTTCCTGCTGATGCCTTGGTGGAGCCAGTTGGGCGAGCCCAAGCCGGTGCCGGACCGCGTGACGTTCAAGCCGCACTGAAGAGCCACGAGAGAACCGTTATGACTATCTGGAAAAAACTGGTCCTGGGTGTTGCGCTCGGCATGGGTGTGTTGGTGGGCGCGCAGGCGGCATCGGGTGGCATTGCCTGGGACAAGGCCCCGGTGAAGACCAACGACCTGAGTTCGCTGCAGAATGGCGCCAAGCTGTTCGTCAACTACTGTCTGAACTGCCATTCGGCGGCCTTCATGCGCTTCAACCGCCTGCAGGACATTGGCCTGACTGAGCAGCAGATCAAGGACAACCTGCTGTTCACCACCGAAAAGGTGGGTGACACGATGCGCTCGGCCATCAACCCGCACCAGGCCAAGGCCTGGTTCGGCGCCAATCCGCCGGACCTGACGCTGATCGCACGCTCGCGCGCTGGCGCCGGTGGTAGCGGTGCGGACTACATCTACACGCTGCTGCGCAGCTACTACCGCGATCCGTCCAAGCCCACTGGCTGGAACAACCTGGCCTTCCCCAACATCGGCATGCCCAACCCCTTGTGGCAACTGGAAGGCGAGCGCAAGCCCATCTTCGAAACGCGTGAAGAGCACGGCCATGAAGTCCATGCCTTCACCGGCCGTTGGGAACAGGTCACGCCCGGCACGATGACGCCGCTGCAGTTCGATCAGAACGTTGGCGATCTGGTGAACTACCTGCAGTGGATGGGCGAGCCGGCACAGAACAAGCGCGTCAAGATCGGCGTGTGGGTCATGCTGTTCCTGCTGTGCTTCACGTTCATCGCCTGGCGCTTGAACGCTGCCTACTGGAAAGACGTCAAGTAAGCTGACGCAAGACGACCGGCGCGTTGGCCGGGTGCATACGGAGTGGAGGCGCGCTGTCACAGGCGGCCTATCCACTCCGTTGGTTTTAAGGAGTCTCCAACATGATGGTGCTGTATTCAGGAACGACGTGCCCGTTTTCGCATCGTTGCCGCTTTGTGCTGTTCGAAAAAGGTATGGATTTCGAGATCCGTGACGTCGACCTCTACAACAAGCCGGAAGATATTGCGGTGATGAACCCCTACGGCCAGGTGCCCATCCTGGTCGAGCGCGATCTCATCCTGTACGAGTCGAACATCATCAACGAGTACATCGACGAACGCTTTCCGCATCCGCAGCTGATGCCTGGCGATCCGGTGGACCGTGCACGCGTGCGCCTGTTCCTGCTCAACTTCGAGAAAGAGCTGTTCACGCACGTCAGCACGCTGGAAAACCGCGCGACCAAGTCGAACGAAAAGGCGTTGGAAAAAGCCCGCAGCAACATCCGCGACCGTCTGACGCAGATGGCCCCCGTGTTCCTGAAGAACAAGTTCATCCTGGGTGACAACTTCTCGATGTTGGACGTCGCGCTGGCGCCGCTGCTGTGGCGCCTGGACTACTACGGCATTGATCTGTCACGCAATGCGGCGCCGCTGCTGAAGTACGCCGAGCGCATCTTCTCGCGCCCCGCCTACATCGAAGCGCTGACGCCGTCCGAAAAGGTGATGCGCAAGTAAAGCGCCGAACTGGCTTGTTTCGCCCATGATGAATGCGCTGGAATCGACCTCGACACGCCCTTACCTCGTTCGGGCGTTGTACGACTGGTGTTCTGACAATGGCTTCACGCCCTACATCGCAGTCAGGGTGGACGACAGCGTGCAGGTGCCGCGCGAATACGTGCAGAACGGCGAGATCGTTTTGAACGTCAGCCCGGACGCCACCAGCGGCCTCACGATCGGCAACGAATTCATCGAGTTCAAGGCGCGCTTTGGTGGCGTGCCGCGCGAAATCATGGTGCCGATGGACCGCGTCCTGGCGATCTACGCGCGGGAGAACGGTCAAGGCATGGCGTTCCCCGTGGCCGCCACGCCCGACGTCGAAGAAGAGGCGGGCGGCGAAGCCTTGGTGACCGAAGACACCGATGACGCCAAAGGCGCCAGTGCTCCGGGATCGCGCCCAGGTATTCAACTCGTCACCGGCTCGGCCGATGCGCGTGACGACGAGACGCCCCCACCCCCGCCCAAGCGCAAGAAGCCCGCCCTGAAGCGCATCAAATAGCACGGGCGTTGCCGTTGGTGCATCCGACGGCGATTAGAATCTCAACCCGATGCCGGTTTAGCTCAGTTGGTAGAGCACCCGCCTTGTAAGCGGTAGGTCGTCAGTTCGAATCCGACAACCGGCACCACTCGAGACTTCGCACCTTTACGGTGCGGGCTGCATCACCTTGATGCGGATGGTCTGAATCGATTCTCCCCCGTCTTCCAGTGCCCGGATCATCCGCGGGATCAGCTGCCGCAGTTTCGCGGCCGCCGCCGCATGCGGTACCAACAGACACCAAGCATCGGGCTCTGGCGCCCCGGGCCGCACCAAAGCGCGCAAGGCTAGAGGGAGCACCGGCTGAACAAGCTTTAAGCGCAACGACGACTGCCGCGCCAGGCGGCTGAGGTGCGCCAGGGTCGGTGATTCGTCGACCGCTTGGAGCACAGAGACGGCGGTGTGTCGGGTAATGTTCACGGGCGAGCGGGACGAGGTGGGCCCATTATGGAAGGCTGGAAGGGCGCGGCAGGTAAAATGCGCAGTTGTCTTGAGAGTACAGGACCGGTAGCGCTTGCAGTTGCGGGCGTTGTCCCCATCTGGGCTTTCAGTCCATTATCAACTTCGAATCCACGTCGCTGCTGCCGCGCCGCAAGGCCAACGCAGGGCTGACGCGCCCGCATGGCCACTAATTTCCTCACCAAGCTCTTCGGCAGCCGCAACGATCGGTTGCTCAAGCAATACCGAAAGACCGCCGCCCGCATCAACGCGATGGAGCCGGATTTCGAAAAGCTCAGCGATGAGGCGTTGACGGCCAAGACACAGGAATTCCGCGACCGCCTGGCCAAGGGTGAGGCGCTGGACCAGATCCTGCCCGAAGCCTTCGCCACCGTGCGCGAAGCGTCCAAGCGTGTCATGAAGATGCGCCACTTCGACGTCCAGTTGATGGGCGGCATGGCCTTGCACGAAGGCAAGATTGCCGAGATGCGCACGGGGGAAGGCAAGACGCTGACGGCCACGTTGCCGGTGTACCTGAACGCGCTGGCCGGCAACGGTGTGCACGTCGTTACCGTGAACGACTACCTGGCCAACCGCGACGCCCAATGGATGGCGCGCCTGTACAACTTCCTGGGTCTTTCGGTGGGTGTGAACCTGCCGCAGATGGCGCGCGAGGAAAAGCAGGCCGCGTACGCGTCCGACATCACGTACGGGACCAACAACGAATTTGGTTTCGACTACCTGCGCGACAACATGGTCTACGAGACGCAGGACCGGGTGCAGCGCAAGCTGAACTACGCCATCGTCGACGAAGTGGACTCGATCTTGATCGACGAGGCGCGCACGCCGCTGATCATCAGCGGCCAGGCCGAAGACCATACCGCCCTGTACGTGGCGATGAACCAGGTGGTTCCGCTGTTGTCCCGCCAGGAAGGCGAGGCGGACCCGCGCACCGGATTGGGCATCACCAAACCGGGCGACTTCACCGTCGACGAAAAGGCCCACCAGATCTACCTGACCGAGCAAGGCCACGAAACCGCCGAGCGCATCCTCGCCGAGCGCGGCATGATCGCCCAAGGTGCCAGCCTCTACGACCCGGCCAACATCTCGCTGATGCACCATCTGTACGCGGCGCTGCGGGCCAACCACCTCTACCACCGCGATCAGCACTACGTGGTCCAGCAAGGCGAGCAGGGCGCTGAGATTGTCATCGTTGACGAATTCACCGGCCGACTGATGAGTGGCCGCCGCTGGAGCGATGGCCTGCACCAGGCGGTCGAAGCCAAGGAAGGCGTGTCGATTCAGGCCGAAAACCAGACCCTGGCCTCCATCACCTTCCAGAACTACTTCCGCCTGTACAACAAGCTGTCCGGCATGACCGGCACCGCCGACACCGAGGCCTACGAATTCCAGGAAATCTATGGCCTGGAGACGGTGGTGATCCCGCCCAACCGCGTCAGCAAGCGCGACGACCAGCTGGACCGTGTTTACAAGACCACCAAGGAGAAGTACGACGCGGCCATCGCCGACATCCGCGAGTGCTACACGCGTGGACAGCCCGTGTTGGTGGGCACCACGTCGATTGAGAACTCTGAAATCATTGCAGAGCTGCTGCAAAAAGAGAAGCTGCCGCACCAGGTGTTGAACGCCAAGCAGCACGCGCGTGAAGCCGACATCGTGGCGCAGGCCGGCAGCGCCAACATGATCACCATCGCCACCAACATGGCCGGCCGCGGCACCGACATCGTGCTGGGCGGCAACGTCGAAAAAGCCGTGCAGGCGATCGAGGCCGACGCGGCGCTGGACGATGCAGCCAAGCAAGCACGCATCGCCGACGTGCGCGCCAAGTGGCAGCAGGACCACGACGCGATCAAGGCGCTGGGCGGCCTGCGCATCATCGCCACCGAACGGCACGAAAGCCGCCGTATTGACAACCAGCTGCGTGGCCGCTCGGGCCGCCAGGGCGACCCGGGCTCGTCCCGTTTCTACCTCAGCCTGGACGACGCGCTGATGCGCATTTTTGCGGGTGACCGCGTGCGCGCCATCATGGACCGCCTGAAGATGCCTGAAGGCGAGGCGATCGAAGCCGGCATCGTCACCCGCAGCATCGAAAGCGCCCAGCGCAAGGTGGAAGCGCGCAACTTCGACATGCGCAAGCAGCTGCTGGAGTACGACGACGTTTCCAACGATCAGCGCAAGGTGATCTACCAGCAGCGCAACGAGATCCTGGATGCGCAGGACCTGTCGGCCCAGATCGCCGGCCTGCGCCAAAGCAGCTTCACCGACCTGGTCCACCAATATGTGCCGCCGGAGTCCGTGGAGGAGCAGTGGGACATCCCTGGCCTTGAAAAGGTGCTGGAGGAAGAATGGCAGATCACTTTGCCCCTCAAGAAAGAAGTGGAATCGTCCTCGGCGATCACCGACGATGACATTCTTGAAAAGGTGCTGGAGACCGCCAACCGCACCTACACCGAGCGTGTTGACCTGGTCGGCGCCGAGAACTTCCGTGGCTTCGAGCGCGCGGTGCTGCTGCAGAACATCGATACCCACTGGCGCGAACACCTGTCGGCGCTCGACTACCTGCGCCAGGGCATTCACCTGCGCGGCTACGCGCAGAAGCAGCCCAAGCAGGAGTACAAGCGCGAGGCGTTCGAGCTGTTCGGCCAATTGCTGGACGTGATCAAGAACGACGTCACTCGCACACTGATGACGGTGCGCATCCAGTCGCCCGAACAATTGGATGAAGCCGCCGACCTGATCGAACAGCGCGGCGAACAGCTGGTGAACATCACTTACACCGCACCTTCTGAAACCGGTGAAGCCGAGACCGTGCCGGAAGCCGCCGCCCGTGGTGCGGGCGTGGCCGGCGCCGCTGCAGCATTGGCGACGGGTGACGCGGTTCCGCGCGTCGGCCGCAACGACCCTTGCCCGTGCGGCAGCGGCAAGAAATACAAGCAGTGCCACGGCGCGCTGAACTGATCGCAGTCGTGCTGCACGTCGGGGTTTTTGGCAACGGGCTTCGGCCCGTTTGCCTTTTGGGGCGTGCCCCCTTGGCGCTTGCCGATAATCAACGTTTTCCCCCCCCTTTGCCTGAGGACCCTTCGCATGCCGGTGAATCTGTCAGCCCCTGATCCGTCCAGTTTGTTCCCCGTGCCGGGTGTGCGCATCGGCGTGGCCGAGGCGGGCGTGCGCAAGGTCGGTCGCAAGGACCTCACGGTGTTCTTGCTGGACGAAGGCTCCAGCGTGGGCGGCGTGTTCACGCGCAACCGCTTCTGCGCGGCGCCGGTACAGATCTGCCGTGACCGTCTGCAAGCCGGCGAGCCGATCCGCGCCATGGTCATCAACACCGGCAACGCCAACGCCGGTACGGGTGAAGACGGCTTGGCGCGTGCGCGCGAAGTCAGCGATGCGCTGGCCGGTTTGCTGAAGCTGCAACCCGGCCAGGTGCTGCCGTTTTCCACCGGCGTGATCATGGAGCCGCTGCCGGTGGATCGCATTGTCGCCGGGCTTCCGTCGGCGATTGCCGATGCGCAGCCCGACCAGTGGGCGCGCGCGGCCGAAGGCATCATGACCACCGACACCGTGCCGAAGGCGTTCAGCGCCAAGGCGCGTGTGGGCGGGGTGGAAGTCACCATCACCGGCATCAGCAAAGGCGCGGGCATGATCCGCCCGAACATGGCGACCATGCTCGGCTTTTTGGCCACCGACGCCTGTGTGGCGCAGGCGCTGATGAAGCCCCTGGCGCAGGCGCTGGCCGACGCGTCGTTCAACCGCATCACCATCGACGGCGACACGTCCACCAACGACTCGTTCATCGTTGTGGCCACCAACAAGGCGGCCCAAGCCCCCATCACGTCACTGGACAGCGACGATGGCCGTGCGCTGCTGGCTGCCATGCAGGACGTGGCGCGCCAGCTGGCGCAGGCCATCGTGCGCGACGGTGAGGGCGCCACCAAGTTCATCGCGATCCAGGTCGATGGCGGAAAGACGGTGGATGAGTGCCGCCAGGTGGCCTATGCCATCGCCCATTCGCCCTTGGTCAAGACCGCCTTCTTCGCCAGCGACCCGAACCTCGGGCGCATCCTGGCGGCCGTGGGCTACGCTGGTATCGATGACCTGGACCAGGCCAAGATCGACCTGCACCTGGACGACGTGTGCGTGGCCGTCAAAGGCGGCCGCAACGCCGCGTACCGCGAAGAGGACGGTCAGCGCGTGATGAAGCAAGCCGAGATCACGGTGCGCGTGAACCTGGGCCGCGGCACGGCCAGCGACACGGTCTGGACCTGCGATTTGAGCCACGACTACGTCAGCATCAACGCCGACTACCGTTCCTGATAATTCCTATTTTGATAGCTGCCTGCGCAGATCGAACGCGGGCCAAGTGCTGAAATGACTGAAGAATTGGTGCGTTTGATCGCCCGGGCTGAACAGCTGATGGCCCGCATTGAATCCGCTTTGCCGCAGCCCCTGGGCGCGCCCGACTGGGGCCAGGCCGTGGCCTGGCGTTACCGCAAACGCGCGTCCGGCCACGGTGTGCTGGAGCCGGTCCGCCACGTCGGCGGCATCTCGCTGGGTGATCTGAAAGAGATCGACGCGCAAAAGGACAAGATCGAGCGCAACACGCGCCAGTTCGTTGAAGGCCGCCCCGCCAACAACGTGCTGTTGACCGGCGCGCGCGGCACGGGCAAGTCTTCTCTGATCAAAGCCTGTCTGAACGCTTACGCACCGCAAGGCCTGCGCCTGATCGAGGTCGACAAGGCCGATCTGACCGATCTGCCCGACATCGTGGAAGTCGTGGCGAGCCAGCCCGAGAAGTTCATCGTCTACTGCGACGACCTGAGCTTTGAAGAGGGTGAGCCGGGCTACAAGGCGCTGAAAAGCATTCTGGATGGCTCGGTTGCGGCCAGTACGCCCAACGTGCTGGTGTACGCGACCAGCAACCGGCGCCACCTGCTGCCGGAATACATGAAGGAAAACCTGACCTACACGCACACCGACGACGGCGAGGTGCACCCGGGTGAGGTGGTGGAGGAGAAGATTTCACTGTCCGAGCGCTTCGGCCTGTGGGTCAGCTTCTACCCCTTCACGCAAGAGGAATACCTGACCATCACCGCACAGTGGCTGAGCGCGCTGGGCGCTACGCCTGCGCAGATCGAGGGCTCGCGCCCTGAAGCGCTGGTGTGGGCGCTGGAGCGCGGGTCGCGTTCCGGCCGCGTGGCCTACCAGTTTGCGCGCGACTTCATGGGCCGCGACGGCGGCGAGGCCTGATCGGAATGGCCGAGCCGCTGCTCACAGCCGATGCCCACTTGCGCCGCGAAGGCGTGACCGAGGGCGCGCCGCGCCCGGTGGTGGACGTGGCCGTCGGTGTGTTGATTGGCGCGGACGGGCGCTTTCTGCTGGCGTCGCGGCCAGAAGGCAAGGTTTACGCGGGTTATTGGGAATTTCCGGGTGGCAAGCTGGAGGCGGGCGAGAGTGTCGAAGCCGCGCTGGCGCGCGAACTGCACGAGGAACTGGGCATCACCGTCGACCCCGCGCAGGTGCAGCGCTGGCGCGAACAGCTGGTGGACTACCCGCACGCGTTGGTGCGGTTGCATTTCTGCAAGCTGGTCACGTGGCAGGGCGAATTGCAGACGCGCGAAGGGCAGGCGCTGACCTGGGCGTCGTTGCCGGTGTCGGTGTCGCCGGTCTTGCCAGGGGCCGTGCCGGTGCTGCGCTGGTTGGAAGAGGAAGCCGCCGCAGAGTGATGCGGCGTTGAGATTACTCACCAGAAGCTATTGATTCGAGAGCTGGCCGCGCAGGCGGCTGTAGGGCTGAAGGCCGAATTGCCTTGAATCTGCTTAAGCCTGAGGCAGATCAGGCATGGACCCGTCTTCCTCGTCGGGCGACGCATTTACCCGAAAGCTTTCGTTGGCCCACGCGCCCAGGTCGAACATCTTGCAGCGCTCGCTGCAGAACGGTCGGTACGCGTTGTCGAGCGCGTACCGGCTGGACCCGCCGCAGGCCGGGCAGCGCACGGTGCGGGCTTTGGCGGCGGGCGAGGGACTGGCGGCGTTCATGCGCAGAGCGCCAGCTCGAACGGCACGTCTTCGCGCGCTGGGTGCAGCTTGCCATCGGCCTCGTGCCGCACCAAGCGCACCGACACCATCAGCCGGTTGCCGCTGATCTCGGGAATCAGGTGCAGAGACGGGTCGATGCGCAGGCGCAGCAACTGGAACGTGCGGCCTTGCGGCAGCGTTTGCTGGAAGTGGCCATTGCGCGTCATCACCTTCTGCGGCTGACCCGAATCGCGCAGCAATTGCAGCAGCAGCGACACCGCCTGCGCCATCGGCGCGAGCGAGCTCGCCCATTGGTTCAGATCGGCACGGCGGCTGGCCGCCTGGCTTTGCTGCCAGGCGTGGTAGGCCGGGAGATCAAATTCGCAGGTGCCGCCGGGGATGACGGCGCGGCTGCGGATGCTCATCAGCCATTCGTTGTCCTGCAACTCGTGCCCGGGCTTGCCCATCTGCGCGTTGAGCTGGGTGAAGGCGTCGTCCAGGCGCGCCAGCACCGCGTCAAGCGAAGCCTCGGAAATGGCCGGGTTGCCGCGAAAGGCTGAGAAATGGGCCTTTTGCCGGTCCAGATCTTTCAGCACGTCCGATTTCAGATCGGCACGGCTGGTGACGTCCATCACCTCGAAGATGGCGATCAGCGCGTAGTGGTGGTCAAGAGCACCGTCGCGCGGCAAGAGCTGGCCGAGACGGCCGATAAGGTGCTCGAGGCGCAGGTAGGTGCGGATGCGTTCGTTGAAAGGGTATTCGTACAGGATCACGCGGAAGAGACCTTCCCTGAGACGTCCGCATCATAGCCCGAAGCGCCGCGCCCAAGCGTCCACTTGCGCGCCGAGCCAGGCCAAGTCGATGCCGGCGCCGTTGAAGACCACGGCATCGGCGCTGGCCAGCCGCTGCGCGCGACTGGCTTGCGCGGCGAGGATGCTGTGAATTTGTTCGCGCGGTAACTGGTTGCGGGCGATGACACGCTCGATCTGCGTTTCAGCATCGCAATCGACCACCATGACGCGATCAACGCGCGCGCGCCAACGCGCGCCACTTTCCACCAGCAAGGGCACATCGAACACGATCATGGGCGCGCCTGCGGCGTGGGCCACGGCAGCCCGGCGATCCGTTTCCTGGCCGACCAAGGGGTGGATGATGGCCTCAAGCCGCTGGCGCGCCGCGGGGTCAGCGTAGACCAACTCACGCATGGCCGCCCGATCCAGCGCGCCATCGGTGCCGATCAAATGCGGGCCAAATGCTTCGGCGATTGCCGGCAAAGCGCTACCGTGGGCTGCCGTGGTGGAGCGGGAGATCGCGTCCGCATCAATGACCGCTGCGCGGTGCGCTTTGGCCAACATGCTGGCCACCGTGGTTTTGCCGCTGCCAATGCCACCGGTCAGACCGAGCAGGATCGGCGCGGTTCTCGGTCGATCAGAGTCCAACGGCGCGCAGAATTGCCTGTGGGCCCAGGATCATGGCGGTGATGCCGCCGAGGGCTAGGAATGGGCCGAACGGGACATGGATGCCATCGCGCAAGGTGTTTCGCAGCTTCATACCGATGCCAATGATGGAGCCGATCACCGAAGCAATAAGGACCATCGGTACCAGCGCTTGCCAGCCAAACCACGCGCCTAGCGCGGCGAACAGTTTGAAGTCACCAAAACCCATACCTTCTTTGCCGGTGAGGAGTTTGAACACCCAGTACACCAGCCACAGTGACGTGTAACCGGCGACGGCGCCCCACACCGCATCGGCGAGAGGGACAGGGATCCAGTGTAGCGCAGAGGCGATGAGCCCCGCCCATAGCAAGGGCAGAGTGAGGATATCCGGCAGATAAGTCGTATCCCAATCAATCAGTGCCATCGTCACCAATAAGGCGGCGAACAAGCACCAAACCGCAGCGGTAGGCGTCAAACCCCACCGCCAGCCACACCAGGCGAACAGCAAGCCGGTTGCCACTTCCACCATTGGATAGCGCAGGCTGATCGGTGTACTGCACGCCGAACATTTGCCGCGCAGGAAGATGTAGCTCAGGACTGGGATGTTTTGGTACCAGCGGATCTGATGATCGCACTTCTGGCAGCGCGAGCGGGGTAGGAACAGGTTGAATGTCTCTGTTTCGGGCAGTTCTTGGCCATTCGCGGTTGCGCAGGCCTCAGCCCACTCACGATCCTGCATTTTCGGAAGCCGATAGATAACGACATTGAGGAAGCTGCCGATCAGCAAGCCTAAAACGCCGGTGGCGAGCACCGGTATCCACGCATCCAGCAACATCAAACGACCTGGCCCAGCTTGAAGATGGGGAGATACATGGCGATGACGATGCCCCCGATGACTGTACCCAGGATTACGATGATGATGGGCTCCATCAGGCTAGAGAGGCCTGCGACCATCTCGTCCACCTCGGCTTCATAAAAGTCTGCAGCCTTGCCCAGCATGTGGTCTAGCGCGCCAGACTCTTCGCCGATGGCGGTCATCTGCAACACCATACTCGGGAAGATGTTGGCATTGGTCATGGCCGCCGTCAGACTGGTCCCCGTGGCGACCTCTTGCTGAATTTTGTCGGTAGCTATTTTGTAGACCGAGTTGCCTGACGCACCACCCACGGAGTCAAGCGATTCAACCAGCGGCACGCCGGCTGCGAACATGGTCGAGAGCGTACGTGTCCACCGAGCAATGACGGATTTTTCAATCAGGTCGCCAAAGATCGGCAATTTGAGCAGCAGCCTGTCCATGAACATCTGCACCTTCTCGTTGCGGCGCCAGGCTTGCATGAAGAAGTAAGCCCCGCCGAACAGGCCACCAAAGATCAACCACCACCACTTGACGAAAAACTCGCTCATGGCGATCACAAACAGCGTTGGTGCTGGCAGGTCGGCACCGAAGCTGGTGAAGACCTCCTTGAATGCTGGAATCACGAACAGCATGATGACTGCGACAACCACGAACGCGACAATCAGCACCGCGATAGGGTACATGAGCGCGGACTTGATCTTGGACTTGATCGCCTCCGTCTTCTCCATGTAGGTAGCCAGGCGGTCCAGGAGGCTCTCCAAAATACCAGCGGCCTCGCCCGCCTCCACCAAGTTGCAGTAGAGCGCGTTGAAATAGATGGGGTACTTGCGAAACGCGGCCGACAAAGAGGTGCCGGTTTCAATGTCGGTACGGATGTCGTTCAGCAATTTGGTGACGCTGGGATTGGGGTTGCCGCGCCCCACGATGTCGAACGACTGCAGCAGCGGGACGCCGGCCTTCATCATCGTTGCCAACTGCCGAGTGAAGATCGCGATGTCTTTCGGCTTGATCTTCTTGCCCGCTCGCATGCGGCGCTTCTTGATCTTCGTGGTGAGGATGCCTTGCCGCCGCAGCGTGGCCTGGACCTGGTTCTCGCCGGCAGCGCGGGTCTCGCCGCGCACGGCTTTGCCGTTGCGGTCTTTGCCCTCCCATTCGAAAACAAATTCCTTGACCGTTTTGGTGCCAGCGACTCGGGTTGCCATGCGGGGTACTCTCCTGGAAGGCTCGCGTCTAGGGGCGCGTTATTGGTTGGTGACGGCCAGCACTTCTTCCAACGAAGTGACGCCAATCTTGACTTTGTGCAATGCCGATTCGCGCAGCGAACGCACGCCTTCCTGACGTGCCTGTTCGGCGATCTCGAGCGCGCTGCCGTCGGCCAGAATAATGCGTTGCATCTCCTCGCTGATCGGCATCACCTCGTAGATGCCGACACGGCCTTTGTAGCCGTTATTGCAGGCAGCACACCCGACAGGTTTGTAGGGCGTCCAGCTGCCGTCGAGGTCGTTCTCATGGAAACCTGCATCAATCAGCGCCTCGCGCGGTACATCCATTGGCGCTTTGCATTGCGGGCACAGGCGGCGCGCCAAGCGTTGCGCCGTGATTAGGATCACGCTGGAAGCGATGTTGAACGGCGCTATGCCCATGTTGCGCATGCGCGTCAGCGTGGTGGGGGCGTCGTTCGTGTGGAGCGTCGACAACACCAAGTGACCGGTTTGCGCGGCCTTGATGGCGATGTCTGCCGTTTCCAGATCGCGGATCTCACCGACCATGATGATGTCTGGATCCTGGCGCAGAAAGGCCTTTAGCGCGACCGCGAAAGTAAGGCCCGCCTTCTCATTCACGTTCACCTGATTGACGCCAGGAAGGTTGATTTCCGAGGGGTCTTCAGCCGTGGCGATGTTGACACCAGGTCGGTTGAGCACGTTCAGACACGTGTAGAGCGAGACCGTCTTACCGGAACCCGTTGGCCCGGTCACCAAGATCATGCCGTACGGACGCTCAATTGCCGTCAGCAATCGGGCTTTTTCCTCCGGCTCATAGCCCAACGCGTCGATACCGAGCTTCGCGCTGCTGGGGTCCAGAATACGGATAACGATTTTTTCGCCGAAGAGCGTGGGCAGCGTGCTGACACGGAAATCAATCACGCGATCCGCGCCGATCTTCAACTTCATGCGCCCGTCCTGAGGGACGCGCTTCTCCGAGATGTCCAAGCGTGACAGAACCTTGATGCGCGAAGCCAGCTTTTCCTTGATCAATACTGGCGGCGAAACGATTTCACGCAGTTCACCATCGACGCGGAAGCGGACACGGTACTGGTGTTCATAAGGTTCGAAGTGCAGGTCGGATGCGCGCATGTTGAACGCATCCACCAGCATCTTGTGCAGAAACTTGACGACCGGCGCGTCTTCAACGTCGGTCTGTGCTTCGGCTTCTTCTGCCGGCTGCGCCGAACCCAGCGACGCCTCGTCGAACTCAAAATCCCCTCCGACGATGCTGTCCATCGTCTCGGCGGTAGATTTGGTGAAAGCTTCTACTAGGCGAGTGAGCTTGTCGAACTCCGCGATCACCCATTCGACACCCATCTGGGTCGAGAACTTGACGCGTTCCGCGGCTTCGTGATCAGAGGGGTCGGCGGTCGCGATGATCAATCGCCCATTGCGTTTGCTGAGCGCCAGCAGCCGGTAGTTCAGCGACAGCTTGGGGTCGATCAGATCCTTCGGAAGCCGCTGGACGTCCAGGGCCTCAACATCCAGCAAGGGGGCCGAGAACGCCTGTGACAGCGTGTGCGCCAAATCCGAGGCAGCGATGGCGCCGGACTCGATCAGTTCGGAGATGAAGTTCTTCTGGCCTGCCAGTGCCTTGCGGAATGTGTCTTCAGCGACCTTTTGCGTCAGCTTGCCGGCGAGGACCAAAGCGCGGCCGACGCCAGGTAATGCGGCGGGGAGCGTGTCTCGAGAAGTGGATTCGGCGACTGCCATGGATACGTGTTCGGAAAGGCCAATAGAGCCGTCCGATCATCGCCGATCGGTGAATAGATGTAAATCTTGCGCAAGCCTTGTTGTGTGTACCAGTTGACACAACACCCGGCCAAGCAATTGGACTAGGCCTTTCGTAGTGACGTTGCAACGCAACGCGGGCACTATCGCTGGCGTGTCCCAAGCAAGTTGGTCGGGGTGAGAGGATTCGAACCTCCGGCCTCTACGTCCCGAACGTAGCGCTCTACCAGGCTAAGCTACACCCCGATGCTCGAGCGAGGCGGCGCGATCAGGAGCGCCGCTGCAAAAGCTGAGCCGCTAATTGTAGCAAACTGTCGGTGTAGCGGTTGGCGTCGAACGCGCTGATGGCGTCGATGGCCTGTTGCGCCTGCGCGGCGGCGGCCAGTTTGGTGCGCTCCAATGCGCCGCAGCCGCGGACGATCGCGACGATCTTGTTCAGGTCCTCGGTATTGCCCGACTCGATGGCTTGGCGCACTACCGCTGCGTCCTCAGGCGTGGCGAGTTGCATGGCCAGGATCAGGGGCAGGGTGGCTTTGCCTTCGCGCAGGTCGTCGCCCAGGTTTTTGCCCATCTCCGCAGCGTCACCCTCGTAGTCCAGAACGTCGTCGATGACCTGGAACGCGGTGCCCAGCGACAGGCCGTACTCGGCACAGGCGGCTTCCGTGTCAGGATCGGCGTCAGCCAGGACGGCCGCGAGTCGACAGCTGGCCTCGAACAACTTGGCCGTTTTCGAGCGGATGACGCGCAGGTAGCCCGCTTCGTCCAGCGACGCATCGTGCATGTTCATCAGTTGTAGCACCTCGCCTTCGGCGATCACATTGGTCGCGTCGGCGAGGATCTGCATGATCCGCATGTTGCCCGCCTCCACCATCATCTGGAAGGCGCGCGAATACAGGAAGTCGCCCACCAGCACGCTGGCCGGGTTCCCAAACACCTCGTTCGCGGTAGCGCGTCCACGGCGCAAAGTCGATTCGTCCACCACATCGTCGTGCAACAGCGTCGCCGTGTGGATGAACTCCACCACGGCGGCCAGGTTGAAACGCTGCGGGTGCTGGCAGCCCAGCGCGCCCGACATCAACAGCAGCAGCACCGGCCGCAGGCGCTTGCCGCCGGCCGCGATGATGTAGCGTGCCACTTCGCCGACCAAGGGGACGTCTGAACTCAGGCGCTTGGCGATGGTCGCGTCAACTTCGCGCAACTCCTGGGCAGCAAGATGGGCCGCTTGATGAGGGGATTTTGTGGGGGTGTCCAAGGCAGCAACGCCCCGCGTTGGCGGGGTTCGGGTAAGGCGGTAGCGGCGTCGACAGCATTCCAGTCGACAGAACAGGAAATTATAGGAGTCGCGCCCGCATCTACCGGGGCGCTGGGCGTGCTCTTGCTACGCCTTCTGCCAACAGCTATAATGCGCAGTTCCGCGGAAATTCGTTCGCGGTATCCTTTTTAAGAGGTTTCTTATATGTACGCGGTCATAAAAACCGGTGGCAAGCAGTATCGCGTTGCCGCTGGCGAGAAGATCAAAGTAGAACAGATTGCTGCGGACGTAGGCCAGGAAATCACCTTTGATGAAGTGCTCGCCGTTGGCGGTGAGGGCGATCTGAAGATTGGTGCTCCCGTGGTCTCCGGCGCCTCCGTGGTGGCCAAGGTGGTTGCCCATGGCAAGCACGACAAGGTGCGCATCTTCAAGATGCGTCGCCGCAAGCACTACCAGAAGCGCCAAGGCCATCGCCAAGGCTATACCGAGCTCGAAATTGGCGCCATCAACGGCGGCAAATAAGGAGTAACACACCATGGCACAGAAAAAAGGCGGCGGTTCGACACGGAACGGCCGCGATTCCAAGCCCAAGATGCTGGGCGTCAAAGTGTTCGGCGGCCAGACCATCAGCGCCGGCTCAATCATCGTGCGCCAGCGCGGCACCAAGTTCCATCCCGGCACCAACGTCGGCGTGGGCAAGGACCACACCCTGTTTGCTTTGGTGGACGGCCAAGTGTCGTTCGCCGTCAAAGGCGCGCAGAACAAGCACACCGTGGTGGTGACGCCCGTCGCCTGACGCGGCGCGTATCAACCCCCGATGCTTGCGGCCCCGCCTTGGCGGGGCTTTGCTGTTTTTGGCGCCCCGTGTTGGAATGAGACACCATGAAATTCGTTGACGAAGCCTTCATCGACATCCACGCCGGCGATGGCGGCAACGGCTGCGCGTCGTTCCGGCATGAGAAGTACAAGGAATTCGGTGGCCCCGACGGTGGCGACGGCGGCCGTGGTGGCCACGTGTTTGCGCTGGTCGACCCCAACCTGAACACCTTGGTGGACTACCGCTATTCGCGCCGGCATGAAGCGAAGCGCGGCCAGCACGGCATGGGCTCGGACATGTTCGGCGTGGCCGGCGACGACATCACACTGAAGATGCCGGTGGGCACCATCATCAGCGACGCCGACACGGGCGAGGTGCTGTACGAACTGCTCACGCCGGGCGAGACCGTCATGATCGCCAAGGGCGGCGACGGCGGCTTTGGCAACCTGCGTTTCAAAAGCTCGATCAACCGCGCGCCGCGTCAAAAGACGCCAGGCTGGCCGGGTGAGCGCAAGAAGCTCAAGCTGGAACTGAAAGTGTTGGCCGATGTCGGCTTGCTGGGCATGCCTAATGCAGGCAAATCGACCTTCATCGCCGCCGTGTCCAACGCGCGGCCCAAGATCGCCGACTACCCCTTTACCACGCTGCACCCCAACCTGGGCGTGGTGCGCGTCGGGCCGGAGCAAAGCTTTGTCGTCGCCGACATTCCCGGCTTGATCGAAGGCGCGAGTGAAGGCGCAGGCCTCGGCCACCAGTTCCTGCGCCACCTGCAGCGCACGCGCTTGCTGCTGCACTTTGTCGACATCGCGCCGTTCGACGAGGGTGTGGACCCGGTGGAGCAGGCCAAGGCCATCGTGCAAGAGCTCAAGAAGTACGACGAGACGCTGTACGAAAAGCCCCGCTGGCTGGTGCTGAACAAGCTGGACATGGTGCCCGAGGCTGAGCGCGAGGCGACCGTGAAGGACTTCGTCAAACGCCTGCGCTGGCGCGGGCCGGTGTACGGCATCTCGGCCCTGACACGCGAAGGCTGCGAGCCGTTGGTGCGCGCCATCTACACCTACCTGCAAAAAGAGCGGCAGGCCGAGTTGGCGGAGCCCGAACGCGACCCGCGTTTCGACACCTGAGCCGCGTTGAATGCTATTGATTGCGTAGCTGCCTGCGCTGATTCAGCAAGGGCTTCGAGTCGATTTGATCCAAAAAATGACCCACCACCATCTGGCCGACCCGTTGGCCTCCGCGCGCCGCATCGTCGTCAAGGTCGGCTCCAGCCTGGTCACCAACGAAGGGCGCGGCCTGGACGAAGCGGCCATCGGTGAATGGTGTCGCCAGTTGGCCGTGCTCTCGCGCGGCGACGCGGCGGCGGGCTTGGACGAGCGCCGTGAAGTCATCATGGTGTCCAGCGGTGCGATCGCCGAAGGCATGAAGCGCCTGGGCTGGGCCAAGCGCCCGCACGAAGTGAACGAGCTGCAGGCCGCGGCGGCCGTCGGGCAGATGGGCCTGGCGCAGATGTACGAAACCAAGCTTCGCGAGCACAACCTGCGCAGCGCCCAGGTCTTGCTGACGCACGCCGACCTGGCCGACCGCGAGCGCTACCTCAACGCGCGGTCCACGCTGCTGACGTTGCTGCAGTACCAGGTGCTGCCCGTCATCAACGAAAACGACACGGTTGTCACCGACGAAATCAAGGTCGGCGACAACGACACGCTGGGCGCGCTGGTGGCCAATTTGGTGGAGGCAGATTTGCTGGTCATCCTGACCGACCAGCGCGGTCTGTACACGGCCGATCCGCGCAAGGACCCGGCGGCCGAGTTGGTGGGCGAAGCGCGCGCCGGCGACCTGGCGCTGGAGCGCATGGCCGGTGGCGCGGGCAGCAGCATCGGCAAGGGCGGCATGCTGACCAAGATCGTCGCGGCCAAGCGCGCGGCGGGCTCGGGCGCGTCCACCGTCATCGCTTGGGGGCGCGAACCCGACGCGCTGCTGCGCCTGGCGCGCGGTGAGCGCATCGGCACGCTGCTGGTCGCGCCCACGCAGAAGACGCAGGCGCGCAAGCAATGGATGATGGACCACCTGCAGCTGCGTGGCGCTGTGGTGGTGGACGAAGGCGCGGCGGGCAAGCTGCGCGGCGAGGGCAAGAGCCTGCTGCCGATCGGCATGACGCAGGTCCAAGGCGTGTTCTCGCGCGGCGATGTGATCGCCGTGCGCGACATCACGGGCGCCGAGATCGGGCGCGGCCTAGCCAACTATTCGAGCGCCGAAGCGCGCCTGCTGTGTCGCAAGCCCTCCAGCGAAATCGCGCAGCTGCTGGGCTACAGCGCCGAGCCCGAGATGGTGCACCGGGACAACCTGGTGCTGACGCGCTGATTTGAATAAAACAGGGCTCTGGCCCCTAGTCCCATCTGCGCAAGCAGCTATCAATAATAGAGCGACTGATTGCCCGATTGCAGCTCGCGAACGATGTCCTTGGCGTTCTGGCGCAGGGTCGAGCCCATGCACATGCCGCCGCGGGCCAACTGCAGCGGGTGGCGCACCATGATGCTGTTTTGGCCCATCATGGTCTTCCAGTCCGATTCGCTGTTGGGCGTCCACTCGCCGCCCTGGACCTGGCGCGCGTAGATGCGGAATTCCCCGGTCGAGCAGCGAATGCCCTCGTACGTCGCGTTCACCGCTGAAGGACCCCGCGCCACCACGACGTAGCGCACGATGCCTTTGCTCTGGTCTAGCACGATGGTCTTGGGGTCCACGCCCATCTTGACCGACGAGCCGCGCGGCATCTCGATATCGACCAGGCCGGACACGCTGTAGGCGGGCGGTGGCGGCACCGTGCCCTCGGTCCAATCGGCCAGGTCGTCGTTGGCGTACTGGGCCTGGGCAGACGCAGCGCTCACGCAAAGGGCTGCCGCCAGCACCCACGCGGCGCGCTTGCGGGCCGCGGTTCTGGGAAAGTCGCTCATGATTCGATCTCCAGCCCCGGCGGCGTGGCCGGGCCCGGCGCCGGGCCGTGGGCATGGCCGTTGCCGTTGGTCGCGGCAGGCGGATGGCTTGGGCCACGCTCGCGCCGCTCTGTTGTCTGGATCGGCGGCAGGGCGCCCTGGTCGCGCGGACGAACGCCGCCGCGCAGGTAGCGGTTGCGGTGCTCGGCACGCGGCAGAAAGCGCGCCAACTCGGTCAGCGCCATTTCGTACACGCCGCGCTTGAACTCCACCACCACATCCAGCGGTACCCAGTAGTCGTTCCAACGCCAAGCGTCAAACTCCGGGTGGTTGGTGGCGCGAAGGTTCAAATCCCAGTCGTTGGCGACCAGTTGCAGCAGATACCAGATCTGCTTTTGACCCTTGTAATGGCCGCGCGCGTCGCGGCGGATGAACCGGTCTGGCACCTCGTAGCGCAACCAGTCACGGGTTCGGGCCACGATGCGCACATGCTCAGCATGCAGCCCCACTTCCTCGTGCAGTTCACGGTACATGGCTTGCTCGGGGGATTCACCCCGATCGATGCCGCCCTGTGGGAACTGCCAGGAGTGGGTGCGGATACGCTTGCCCCAAAAAACCTGGTTCTTCTGGTTGAGCAGGATGATGCCGACGTTCGGGCGAAAGCCTTCCCGGTCAAGCATAATCGAACCCCAAATTCAATAAGTTATGACCATTATGCACGGTGCATTGCCACCGGCAAGTGGGCACAAACCCCATTCAAGGCGTGGCCTTGCGCCCGATCCCGATGAAAGCCAGCCAGTTCTATATCAGCACCCTCAAGGAAGCCCCTGCAGACGCCGAGGTGGTCAGCCACCAGCTCATGACACGGGCCGGGATGGTCAAGAAACTGGGCGCGGGGGTCTACACCTACATGCCGATGGGTTTGCGCGTGATCCGCAAGGTCGAAGCCATCGTGCGCGAGGAAATGAACCGCGCCGGCGCCGTCGAATGCGTCATGCCGGTGGTCCAGCCGGGCGAGTTGTGGAGTGAAAGCGGGCGTTTCCAGACCATGGGCCCCGAGCTGCTGCGCGTGCAGGACCGGCACGAGCGCGACTTCGTCATCCAGCCGACCAGCGAAGAGGCGGTGACCGACATCGCGCGCCAGGACCTGCGCAGCTACAAGCAGCTGCCCAAGAACCTCTACCAGATCCAGACCAAGTTCCGCGACGAGCGCCGTCCGCGCTTCGGCCTGATGCGTGGGCGCGAATTCATCATGAAGGACGCCTACAGCTTCGACCGCGACGAAGCCAGCGCCAAAGTCAGCTACCAGGTCATGGCCAAGGCCTACCGTGCCATCTTTGACCGCTTTGGCCTGACCTACCGCGCCGTGGCAGCGGATTCGGGCGCCATCGGCGGTGATTTGAGCGAAGAATTCCAGGTGATTGCCTCGACGGGCGAAGACGCCATCGTCTACAGCACGGGCAGCGATTACGCCGCCAACATGGAAAAGGCCGAGGCGCTGGCGCCCACGGCCCCGCGCGGCGACGCCACGCAAGCCATGGCCAAGACGCCGACACCCGGCAAATCGACCTGCGCCGACGTGGCCGAGCTGCTGCAGCTGCCGTTGAAGCAGACCGTGAAGTCGCTGGTGCTGGCGACCGACCAGACCGACGAAGCTGGCAAGGTCGTCAAAAGCCAGGTCTGGTTGCTGCTGCTGCGCGGCGACCACGACATGAACGAGATCAAGGTCAGCAAGGTGCCGGGGCTCGACCAGGGCTTCCGCTTCGCCACCGTGCCCGAGATCCTGGAGCACTTCGGCACCAAGCCCGGCTACCTGGGCCCGATCGGCCTGAAAAAGCCGGTGAAGCTGGTGGCCGACCGTGAGGTCGCGCTGATGGCCGACTGGGTCTGCGGCGCGAACGAAGAAGACGTCCACCTGACCGGCGTCAACTGGGGCCGCGACCTGCCCGAGCCGGACGCCGTGGCCGACATCCGCAACGTCGTCCCGGGCGATGCCGCGCCGGACGGCAAGGGCACGCTGGCGATTGAGCGCGGCATCGAAATCGGCCACATCTTCTACCTGGGCACCAAGTACAGCACGGCCATGGACGCCACCTTCCTGGCGGAAGACGGCAAGCCGCGGCATTTTGAGATGGGTTGCTACGGCATCGGCATCACGCGCCTGCCGGCCGCGGCCATCGAACAGAACCACGATGCGCGCGGCATCATCTGGCCCGACGCGCTGGCGCCCTTCACGGTGGTGATCTGCCCGGTCGGCATGGACCGCAGCGAGGCCGTGAAGGCCGCTGCTGAGGCGCTGTACGCTGAGCTGATGGCGGCCGGTGTCGACGTGATCCTGGACGACCGCGGCGAGCGCCCGGGCGCCATGTTCGCCGACTGGGAGCTGATCGGCGTGCCGCACCGCGTGACCATCGGCGACAAAGGCCTGAAAGATGGCCAGGTCGAGTACCAGCACCGCCGCGACGCCGAGGCCACCAAGGTCCCCGCGGCAGAGATTGCGACCTTCGTGAAAGGCCGCCTGGCGGCATGAGGGACGCGCTGCAGCCGGCACCGTCCGCGGGCCTGTCGCGCCGCGCTTGCCTGGCGGCTTCGGTCGGCGCGGCCAGTCTGGGGCTGGCGCCGCGTCTGGCCCACGCCGGTGGGCAACTGGAAGAGCCCATGATCGACTCGGTGCGCACGGCGCTCAGCTCGGCCATTGCCAACAGCGCGCCGCCGGTGCCGAGCTTCGCCACGACCGAAGCGCGCATGTCCTACCTGCGCTGGCTGGCGGCGATGAGCGACCGCCTGTACAGCCGCAAGAAGGACTTCGACACCCGCATCGAATTCCTGCAGACCGTGTGGTACGAATCGCGCCGCGCGGGGCTGGACACCTCGCTGGTGATGGGCCTGATCCAGGTCGAAAGCGCCTTCCGCAAGTACGCCGTGTCCAGCGTGGGCGCGCGCGGCTACACCCAGGTCATGCCGTTCTGGACGCGGGTGATTGGCGACGGCGACCCCGGCAAGCTGTTTCACATGCAGACCAACCTGCGTTTTGGCTGCGTCATCCTGCGCCATTACTTGGACCGCGAGCGGGGCGATCTGTTCCTGGCGCTCGGGCGCTACAACGGCTCGCGCGGCCGCGCGCCGTACCCCAATGCGGTGCAGGGCGCACAAAGAAATTGGGTTTTCAGCGGCTAGCCCTACATAGACCTGCGCGAGCAGCTATGAAAATAATAGTATTTACGGCGGCGTGATCAGCGTCGCTGCGGGTGTCGCGGCGTTGCTGCGGGTGACCAGCACCTGGTCGATGCGGTAGTTGTCCACGTCCATCACCTCAAAGCGAAAGCCGCCCCAGTTCACGCAGTCGGTGCGGCGCGGCACCCGCCGCAGCATGGCCATCAGAAAGCCGGCCAGCGTGTCGTACTGGTCGGCACTGGGCAGGTCTTCCAGATCCAGCGCACGTTCGACGTCGGTGATCGGCGTGTGGCCATCGATCAGCCACGAGCCATCGTCGCGCCGCACGATCATCTCCTCGTCTTCCGGCGTGACCAGCTCGCCCATCACCGTGCTCATCACATCGTTCAGCGTCACCACGCCCACCACGGTGCTGTATTCGTTGACGATGATGGCGAAGTCTTCCTGCTGCTGGCGGAACTGGTGCAGCACCTCGGCCAGGCTGAGCTGGTCCGGCACGACCACCACTTTGTGCAGCAAGCCTTCGTCCTTCAGGTGGATCGGCAAATCGTTCAATACGCGCTGAAACAGGTCCTTGGCGTCCACATAGCCCAGCACGCGGTCCAATCCGCCTTCGCACACCGGGTAGGTGGAAAAAGGCTCCGCCGCGATGCGCGCACGCACCACTTCGTCCGGGTCGTCGATGCGCAGCCAGGCGATGCGCTCGCGTGGCGTCATGGCGCTGGTTACGGTGCGGGTGTCGAGCTCGAACACGTTCTCAATCACCAGCTGCTCCGGCCGGTCGATCACGCCCGCCTGCGTGCCGGCTTCGGCCAGCGCCAGGATGTCGTCGGGCGTGATGCGTTCGTCGCGGGCGGTCGGAGCGCCGAAGGCCCGCAAGATCAGGTCGGTGCACTTGTTGTACAGCCACACGATGGGCTTGAACGCCCACAGCACCTTGTCCATCGGCCCCGCCACCCACATGGCGATGCGCTCGGGCTCGGCCATGCCCAGGCGCTTGGGCACCAGGTCGGCAAACACCACGAACAGCGAGGTGACCAGCGTGACCGACGCGGCAAATGCCACGGTGCTGGCCGTGCGCGCCGACAACCAGGGCAGCAGCCAGGCTTCAAACGTGGGGCTGAACAGGCCTTCACCCACGATGCCGCCCAGGATAGCGATGGCGTTGACGCCGATCTGCACCGTGGTGAAGTAAAAGCCCGGCTGCTCCTGCACGCGCAACACGCGCAGCGCGCGCGAGTCGCCTTCATCGACCAGCTGGCGCAAGCGCAAGCGCCGCGAGGCGGCCAAGGACATTTCCGCGATCGAAAAGAAGGCGCTGGCCGCAATCAGGGCCAGGATGATCAGCAGATTTTGAAGAAAACCCATGAAAGGGAGATAGAGCGGGCGCCAGACCCTGAGAAAAGCCGCAATCGGCGCGTCGCCGCGGTTTAGGCAGCCAGTTTACACAGGGCGCGGCCCTGCAGGCTTGTAGGACTGGGACGACATGGGGCCGTCACGCAGCTTCCTATAATTTTGCGAAAGGTTGTCGTCCGCGGGCGTGCGCCATTTTTTGTGCATCGCGCCCTGGCAGCCTTTTCTGACAGACAAGAAAGGATTTCATATGTTTGACGTCTTGATCCGGGAGGTGGCCGCACGTTTCGGCCTGGGGGATAAAGCGCTTCCGCTGGTACAGATGCTGCTGGCGTACATGACGAACAAGGACACGGGCGGCCTCGCCGGTTTCCTGGAAAAGTTCAAATCGGCCAATCTGGGCCCCGTTATCCAGTCCTGGCTGGGCGGCGGCCCGAGCGCCCAACCCATCACCAACACCCAACTCGAAACCGTGCTGGGCGCCAGCGGCGGCCTGCTGTCGCAGCTGACCTCGCGCCTGGGCGTTGGCCGTGACAACGTCACGTCCTCGCTGGGTTACCTGCTGCCGGCCATCGTGGGTCGCCTTACGCCCGGTGGCAGCATCCCGACCAGCTACCCGCCGGAAGTCGCCAGCCTGGCCGCCGCCGGTCAAAGCCTGCTGGGCGCTGCACCCGCTGGCGCCACGGCCAGCACCGCCGCAGCCAGCGGCGGCATGATGAAGTGGCTGCCCTGGCTGGTGGTGGCCCTGGCCGCGCTCTTCGGCCTGAGTTACTGTGGCAAGAACCGCACGGCCGATGCGCCGACGCCAGTCGCGTCCGAGCCCGCCGTCGTCGCCCCGGCGGCGTCCGAGCCGGCGCCCATGGCCAGCGAAGCCGTCCCTGCACCAGCAGCGGCTGAGCCGGCTTCGGCACCGGATGCTGCCGCTTCGGGCGCTGCCAGCACGTCGGGTACCGCTGCCCCGGCAGCGGCCGACGAACCCGCCGGTGCTGCCGTGGTCAGCCTGATGGGCGAAAACAGCCTGCCCGCGCTGAAGGTCTACTTCGACTCGGCCAAGACCGACGTGCACGGTGACTTCGCCACCAAGGCCACCGACCTGGTGAACTACTTGAAGGCCAACCCGGAAGCCAAGGCCGTGATCTCCGGCTTCAACGACCCGACGGGTGACGCCGCCAAGAACGCCGAGCTGTCCAAGCACCGCGCACAAGCCGTGCAGGCGGCGCTGGTTGCCCAAGGCGTGACGGAAGACCACACCGTGCTGGAAAAGCCTGCTGAAACCAGCGGCACCGCCGCCACCAACGCCGCTTCGCGTCGCGTGGAAGTGACGGTCCGCAAATAAGGCGGCCCGATCGGGGGCGCCTTGGGCGCTCCCGACCCATAAAAAATGACGCCCTCGGGCGTCATTTTTTATGGTCGCGCCCGCCGGGTTGGCGGACGTGCAAAGGGCTTTCAGGCCTGAGCAGCCACCAATTGCTGCAGTTCGCCCGATTCGTACATTTCCATCATGATGTCCGAGCCGCCCACAAACTCGCCCTTGACGTAGAGCTGCGGGATCGTCGGCCATTGGCTGTATTCCTTGATGCCTTGGCGAATGGCCTCGTCTTCGAGCACGTTCACCGTGGTCAGCGCCTTCGGCTCGACGCCGCTGGCCTTCAGGATTTGCACGGCGCGGCCCGAAAAGCCGCACATGGGAAAGCTGGCATTGCCTTTCATGAACAGCACAACGTCGTTGTTCTTGACCAGATCGTCGATGCGTTGCTGCGTGGTTGAATCCATGACCGTTCCTTCTGTGTAATGAAGGGGGATTATTCCACCTTCATGGTGTTCGCGCAGACGGGCGGCGCCGTGCGCATAGGGGCGCTGGCGTAGGCTTCGCGCTCGAATGGGTTGTCCCGGTACGGGCGCGCGCCGCGCGCCCATTGCCAGAGGGTGGCGCACAGGTGCGCGGGCACGAACAGGGCGCCCCAGCGCTCGTACTGGCGCAGGTGAACATGCTCATGCGCACGCACGACATCCAGCGTGCGTGCGTCGCGCCCGATGATCACGTGGCCCAAGGTGATGGCGTCGAACTGGGCTGACGCTGGCAGGCGCTGGCACAGCCGGGCGAGCCAACCGCCGTGTGCCTCCAGCGCGCCGCTGCGGCACCGCCACTGGCCGCCCAGCAGGCGCACCACGCCCGCGACCGACAGGCCCAGCAAGGTCCAGGGTAGGGGCCACGTGTAGCGCAGGATCCGAAGCATGTCGGATTGGAGTGCGCGCAGCACCGGGCGTTCCCTGGCCGCCGGCGCGATGAGCGGGCTAATCCAGCCGACCATGAAAAAACGCGCAAATGCCGGGGCGGCATTTGCGCGTTGGATGCCGCTTTCGCCCGGACTGCCTGGGCCAAAGCGATGAAAATCAGATCAGGAATTGGCCACGGTCGCGGCCTTCAATCCATTTGGGCGCCTTGCCGCGACCGGTCCAGGTCTGGCCGGTGGCGGGGTCGCGGTACTTGGGCGGCACTTTGACGCCGGTCGACGATTTGCCCGATTTGCGACCCGACGAGAAAACATCCTGTTGCGTCAAACCATAATCACTGATCAGTGCGCGCACCTGGGCCACCGCGTCGGCAATTTCCTTCTTGCGGGCTTCTTCGATTTGTTGGGTCAGTGCTTCCTGCTGCTTCAGCAATTCTTTGTAAGTGGCCATGGTTTGAAAGCTCCAGTCGGATTAAGAACGGGGCGAATATACCACCGTTCACGCGCTGCCGCCCATAATCCTCAATCCGACAAACTTTCAATATCCGATTTGACCAAGGGGCGGGCCAGCACCTTGTCAATTCGCCGGCCTTCCATTTCTGTGACCTGAAACACCCAGTCGTCGATTTCCACCTCGTCGCCCACATTCGGCATATGCCCCGATATGGCCAGCATGAGGCCCGCCACGGTGTTGTAGCGCCCCTTGTCTTCCTGGGGCAGCACGTCAATATCCAGGCGCGATTTGAGCTCGGACACCGGCATCATGCCGTCCAGTGCCCAAGCGCCATCGGCCAGTGGCGTCGCCCAGGCATCCATGTGCGCCCCGGGTTTCAGCTCGCCAGTAATGGCTTCCAGCAAGTCGCGCGGCGTCATCATGCCCTGCACCACGCCATATTCGTCCACGATGAACATCATGCGGCCGGCGCGCGTGCGCAATTGCTCCAGCATTTCCAGGCCGCTCAGCGTTTCGGGCACGAAGGCGGCGGGGGCGACATGCTTGTCCACCAGGGTGTCGGTGCGGGCCAATTCCAGCAGCCGCGCCACCGAGATAATGCCGATCACTTCGTCCAGGCTGCCGCGGCAAACGGGGTACCACGAATGGGCGCCGTTGTCGCCATGACGGGCGACATATTCCAAGGCCTCGACGACGGTTTGACCACCGTCCAGCCATTGAATATCGCCGCGCGGCACCATCATCGAGGTCAGCGGCCGGTCATCCAGGTGGAAGACGTTGCGCACCATCTGGTGTTCGTGCTCTTCGATCAGGCCAGCGTCCAGGCCTTCCTCCAGGCTGGCCGACAGCTCCTCGGCCGTCACCGCGCGCGCGCTGGACTCATCGATGCGCAGCAGTTTCAGCACCGCCTGCGTGCACAGCGACAGGAGCCAGACAAAAGGCTTGGCGATCGTCGCCAGCCAGGTCATGGGCTTGGCGATCCAGCGCGCCACCGTTTCTGGGAACATCTGGCCAATGCGCTTGGGCACCAGTTCGCCAAAAATGATCGTGGTGAAAGTGATGACGATCACCACCGTGGCGGTAGCCGCGATGCTGGCGGCGCCTTCGCTCAGGCCACGCCCTTGCAGCCAGGCGGCCAGCGGCCCGCTGAACGCTGCTTCGCCGAAGATGCCGTTCAACATCCCGATCGACGTGATGCCCACCTGGACCGTCGACAGGAACTGCGTGGGCTTTTCCATCAGCCGCAGTGCCGCCGTCGCGCCGGTGTCGCCCCCTTCCTCCATCGCGGCCAACCGGGCTTTGCGGCTGGACGCCACGGCGAGTTCCGACATGGCGAACAGGCCATTGAGCAGGGTGAGGAAGACGATGATCAAAAAGTCCATTCAGTGCGGGCATCCAGCCCGTGGAAAATCAGGGTCATGGCACTCTACCTGATCGGCGACGTGCAAGGCTGCGACAGCGCCTTGGGCCGTCTGCTGCAAGCAATCGACTTTTCCCCCAGCCGCGACCGCCTGGTGTTGCTGGGCGATCTGGTCAACCGCGGGCCCGAATCGCTGGCCGTGTTGCGGCGCGTGCAGGCGCTCGGCGATGCGGCCGCGGCGCTGCTGGGCAACCACGATCTGCACCTGCTGGCCGTGTCCGAGGGTGTGCGCCAACCGCACCGGCAGGACACCGTGGCCGACATCCTGGCTGCGCCGGACCGCGAGGCCTTGCTGACCTGGCTGCGCCACCGCCCCTTGGCGCTGCGCGAGCAAGGCGTGCTGATGGTGCACGCCGGTGTGCTGCCGCAGTGGACGGTGGGGCAGGCTTTGGCGCTGGCCGGCGAAGTGCAGGACGTGCTGCGCGGATCCGACTGGTCGGCCTTTCTGCACCAGATGTACGGCAACCAGCCCGACCGCTGGGACGACACGCTGACCGGCGCCGAGCGCCTGCGCGTGATCGTCAACGCCCTCACGCGCCTGCGCCTGTGCACGGCTGACGGGCGCATGGACTTCGATACCAAGGACAGCCAGGGTGCCGATGGCGCGCCGCCCGGCTTCATGCCCTGGTTCGACGTACCCGGCCGCGCGACCGCCGGTGACGTGGTCGCGTTTGGCCACTGGTCCACGCTGGGCTGGCTGGACCGGCCCGATCTGCTGTCGCTGGACACCGGCTGCGTCTGGGGCGGGTGCCTGAGCGCCGTGCGCCTGGGCGCCACGCCCTCTGAACGCGAGTTGATCCAGGTCGAATGCGACCAAGCCCAGGTGCCCGGCCGATGAGCGACGCACCGCCCCGCCCACGCGGCCGCGACGCGGCCGGCATGAAGCGCCTGGCGCTCGGCCTGCTGGTGGCCGCGGCGGTGTTGTATGGGTTGGCCACAGCGCTCACGCCGCGCCATCCGGCCTGGGGCTACGTGGCGGCGTTTGCCGAAGCGGCCATGGTCGGCGCGATCGCCGACTGGTTCGCCGTGGTGGCGCTGTTCCGCCACCCGCTCGGGCTGCCGATCCCGCACACCGCCATCATCCCGGAGAACAAGGACCGCATTGGCGAGAACCTCGCCACCTTCATCGCCACGCACTTTTTGGCGACCGACCAGGTGCTGGCCAAGGTCAAGGACTTCGACGCCGCCGGGCGCGTGGCGCAGTGGCTGGCGCGGCCCGAGAACGCCGACCGCGTGGCCGACCGCCTGGTGGAAGTCGGCCGCTGGGCCGTCGGCGCGCTGAACGACGAGCGCGTGCGCCTGTTCGTCGCCGATCTGGCGCGGCGCGGGCTGCAGCAGGTCGACATCACGCGCCTCACGGGCCAGGTGCTGGAGGCCATGACGCACGAAGGGCGCCACCAGGAACTGCTGGACGGCGTGCTGGTGCAGCTGGCCAAGCTGCTGGGCGAGGACGTGGTGCAGGACACCATTGCCGAGGCCATCGCGCGCGAGGTCAAGGCGCTGAAGTACGTGGGCCTGGACCAGGTCGCCGCGCGGCTGGCCACACGCAAGGTGGTGGTCATCATCGCCAAGACCATCATCGACATGGCCGAAGACCCGCAGCACGATCTGCGCCTGCGCTTTGACGAGGTGGTCACGCAGTTCGTCGGCCGTCTGAAGACCGACGACGCGCTGCGCGCGCGCGTGGAAAAAGCCAAGGCCGACATGCTGGCCAACCCGGCGCTGGGCGACTACGTCAACCAGCTGTGGTCCGAGCTGCTCAGCTGGCTGCAAGACGACATGGCGCGCAGCGATTCCACGTTGCGCCGCAGCATCGCCCAGGCCGCGCGCACGCTGGGCGAACGCCTGGCGCACGACGAGGAAGTGCGCGCCTGGATCAACGGTGAGCTGCAGGCCGCCGCGCCGCGGCTGATCGAGCGTTACCGCGAGGACATCCGCGGCTACATCGTCGCGCGCGTGCAGGCCTGGGACGCGCGCGAGATGACGGACGAGCTGGAGCGCCACATCGGCCGCGACCTGCAGTTCATCCGCATCAACGGCACGCTGGTGGGCGGACTGGTCGGCCTGGTCATCCACACCGTGACGCAGTGGCTGCAGTGATGTGCTATTGATAGCATAGCTGGCCGCGCAGATGGTTGTAGGGCCAGACGGCGATTTCTTTCAAAAATCGATGTGGCAGGCGCTGCGCTGACCGGCCCGGTGCCCGACCGGGCGCCGCCCGCTTGCCCTGCGGTGCCGCGCACTGGCGCTCCGGTCGATCGGCGGGCCCACGCACCGCGCTCAACCAAAAAAACAAGGGCCCGTCCGGGCCCTTGTTTTTGGGATGCCGCCGTGCACCTGCGCGGCGCCAGCAGCGCGCCTCACGGCGTGGTCGTGGTCTGCGGCGCCTTGAACAGCGCAGCCACCTTCACCTTGGGCTTGATGTTGGCCGACACGCCGCTGCGCGTCGGGCGCGCCTGGCGCTCCCATGCGGGCGGGGCCGCGTCCTCGGCCGGCGCAGCGGCTTCGTAGGGCTGGTTGAAGAACGGGTCGGCCGGTGCGGCGGCGCGGCTCGGCCGGTCGCGCTCGCTGCCGTGGCGGCGGTCGCTGCGCTCGCGGCGGGCGTCGTCGCGCGCGTCGCCGGTTTCTTCGTCGCGGTAGCGGCGGCGGCCGTCGTTCTGGCGGCCGCGCGGGCGTTCTTCTTCAAATTCGAGGTGCTCGACCTCGATCTTGGTCTTCAGCAGCTTTTCCAGCTCGCCCATCAGGCGCTGGTCGCCCTTGGTCACCAGCGTGACCGCCAGGCCCGACGCGCCGGCGCGGCCGGTGCGGCCGATGCGGTGGACGTAGTCCTCGGGGTTGAAGGGCACGTCGTAGTTGAAGACGGCGGGCACGTCCTTGATGTCCAGCCCGCGCGCGGCCACGTCGGTGGCCACCAGCAGGTCGACCTCGCCTTGTTTGAAGGCTTCGAGCGACTTCAGGCGCTCGTCCTGGCTCTTGTCGCCGTGCAGCGCGGTGGTCTTCAGGCCGTCGCGCTCCAGCGCGCGGGCCAGGCGCGCGGTGCCCAGCTTGCTGTTGCAGAAGACGAAGGCCTGGCGCAGGTCTTTGTCCTTCAGCACCTGGCGGATGGCGCGGCGCTTGTCGTCGTCGTCCAGCATGTAGAAATGCTGCTCGACCGTGGACGCGGTGGCGTTCGGCCGCGCCACTTCGATCAGCACCGGGTCTTGCAGGTAGCTGGCGGCCAGGCGCTTGATCTCGGGCGAGAAGGTGGCCGAGAAGAGCAGGGTGGTGCGCTGCTTGGGCAGGTAGCTCAGGATGCGCTGCAGGTCGGGCAGAAAGCCGATGTCCAGCATGCGGTCGGCCTCGTCCAGCACCACGTACTCGACCTGGTTCAGCACCGCGGTCTTGGCTTCGATGTGGTCCAGCAGACGGCCGGGCGTGGCCACCAGCACTTCGACGCCCTTGCGCAGCTCGGCGACCTGGGGCTTCATGTCCATGCCGCCGAAGACGACGGCGCTGCGCAGCTGCGTGTACTTGGCGTACAGCTTGATCTGCTGGGCGACCTGGTCGGCCAGCTCGCGCGTGGGCAGCAGCACCAGCGCGCGCACCGGGTGGCGCGCGGGCGAGACGGAGGCCGTTTCGTGCTTGAGCAGGCGCTGCAGCAGCGGCAGCGAAAACGCCGCGGTTTTGCCGGTGCCGGTCTGCGCCGCGCCCATGACGTCCTGACCAGCCAGCACCACGGGGATGGCCTGCTCCTGGATCGGCGTCATGTTCTCGTAGCCCATCTCGGCCACGGCGCGCTTGAGCGGCTCAGCCAGCGCGAGAGAAGAATAGGGTTGCGTCATGAACCCGTTATTGTCGCACCGCAGCAAGAATTTGCACGCTTTGTGAGCAGCCGGCCATGCGGCTGGCCGGATTTGCTCACCAATTCATAGCTGCCCGCGCAAGTGGCCGTAGGGCTGATGCCCGATTTGGCACTGAATTCTAAAGTCTCACAGCGACTGTGCGTTGAAGGTGTCGCAGGCCTGGATGCTGCCGGTCTTGAAGCCCTGCATGAACCAGCGCTGGCGCTGCGCGCTGGAGCCGTGGGTGAAGCTGTCCGGCACGGCGTAACCCTGGCTCTTCTTTTGCAGCGCGTCGTCGCCGATCTTGGCGGCGGCGTTCATGGCCGATTCGATGTCGCCGTTCTCCAGCCAGTTCTTGGCCTGGTTGGACTTGTTGGCCCAGATGCCGGCAAAGCAGTCGGCCTGCAGTTCCAGCCGCACCGACAGCGCGTTCTGCTGGCTCTGGCTGACGCGCCCGCGCATGCTGTCGACCTTGTCGGTCAGGCCCATCAGGTTCTGCACGTGGTGGCCCACTTCGTGCGCGACGACGTAGGCGCGCGCAAACTCACCCGGCGCGCCCAGTTGGCGCTCCAGCGTGTCGAAGAAGTCCATGTCCAGGTACACCTTCTGGTCGCCTGGGCAGTAAAACGGCCCCATGGCCGACTGGCCCGTGCCGCAGGCCGTGGGCGTCACGCCGCGGAACAGCACCAGGCGCGGCGGGCGGTACTGGGCGTTGTTTTCACGGAAGACCTGGTTCCAGGCGTCTTCGGTTGACGCCAGCACCGTCGACACGAAGGACGCGCCCTTGTCGCTGGCCGGCGGTGCCTTGGCCGGGCCTTGCTGCTGCTGCACGACCGGCGCGCCGCCCCCGCCGCTGAGCATGCCGATGATGGTCAGCGGGTTGATGCCGAAGATCCAGCCACCGATCAACGCGATGACGATGGTGCCAATGCCGATGCTGCGGCCACCAAAGCCGAAGCCGCCACCGCCGCCCATGCCGCCGCCTTCACCGCGGCGGTCTTCCACGTTGTCCGACTGTCGATTGCCTTCCCACCTCATCTGTGTGCTCCTTGGTGCGCATCCGGGATGCGCTAAATTGTCGCAATGGTAGCCGTGCCCCGCCCTTTGCGCCCGTCAGACAAGCGCCCAAATCCGCCGGCCGTTCTGCTGACCGGGTTCGACCCGTTCGGCGGCGATCCGGTCAACCCCAGCTGGCGCATCGCGCAGGCGCTGCACGGTCGGCAGATCGCCGGCCACCGCGTCGTCGCGGCGCAGCTGCCCACCGTGTTCGGCGACGCGCTGACGGCGCTGGACGCCGCCATCGCGCGCCACCGGCCGGCCCTGGTGATTTGCCTGGGGCTGGCGGGCGGGCGGCACGCGCTGTCGGTCGAGCGCATTGCCATCAACGTCGACGACGCCCGCATCGCCGACAACGCCGGCGCGCAGCCGATCGACACGCCGGTCGTGCCCGGCGCGCCCGCCGCCTACTTCAGCACGCTGCCGATCAAGGCCATGTGCGCGGCGATGCAGGGCGAAGGCGTGCCGGCCGAGGTGTCGCAAACCGCCGGCACCTTCGTCTGCAACCACGTCTTCTACGGCCTGATGCACCGCCTGGCCACCGCGCGCGGGCTGCAAGGCGCGCGCGGCGGCTTCATCCATGTGCCCTGGCTGCCCGAGCAAGGTGCGCCCAGCCTGACGCTGCCCGAGATGGTGGACGGCCTGCGCGCCGGCATACGCGCGGCGCTGACGACCGACACCGACCTGCGCCGCGGCGGCGGGGCGATCCACTGACGTGCTGGCGCCGCGCGGGTGCTGATGGCTGGCGGCGTCGGTGGATGCTGTTTGCTATGCTTTGAGTAGCTGGCCGCGCTGATCACTGTAGGGCTGCAGGCCAAATTCATTCAAAACCGCCTTGTAGACGGCGCGCAGCCGCCCGGTGACCGCCGCAGCGCAGGCCAGCGTCCGGGGCCGGTCGCGCGCTCAGGCCACAATGGCCCGATGAACCTGCTGCTCAACCCCGAACAAACCGCCGCCCGCCTGCCCTGGGCCGCGCTGGTCGACGAGATCGAAGCCCTTTTGCGCGACGACAGCGTGCACGTGCCGGCGCGCATCGTCATGCCCATGGCCGGCAACGCCTCGCTGTTCACCATGCCGGCCTGCGACGCGCGCACCGCCATGGCCAAGCTGATCAGCTTCACGCCCGCCAACGTCGGCACCGAGCGCCCCACCATCCAGGGCGACGTGACCGTGTTCGACGTCGCCACCGGCGTGCGCCGCGTCATCCTGGACGGCCCCACCGTGACCGCGCGGCGCACCGCCGCCGTGTCCGCGCTGGGCGCGCGCCTGCTGGCGCCCACGCTGGCCGGGCCGATGCTGATCGTCGGCGCCGGCGTGCAAGGCCGCGCGCACATCGAGGTGTTTGCCGCCGCGCTGGGCGTGCGCGACTTCCGCATCGCCTCGCGCCGCCGCGCCAGCGCCGAAGCCCTGGCCGACGTGGCGCGCGCGCAAGGCCTGAAGGCCGAGGTGGTGGATGACGCCGATGCCGCGCTGGCCGACTGCCCGCTGGCCGCCACGTGCACGCCCGCGCAGGAAGTCGCCCTGCGCGCCACGCCGCGCGCCGACGCCTTCGTCGCCGCCGTCGGCGCCTTCACGCCCAAGATGGTGGAACTGGCGCCCGCGCTGTGCCAGCACTTTGCCCAGCACGGCCGCATCGTCGTCGATTCGCGCGACGCCGACCACGAAGCCGGCGACCTGCTGCAAGCCGGCATCGACGTCGGTGCGCTGCCCACGCTGGCCGATCAGGTGCGCGGCGACCGCAAGGGCGAACGGCGCGGCCCGGTGCTGTTCAAAAGCTGCGGCTGGGGCGGTTGGGATTTGGCGGCCGCGCGCCTGGGGTCGGCGGCGGCGCAGGCCTGACGCGCGAACGGCTGACGGGCAAGGTGCGCCCGCCCTGCGCCCTGCGCCCGGCGCCCGACGTCAGGCCTCAGGCCTCACGACTTGCCGACACCGGCTGGCCGTTTGACCTGAATCTTGCGGTCGAAGGTGAACGTCGTCGTGCCGCTGACCTTGTTTTTGGGGCCACCGGCTTCGTAGGTGGCGGACAGCGGCAAGCCGGTCTTGGCATCGAACTGCGCGGTGATCGTGTTGCGGCCGGTGAAGGGGTTGCCCGCGGCGGTGAAGCGGTACAGGCGCACGGCGCGGCCGCCCTGGTCTTCGGCCGAACAGGTCAGATCGGCCAGCTCCTCCGTCCCGAAGTATTCGTCCAGCGCACCGGCCAGTGTTTTGACGTCGTCGGCGTCCAGCGCGGCCCAGGCGCCGTCTGCGCCGTCCTGCTGCCAGCCGCGCTGGCCGACCATGACGATGTTGCCGCTCAAAGGCGCATCGGTGGTGTAGCGGAACGCCTTGCTGGCGGGCACCGCCTCGGTCACGCTCGTGACCTTGCCCTGGCGCAGCGACATGACCCAGCTGCCGTCGTCCATTTTGCTCATCGGCACGCGTTCTTCCACCGCTTTGAACGGGCCGGCCTCGGCCTTGACGCGGTTGTCGCGCGTGAAGTCGGTCTGGCAATCGGCCCAGGCGGCGGCCGCGGGCAGCAGGCACAGGCTGGCGCCCAGGGCGGCGGCACGGCCCAATCTATTGGTCAACATTGGAAAACTCCCTCTTCTGTTTTGATAGCGGCCCGCGCAGATGGTTGTAGGGCCACAGGCCAAAAACATGCGCAGGGCAGCAGCTTAGCGCAATCCCGGGGCGTGGTCGGTCGCCCGTCTGATCGTGCGGCGCCGGGTGGTGGCGATCAGTTCGATGGGCCGCGCACGGTTGCGGCGAAGCGCGCAGGCCGGCCCGTGGCCGTGCGCGGTGCGGGCGGGTCAGCGGCTGAAGCCGGCCAGCTGCGGCGCCGCGGCCTGGATGCTAGGCGACAGTTCACGCAGATCGGTGCCGCCGCGGCTGACGTAGGGCTCGGGCGTGGGCGGGTCGATGCGGTCGGCAAAGCTGAAGCTCTGGCCCTTGCTGAACTGGGCGCGCGCCACTTCGGCAACCGCCGCCAGCAGGCCGATGGCGCAGACGATGAAGGCGATCAGGGTGGCGATTTGGCCCCAGCTGAGGCGGCGGCGCTCGGGGCGCTGGCTGCGCGGGACTTCGCGAAAGGCGGGCTGCAGGTCGGCTTCGTTCGACATGCGTCGATCGTAGGGCGCGGACCCGCGGCGCCGATGGCGGTCACACGCGCGCTGCCAACAAAGTCACAGCGCTGTGGCGCCGCTCCCGCGCGGCGAAACCAAATGTTTCCGCGCTCAGGTTTTGGGCAGCGTCACGCCCACCTGCCCCTGGTATTTGCCGCCGCGGTCCTTGTAGCTGACGGCGCAGACGTCGTCCGGGTCGCTTTCAAAGAACAGCACCTGCGCGCAGCCTTCGCCCGCGTAAATTTTGGCCGGCAGCGGCGTGGTGTTGCTGAATTCCAGGGTGACGTAGCCTTCCCATTCGGGCTCGAACGGGGTGACATTGACGATGATGCCGCAGCGCGCGTAGGTACTCTTGCCCAGGCAGATGGTCAGCACGTTGCGCGGGATGCGGAAGTACTCCATGGTGCGCGCCAGCGCGAAGCTGTTGGGCGGGATGATGCAGACGTCGCTTTCGATGTCGACAAAGCTGCGCTCGTCGAAGTTCTTGGGGTCCACCACCGTCGAATAGATGTTGGTGAAGACCTTGAATTCCGGCGCGCAGCGGATGTCGTAGCCGTAGCTGCTGGTGCCGTAGCTGACGATCTTCTGCCCGTCCGCCGCCTGGCGCACCTGGCCGGGCTCGTACGGCTCGATCATGCCGTGCTCTTCGGCCATGCGGCGGATCCATTTGTCGCTCTTGATGCTCATCTGTATGCTCTTGTTTTGGTAGCTGGTTGCGCAGATGCCTGTAGCGCAGGGGCGCTATTTTGCTTGAGAAATGACGGTTTGCTCGACCACCCGGTCGTCGCCCAGCACGATCAGCGCGAACAGCAGCTCGGCCAGCGAATCGGCCTGCGCCGTGCGGCGCGCCAGCAGCGGCGTGGCCTGGGGGTTGAGGACGACAAAGTCGGCCTCGCAACCGGGCTGCAGGTTGCCGATGACACCGTCCAGGTCCAGCGCGCGCGCGGCGCCGGCGGTGTGCAGCCACCACAGGCGTTCGGGCGACAGGCTCACAGCTGGTTTGGCCACGCTGCCGGAGTGGCTGGCGCGCCCCGTGTAGTAGGCGGCCAGCATGGTGTGAAAGGGGCTGAAGCTGGTGCCGCCGCCCACGTCGCTGGCCAGCGCGTGGGCGAAAGGCACGCGCTCGGCCGCGGCGAAGTCGAAGTTGCCGCTGCCCAGAAACAGGTTGCTGGTGGGGCAGACGGCGGCGGCGCTGCCGGTGCGCTGCATCAGGCGGCGGTCCTCGTCGTCGAAGTGGATGCAGTGCGCGTACACGGCGCGGCGGCGCATCAGGCCGTGCTCGTCGTACACGGCCAGGTAGCTGCGCGCGTCGGGGAACAGGCTGCGCGCCCATTCGATTTCGGCCAGGTTTTCGGCCACGTGCGACTGGATCCACACGTCGCCGTGGCGCGCGGCCAGCTCGCCCGCGCCGCGCAACTGCGCTTCGGTGCTGGTGGGCGCAAAGCGCGGAGTGATGGCGTAGCCCAGGCGGTCCACGCCATGCCAGCGCTGGATCAGCGACTCGGTGTCGACCAGGCTTTGCTCGGTCTGGTCGCGCACGCCGTCCGGGCTGTGGCGGTCCTGCAGGCATTTGCCGGCGATCAGGCGCAGGCTGCGCGCTTGCGCCTCGGCCATCAGCGCGTCGACCGACGCGGGGTGCGAGGTGCAAAACGTCAGCGCCGTGGTCACGCCGTGGCGCAGCAGCTCGTCGCAAAAAAAGCGCGCGACGTCGGCAGCGTGCGCCGGGTCGGCAAAGCGGGCTTCCGCCGGGAAGGTGTAGTCGGCCAGCCAGGGCAGCAGGCCGTCGGCGGGCGAGCCGATGACGTCGACCTGCGGGTAGTGGATGTGCGTGTCGACAAAGCCCGGCGCCAGGATGCGGCCGGGCAAGTGGGTGCAAGGCACATCGGCGTAGTGCGGCGCCAGCGCGGCGTGGTCGCCCGCGGCCAGCACGACGGCGCGGCCGGTATCGTTCTGGCCGACGACCAGCAGGCCGTCGCGGTCGAAGACGGCGTGGCCATCGTCGTCAAATCGCAACAGGGAGGCGCGCCAGGATTGCATGCGCGCATTGTGCCCGTTGGCCTATGGCGGCCACGCGGGGGCGCCGGAGCGCAGTGGCTTTCGGGCACGCGCGGGGGTTCGTAATAGCCAATTGAATGGCGTTCAGCGGCCACGATAGGCCATGTCGAATGACATAGTTAGTTCTAATGCCCGCTGCTATGCTGACTTACTTCTCACGGTATCGAAAAAACAGAGAAGTACATGCGCGGACAGGTGCGCCAAAAAATGGTGGAAGGAGCAACGAAGGTGCTGGCTCGCAGGGGCTTGCATGCGACCGCGTTCTCGGAGGTGCTGGCGGTGACGGGCGCCTCGCGCGGCTCGATTTACCACCACTTCCCCGGCGGCAAGGCCGAGCTGATCGAAGCGGTGCTCGAGGACTACGGCAGCGATACCGACGACGCCCTGCAGGCCTTGCACGGCCAGCCGCTGATGGCGGTGGTGCGCGGCACGCTGGCACTGTGGCGCGAGCGGCTTGTCAACGACGACTGCGAAAGCAGCTGTCCCGTGGCCGCCGTGACCGTGGCCGCGGACTCCACCCGGCTGGAGAGCGAATGCCGCTCCATCTTCGACCAATGGACGGCCACGCTGGCCGGCGCGCTGGCCAGCGGCGGCCTGAAGGGCGCGGGCCAGGCGCGGGCGCTGGCCACGCTGATGATGGCGGCGATCCAGGGCGGCACGGTGCTGGCGCGGGCGCAGGGCGGGATCGAACCCTACGACACCATGGCGCGGCAGATCACCGCTTACGCGGAGCAGATGACCGGCTGACGCCGGCCCGCGCCGCCTACATGGTGCGGGGTGCTTGGGCGTCTTCGGCGCCCGTTCCGTGCGCGGTTTGTCAGCGCGCGTTCAATCCAGTTTGACCCCGGACGCCTTGATCAGGCGGTACCAGATGGGCAGCTCCTGCCGGTAGGCCGCCAAAAAGGCCTCGGGCGTCCCGTTGTCCAGCACCTCGAAACCCATGCCGATGACCCGGTCGCGCACGGCGGGCTGTTTGAGTGCGTTGCGCACCTCCAGCGCCAAATGGTCCACGATGGGCTTGGGCGTACCGCTGGGCGCGGCCATGGCCAGCCAGCCGGTGACGCGGTAGGCCTCGTCGGTCAGGCCCTGTTCGTTCAGCGTGGGCACCTGCGGCAGGGTCGTCATGCGCTTTTCGCCACTGGTGCCAATGGCGCGCAGCTTGCCGGCCTGCACGTGCGGCTTGACCTGCAGGGCGCTGGCAAACGCCATCTGGATCTGCCCGCCGATCAGGTCCTGCACCATCGGTGCCTCGCCCTTGTAGGCGACGTGGCTCATGTCGGCCTTCAGCGTTTGGCTCATGTGCGAACCGGCCAGGTGCGGGTAGGCGCCGGTGCCGTACGAGCCATAAGCCACCTTGCCCTTGTTGGCCTGGATGTACTTCACCAGCTCCTGGGCGTTCTTGGCCGGCACCGCGGGGTTGACCACCAGCACCAGCGGCGCCATGGCGATGCGGTAGACCATCACCAGGTCTTTTTGCGAATCGTAGGGCAGCTTGTTGTACAGAAACTGGTTGGTGAGCAGCGAATTGCTCAGCCCCAGGGTGATGGTGTAGCCATCGGGCGCGGCCTTGGCCACGGCGTCGGTCCCGATGATGCCGGCGGCACCGGCCTTGTTGTCGATGACGACCGGCTGACCCAGCTGGCTGGACATCGCTTGCCCGAGGACGCGCGCCAGCACGTCGGTGGCGCCCCCGGCCTGGAACGGCACCACCATGTGGATCGGCTTGTTGGGGTAGGGCGCCTGCGCGAAAGCGCTGCAAGCTATCAAAAAGCTAGCTGCTGGCGCAATACCGAGTAGAGCTGAAGTGCTTTTTTTCATACATCTCCTTGGGGCTAAGTCAGGAACGACGCCTGCAGGCGCTCCTTCAGCCGTGTAGCACCTGGGTCTTCACCGGCAAAGGCGCCAGCAACTGCTGCAGGGCGGGCACCAGCGCCGCCGGCGCCGTCGCTGGCAGCCGCACGCACACGCTGCCGTCCTCGCCGCTGTCGACCTGCGGCTGCTGCTCGGCCGGCAGATCGGCGCACAGCGGCGCGATCAATGCCCGTGCCACGTGGCCCGCGGCCTGGGCGCGCAGCGCGGGTTTGTAGATCTTGCCGACGTTGGTCATCGGCATGCTGTCGATCAGATGCACTTGCTTGGGCCGCGCCGGCGCCTCGTCCACGTGCGCGCTGGCGAAATTCAGCAGTTCGGCGGCGTCCACGGTTTGACCAGGGACCAGCGTGGCAAACACCACCGGCAGCTCTCCGGCGTAAGCGTCGGGCGCGCCCACGGCCGCGCACAACTGCACCGCCGGGTGCGCGCCCAGCGCGTCCTCGATGGTCTTCGGGTCGATGTTGTGCCCGCTGCGGATGATCAGGTCTTTGCTGCGCCCGCTCAGGTGGATGCGCTCCTGCGCGTCCATGAAGCCCAGGTCGCCCGTCGCCAGCCAGCCGTCGGCCGTGAAGGCGCGGGCGGTGTCGCCCGCATCCAGAAAGCCGGAAAAGAGGTTGGGCGACTTGAACAGCAGCATGCCGCTTTGGCCGGCCGGCACATCCTGGTCGCTGGCACCGCCTTGCGCATCCAGCGCGACCACCCGCACTTGGCTGTACGGCAGCCGAAAGCCCACACAGCCCGGCGGCGCGTGCACGCCCAGTGGCGTGATGCTGGAGATGCCCGCCATCTCGGTCATGCCCAGGCTTTCGTGGATGTGCAGGCCGAATTCGCGCTCAAAGCGCGCCGCCAGCTCGGGCGGCAGGATGGCTGCGCCGGTGCGGCAGTAGCGCACCGACGAGATGTCCGCGCCGTTCAGCGGCACCTGGGCCAGCGCCGCCAGCACCGTCGGCACCGCCGACAGCACGGTCACGCGGTGGCGTTCGATCAGCCGCCAGAAGTTCTGGATCACCGCCGGGTCGCGGTACAGGCGGGTGGTGGGAACGATGGTTTCAACGCCGCTGGACAGCGCCGCGAGCGAGCCGGGCAGCACGCCCGCCACGTGAAACAGCGGGTAGCCGTTGATGATCACGTCGCTCGGGTTCATGCCCTGCAGCTGGACGCAGGCCCAGGCCGTGAACACCTGCGCCGCGTGGCTGTGGCGCGCCAGCTTGGGCGCGCCGGTGGTGCCCCCGGTGTGAAAGTAGGCGGCGATGTCGCTGGGCAGAATGTCGCGGCCACTGGCCAGGTGCGTGTCCGGCTGGGCCGCCAGTTGCTGGGCAAAATCGCTGATGCCCTCTGGCAGCGCCGGCGGAGCCGTTTCGCCCAGCGGCGCCAGGCGCAGCACGTGGCGCAGCGAAGGCACCCGCTCGCGCAGCGCCATCGCCTTCGTCCAATAGGCCGCGTCCTCGTCCGCGCCCCAGGCGATCAGCACCTTGGCACCGGCCGCGTTCATCAAGGCGGCCAGCTTGTCCAGCGTCAACAGCGGGTTGAGCGGCTGCACGATGCCGGCGGCCGCTCCGCCCCAATGCGCCAATTGGTATTCCAGGCAGCCTGGCAGCAGCGCCGCCACGGCGTCCTGCGGCCCCACGCCCAGCGCGTGCAAGGCGTTGGCGGTCTGGTGGACGCGCGCCAGCAATTCGGCGAAGGACCAGCGGATCGGCGTGGCGCCCGGCTCGGCGCTGGGCAGGAACGTCAGTGCGACCCGGTCACCGAAGCTGTGCGCCGCGTTGCGCAGGATCTCGTAGGTGCTGCGGGCCGTGATGGCGCATTCCAGCGGCCCCGCCTCCAGCGCACGTACGTCCGCGATGCTGCGCACCTGGCGCTGGGCCGCGAAGGCGGCCGTTTCGGCATTCCCTGAGCTTGGCGCTGCCATACCTGATCTCCTGCAGGCATCGTAGCGCCGCCACTTGCTTGGCCGACCTCTGACTTACCCGGCCCCATCCGGCCAGCCCTTGCAGGCGGCAGGTGCGCGACCACGACGGCGTTGCCACGGGGGGTTGGCGCAGCGATCTTGCGTGACGGTATTTGCTACATTAATGGTAGCTGGGTGCGCAGAGTGCTGTAGGGCCAGCGGTCGATTTCTTTTAAAAAAAGCCGCAAGTCCCGCCTCACGCGCTTGGCGCTGCCTGCGCCAGCTCACCGAAGCAGGCGTCCAACTGCTTGCGCCACGCCGCCTTGTCCTCGGCCGGGGCAAAGCTGGCTTCGATGCTGTTGGCCGCCAGCTGCCAGGCGTGGTCCGCGTCCATGTCGCTGGTGGCGAATACGGCCCGCAGGTTGTCGCCCAGGTAACCGCCAAAGTAGGCCGGGTCGTCCGAATTGACGGTGGCGCACAGGCCGGCGTCCAGCAAGGCTTTCAGCGGGTGCTGGCGCAAGTCGGGCGTCACCTGCAGCTTCTGGTTGGACAGCGGGCACACGGTGAGCGGGATGCGCTCGCGGGCCAGGCGCTGCATCAGCGCGGCGTCGTGCACGGCTTGCACACCGTGGTCGATGCGCTCGGCGTGCAACACATCCAGCGCCTGGCGGATGTAGTCGGGCGGGCCTTCCTCGCCCGCGTGGGCGACGACGTGCAGGCCATGTTCACGCGCCTGGGCGAAGACGCGGGCGAACTTCTCGGGCGGGTGGCCCACCTCGCTGGAATCCAGGCCCACGCCGATGAAGTGCTGGCGGTGCGGCAGCGCGTCGGCCAGCGTGGCCATGGCTTCTTCTTCGCTCAGGTGGCGCAGAAAGCACAGGATCAGCGCCGCGCTCACGCCCAGCTGCGCGGGCGCGGCGGCGCAGGCGCGCGCCAGGCCGTTGATGACGGTGGCCATGGGCACGCCGCGCGCGGTGTGGGTTTGCGGGTCGAAGAAGATCTCGGCGCGCACCACGTGGTCGGCCGCCGCGCGCTGCAGGTAAGCCCAGGCCATGTCGTGGAAGTCCTGCTCGGTCAGCAACACGCTGGCACCTGCGTAGTAGATGTCCAGAAAGCTCTGCAGGTCGGTGAAGGCGTAGGCGGCGCGCAGCGCGTCGACGCTGGCGTAGGGCAGGGCGACGCCGTTGCGCTGGGCCAGGGCGAAGATCATCTCGGGCTCCAGCGAGCCTTCGATGTGCATGTGCAACTCGGCCTTGGGCATGGCCGTCAGCAGGGCGGGCAAGACGGAGCGGGGGATGGCGTAGCGGTAGGTCATGCAACCCATTGTGCGCGAGCGAAGCGCCATGGCGCTACCGCGTGCGCGGCCAAAAAAAAACGGCCCCGAAGGGCCGTGTGAGTCGCTCTATCGCTTTTCTTCGGACGTCTGCTTGGCGATATTTGCGGGCGTGGCTCAGCGCTCAGCGCTCAGCGCCGCGCAGCATCAGCTTCAGGAAGGCGTTGCGGCCCTTGTCTTCGTTGGAGAACACCGCCACGCCGTCGACTTCGCCGATCGCGCCCAGGCTGCGCGTCTGGTCGTTGAAGGGCAGCAGCGCAGGGTTGTTGGTGCGCCAGGCCAGCGTGCCGCCGCTGCGCGTGTCGACACCACCGTTGCGCTGGTGGATCTCGATCGTGTTGCCGTCCGTCTGATGGGCGTGCGGGCGGACCAGGGGCTTGGTGACGTGCGGCGGCTCGTGGTGCACGCGGCTCGGCCGCGACTCACCGGCCTCGGCCTGGCCGCCCAGGTTCAGGCCACCGCCGAACAGGCCGGTTGCCAGGTACAGGCCCAGGGCCTGACCGAATTCCTGCGTGAATTCGTACGGCTTGGTCGTGCCCGGCTTGGTGATGTCCATCTCTTTCTGGGTGACGGTCTTGCCGGTGTCGGGGTTGATCCAGCCCTCGCCGTTCGGGTTTTCCTTGACGGTGAAGCCGTCGGTGGTGGCCCAGTCCAGCAGCTGGCCGCCGCGGTCGGACGTCTCGATCTTCAGGTCGCCCAGCTCGTTCTGGCTCAGGCCGGTGATCTTCATCGCGTTGTCGCCCTTGGTCACGGTGACTTCGCTGGCCAGGTACTGGCTGGGGTCCTTAGCGTACTTTTCGGTGTCGATGGTGATCTTGGTGCCGTCTTCCAGCTGGAAGGTGGTCTTGCCCCAGAAGTTGACGTCGGTCTTGCCGTCCTTGTTCCAGTCCACGTGCGGGTCGCCCCAGATGTTGGTGACTTCGCCGTTGGCTTTGTTGATGATCTTGATCTGCGAGCTTTTTTCGTCCATCTGCAGCGTGTAGTTGCCCAGATCGACGTCGGCCTTGCCGTTGCCGGGGTTCTTCACCGTCCACTGGGTGGGCTGCTCTTTCGGGCCGCCGCAGCCGGGGCGGGGAGGGGGCGGCTTGCAGGGGCAGAAGCACCCTTGCTTGTCGGTGGTGCCGAGTTCAAAGCGGTTGGTGCTGGGCAGCTTGGGCTTGGGCGGCTGGGTGCAGCCCAGATCGACGGCGAAGACGGCGCCGACAGCCGTGAGCGAGAGGGGAGTCTGCGTGTTGATCATGAAATCCTCCGAGGTTGATGGGGACACCGCACTGCCCGTGTTCAGGATCTGCGGCATGGAACGGAGTAGACCTGTAACGCCAAGGCCCAACAAGCTGTTACCGATCCCATCGGGAAGACTCCCATTGGTAGTCTTACCAGGGGTGGGCGGGCGCTTACCTCGGTGCGCACAGCCGCTGGGCGGTGAAAAGGAAGTCGCGCAGGCGCGCCAGCGCGACGCGGCGCAGGCGCAAAAAGCCATGAAAAAAGGGCAACCCACGGCCTTGACCAGGGGCGCCCTTGGGCCCGCCACGGCAGCGGGGCGGCCGTGGCCTCAGCGGATCACGCCAAAGGCGATGCCGCTGTCCTTCAGGTAACGCCGGTAGGCTGCGGAGATGCGGTCGGCGGAGGAATGCGCCTCGGCGTTGGCTTGCAGCGGCAGGCGCTTGGGCTGTTGCGATTCGAGCACCGGCTGGTCCTGGCTGAAGATCACGTCCTGGAAATCGATCAGCCGCGCGTCGGGCGATTCGAAGTCGTTCATCGCCATGCGCGTCCAGGCCACGCTGCTTTCTTCCGTCACCGGGCAAACGAACATGGCGATCGACTCCCACAGGCCTTCGATGGCGGTGCTGCCGGGTTCGGGCTGCTTGGTCAGCACCGCCATGTAGGGCGCGGTGACTTCGTAGGTGTACTCGACCTGCGCGCCGCTTTCGGCGTGGATGGACGAGCGCGGCTGCCACGCCAGGCACTGCGTGGCCAGCACGCCGTGCGCCGTGGGCTGGACTTCGTACGGCGGGATCTCCGGCTTGTCGCGGCTGCCCAGCCAGCCTTCGTGCACGTAGCCGAAATGCGCCATGTCCAGGAAGTTTTCGATGATGCGCGGCGCGCTGGCGGCCACGGTGTAAGGGCCGCTGGTGGTCTTGCGCAGGCGCGGCTCGGCCTCGGCCGCGAACAGCGGCAGGTCGTGGATCGGCAGAATTTCGCCCGCGGGGGCGGCCAGGCGCACCCACAGCATGCCGTAGGCCTCGCGCGCTTCGAAGGTGGTGGCCGCGTGGCGCGCGCCGGGCTGGAAGTCGGGCACGGCCGGCACGTGGGTGCAGGCGCCGCCGGCTTCAAAGCGCCAGCCATGGTACGGGCACTCCAGTTGGCCGCCGTGCACGCGGCCCAGCGACAGGCGCGCACCGCGGTGCGGGCACTGGTCGGCCCAGGCGTGGGCTTGGCCGTCGGCATCGCGCCACAGCACCAGCGGCTGGCCCAGCAGGTTGGCGGCCTGCGGCTGGCTGCCGACGACGTGGCTCAGCGTCACCGGGTGCCACAGGGTTTTTTCGATTGGGGTTTCGGTCATGTCGTGGGCAGCCTGGTTCAATACCAAATCGGCCGCTGGCCTTAGTGGGATCTGCGCGGACAGCTATTTATTTTGCAGCGGGCACTTTGCCTTCCACGCCTTTGACGTAGAAGTCGATCTTGCCCATCCAGTCGTCGTCGGCGCGGGTGCCGGCGGCCAGGCGTTCCTTGCCTTCGGTGTCCACGATCGGGCCGTTGAACACATCAAAGGTGCGCGCCTTCATCTGGCCCTTGATCTCCTCGACCTTGGCGCGCACCTCGGCCGGGATCTTGTCGGACAGCTTGATGAGGTCGTTCTGGCCTTCGGGCACGCCCCAGCGCGTGGTCTGCCCGCCCTTCCAGCTGCCGTCCAGCACCGCTTGGATGCTCTTCTTGTAGTAGTGGCTCCAGTCGGCGATGGCCGACGCCAAATGCGCCGCGCCGCCGAATTCGCTCATGTCCGAATCCCAGCCGAAGGCCAGCTTGCCGCCCTTGGCCACGGCCTGGATGACGGCGGGCGAATCGGTGTTTTGCAGGAACACGTCGGCGCCGCTGGTCATCAGCGATTCGGCGGCTTCGGTTTCCTTGGGCGGGTCGAACCAGCTGTTGGTCCAGACCACACGCGTCTTGATGTCGGGTTTGACGCTTTGCGCGCCCAGCGTGAAGCTGTTGATGTTGCGCAGCACTTCCGGGATCGGCACCGAGCCGACGTAGCCCAGCGTGCCGGACTTGGTCATGTGGCCGGCGATCACGCCCGCCAGGTACGTGTCCTGGTAGAAGCGCGAGTCGTAGACGTTCAGGTTCTCAGCCGTCTTGTAGCCGGTGGCGTGTTCGAACTTCAGCTCCGGGTGTTCCTTGGCGACCTTGACCATGGCTTCCATGAAGCCGAAGCTGGTGCCGAAGATGATCTGGTTGCCCTGGCTGATCAAGTCGCGCAGCACGCGTTCGGTGTCCGCGCCTTCGGGCACGCTTTCGACAAAAGTGGTTTTCACCTTGTCGCCAAACGCCGCCTCGACCGCCTTGCGGCCCTGGTCGTGCGCGTAGCTCCAGCCGGCCGAACCGACGGGGCCGACGTAGATCCACGCGGCCTTCAGCGGCTCACCCGCTGCGGCGGGTGCAGCGGCGGCGCTGGGGGCGGACGCCGGCGGTGCGGCAGCGGGCGCGGCGGCTTCTTCCTTGCGGCCACAACCGGCCAGGCCGGCGGCGCCCACGGCGGTGGCCGCGGCGGCGAATTTGAGCAGGGTGCGCTTGCGCGAATCGGTGGTGGTCATGTGGACACTTTCTTCGTGGGTCAAGGCGCTGGGGCTGCGCGCCACGGGCCCCGTGGCGGCGTTGTCGGCCGCGGGGCGGGCCAGGAGCGATTGTAGGCAGCCGCCGCGCGGCGGCCTGTCCGCCACGCGCCAGCATGGCCAGTGGTGTCGGCGGGCCGAATTTTGAACAAAACAAGGCGCTGGCCCTACAGCGATCAGCGCAGGCAGCTATCAAATAAATAGTCCCTGTGGCTGGGGTCGAGCGTCTGGCGAGTCCGTGCGGGCACAAAAAAGCCGCGCTCGGGGCGCGGCGGGGGCTGCAGCGGGGCCGGTCGCGGCCCCGGGGTGCAGGGCTTACTTCTTGTCGCCGCCCGGCACCTGGCCCTCCACGCCCTTGACGTAGAAGGTGATGGCGCCCAGGAACTTGTCTTCGCCGACCTGGCCGGCTGGCAGCACTTCCTTGCCGGCGTTGTCGGACAGCGGGCCCTTCCAGATGGCGTAGGTGCCTGCCTTCAGGCCGGCCTTGACCTCGTCGAGCTTGGCCTTGGCTTCGGCCGGCACGTCGGCGGCCAGCGACACCAGGTCCATCGCGCCTTCCTTCACGCCCCACCAGCTCTGGCCGGTGGCCCACTTGCCGTCCAGCACCTCGCCCACGGCCTTGGTGTAGTAGGGCGTCCAGTTGATGATGGCCGAGCCCAGGTGCGCCTTGGGGCCGTAGGCGGTCATGTCCGAATCCCAGCCGAAGGCGCGCTTGCCCATGGATTCGGCGGTTTTCAGCACGGCGGGCGAATCCGTGTTCTGGAACAGCACGTCGGCGCCGCCGTTGATCAGCGAGGTGGCCGCTTCGGTCTCTTTGGGCGGGTTGTGCCAGTCGTTCACCCAGACCACGCGCGTCTTGACGTTGGGGTTGGTCAACTGCGCGCCCAGGGTGAAGCTGTTGATGTTGCGGATCACCTCGGGGATCGGCACCGAGCCGACCACGCCCAGCGTGTTCGACTTGGTCATGGCGCCGGCGATCACGCCCGCCATGTACGCGCCTTCGTAGGTGCGGCTGTCGTAGGTGCGCACGTTGGCGGCGGTCTTGTAGCCGGTGGCGTGCTCGAACTTGACGTCCGGGTGGTCGGCCGCGACCTTGAGCGTGGGCTCCATGAAGCCGAAGCTGGTCGTGAAGATCAGTTTGTTGCCCTGGCTGACCAGGTCGCGCACCACGCGTTCGGTGTCGGCGCCTTCGGGCACGTTCTCGACGATGCTGGTGGCGATCTTGTCGCCGAATTCCTTTTGCACGGCCAGGCGCGCGGTGTCGTGCGCGTAGGTCCAGCCGCCGTCGCCCACCGGGCCGACGTAGACGAAGCCGACCTTCAGTTGCTCGGGCTTGGCCGGCGCGGGGGCCGAAGCCTCGGCCGTGGGCGCTGGGGCGGGCGTGCCGGCGGTCGGGGCGGGCTCGTCCTTTTTGCTACAGGCGACGATCGCGCTGGTGGCCGCGGCCAGCGCAGCGAGTTTGAGCAGGGAACGCTTGTGTTGGTCGGTCATGGGCAGCCCTTTGTCTGGTGAGGCGTTGGAACAGGAAAGCGCAGGAAAGCCGCGATTATGGAGGAGTGATGCAGTTTGTGACACTGGCGTGGCAAGGGCGCCAGCGGCACCGCACTGCCCCCTCAGCTGCCGGGGTAGAACGGCTTGCCCAACGACGCCGGCATGTTCACGCGGATCCAGGTCGGGTTGCGCGAGATCAGCGCCAGCACCACGATGGTGGCGAGGTAGGGCAGCATGGTCAGGAACTGGCTGGGGATCTGCACCCCTTGCGCCTGCAGGTGGAACTGCAGCATCGTCACGCCGCCGAACAGGTAGGCGCCCAGCAGCACGCGCGCCGGCCGCCAGGTGGCGAAAGTGGTCAGCGCCAGCGCGATCCAGCCCTTGCCGGCCACCATGCCTTCGACCCACAGCGGGGTGTAGACCAGCGACAGGTACGCCCCCGCCAGCCCACACATCGCGCCGCCAAAGACCACGGCGCCCAGGCGAATGCGGCGCACCGAATAGCCCAGCGCGTGCGCCGACTGCGGCGATTCGCCCACGGCGCGCAGCACCAGCCCGGCCCGCGTGCGGTATAGGAACCAGACCATCGCCACCGCCAGCAGCATGGCGCCGTACACCATGGGGTGCAGGCGGAACAGCGCCGGCCCGATGACCGGAATGTCGCCCAGGCCCAGCCAGTTGAACTGCGGCCGCGCAGGCAGCTTGGACTGCACGTAGTTGATGCCGACAAAGGCCGAAAAGCCTACGCCGAACAGGCTGAGCGCCAGGCCGGTGGCGTACTGGTTGGTGTTCAGCCAGATCACCAGCCAGCCGAACACCGCCGCCATCAGCGCGCCCGCCGCGGCGCCGGCCGCAAAGCCCAGCCAATCGTTGCCGGTGTTGACCACGGTGGCAAAGCCGGCGATGGCGGCGCACAGCATCATGCCTTCAGCGCCCAGGTTGACCACGCCGGCCTTCTCGTTGATCAGCAGGCCGAGCGACGCCAGCGCCAGCACGGTGCCGGCGTTCAGCGTCGCAGCGAACAGCAATGCGTAGACGTCCATGTCAGCGTTCCAACGCGCAGCGCGCTTGAGCGTGGCGGTTGATCAGGCGCGGCGCAGCCCAGCGAACGCCCTGCACAGACTTGCGCCGGGCAGCGGCGTTGTCCCCCGCCTGCCAGAGAGGGGGAAGGTAGCGCAGGTGACTCGGGGGGGGTGTCATGCGCCTGCCTTTCCCCAACGCACGCGGTAGTTGACCAGCGTGTCGCAGGCCAGCAGCGTGAACAGCAGCAGGCCCTGGAACACGCCGGTCAGCGACTTGGGCAAGCCCAGGCGCGACTGCGCCAGCTCGCCGCCGATGTAGAACATGCTCAGCAGCACGGCCGACAACACCATGCCCACCGGGTGCAGACGTCCCACGAAGGCGACGATGATGGCGGCGAAGCCGTAGCCCGCCGGCACGTAGGGCGTCAACTGGCCGATCGGCCCCGCCACTTCCAGCGCACCGGCCAGGCCGGCGGTGGCGCCGGAGATCAGCAACGCCGTCCACAGCGCGCGCCGCGACGAGAACCCCGCGTAGCGCGCCGCCGCCGGCGCCAGCCCGCCCACCTGCTGGGCAAAGCCGGCCTTGGTGCGGAACAGAAAGACCCACAGCAGCGCCGCACCGATCAGCGCCAGCACCAGCCCCAGGTGCACGCGCGAGCCGCGCATCAGTTTGGGAATCTGCGTCACCGCTTCAAAGGTGCGCGTCTGCGGGAAGTTGTAGCCCGCCGGGTCCTTCCACGGCCCATAGACCAGGTAGCCCAGCACCTGCACCGCCACATACACCAGCATCAGCGTGACCAGGATTTCGCCGGCGTTGAAGCGGTCGCGCAGAAAGGCCGCGATGCCCGCCCACACCATGCCGCCCAGCATGCCGGCCAGCAGCACCGCCACCACGATCCACGGGCCGGTGGTTTTGTCGGCCAGCAGCGCTACGCCGCCGGCCGCCACCGCGCCGATGATGAATTGCCCTTCGGCACCGATGTTCCATACGTTGGAGCGGAAGCACACGGCCAGCCCCAGCGCGATCAGCAGCAGCGGCGTGGCCTTCAGCCCCAGCTCACCCAAGGCGTAGGCGGACTTGATCGGCTCCCAGAAGAAGATCTGCAGGCCGCGGACCGGGTCTTTGCCCAGCACGGCGAACAGCGCCATGCCGATCAGCACGGTGATGGCCAGCGCCAGCAGCGGCGACGCCCAGGTCCAGGCGCGCGAGGGGGCCGGGCGCGGCTCAAGGCGCAGCATGGGCGCCCTCCTTCGCTGACGGCTGCTGCACGTCGCCGTGCCACAGGCCGCTCATCCATTCGCCAATCTGCTGCACCGTGGCGGCGCGCCGGTCCACCGACGGCGACAGCTGCCCCTTGGCGATCACGTGCAGGCGGTCGCTCAATTCAAACAATTCGTCCAGCTCCTCGCTGACCACCAGCACCGCGCAACCGGCGTCGCGCAGGGCCAGGATTTCGGCGCGGATCTGCGCGGCCGCACCCACGTCCACGCCCCAGGTCGGTTGCGACACGATCAAGAGGCGCGGCTTGGCGTCAATCTCGCGCCCCATGATGAATTTCTGCAGGTTGCCACCCGACAGCGAACGCGCTGGCGCTTCTGGCCCCGCCGCCTTGACGCGGTAGCGCTGGATCGTGTCGGCCGCCTGCGCGCGCAGCACGCGCGTGCGCAGCCAGCCGAGCGGTCCCACGCCTTCGCGCCGCGTCAGCAGCAGGTTGTGCGCCAGGCTCATGTCCGGCACCGCACCGCGGCCCAGGCGCTCTTCGGGGACGAAGTGCAGCCCGAGAGCGCGCCGCGGCCCTGGTGGCAGTCGGCCGGCGTTCTTGTTAGCTATCTTTATGCTAGCTGGTTGCGCACGCTGGTCCTCGCCAGAGAGCGCAAAAAGCAGTTCGCGCTGACCGTTGCCCGACACGCCGGCAATGCCGACCACTTCACCCGCGCGCACCTGCAGCGAGACATCGACCAAGTCCACGCCAAAGGGCGAGGCGCGCTTCAGCTCCAGGTGGTCGACCTCCAGCACCGGCGCGCCCGGCGTGTGGGGCTTGTGCTCCAGCGCCGGTGGGTCGGCGCCGATCATCAGGCGCGACAGCGAGGCGATGCTTTCGGTGCGCGGGTCGGTCACGCCCGTCACTTTGCCGCCGCGCATCACCGTGCAGGCGGTGCACAGGGACCGGATCTCGTGCAGCTTGTGGCTGATGTACAGGATGCTGCAGCCCTCGGCCGCCAGTTGGCGCAGGGTAACGAACAGCTTCTCCACCGCTTGCGGCGTCAGCACCGAAGTCGGCTCGTCCAGGATCAGCAGGCGCGGCTGCGCCAGCAGGGCGCGGATGATTTCCACGCGCTGCATCTCGCCCACGCCCAGGGTGTGGACCGGGCGCTCGGGTTCAATATCCAGGCCGTAGGCGGTGGCCGTTTCGCGGATGCGTTGGACCACCTCGGCCAGCGGCAGCGACTTGTCCAGGCCCAGCCAGACGTTCTCGGCGACCGACAGCGTTTCAAACAGGCTGAAATGCTGGAACACCATGGCGATGCCCAGCGCGCGCGCCTCCTGCGGGCTGCGGATCTGCACCGGTTGGCCGTCAAAGCGCACTTCACCGGCGTCGGGCTTCACGGCGCCGTAGATGATCTTCATCAGCGTGCTTTTGCCGGCGCCGTTCTCGCCCAGCACGGCGTGGATCTCGCCCGGCAGCACGGTCAACGACACGTCGTTGTTGGCGACCACGCCGGGGTAGCGCTTGGTGATGTGTTGAAGTTCGAGTCGGGGCAGCATCGGCGGGCGTCCACAGTCAAAGCCATCGGGATGCCAGGGTCGGGGCCTGTGCCTCTCCGGCTGCGCGCCAATGTACCACCGCGTGTGCGCAACGCCCTGCGGGTTGATGCCGGTTGGCGGGGTCCGCGGGCCGTGCTCGCGCTGCGTGTGAGGGCGCTCAGTCGCCGGACTGCCCGTCACGCAAAACGGCCAGCGCTTCTTCGGCCAGGAAGTTGCCTTGCACGGGCACCGGGGGCTGTGCTTGCGCCAGCAGATCGGCGCAGCGCAGCGGCAGCACCGGGCCGCCGAGCAGCTCGGCCAGCGCGGGCTGGGGCGCGGCGTAGACCACGCGCGCCACGCCCGCCCAGAACATGGCGCCCGCGCACATCGCACACGGCTCGCCGCTGGCGTAGACGGTGGCGCCGCGCAGCGCTTCGGGGCCCAGCTCGGACTCGGCGCGGCGCACCAGCACCATCTCGGCGTGGGCGGTGGCGTCGTGCGCGCTGTGCTGGCGGTTGCGTTCAACCATCAGCACGGCGCCATCGGGTGCGGCGAGGGCGGCGCCGTAAGGGCGGTCGCCGGCCGCCACCGCGTCGCGCGAAGCGGCGATGGCCTGGCGCATCGTGGCAGCGTCGGGCGGGATGTTCATGGGGCGGCTCTCCTTGTGGGGTGGGCGGCCAGCGTAGCACCGACATCAAACGCTTCTACACTGGGGATATCCCAGCCGCCTTGCAGGGCGGCCACCCGCGCGCCGTCTGTCACTCGGCCGCAGCGGGTCGGTCAGAGGCGGCGGACAAGTATCAGGAGGGGTATGTCAAATCTTTTGATCGATCGCGGCGGACGCACCGTGGGGCCGTTCACGCCCGACGAAGTCCGCCGCTACCTGGCCAAGGGCCACGTGGCGCCGCAAACGCTGGCCTGGACGGACGGCCTGATGGACTGGGCGCCGCTGGACGAAGTCCTGCCCCGCGCCGAGAGCCAGGCCGGCGACGGCCCTCCCGAATTCACCGACACCGCAGGCCGCAACATCGTGCCGGACGAGGTGCGCGGGTTCTCGTGGGGCGCGTTTTTGTGCGGCCCGCTCTGGGGCTTTCCTTACCGCTTGTGGGTGTCGATCTTTTCCTGGGTGCCGGGCATCGGCGCCCTGATGTGGTTGTGGCTGGGCTTCAATGGGCGCGAGATCGCCTGGGGCGCGCGCGAATGGGAAAGTCCGCAGGCCTTCCTGCAGTCCGAGCGGCGCTGGGCCGGCTTCGGTTGGGTGGTTTTCGTGCTGGTGTCCATCGCCTCCGTCGTTTTCGTGCTGTGGATGGTCCAGCACCGCGGCGCCGCCGGCCTGCCAACCCAAGGCCCGGAGCGCACGGAGCAAGCCCCCGCCCCCGCAGAGCGGGAAGCGCCCGAGCGACCGGCAACGCGCACCAAGCCGACGGGTGCCGAGCGGGGCCAACCGACGTCCGGGGGGCCGGTCGCGCCGCTGGCGCGCGCCTTGTGGAAGCCCCTGCTGATGGGCATGGAGGCCAAGAGCGCGCGCGAGCTGTTGGGCGCGCCGGCATCCACCCAGAAATTGCCAGACAAGCCGGATGTTGACGTCTGGATCTACCGGCGCTTGTCGTACGAGAACAACCCGTCCGACCTGGACGCTTTCATGTTGCTGGGCGTGCAGAACGGCAAGGTGGCCGGCGTGGAATTTGTCAAAAAGGAAGGCAAATGAGCGCCACCACCCTCTGGAAACTGGTCTTGACGCATCCCGAGCCGCAGGTGCCCGAGGCGCTGCGCGCGCCCGCGCTGGCGCACCTGGCCTCGGTGCTGGATCGGCCAATTGAAGCGCTGGAAGCGCGTCTGGCGGAAGGCGCGACCCTGGCGACTACGCAGGACGCTGCCCAAGCCGAACGCTGGCAGGCAGAATTGACCCGAGCCGGTTGGCGCACCGAATTGCGCCAGACCGTGCAGGTGACCGAGCCACCGGCGCCGCAGCCCGTGGCAGCCCCTGCGCTGGCGCCGGTCGAGCCGCTTGCGACGGCACCTGCCCCCGCGCTCGACCCTGTGGCCGTGGTCGCAACCGGGCTGGATGAGATGGCCTTTCCTGGCGCGCCCGCGGAGCCCCGCGCGGCGGCGCAGCCGGCGCCGACTCGCGTACCGGCCAGCGCCGCTGCCGCAAGCCAGGCAACGGCCTGCCCCTCCTGTGGCGCCCCCAACGCGCCGAAGGCCAACTTCTGCGCGCGCTGCGGCCAGGCGCTGGACCATTTGCCGGCCATGCCAGGTGAATATGGCGGTGGTGCACTGCTCGGCGCCGCGACGTCGAAGGTCGCCAGCATGGCGGGCCTGAAGGCGGCCACCCGCTTCAGTTTCTCCGACCTGCTGTCCGAGACCTTCACCCGCCGCACACCGCAGGAGATCGAGGCCTACATGTCGGTCGGCACACGTTCGACCACGCCGCCGCTAGCGCAGATCAGCCCCGAATGGCCGCGCCCCTGGTTGTTTGCGCGGGCCCTTCTGACCGCGCTGCTGATGACGGCGATGCTCTACGTCCTGGTGATGGTCTTCAAAAACGTGGTGGCCTTGCCCGGCTTGCTGGTCGTCAGCTGCTTTGTGGCGCCGTTGAGCGTGGTGCTGCTGTTTTACGAGTTCAACGTCCCGCGCAACGTCACGCTGATTTACGTGATGGGGCTGGTCCTGATGGGCGGCATCCTGTCCATTTTTGTCAGCGTGGTGATGTTCAAGCTGTTCCCGGAACTGGGCACCCTGCTTGGCGCGTCGTCCGCGGGCATGATCGAGGAGCTGGGCAAGCTGCTCGCGGTGGTGTACGCCACGCGTCGCCTGAGCCCGGTGCGCTACCGCTACATCCTGAACGGCCTGCTGTTTGGTGCGGCGGTGGGGGCCGGTTTCGCTGCGTTCGAGTCGGCGGGCTACGCCATGGGTACGATGCTGGAGCGAAAGAGCATCAGCGCGGCGATGGACAACGCGTTCATCCGTGCCTGGCTATCGCCCTTCGCGCACGTGTTGTGGACGGCATTGACAGCGGGCGCGCTGTGGCGGGTGAAAGGCGCGCGCAGCTACAGCGGCGCCATGCTGGCGGACTGGCGCTTTGTGCGGGTCTTCCTGATCGCCATGGCCTGCCACGCCATCTGGAACGCCGACATCGTTCCGACCGGCCCCTTCATGCTCAAGTACTGGATCCTGGGCGCCGTGGGCTGGATGGTGGCGCTGTCGCTGGTGCAGGAAGGCCTGGACCAGGTGCGGCGCGAACAGCAGACGGTCGGCGTGTAAGCGCTGGCCGGGGCCGGACGGCGCTGCGCGCTGCCCCGATCGCCAGCCTGCGGGGGCTGACGCAGCGGCGCGGATTTGCACCATACTGAGGGCATGAATTCTGCCGAGCCGTCCCCGCGCACCCTGCGGCTGCTGAAAGGCGGTCGCCTGGTCGAGCTGCCCCACGTGCCGCCCGACCGCACCTTGCTGCAATTGCTGCGCGACGACCTGCACTGCACCGCCGTCAAAGAGGGCTGTGCCAGCGGCGACTGCGGCGCCTGTACCGTGACGGTGGCTGAAGCGGATGCCGACGGCACGCTGCACTACCGCGCGATCAACAGCTGCATCCGCCTGGCGCACAGCGTCGACGGTCTGGCGGTCTGGACGGCGGCCGACATCGCCGGCGCCGACGGCACGCTGCACCCGGCGCAGCGCGCGCTGGTCGAATGCCACGGCTCGCAATGCGGCTTTTGTACCCCCGGCTTCGTGATGAGCCTGTTCACCCTGCACCGCCAGCGCCAGGGCGCCGCCGTGACGCGCGACGAGGCCGTGCACGCGCTGTCGGGCAACCTGTGCCGCTGCACCGGTTACCGCCCCATCCTGGACGCCGCGCAGACCATGCACCACTGGCCGGAGCCCGCCTTGGATGAAGCCGGTTTGCTACAACAAATGCAGCTGCTCGCGCAGTCTACTGTGGGGCCAGATGCCGATTCGGGCGATTCGGGCAAAAACTTCTACCTGCAGCCGCGCACCCTGGCCGAGCTGCTGGCGCTGCGCGCGGCGCACCCCGGCGCGCTGTTGGCCGCCGGCACCACCGACGTCGGGCTGTGGCTGACCAAGCAGCTGCAGCGGCGCACACAAATCATCGACCTGGCGCGCGTGGCCGAGCTGCGCCGCCTGCAGCGCGACGCCGACGCCCTGCACATCGGCGCCGCGGTGCCGCTGACCGAGGCCTTTGCCGCGCTGGCGGCCGAACGCCCGGCGCTGGCGGCTTTCTTCGACCGCTTCGCCGGCCTGCCGGTGCGCGAAAGCGGCACGCTGGGCGGCAACGTGGCCAACGGCTCGCCCATCGGCGACAGCATGCCGCTCTTGATCGCGTTGGGCGCCAAGCTGACGCTGGCCAGCACGCGTGGCGAACGCCAGATGCCGATCGAGGACTTCTACCTGGCCTACCGCCAAACCGCGCTGGCGCCGGACGAAGTGCTGGTCGCCATCACCGTGCCGCACCCCACGCCGCAGGAATGGCTGCGCGCGGACAAAGTCAGCAAGCGCTTCGAAGACGACATCTCCGCCGTCTGCCTGGCGGTGGCGCTGCAGGTGGATGGCGGTGTGGTCCGCAGCGCCCGCATTGGCGCTGGTGGTGTCGCGGCCGTGCCGGCGAGAGCTATCAAAACAGAAGCTGCCTGCGCAGGTCAGGCCTGGGCTAGCGCCACATTCGACCATGCAGCGCAGGTGTTGATGGACGAATTCCAACCGCTCAGCGACATGCGCGCCTCGGCCGCGTACCGGCGCGCCATGCTGGGCCAATTGCTGCGCCGCGGCTGGCACGAAAGCGCCCACCCCGGTGCGCCCGCGCTGGCCGAGCTGCAACCCGAAGGACTGACATGAACGCTCTTGATTCCCTGCGCGCCAACGGCCCCATTCCTCTGCCCGGGCAGGAACCGCCGGTCAAGGACCCCGATCCGTTCGCGCCGCCCCCGCCGGTGGAAGACCCGGGCACGCCGCCGCTGCCGCGCCGCGAGCCGGGCGACGCCCCGCCGATCCAAGACCCCGAGCACCTGCCGTGAACGACCGCGCCCCCACCTTGGCCGCTGCCGCGCCGCCGCACGCGGGGGCGGCCTGCGGCAGCTCGCCCCCGCACGAAAGCGCGCACGCGCAAGTGCAGGGCGCAGCGCCCTACGTCGACGACCTGCCCGAGCCGCGCGGCACGCTGCACGCCGCGCCCATCCTGTCGCCGGTCGCGCACGGCCGGCTGAACGGCGTCGACAGCGCCGCCGCGCTGGCGCTGCCCGGCGTGCGCACCGTGGTGCTGGCGGCCGACATCCCGGGCGACCCGCTGCTGGCCACCTTCGTGCACGACGAGCCCGTGCTGGCGCAGGGCGAGGTGCACCACGTCGGCCAGGTCATCGGCCTGGTCGTGGCCGACGACATGCAGACGGCGCGCCAGGCCGCGCGTGCCGTCAAGCTGGACATCACGCCGCTGCCCGCCATCCTGAGCATCGACGCCGCCATGGCAGCGCAAAGCTTTGTGCTGCCGCCCGTCACCGTCACGCGCGGCGACGCGGCCGCGGCGCTGGCCAGCGCGCCGCACCGGCTGCAAGGCGGCTTTGCCGTGGGCGGGCAAGAGCACTTTTACCTGGAAGGCCAGGTCGCGCTGGCGCTGCCGCAGGAGCAGGGCCAGTGGCACATCCTCAGCAGTACGCAGCACCCGGGCGAGGTGCAGCACTGGGTCGCGCACGCGCTGGGCATCGCCAACCACGCGGTGCGCGTGGAATGCCGGCGCATGGGCGGCGGCTTTGGCGGCAAGGAGACCCAGGCCGGCCACCTGGCGGTGTGGGCCGCGCTGGCGGCGCGCAAGGTGGGCGCGCCGGTCAAGCTGCGGCTGGACCGCGACGACGACTTTGTCATCACCGGCAAGCGCCACCCGTTTGCTTACCGCTACGAGGTCGGCTTTGACGACAGCGGCCGCCTACACGGCCTGACCATCGACATGATGGCCAACTGCGGCTGGTCGGCCGATTTGAGCGGCCCGGTGGCCGACCGCGCGGTCTTCCACGTCGACAACGCGTACTTCCTGGGCGACGTGGTGGTGCGCAGCTTCCGCTGCAAAACCAACGTACAAAGCCACACGGCCTTCCGCGGATTCGGCGGCCCGCAGGGCGTGATCGCCATCGAGACGATCCTGGGCGACATCGCCCGCCAGCTGGGGCTGGACCCACTGGCCGTGCGCACGGCGAATCTGTACGGCCCGCGCGGCGCAACCGAGCGCCACGTGACGCACTACCAGATGCCGGTGGAAGACAACATCCTGCACGAGCTGCTACCAAAACTGGAGCTGCTCGCGCAATATCAGTCAAGGCGCGAAGCCGCTTTGGCTTGGAACCAAACGCACCGGCACATCAAGCGCGGCATTGCCATCACGCCGGTCAAATTCGGCATCAGCTTCACCGCCACGCAGTTCAACCAGGCCGGCGCGCTGGTGCATGTCTACACCGACGGCAGCGTGCAGGTGAACCACGGCGGCACCGAGATGGGCCAGGGGCTGAACACCAAGGTCGCCCAGGTCGTGGCCGATGAGTTGGGCGTGCCGCTGGCGCGCGTGCTGGTGACCGCCGCCGCCACCGACAAAGTGCCCAACGCCAGTGCCACGGCCGCGTCCAGCGGCACCGACCTGAACGGCAAGGCCGCGCAAGCCGCGGCGCGCACCGTGCGCGACAACCTGGCCGCCTTCGTCTGTGGGCTGGACGGCTGCGGCGCCGGCGCGGTCGAATTCCGTCAGGGCAAGGTCATCACGCCCAAGGCCGAGCGCGCCTTTGCTGCGGTGGTGCAGCAGGCCTACGCCAACCGCATCCAGCTGTGGAGCGACGGCTTTTACCGCACGCCCAAGATCCACTACGACAAAACCACGCTCACCGGCCGGCCGTTCTTTTACTTTGCGTACGGCGCGGCCTGCACCGAAGTGGCCATCGATACCTTCACCGGCGAATACCGCGTGCTGGGCGTGGACATCCTGCACGACGTGGGGCGGGCCATCAACCCGGCGATCGACATCGGCCAGATCGAAGGCGGCTTTGTGCAAGGCATGGGCTGGCTGACGACCGAAGAACTGGTCTGGAACGCCAAGGGCGAATTGGCCACCAAGGCGCCCAGCACCTACAAGATCCCGACCGCGGCCGACGTGCCCGCACACCTGCACGTGCACCTGTGGCCCGAGGCCAACGCAGAAGACACGGTGTACCGCAGCAAGGCGGTGGGCGAGCCGCCATTCATGCTGGCCATCAGCGTGTGGGAGGCCTTGCGCGACGCCGTCGCCGCGGCGCGTGCCGATCAGGCGGGGTCAGACATGCCGGCGGTGGTGCAGATGGATGCGCCTGCCACGCCCGAGCGCGTGCTGTGGGCGATGCGGGGCGCAAAGCCGGCACAGCCGGCCGCGTCGCCCGCGCCCACGCCCTAAAAAACGATAGCTGCCCGCGCAATACCGGCGCGGTCTACAGCATCACATCATTCAATTTTTGGCGGCTTGGGTGCCATCCGCGGCGGCGGCTGCAGCGACGCGGGCGGTGCGTCGTCGACGGCCAGGCTGAAGCCCGCAGCCTCGGCCATGTGCCGGGTGAACAGGTTGATCACCGCTTCCTGCAGCGCCAGAAAGTCCGCTTCCGGCACCCACAGGCGCAGGTTCTTGTCGCTGGCCATGCGCGCCAGGCCCGACACCAGAGCGCGTGCGCCCACCAGGGCCAGCGCCAGACGGCCGGGGTCGTTGCCGTAGATCGGCAGCAGCTGATCGCTCATCAGCGTGTACGTGGTTTTGTGGTCGTCGAGCAGCGCTGGCACGGCGTCGACGGTGGCCTTGTCGTTGACGACCAGAAAGTACACCGGCTCGCGCGCGGCCCACTGCACGTAGGCGCGCCCCAGCGCGGCAAAGCGCTCCAGCGGCGGCAGCGAGGTGGCCGCTTCCAAGGCGCGCATGAACGACTGGCGCAAATCGACCGCCGCGATCTCGGCCATGGCGCTGATCAGCGCCTGGCGGCTTTCGAAGTGCCGAAAGGGCGCCGCAGTGGACACGCCCAGGTTGCGCGCCAGTTCTCGCACGCTCAGCCCTTCGAGCCCGCGCGTGCGGACGACCGCAAACGCTTCGTCCAGCAGAAGCTGCCGCAAATTTTCACGGTGGTACGTCGAATGCCGTTGGGTCGCCAAAACAGATGCTCTCAATGCCGATGTCCGGCGAGCATAGCCACTTCCCTGGCAACAGCGTCGCCTGCTATCATGTTAGCGCTGCTAACTAACCATCAAAAAAGGGAGCTCATGATCAAAAAAACCATCGCAGGGCTGGTTTTGGCCGCCAGCGTCGCACCCGTTTGGGCGGCGAATACGCTCTTTCTGACGACGAACGAGACCAGATCGGCCGGTGCCCGGATCGTCAATTCGGCCTGGGCGGGATTGCAAGGCGCGGTCGCCGCGACCGACACGCTGGTCGACGGCAGAAACACGCTGTCGGCCAGCGGCGTGCTGGACACGGCGGCGCTGGACGCGGCCGACATCGTTTTCGTCGTCACGGTCTATGAAGCGGCGGACGCCGCCAAGCTCGACGTGGTCATGAACGCCATGCGCAGCCATCCGGACAAGACCTTCGTGATCTTCACCGACGGTTGTTGCTCACGCGCGTCCAACACCGACAAGATCGTCGCCGCCTTGGACTCGGCGACCCACTGGGGCGTCTCCTGGGTCGGCCGAACCGGCAGGATCGATTCGCGCGTCAACCCGCTCTCACCCTACGCCGGCCCCTTCACCTCGGGACCCAATCCGCTGGAGGGACTTGACTATGGCCTGATCCAGAACGTGCCGGGCGAGAACGCGCTGTACCTGGAAAACGGCGCAACGTCGGCCAATCCGGTGGACCGGGTCAACGCGTTCGGCTTCTTTGTCCCGAGCCCGGCGATGGACGGCGGCCAAGGGGCGTGCACCTTTGTCACGGCCGATACGTCGCCGTTTTACCTCGTGACGGCCACGGCGGACACGCAGAGCCGGCCGATCATGAGCAACTTTCTGGCAGCGGCCAAAGACCCCAACGGCCCCTGCAAGATGGGCTCGTCCGCGGTTGACCTGACTCCGACCATCAGCGGCCCGACCAACGTGACCGTGGGCTCGAACGCGAGCCTGACGTTCGATGTCCGCAACCTGGGTGGTTCGGCCTCGGCCGACGGGGTGTTGTCGATCACGCTGCCGAAGGGTGTTCGTGCGGGTTCGCCGCTGCCGACCGCCTGTACCGTGGCGCCGGGCGCAACGCCCACCACCCCGCAAACCATCACTTGCACCCTGGCTGCCATCGCGGCAGGCGGTATAAGCCACTTGACTGTGCCCGTCCAGATCACCGAACTCGGCACCCACACGGTGAACGCAGAGGTGCTGTCGGTCACGAACGAAAACATCGTGGTCAACAACTCGGCGCAGCACGCGCTCGTGGCTGCCGCCGCCCCCGTGGCGGTGCCGGTCGGGACGTGGCCGGTGTTGGCGCTGCTGAGTCTGTTGATGTCGGCCTTCGCGCGGCGGCGCCGCCACTGACATGACCGACAGGGGCCTTTGAAGAAGACGTAGCAGGTTCGCCGGTCGCAGCGAATCTGCACGCCATCCGCAAATTGCCTCCGCGCACGCGCCCCTCGCGCCGCATGGCATGCGCAAAGCTGGCGTCGCGCTGACTTCCCAACAACCTGCGCACCAGTGGGACGGCAGCAGGGGCGGGCGTGAAAGTGGCAGTCGGATGCCCACGCCCGCGGCGGAAACTGCTGCTCTCGCGCGGAAAAAAAGAAAAAGCCCCAAGACATGGCGTCTTGGGGCTTTTTCAACTTCTGCGCACAAGTGCGCACTTGTGCGGAAGTACATCTGGTGGTGGTAGGTGGAATCGAACCACCGACCTTGGGGTTATGAATCCCACGCTCTAACCGACTGAGCTATACCACCGGAACCCGGCATTATAGATAAGTTTTTGGGCCGCCGTCACGCGTTGTTGCGCGAAGGTTCAGGAACGCGGAGGGGGCAACTGCGCCAGCTCGTCGCTGACCAGGCGCACGATCAGGCGGTCGAGTGTGTCCACCGAATAGTTGGTGACGTCGTGCACGGTTTGCCGCCCGGGGCCGCTGGCGGGGTTGCGCGCATCGGCGTAGGTCAGGAAGACGAAGCGCCCACCGGTGTACTGTGCGATCTGGCGCTGGATGAATTCGCCCTGCTTGTTCAGCCCGCTGGCGCCCACGCTGAAGACCTTGATGCCTTTACCCAACGCCGCCGCCATGCTCTCGTCGTACTGCGGGCCGGCGTAGTCGAGGTGTGGCGGCGCGTCGGCCAACAGCACCATCAGGCGCGTTGCGCCATTGCCGCGCCAGCTGAGCGCGTGCACCGCTTCATACAGCGCTTCGTTCATGGCTTCGGGTTCGTCGCCGCCGCCGTCCGCCTGCAACTGGTCCAGCACTTTCTGGAAGGCGCCCAGATCACCCGTGAAGTCGTGGCTGCGCAGCAGGAATTCGTCCGTCTTGTCGCGGTAGGCGACCAGGCCAAAGCAGGTGTCGGGCCGGCTGGGCAGGCGCGCTACCTCGTCGGCGATGGTGCGCAGCGTGGCTTTCAGCTTGGCGATCTCGTCGCCCATGGAACCTGTGGCGTCGATCAGGAACACCAGGTCCAGCTGCGCGCGCTGCGCGGGCAGGCGCGCGTCCAGCGTGACGTCCACCGTGCTCTGCTGGCCGCGCAGGAAGACCACGGCGGACTGGGCCGCGCCGCGCCGCACGGTCACCTCGTACGCCTGGTTGGCTTTCGGGTCGAAGGCGCTGGGCGCGATCCAGGCGCGCCCAGCGGTGTCGGTGCGGGCCCAGGCGATGGCGCCACCGCTGGCGCGCACGGCGACTTCGGCGTCGGGCACGGCGCGCCCGCGCGGGTCGCGCACCTGCAGCAGCACGCGGTCGCGGACATCGCGCGTGCGGTGCTCGACCAGGGTGCGCTGGCGGAAGGCGAGGTAGTCGGTGAACTGCGCGTTGTCGTCCACCACGCCCGCCGTCACGGGTTCGCCGCCGGCGATCTGGACGTGGCGCGCGCGGGCAGCGCCGTGGGTGGCTTGCGCGGCGGCGGGCTTGCCGGCGGGTGGGGCGGCCACGGCGCCTGTGGTCGATTCGACGGTCGCGCGGTCCATCACGGCATCTGCGGGGGCGGCCGGTGCCGGCATCGGCGCAGCGGATTCCAGGGTGACGCCCGGCCGCGCCAGACCACCGGCGCGCACGCGTCCACCGGGGGCGGTGCGCGCCGTGTGGGCGATGGCTTGCGCGCCAGGCTCTTCGTGGGTACGGATGGGGCGGCGGCAACTCTGCGCCGAGGGCGCCTGAAAGCGCGGCGTGCCGGCCTTGGCCTGCGCATCGGTGGCGCGGTGCAAGGCGGCGCGGTCGCGGGTGAAGGTGTCGGGCGCGGCGGCGCTGGGCCACACCGGGGGCAGGAAGCTCGGCGGCGCGGCTTCGCCCGGGGCGATGACCACGGGGCTGTTGGCGTGGGCCGGCGCGATCAGCACCGACAAGGCGCTCAGGGCGACGAAGGCGGCGCGGGCGAGGGGGCGAAGGGTGGGCATGCAGGCTCCAGAAAAATGCGGTTCGGGAGCTGCATGAATCGGCGCCGGGGCGCCGATGGGGTCAAACGGGTGGCAGGTTCAGTGCAACCATTGGTAACAAGCGCGTTCTGCGTGTCCAGCACACAGAACGATTGCTATCAATAGTGAAGCTGTCTGCGCAGATCTGACTAGGGCAGGAGGCCAGATCTGTATAAATTGACGGCGACAGGCGCCGCCGCGCGTCACTGGTGCTTGAAGGCCGCCGCGCGCTTGTTGACGAAGGCGTCCATGCCTTCCTTCTGGTCGGCGGTGGCGAACAGCGCGTGGAACAGGCGGCGCTCGAACATCACGCCGTCGTTCAGCGAGCCTTCGAACGCGCGGTTCACGCATTCCTTGGCGGCCATCACGGCCAGGCGGCCGAAGCCGCTGATGATCAGCGCGGCGCCCAGCGCCTCGTCCATCAGCTTGTCCAGCGGCACCACGCGGCTGGCCAGGCCAGCACGCTCGGCTTCGGTCGCGTCCATCATGCGGGCCGTGAGGCACATGTCCATGGCCTTGGACTTGCCCACGGCGCGCGGCAGGCGCTGCGTGCCACCGGCGCCGGGGATCACGCCCAGCTTGATCTCGGGCTGGCCGAACTTGGCGTTGTCGGCGGCGATGATGAAGTCGCACATCATGGCCAATTCACAGCCGCCGCCCAGGGCGAAGCCGCTGACGGCGGCGATGACCGGCTTGCGGATCGAGCGGATGGTTTCCCAGTCGCGCGTGATGTAGTCGTCGCGGTAGACGTCGGCGAAGCTGTACGTCGCCATGGCGCCGATGTCGGCACCGGCGGCAAAGGCTTTTTCGCTGCCGGTGATGATCATGCAGCCGATGGCGTCGTCGGCGTCGAAGTCCTTCAGCGCCTGGCCCAGCTCGCGCATCAGCTCGCCGTTCAGCGCATTCAGCTGCTTGGGGCGGTTCAGCGTGACGATGCCGACCTTGTCGCCCTCGACGCGGGTCTGGATGAATTCGTAGGCCATGGGGGGAAGTCTCCTCGCAAAATGGTGGGTAGGTGTGCGCCGGTCGGCGCCGCAGCCACACTATAGCGAGGCCGGTCGGCGCACCCGTCTGGCAAGAGTTAGCCGACCGATGGGTCGGTTAATGGTAGATTTCAGGTTCAGGAGACAAACAATGACCCAGCAAGAAGAACCCGCGGTTCTGTACGAAGAAGAGGGCGCGGTGGCCGTTTTGACGCTCAACCGGCCGCAGTCGCTCAACAGTTTCACGCGGCAGATGCACCGTGACCTGTGGGCTGCCCTGGACAAGGTCGAAGCCAACAAGGCCATCCGCGCCGTGGTCCTGACGGGCGCGGGCCGCGCCTTCTGCGCGGGCGCCGATTTGTCGGAATTCGACTTCTCCGAGGGCGCGGACATCATGCACCGCGCCGACCCCGGCCCCGTCATCGAGCAGGCTTTCAACCCCACCACGCGCCGCCTGATCGCCTTGGGCGTGCCTACGATCTGCGCCGTCAACGGCGTGGCCGCGGGCGCGGGTGCATCGGTCGCCATGGCCTGCGACATCGCCATCGCCGCGCCGGGCGCCAGCTTCATCCAGGCCTTCAGCAAGATCGGCCTGGTGCCCGATTCGGGTGGCACCTGGCTGCTGCCCCAGCGCGTCGGCCTGGCGCGCGCCATGGCCCTGGCCTTCACCGGCGACAAGCTGAGCGCGGCCGACGCCAAAGCCATGGGCATGATCTGGGACGTGCAGGACGACCCCGTCGCCGCTGCCAAGGCCATGGCCCAGCGCCTGGCCGCCATGCCGACCAAGGCGCTGGTCGCCACGCGCCACTTGCTGCGCGGCGCGCACACGCACAGCCTGGACGAGCAGCTGGACCTGGAGCGCGACGTGCAGTCGCGCATGGGCTTCACCCACGATTACATCGAAGGCGTGACCGCCTTTCTGCAAAAACGCCCGGCGCAGTTCAAGGGCGAATGAATTCGGCGGGCACCCCCTGAGGCGCCTGCGGCGCCTTCCCCCTCTCTCTTCGGGAGGGGGACAACGCCGGTGCTCGGCGCGGGTCCGAGCACGGCGTTCGCTGGTGGGGTCTGCATCTCCTCCCAACCCAAGGTAAAAAGACACATGACTGCCCCCTTGAACGAAAGCGATACCGATCTGGCCCGCCGCGTCGGTGAAGCCATGTACGCCGAGGACGAAGCGTCCAAGTCCACGATGGGCATGAAGCTGCTGGCTTGCGAGCCGGGCCGTGCGGTGATGGAGATGCTGGTCAAGCCGCTGCACCTGAACGGGCACAAGATCTGCCACGGCGGCTTCATCTTCACGCTGGCCGATTCCACCTTTGCCTACGCCTGCAACAGCCGCAACCACAACACGGTGGCCAGCGGCTGTTCGATCGAATTCCTGCGCCCGACCTATGAGGGCGACGTGCTCACGGCCGAGGCGACCGAGCAGTCGCTGGCCGGCCGCCACGGCATCTACGACATCCGCATCACCAACCAGAAGGGCCAGACGGTGGCGCTGTTCCGCGGCAAAAGCACGCAGATCAGCGGCAATGTCGTGCCCGTCGAGCAAGCCAGCTGAATCCCTATCCCTGCGAACGACCACGAACGACCCACGGAGACACACATGAGCACGACCGATCTGCCCCTGGACCCGATTGAAAAGGCGAGCGTGGATGAGCTGCGCGCGCTGCAGTTCGACCGGCTGAAGAAGACGCTGACGCACGCCTACGCCAACTCGCCCGTCTACAAAGCCAAGTTCGACGCCGCCGGCGTGCACCCCGATGATTTGCACACGCTCGCCGATCTGGCCAAGTTTCCGTTCACCACCAAGTCGGACCTGCGCGACAACTACCCATTCGGCATGTTCGCCGTGCCGCGCGAGCAGATCTCGCGCATCCACGCCAGCAGCGGCACGACCGGCAAGCCCACCGTGGTCGGCTACACCCGCAACGACATCGACACCTGGGCGGGCGTTGTGGCGCGGTCGATCCGCGCGGCCGGCGCGCGCAAGGGCGACATGGTGCACATCAGCTACGGCTACGGCCTGTTCACGGGCGGCCTGGGCGCGCACTACGGCGCCGAAAAACTGGGCATGACCGTCGTGCCCTTCGGCGGCGGCCAGACCGAAAAGCAGATCCAGCTGTTCCTGGACTTCAAGCCCGACATCATCATGGTCACGCCCAGCTACATGCTGGCCGTGGCCGACGAGGTCGAGCGCATGGGCATCGACCCCAAGTCGCTGTCGCTGCGCACCGGCATCTTTGGCGCCGAACCGTGGACCAACGAGATGCGCAGCGCGCTGGAAGCGCGCATGGGCATCGACGCGGTGGACATCTACGGCCTGTCCGAAGTGATGGGCCCGGGCGTCGCCAGCGAATGCGTGGAAACCAAGGACGGCCCGACGATCTGGGAAGACCATTTCTACCCCGAGATCATCGACCCCGAAACCGGCGCAGTGCTGCCCGACGGCAGCGAGGGCGAACTCGTCTTCACCAGCCTGAGCAAGGAAGCGCTGCCCATCATCCGCTACCGCACGCGCGACCTGACGCGCCTGCTGCCCGGCACCGCGCGCACCATGCGCCGCATGCAGAAGATCACCGGCCGCAGCGACGACATGATGATCATCCGCGGCGTCAACGTGTTCCCGACGCAGATCGAAGAGCTGATCTTGAAGCGCGCCGAACTGTCGCCGCACTACCAGTGCGTGCTGACGCGCGAAGGCCCGATGGACTGCCTGAAGGTGCAGGTCGAAACCGCGCCCGGTGTGGACCCGGCCGGCATCGAAGCGCGCGCCGCCGCCAAGCTGCTGCAGCACGAGATCAAGGTCTACGTGGGCTCCAGCGTCGAGATCGATCTGAAGGCCGAAGGCGGCATTGAGCGCAGCGTGGGCAAGGCGCGGCGCGTGGTGGACTTGCGCTCCAAGTGACAGGGGTGGAGGGGTTGATTTTTAAAGAAATTGACCTCTGGCCCTACAGCCATCTGCGCAGGCAGCTATTTAAAATGTAGCGTCAAGTGCGCCTGACCGCGCGGGCCGATGCTGCTCAGGCCGGTTCGACCTCGCCAGCGCGCCCGTTCACGTCCCGGCGCAGACGCGCCCAGTCGAAGCCCGCGCCCGGGTCGTGCTTGCGGCCTGGCGCAATGTGTTCGTGCCCGGTGACCGCGCGGATCGGCCACTGCTGGGCCAGCGCGCTCACCAGGCTACCCAGGCGCTCGTACTGCCGCGCGGTGAAGCGCTCGCCTTCCAGGCCTTCCAACTCGATGCCGACTGAGTAGTCGTTGCAGTTGTCGCGGCCGCGAAAGCTGGACCGCCCGGCGTGCCAAGCACGGTCGTCGACGCTGACAAACTGCCACAGCGCCCCTGTGCGGCGCACGTAGAAATGGGCCGACACCTCCATGCCGCGGATCTGCTGGAAGTAGGGATGCGCGTCCCAGTCGAGCGTGTTGGTGAAGAGCGCCTGCACCTCGTCACCGCCGTAGCGGCCGGGCGGCAGGCTGATGGAATGCACCACCACCAGGTCGATGGCCGTGCCCTTGGGGCGCGGGCCGAAGTTGGGCGAGGGCAGGGCGCGCGCGCGGCGGTACCAGCCGCCTTGCCACAGCCCGGGCGTGCGCGCCTCAGGCGTTGCCATCGCCAGCGTCACCGCTGCCCGGCTCGGTGATGCCCAGGCGCGACATGCGGTAGCGCATCTGGCGCAGGTTCAGGCCCAGCAGCGCGGCTGCGGCGGTGCGGTTGAAGCCGGTTTCGTCCAATGCGCGCACCAACACGCGGCGCTCCTGCGCGTCCAGCCAGCGCTCCAGGTCCTGCGGCAGTGGGGCGGTGCCGGTCTGCGGATCGGCGTCGCCAGCCGGTTCGAGCTCGCCTGCGGCCGTCGACTCGAAGTCCGGGCCCGCGATCGGCGCGGGTGACGAATCGAACAAGGGCAGCTCCCCAAAGCCCGAATCGCCCGCCTCGCCCAGCGCGACGGCGCGGTGCAGCAGGTTTTCCAGCTCGCGCACGTTGCCGTCCAGCGGCGCGGCCAGGATGTCGGCCATCTGCCGTTCGGTCAGGCGGTGCGGCGCGCCGCTGCCGTCGGTGGGGATGCGTGCCAGCAGGGCTTCGCACAGCGCGGGCAGGTCTTCGCGGCGCTCGCGCAGCGGTGGCACGACGACCTCGATCACGTTCAGGCGGTAGTACAAGTCCTGGCGGAAGCGCCCGGCCTGCACTTCGGCCGCCAGGTCCTTGTGGGTGGCGCTGACGATGCGCACGTCCACCGCTTCTTCCTGCGTTTCGCCCAGCGGGCGCACGCGCCGCTCCTGGATCGCCCGCAGCAGCTTGGCCTGCATGGCCAAGGGCAGGTCGCCGATCTCGTCCAGGAACAGCGTGCCGCCTTGCGCGGCTTGAAAAAAACCTTCGCGGTCGGTCGCCGCACCGGTGTAGGAGCCCTTGCGCGCGCCGAAGAATTCGGCTTCGAGCAGGTTTTCAGGAATGGCGCCGCAGTTGACGGGCACAAACGGCCCGGCATGGCGGTGGCTATTGGCGTGCACCGCCTGGGCCGCCAGTTCTTTGCCGGTGCCGGACTCGCCATGCACCAGCACCGGCGCCATGCTGCGCGCGACCTTGGCGATGCGGTGCTTGACGCTGCGCATGGCCGGCGAATCGCCCACCATGCGCGCCAGGGCCTGTGCGCCGGGCGTGGTCGGGGCGGCTTCGGCCGGTGCGGGTGGTGCAGCGCTGCGCGCGCTGCCTGACGGAGGTGCGGCTTCGGCCAGCGCCGCCACAGCAGGGAACGCAGCGATCTGTGCACCGGGCGAGCGGCCCGGCGTCTGCAGCGCCGAGGCGACCACGCCGCGGAACTGCTTCAGATCGACCGGCTTGGTCAGGTAGTCGAACGCGCCGCATTTCAGGGCTTCCACCGCGTTTTCGGCCGAACCGTAGGCGGTGATGACGATGCAGCGCTCCGGGCGCTGTTGCGCCACCAGTTCACGCAGCAGATCCAGGCCCAGCCCGTCGGGCAAGCGCATGTCGGTGATCACGACGTCAAAGCCCTGCGCCGCCAGCCGATCGCGCGCCTCGGCCACCGTGCCCGCGGCCTGCACTTCATGGCCTTCGCGCAGCAAGGTCAGCTCGTACAGCGTGCGCAGGTCGGGTTCGTCGTCCACCACCAGGACGCGCGCGGTGGCGGGTGGGCTCAGGGAAGCGGTCATGTCAAACGTTGGGGTCCATGAAGGTCGTCGTGTAGCTGCCGGGCGCGCGGCGGAAGCTGACGAAAAATTCGTTGCCGGCCTGCGGCGCGCCTTGCTGGCTGCGCTCGGTGCGTTCGTAGCCGATGTTGGCGCCATGGCGCTCGCACAGCTCGCGGCAGATGAACAGGCCCAGGCCGCTGGAGCGGCTCTCGGACGAGAAGAAAGGTTCAAACAAATGACGGCGCACACTGGGCTCCAGCGGCAGCCCGTCGCTCCAGACCATCAGCAGCACCGGACCGTGGCGGATCGCCTGGGTCGACACCTGGATCGCGCCGGTGCTGCGACTGGCGTAGCGCGCCGCGTTGTCCAGCAGGTTGACCAGGATGCGGCGCAGGTGCTCGTGCGCGAACTGCACCGACAAGTCGTCCGGCAGGCCGAGATGGACCTGCAGGCGGTCGCCCATCCTGTTCTGCGCGCACCATTCGGCGCAAAAGCCCTGCACGCTGGCGTCCAGCTCCACCGCGTCGGAGGCGAAGGGCTCGGACGTGCCCTGCGCCCGCACCACGTCCAGCACGTCTTCGACGATGTGGCCCAGCCGATCGGCGTTCTGGCGCACCATGGCCGTCAGGCGCAATTGGCCGGGCGCCGTCAGATCTTCTTCCAGCAGCGCGTTGGCCTGGCTGATGGCGGCCAACGGGTTGCGGATTTCGTGCGCCACGGCGGCCGACATGCGGCCCATGGCGGCCAGCTTTTCAGTGCGCAGCTGGGCTTCCATCTCGCGCATGTCCTGCAGGAACATCACGCACAGGCTGCGGCCGCTGTCGCCAACGGCAGGCGTGCGCTGCGTGCGCACCTGCAGGCGGCTGCTGTGGCGGTCTTCGTGGTGCAGGGTGATCTCGATGCCGTCCACCGGCTCGTTCTCGAAGGTTTCGCGCGCGATGTGGGCGAGCTGCACCCAGGCCGGGTTGTCGTCCAGCACGAACTGGTCGGGTGTGACCTCCTGGTCGGACCCCAGCATCAGCCGCGCCGCCGGGTTGGCACTGCGCACCAGGTAGTCGGTGTCTACGACCAGCACGCCATCGTCCATGGCGTCGATCACCATGCCGTTGACCAGCGACTGCACCTGGGCTTCGACCCGGTTGCGGCGGGCCGAGCCCTCTTCGCGGGCCAGCCGCATCGCCAACTGGTTGGTCAGCAGGGCCAGGATCAGCAGGCCGGCCCCGGTCAGCCCGGCCTGGGCCATGTCGGTGGTGCTCGTGCCGGAGGGGATGTCGGCGGACCACGCGATCTGCCCCAGCAAGGCCAGGGTGACCAGCGCCGCCGTGCCCAGCGCCAGCGCGCGTGTACCCATGATGGCGCTCATCAGCACCGGCAGCGCCAGCAGCGGCGTGTAGTTCACGCCCACACTTTGCTGCGACTGCAGCGACACAAAAAACACCAGGTCCGCGCCGACGGTGTAGAGCCACTGTGCGTCAAACGGCCGGCCCGGCCCGCGCGGGCGCGCCAGCACGCGCACCAGAATCGTCAGCATGAGGTAGCCCAGGCAGGCGCCCAGCACCCACAGCGGCAACGGGCGTACCCACGCGTGGACCGCCAGGTGCATGCCCAGAATGGCCACGGCCATGACGATGCGCGCGGACATGAAGGCCGTCCACAGCCGGGTGAAGCCCGGCAGCTCGCCGTCCACCAAGCCGCGGCTGTCGTAGGACAGCAGTTGGCTGGGCGGCGCGGTGACGCCGAAGCGCGCGGCCGCGTTCATGCGCCTTCGCTCTCGCGGCGGTGGGCGCTGGTGCAGTAGCTGCCGTGCTGGCCGACCTCCGCCTCGTTGCCCGGTACGTGGGTGCCGCAGCGCGCGCAGCGCACCATGGGCAATGCCTTGGTCGACTTGCGCGGCGCGGCAGCATCGCGCAGGGCGCGGGCGCGACCGCGTTGCCAGAGCCACACACCGGCCGCCACCGCCAGCAGGACGATCAGCAGCTTCATGCCCCGCGCCCCAACAGCACTTCCAGCACGAAGCGCGATCCGACGTAGCCCAGCAGCAGCAGCGCCGCGCCGGCGTACAGCACGCGCACCGCGCGCCGTCCGCGCCAGCCCAGGCGCCAGCGGCCGATCAGCAGGGCGGCAAAGGTGATCCACGACAGCACGGTAAACGTGCGCTTGTGGTCCCAGCGCCAGCCGGTGTGGCTGGCGCCGTAGATGTGTTCGCCAAAGAAGGCGCCGACCACCACGGTGAGCGTCAGCAGCACGAAGCCCGCGCCGACAAAGCGGAACATCAGCCGCTCCAGCGTCAGCAGCGGCACGCCGCCTTCCACCGCCTGCGACGCGGCGCGCATCTGGTGTTCCGCCCGCGTCATCAGCCAGCCGTGGGCGACCGCGGCGGCGAACATGCCGTAGGCCGCGATGCCCAGCGCCCAGTGCAACGGCAGCAGCGGCGACGAGGTGTGCGGCAGCGCTGTGCCGGGGAACAGCAGCGCCAGCACAATCGCCACCGCGCCAAAGCCCGCCAGCGCCCAGCGCGCGCGCATTTGCGGGTACAGCTGGCTTTCGACCGCGTACACGGTCAGCGCCAGCCACACGGTGATCGACAGCGCGGGCGCAAAACCGAAGCGCGGCGGCCCGTTCAGCAGGTTGTAGGCCAACAGCAGACCGTGCAGCAGCCAGGCGAGCAGCAGCACGCGCCGCGCGCTCACGCCACCCATGGCGCGCGCGCCCAGGGCGGGCACGGCGTACGCCAGCGCGGCCGCGGCGCTCAGCAGCAGACCGAGGGGGGAGGCGCTGGCTAGAATCATGGGCAAAGTTTAGCGGTTTGGCCCCTCGCTCCCGGGGGCACGCACCGCCTTCATCCGGCGTTTTCCACGCACTGCGACCGCAAGCTGCGTTTTGCTCATGGCCACTGCCCTTACCGACAAACTCTCCAGCCTGGTCAAGAAGATCTCCGGCCAGGCCCGAATCACCGAAGCCAACGTGCAGGACATGCTGCGCGAAGTGCGCATGGCCCTGCTCGAGGCCGACGTCGCCTTGCCCGTGGTGCGCGACTTCATTGCCCGCGTCAAGGACAAGGCGCTGGGCCAGGAAGTGCTGGGCAGCCTGAAGCCCGGTCAGGCGCTGGTCGGCATCGTCAACCGCGAACTCGCCGCCACCATGGGCGAGGGCATCAGCGACCTGAACCTGGCCGCGCAGCCGCCCGCCATCATCCTGATGGCCGGCCTGCAGGGCTCCGGCAAGACCACCACCACCGCCAAGCTGGCGCGCCACCTGGTGCAAAAGCGCAAGAAAAAGGTGCTGACGGTGTCGGGCGACGTGTACCGCCCCGCCGCCATCGAGCAGCTCAAGACCGTCACCGGCCAGGCCGGCGCCGACTGGTTCCCGTCCACGCCCGAGCAGAAGCCGCTGGACATCGCCCGCGCGGCGCTGACGCACGCCAAGACGCATTTTTACGACGTGCTGATCGTCGACACCGCCGGCCGCCTGGCGATTGACGAGGCGCTGATGCAGGAGATCAAGACCCTGCACGGCGCGCTGAACCCGGTCGAAACCCTGTTCGTGGTCGATGCCATGCAGGGCCAGGACGCGGCCAATACCGCCAAGGCCTTCAAAGACGCGCTGCCGCTCACGGGCATCGTGCTGACCAAGATGGACGGCGATTCGCGCGGTGGCGCGGCGCTGTCGGTGCGCCAGGTCACGGGCGCGCCGATCAAGTTTGCCGGCGTCAGCGAAAAGATCGACGGGCTGGAAGTGTTCGACGCCGAACGGCACGCCGGCCGCATCCTGGGCATGGGCGACGTGGTCGCGCTGGTCGAGCAGGTCACCGCCAACGTCGACATCGAAGCGGCCAAGAATCTGGCCGACAAGGTCAAGAGCGGCAGCGGCTTCGATCTGCAGGACTTCCTGGGCCAGTTGCAGCAGATGAAGCAAATGGGTGGCCTGGGCAGCCTGATGGACAAGCTGCCCGCGCAAATGGCCGCCAAGGCCACCGACGCCGACCTGACCCGCGCCGAAAAGGACATCCGCCGCAAGGAAGGCATCATCAACAGCATGACCGCGCAAGAGCGCAAGAAGCCCGAGCTGCTGAAAGCCAGCCGCAAGCGCCGCATCGCCGCGGGCGCCGGCGTGCACGTGCAGGAAGTCAACCGCCTGCTCAAGGAATTCGAGCAGATGCAGGGCATGATGAAGCAGATGAAGGGCGGCGGCCTGATGAAGATGATGAAGCGCCTGGGTGGCATGAAAGGCCTGATGGGCGGCGGCGGTGGCATGCCGCCGATGCCGCCGGGCATGGGCGGGCCGGGCGGGGGCAAGTTCCCGTTCTGAAGTCGGCCGGCCCGGCCCGTGGGTCAGCCAGGGCTTGCGCGCCAGCAGGCCTGTTTTCAAGCCATAACGCGGTGCGGCCCTAGAGCCACCTGCGCGGCCAGCTATCAAAATCATTGCGATCGGCGCACTCCGCCGATACGCGCCACGCCCTGGGCCCTGCGCTGCGCCGCGTCGCTGACGCGCGTCACCCTGCCCACACGCCACCGGCCTGCTGCTGCGCCCGCTTGGGCGTGTCGCCAAAGCGCCGCTTGTACGCCCGAATGAAGTGCGACACGTTGCTGTAGCCGGCCACCAGACCCGCCTCCGTCACGCTGCTGCCCTGCGCCAGCGCGGCCTGCGCGGCGTCCAGGCGCTGCGTCGTCAGCCACTGCAGCGGCGTCTGGCCGTACAGGCGCCGGAAGTCGCGGCCAAAGCTGGACACGCTGCGGCGCGCCAGCGCGGCGTAGTCGGCCACCGTCAGCCCGTGGGCGGCGTAGCGGCGCATGGTGTCGGCAATCGCCGGGCGCGGGCCACGGCGCGCGGCGGCCAGGCTGTCGATCCAGGCCCGCCCATCCGCCTGGGCCGACAGCAGGTGCAGCAGCTCCAGCATCTTCAATTCCAGCAAAGCGGCATCCGCAGTGGCGCCGTGAGCGTAGACCTGCTCCAGCGCGTCCATGAAGGCCACGACCTGCGGACCGGCGGATAAGGTGCGGGCGCTTTCTTCTGCCGCCACAGGGATCTCGTTAGCTGGCAGCAGCGCCGGGCGCTGGCTGCGCAAGAACCGATCCATCAGCCCGTCGTCGATGAAGAAGAGCAGCGCCTCCAGCGGCCGCCCACCCGCGGGCACGAAGTCGGACACCACGTACACGTCGCGAGGCAAGTACAGCAGCTGCCCGGGTTTCAGCACCTGCTGACCGCCGTCCGCGTCGCGGATGTGCTGTTCGCCATGGCGCAGGTACAGCAGCAGCGGCACGGCCACGAACTTGCCCACGTCCGGCAGGCTCGCCGCCAGCGTCTTGTGGATGACGGTCGAGCGGCCGTCCGTCAACCAGGTGCGGCAGTTGGGCAGACCGAGCAGCAGCTGCGGAATGACTTGGAGCATGGCCGAGCGTAGCCGAGCGGCGGCTGGCGTGGCTTGCGCCCTCGCGCCTTTACAGCGCCGTGGCGTAAGCGCTGACCGGTGGCTCGGCCAGCTGCGCCGACAGCGCCGCCCAGCCGCCCGAGGCCTCCATGCGCTGCAGGTGCGCCTGGTGCGCGTCGGTCGAATCCCAGTGCTCCACCAGCGTGTAGACCAGCGGCCGGTCCGCCTGCTGGTACACGGCGACGCCGCGGCAGCCGGGCGCGCTGGGCAAATCCTGTTTGACGGCCGCCATCAGCTGGGCGAAGTCGTCGCGCCGGTCTTCGCGCGCGTGCAGGGTGACGATGAGATGAACGGACATGGTGACGGCTCCTGGTGATGGTGTGCCTGCCGCGCTGAGGGGCGGCGCGGGTGCGGCGCCGCACGCCCCCAGCGCGGCGGCTGACTCAGCGTAGGGTGGCCGCGCGGCCGCCGATGCCGCGAATCGCGTGAAAACCACCCGAAATCGTCAATCCGTATGCAGATGGTCTTGAGGTGGGCTTCGCCCCGCACTTCGGCTGCCTGTGCAGCAGATCACAGGCGCTCCCCGAAATTCAATAAAAATCGACCGTCAGCCCTACAGCCACCGGCGCAACCAGCTACTCAATTCGTAGCGCCCAGGTACTGCGCCTGGAACGCCGCGCTGGGTGCGATCGGCGTGATCACATCGATCATCACGCCGTCGGGGTCCTGGGTGATGAAGTGGCGCTGGCCAAAGTCCTCATCGCGCAGCGGCAGCAGGATCGGCAGGCCCTGGGCGACGGCGCGGGCGTACTCGGCGTCCACGTCCGCCACCTCGAAGTTCAGCAGCGGGGCGCCGCCGGGCGCGTGGCGGTGGGGCGCGGGGATCGTCTCGTGGCCGCGGCGCAGCACGGCCAGGTTGACGGCTGCGTCCTCGGCGGACTGCAGGTGCACGTACCAATCGCTTTCAAACACCGGCCGAAAGCGCAGCTGCGTCGTGTAAAAGCGCGCGGCGCGGCTAACGTCGTCGGTCATCAGCACGGGGTAAAACTGGGTGCAGCGCATGGGTGTCTCCTGAAGAAGGGTTAAAACATACAGGCTGAATGTATGCAAACAAAACCCGTGGCTTCAAAAAAGCGCCCCGGCCGCTCTGCCGCACAGGCCACCGAATCGGCCACCAGCGCCCCCCCGCCGCGCCGCGCCAACGCCGAGCGCACCGAAGCCACCCAAGCCGCGCTGATCGCCGCGGCGCGCGCGCTGTTCGTGCACAAGGGCTACGCTGACACCAGCACGCCCGACATCGCCGCCGCCGCGCAGCTGACGCGCGGCGCGCTCTACCACCACTACACCGACAAGGCCGACCTGCTGTACGCCGCGGCCGGCCAGGCGGCGGACGAAGTCGCTGCCGAGATCGCACTGGCCGGCGCCCCCGACGCCACGCCGCTGCAAGCGCTGGCCGATGGCGCCGAGCGCTACTTCGCCGCCATGGCGCAGCACGGCCGCGCGCGCCTGCTGCTGCTGGACGCGCCCGCCGTGCTCTCGCCCGAGCGCCTGCGCGCGCTCAGCGACCGCGCCGGCGCGGCAGAACTGCTGGCCGGCCTGCGGGCCGCGTTGGGCGCTGCGCCCGATGCGTTGGTTGCGCCCAGCGCTGCCGGCAGCGGTGGCGATGGGATCGAGTTGCCCGTGCTGGCCGAACTCCTGTCCGCCGCCTTCGACCGCGCTGCGCTGGCCATCGCCCAGGGTGCGCCGGCCGCGCCCTACGTGACGGCGATGCGCAGCTTGCTGGCCTGCGTCGTGGGGCAGGGCGCTGCGCGGCACCCAAACCCCGATGCATGAATAAAATGGGCGTTGGCCCTACAGTGAGCTGCGCGGGCAGCTATACAAACAATAGTGAATGGGCGCGCGCTTGTCGCGCGGCCACGCCGCTTTCGGCGCTGTCCGCGCCCGACTTTTCATCGCTTTTGCCATGCACCGCTTGACCTTCTGCGCCCGTACCGCCGCCCTCACGGCCCCGCTCGTTCTGGTCGGCTGCGCCCTGCGTGTCGGCCCCAGCGCGCCGCCCAAGGCTGCGGTGCAAATGGCCAACCCGGCGTCCACCTACTGCGTCCAGCAGGGCGGCAAACTCCGCATCCAGAAAGACGCGGCGGGCAATGAAAGCGGCCTGTGCACGCTGCCCGATGGCACGGCGATGGACGAATGGGCGTTGTTCCGGCGCGACCATCCGGCGCCCGAATCGAAGTAGCGCCCCGCGGGCCGTCGTGGTCGCTTAGCCCCAGCCCAACGCCCGCGCCAAGGCCGCCGCCCCCGCGCCCAGCACCACCACCAGCAAAAACGGCAGGCGCGCCCACAGCGCCAGCGCCGCTGCGGCGAGGGACGCCAGGCGGGCGTCCAGCGCCAGCTGCTGGCCGTTGGACACGGCGTTCAGCGCGGTGAGCGCGGCCAGCAGCGCGATGGTCAGCGCGCCGGCCATGCGCGCCATGCGAGGGCTGCGCAGCCAGCGCGCGGGCATCAGGTAGCCGGCCAGTTTGGTGGCGTAGGCGGCCAAGCAGGCCAGCAGCAGCCAGATCCACAGGGTGCCGCCCGATCCCAGCACGTCGGTCACCGCGCGGCCTCGTCGGCGGGGGCAGGCTCGACTGGGCGTGGCGCCAGCGCGCCCCAGGCGGCGCCCAGCACGGCGGCAAACAGCACCGGCACGCCCGGCGGCGTGAAGGGGACGGCGGCCAGCGCGACCGTGGCGGCGGCGACGGCCAGGGCGATCGGTTCGCGCCCTTTCAGTCGCGGCCACAGCAGCGCCAGGAAGGCGGCAACGGCGGCGCCGTCCAGCCCCCATTGGCGCGGGTCGCCCAGCGCGTTGCCCAGCAGCGCGCCGGCGGCGGTGCACAGGTTCCACAGCAGGAAGATGCCGACGCCGGCGGTCCAGAAGCCGCGCCGCTGCTCGGTCGGCGTCGGCTGGCCGAGCGCCGTGGCGGTGCTCTCATCGATGGTCAGTTGCGCCGCCAACAGGCGTCGCCAGCCGCGCGGCCCCAGCAGCGCCGCCATCTGCATGCCGTACACCGCGTTGCGCACGCCCAGTAAGCTGGCCGCGCCCAACGCCGCCGCACCGGTGCCGCCGCCGGCGATCACGCCGATGAAGGCGAATTGCGAACCGCCCGAAAACATCAGCAGGCTGAGCACGCAGGTCTGCAACACCGTCAGGCCCGAGGCCACGCCCAAGGCGCCGAACGACACGCCGTACAAGCCGGTGGCGATGCTGATCGACACCCCCATGCGCACGGCGGGCGAGTCCTTCCACAGGCGCTGGGCAGCACGGATCATGGGGGCGGATTGTAGTGAGGGCGGTACGCCGCAGGGTGGCTGGCTGTGCTGGGGTGCTGGCGCGGGAAATGAGAAGAAAATCTCTCCCAGCCTAGGATGATCCTGCGCGGGCAGCTATGGAAAACGAAGCGAACTCCGGGCGCAAGCTGCTTCTTGGCGCAACGATACGGCGCAGGAAAGGCGCGCGCAACAGGTCAATGGGGTGAGACGAGTCTGCTGCGCGGTCTGCGGCGGCTGCCCGGCACGCAGATGCCCTTCAGGTGGGCCGTGCCATGCGGTGTGCATAGACTCGTCTGCATGAACGCACACACCCTTGCTTCCCCACGTCCGATGCCCGCCCTGGCGTACCTGGGCGGGCGCGACCCGCAGGCACCCGTTTCGGTCCTGATGGTCTGCATGGGCAACATCTGCCGCAGCCCGACGGCGCACGGCGTCTTCGAGCAGCGCGTGGCCGATGCGGGCCTGGCGGGCGCCGTGCAAGTCGATTCGGCCGGCACGCACGGCTACCACGTGGGCGCGCTGCCGGACGCGCGGTCGCAAGCCCACGCGCTGAGCCGCGGCTACGACCTCAGCGCCCAACAGGCACGGAGGCTGACGGCGGCGGACTTCCGCGACTTCGACCTGGTGCTGGTCATGGACGGCGCCAACGAAGACGCGGCCCGCGCCATCTGCCCGCCCGCCCAACGCCACAAACTGATGCGGCTGACCGACTTCTGCACGCAACACCCCGGCGCGCGCGAGGTGCCCGACCCGTACTACGGCGGTGACGCGGGCTTCGAGCAGGTGCTGGACCTGGTGGAAGACGCCTGCGACGGCCTGGTGGCGCAACTGCGCACGCTGCGACCGGGCGCCGCGGGCTGAGCGGTCAGCGGTCCGTCGCCCCTGCGGCCTTGTGTGTGCCCATCGTCCACAGGGCTTGCCAACTCTTTCACTATCAATACAATAGCTGCCTGCGCAGATGTGAAAAGCGCTGGAGGCTGTTTTTATGTGGAATCGTGGTTCAAGCCATCATGGTGGCGCCAGCGCGTCGCTGTCACCGGACGGCGTCACGCGCGCCGAACAGGTTGTGGCCGATGCGGCACAGACGGTGCTTGAGCCCGCCACCGCCGGTGGTGCGCGCCGCGTGCTGCTGCTGGGCGCGGTGGTGGCCTTGCTGGCCGGTTGCGCCAGCCGCCCGGCGCGCCAGGGCGGCGCTTCGGGCTCGGGCTCGGGTTCGACGGCGCGCCGCAGTCCGCCGGCGCCGGTGCCGGCGACGCAGCCGCCGCTGGAGCTGAACCCCCTGGGGCGCGAGGCCGCCGTCGCCCGCGCCATGCTGGTCGTCAACACGCCCTACACCTACGGCGGCAACACGCCCGACGGCGGCTTTGACTGCAGCGGGCTGGTGCATTACGTGTTCAGCCAGCAAGCAGCCGAAGACGGCGCCAGCCGCCGCCTGCCGCGCAGCACCGCGCAATGGGCCGCGGCCACGCAACCGGTGGACGAAGCACAGCTGCAGCGCGGCGACCTGGTGTTCTTCAACACCACCGGGCGCGCGTTTTCGCACATGGGCATCTACGTCGGCCAGGGGCAGTTTGTGCACGCGCCGTCGACCGGCGGCACGGTGCGCAAGGAACCGGTGGGCGGCCGCTACTTCGGCCCGCGCTACCTGGGCGCGCGGCGGCCGTTTGCGTTGGCCTGATCGATCGCGTTCGGCGGGTATGAAAAAAGCCGGGCTTGCCCGGCTTTTTCTTGGTCAGTGACCGTCGCGTCGTGGCTTACAGCCCCGCTGCCGCTTTCAGAAGAGCGGCTTTGTGGTCTACGTTCACACCGCTGCGCGGTATGAACTCCGCCCCAAAACCCAACGCCGGCCTGCGGCCAACTCCGGGCTTACAGCCCGGCTGCTGCGCGCAGCAGTTGGGCTTTGTCTGTGTTTGGCTCCGGCCGGCCCTTCGGACCTTCACGCCGCTGCGCGGCATGAGCCTGCGCCGAAGCACAGACCAGGTGCGCGCAGCGCTCGCGGCCTTACAGGCCCGCCGCTGCCTTCAGCAGCGCCGCCTTGTCTGTGCTTTCCCAAGTGAACTCCGGCTCCTCGCGCCCGAAGTGGCCGTACGCCGCGGTCTTGGCGTAGATGGGGCGCAGCAGGTCGAGCATCTGGATGATGCCTTTCGGGCGCAGGTCGAAGTGCTCGCGCACCAGCTTGGCGATCTCGGTGTCGGGGATCTTGCCCGTGCCTTCGGTGTAGACGGTGATGTTCATCGGCTCGGCCACGCCGATGGCGTAGGCGACCTGGATCTGGCATTGGCGCGCCAGGCCGGCGGCGACGATGTTTTTGGCGACGTAGCGCGCGGCGTACGCGGCGCTGCGGTCAACCTTGGTCGGGTCTTTGCCGCTGAAGGCGCCGCCGCCGTGCGGGCAGGCGCCGCCGTAGGTGTCGACGATGATCTTGCGGCCCGTCAGGCCGCAGTCACCCTGCGGGCCACCCACGACGAAGCGGCCGGTCGGGTTGATCAGGTACTTGGTGTTCTTCAGCCATTCGGCGGGCAGCACCGGCTTGATGATCTCTTCGATGATGGCTTCGTTGAAGCTGGCCTTCATCTTGGTCGCCGTTTCGCTCTGGTCCGGGCTGTGCTGGGTCGACAGCACCACGGTTTCGATGCTGTGCGGCTTGCCGTCCACATAGCGCATGGTCACCTGGCTCTTGGCGTCGGGGCGCAAAAAGGGCAGCTTGCCGCTCTTGCGCAACTGCGCCTGGCGTTCGACCAGGCGGTGCGCGTAGTAGATCGGCGCGGGCATCAGCGTATCGGTCTCGTCGCAGGCATAGCCGAACATCAGGCCCTGGTCGCCCGCGCCGGTGTTCAGGTGGTCGTCGCTGGCATGGTCCACACCCTGGGCGATGTCGTTGCTCTGCTTGTCATAGCAGACCATGACCGCGCAGCCCTTGTGGTCGATGCCGTATTCGGTGTTGTCGTAGCCGATCTTCTTGATCGTGTCGCGCGCCACCTGGATGTAGTCGACGTTGGCGTTGGTGGTGATTTCACCCGCCAGCACGACCAAGCCGGTGTTGGTCAGCGTCTCGGCGGCCACGCGGCTGAGCGGGTCTTGCGCGAAGACGGCGTCGAGGATGGCGTCGGAAATCTGGTCGGCCACCTTGTCCGGATGGCCTTCGGACACGGATTCCGAGGTGAAGAGAAAGCTGTTCGCCATTTCCATTTGAATAAACTCCTGAGGTTTGAACGTTGCGTTGCCACCTGCTGGGAGCTCTGGCGAACGCTTTAGCAGAACTGTTTAACGTCGCCCTGCAAGTAGTTCCATAACTCGGCGACCCCGCTATTTTAAGCCTCCGCGAAAGCCCATGCTGACCCTGTTCCGATTCGTGTCCCGCTGGCCGCTCGCGCTGCTGCACGCGGTGGGTGCGGGCCTGGGCTGGCTGACCTGGCTGGCCTCGCCCACGTACCGGCGGCGCATCACGGCCAACGCGGGCCTGGCCGGCTACCGCTTTGCCGACGTGCGCGGCGCCGTGGCGCACGCCGGGCGCATGGCGGCCGAAACGCCGCGCCTGTGGTTCGGCCCGCCCGTGCCGACGCAGTGGCAAGGCACCGACGTGGTCGATGCCGCGTACGCCGCGCGCAAGGGCGTGGTTTTCTTGACGCCGCACCTGGGCTGCTTCGAAATCACCGCGCAAGGCCTGGCCGAGCGCTACCACCGCGAGTACGGCCCGATCACCGTGCTGTTCCGCCCCGCGCGTCAGGCCTCGCTGGCCGAGGTGGTCAAGACCTCGCGCCAGCGCGAAGGGCTGGAAACGGCGCCGACCAACCTGTCGGGCGTGCGCCAGATGATCAAGGCGCTGCGCGCCGGCCGTGCCGTGGGCCTGCTGCCCGACCAGGTGCCGCCCGAAGGGCAGGGCGTGTGGTCGCTCGTGTTCGGCAAGCCGGCCTATACGATGACGCTGGGCGCGCGCCTGATCCAGCAGACCGGCGCCACGCCGCTGCTCGTGTGGGGCGAGCGCCTGCCCGGCGGCCAAGGCTTTCGCGTGCACTTTGAGGCCTTCCCCGAGCCGCTCAGCGACGACCTGGACACAGCCGTCACCCAGATCAACCGCGCCATGGAGCACCTGATCCGCCAGTGCCCCCAGCAGTACCTGTGGGGCTACGGCCGCTACAAAACCCCGCGGGGCGCGCCATGAGTGAGGGCGCCCCTGCCAGCGAGCGCGTTGCGGTGGGTGAAGGCCGCGGCGCGCCCGATGTGCGCCACCCCGCCATCTGGCTGATGCGCGCGCTGGCGCCGCTGCCGCTGGGCGTGGTGCGGGCGCTGGGTGCGAGTCTGGGGCGCGTGCTGTACCGCGTGGCCGGCAAACGGCGGCGCATCGCGCTGACCAACCTGCGCCTGTGCTTCCCCGAATGGAGCGAGGCCGAGCGCGAAGCCGTCGCCCGCCGCAACTTCATCTACTTCGCCCAGGCTTTTCTGGACCGCGCCTGGCTGTGGCACGCGCCGGCCGAGGTCGTGCGCCAGCGCCTGCGTTTGACCGGCGACGTCGACGCGTTGCGCCAGCCCGGTGGCGTGGTGATTTTTGCGCCGCACTTCTACGGCATGGACGCCGGCGGCAGCGCGATCATGCAGCAGATCCCGCGTGTGTCCAGCACCGTCTACGCCGACCAGGGCGGCGTGCTGGACGAATGGATGCGCCAGGGGCGCCAGCGCTTTGGCAACGTCACGCCCATCGCCCGCCAGGCGGGCATGAAGCCCGTCGTGCGTGCGCTGCGCGAAGGGCAGTTGCTGTACCTGCTGCCCGACATGGATCTGGGGCCGGAAGAATCGGTGTTCGTGCCCTTCTTCGGCGTGCCCACCGCCACCGTGCCGTCGGTGCCGCGCCTGGCGCAACTGGGCCGTGCGCATGTCGTGCCGGTCATCACGCGCCTGACGCCGACGGGTTACGACGCGGAGGTGCAGCCGACCTGGACAGACTACCCCGGCGCCGATCCGGTGGCGGACACGGCGTTGATGAATGCGCGGTTGGAGGGGTATATCCGCACCATGCCGGACCAGTATTACTGGGTGCACAAGCGGTTCAAGACGCGGCCGGCGGGGGTGGGGTCGGTGTATTGAGGTTTGGGGGTGGGTTGGGGGGCTGGCCCTACAGCGGATTGCGCGGGCAGCTATTGAATTTGTAGTCTCTGGTTCACCGATTCACCGATTCACCGATTCACCGATTCACCGATTCGCTGCGCGCTCGCTCGCTCGGCGTTGGTGTGCGAGCTACGTTGGGAGGCCGGGAAATGCGCCCGGCGGCGCAGTTTCTTTCTTTGACTCGCCAAAGAAAGAAACCAAAGAAAGGCGACCCCACGTCTGCGACCCCTGCGCGGTGCGCAGTGGCAAACCTGCGTCGCGGTTCTGGCGGGGTGGGCCGCAGAACTCACTTCGCGCTCTTTGAGCGCTCCGTTCAGACAACCGCGGCCAGTCAGTTCACGAAGCGGCTGCATCCTTCGGTGC
>JAEZWW010000085.1 GCA_023442945.1 Pseudomonadota bacterium | reverse complement strand
GCGCAAGCCCTGGGGCGCCATGCTGGGCGGCATCGCCGCCGGCCTGGGCCTGGCCTGGCTGGCCAACTCGCTCGGCCTGGGCGCGGGTTTTGCCAACATCCTGTTGATCCTGCTGCTGGGCGTGGTCGTCATGGCGGTGATCGGCGCGGTGCGCCGCTCGCGCGCCGGGGCCAACGGCGCCGGCAACGGTGGCATGGCCTACCAAGGCGCCGGTCAGGCCAGCCCGGCCACGCCGCCCCAATACAACCCGACCAAGGTCGGCAACGACGCCTCGGCCCGCCCGTGGGAGTCGCAAGCCACCCATTTCTCTGGCGGTGCCAACCAGAGTTCGATCATCGGCTCGGGCCTGAGCGGTTCGCAGACCTGGGGTGTGCCGGCCGACTTTGACATCCAAGGCTTCACCGACGCCGCCAAGCGCAACTTCATCACCCTGCAAGACGCCTGGGACCGCTCCGACATCCCGGCCCTGCGTTCAATGATGACGAACAACATGCTCAACGAGATCCAGGCGCAACTGAACGACCGCGAGCGTGAATCCCCCGGCCAGGTCAACAAGACCGACGTGGTGTCGCTGGACGCGCAGCTGCTGGGCATCGAAGAGCTGGACGACGTCTACATGGCCAGCGTCGAGTTCAACGGCATGATCCGCGAGAACGACGAACCCAGCCCGAGCCCGTTCCGCGAAGTCTGGAACATGACCAAGCCGCGCGACGGCCGCGGTGGCTGGCTGGTCGCAGGGGTGCAAGCGCTACAGTAATCGTAGCTGCTCGCGCAGATGGCTGTAGGGTCAACTGCCTGTTCGATGCCTTTTTTCACGCGGCGGCCTTTTTGGCCGCCGCGCTGCATTTGTCAGGAATAATCGGGGACTATGGCAACACAGTCCCCTTTTTCTTTGCTGGCCGATGCGCTGGGTAAGCTGACGGAAAAGCTGCAGGCCCCCGCGTGGCTGGTCGACGAGGCCCAGCACCGGCTGGTGCTGATGTTCAACCACGTGCTGATGCAGGAGCCCGAGGCGCAAGCGCGCCTGGCCAAGCAGAAGGGCCGCGTCGTGCGCGCGCAGTGGCGCGACTTCTCCATGCAGCTGGCCGCCACGCCCGCCGGGCTGTGGGAGCTGGCACCGCAGGCCAAGCCGGACTTGCTGCTCACCGTCACCGACACCTCGCCGCTGGACCTGGCACGCAGCGCCATGCAGGGCGAACGCCCGGCGGTGCGCATCGAGGGCGACGTGCAGTTCGCGGCCGAAGTGAACTGGCTGGTTGACCACGTCCGCTGGGACGCCGAGGAAGACCTGTCGCGCCTGATTGGCGACGCGCCGGCCCACACGCTGGCCAACCTGGGCCGCGGCATGGCCGACGCCCTGCGCAACTTCGTGAGCAAACTGCCCGGACAGGACAAGGCCGCGCGATGAGGCGTTTGCTGCGCGCCGCCTACATTGCGTGGGTGGCCTTGCGCTATGGCCTCGACGAATTGGTGCTGACCAGCTTTCAGCACCCCGGGCTGCGGCTGGCAGCGCGCATCGCGTCGGTCGGGCGCGATCTGTCGGCGCCGCGTGGGCAGCGCCTGCGCGAAGCGTTGGAGCGCCTGGGCCCGATCTTCGTCAAGTTCGGCCAGGTGCTGTCGACCCGGCGCGACCTGCTGCCGCCCGACATCGCGGACGAGCTGGCGCTGCTGCAGGACCGCGTGCCGCCGTTCCCTGCCGAGGTGGCCGTGGCCACCATCGAGCGCAACCTGAAGAAGCCGATCGACGAGGTTTTCCTGAGCTTCGACCGCGAGCCGGTCGCCAGCGCGTCGATCGCCCAGGTGCACTTTGCCGTTGTGCGCGACAAGCACGACCGCGAGCGCGAGGTCGCCGTCAAGGTGCTGCGCCCGGGCATGGCCAAGGTGATCGACCAGGACATCGACCTGATTCGCATGATGGCGACCTGGGTCGAACGCCTGTCGGCCGACGGCAAGCGCCTGAAGCCGCGCGACGTGGTGGCCGAATTCGACAAGTACCTGCACGACGAACTGGACCTGGTGCGCGAAGCCTCCAGCGCGGCCCAGCTGCGGCGCAACATGGCGGGGCTGGACCTGGTGCTGATTCCCGAGATGTTCTGGGACCTGATCCGCCCCGAAGTGCTGGTGATGGAGCGCATGAAGGGCGTGCCGATCAACCAGATCGAGCGCCTGCGCGCGGCCGGCGTGGACATTCCCAAGCTGGCGCGCGATGGCGTGACCATCTTCTTCACCCAGGTGTTTCGCGATGGCTTCTTCCACGCCGACATGCATCCGGGCAACATCATGGTCAGCCTGGAGCCGGCGACCTTCGGGCGCTATGTGTCGCTGGATTTCGGCATCGTCGGCACGCTGACCGAGGTCGACAAGGAATACCTGGCGCAAAACTTCACGGCCTTCTTCCGCCGCGACTACAAGCGCGTGGCGGAGCTGCACATCGAAAGCGGCTGGGTGCCGCCCGACACCCGCGTGGATGAGCTGGAAGCGGCCATCCGCAGCGTGTGCGAGCCGTACTTCGACCGGCCGCTGAAGGAAATATCACTGGGCATGGTGCTGATGCGCTTGTTCCAGACCTCGCGCCGCTTCAACGTGGTGATCCAGCCGCAGCTGGTGCTGCTGCAAAAGACGCTGCTGAACGTCGAAGGCCTGGGCCGCCAGCTGGACCCGGACCTGGACCTGTGGCACACGGCCAAGCCCTTCCTGGAGAGGTGGATGCTGGACCAGATCGGCCCCAAACGCGTGTGGCGCGAGCTGAAGGACCAGGCGCCGTACTACGCGAAAATGCTGCCGGATTTGCCGCGCCTGCTGCACGGGTATCTGCAGCAGCGGCCAATCGACGACCTGCGGCGCGAGCTGAAAGACCTGACCGAGCAGCAGCGGCGCACCAACTGGCTGTTGCAGCGCATCATCTATGGCGGCCTGGGCTTCGTGTTGGGGCTGCTGGCGATGCAGCTGGTGTTCCGCATCCGCTTGTTCTGACCCCCGACGGTTCAACCCTTTCTGATCCATGTGCCCTGAAACGCTGAAGAAGCGAGGAGCTCTGCTGTGCTGCTGACGCTGGTCATCATTTACCTGTTGGTCACCATTGGCATCGGCCTGTGGGCCGCCCGGCGGGTCAAAAACACCACGGATTTCGCCATCGCCGGGCGACATCTGCCGATGTACATGATCATCACCACCACCTTCGCGACCTGGTTCGGGTCGGAGATCGTGCTCGGGGTGCCCGCCAAATTCATCGAAGGCGGCCTGCGCAACGTGGTGGAAGACCCGTTCGGCGCCGGCATGTGCCTGATCCTGGTGGGGCTGTTTTTCGCCGCCAAGCTCTACCGCATGTCGCTGCTGACCATCAGCGACTACTACCGCAAGCGCTACGGCCGTGTGGTGGAAGTGGCGTGTTCACTGATCATCATGTTGAGCTACCTGGGCTGGGTGTCGGCCCAGGTCACGGCGCTGGGCCTGGTGTTCAATCTGCTGTCTGGCGGCACCATCAGCACCACCCTGGGCATGACGATTGGCGTGGTGTCCATCCTGGCCTACACGCTGTTCGGCGGCATGTGGTCCGTGGCGGTAACGGATTTTCTGCAGATGATCATCCTGGTCGTCGGTCTGCTGGTGCTGGCCTTCGTGGCCAGCGACATGGCGGGGGGCGCGTGGCAGGTGATCGACCTGGCCCGCAGCCGCGACCTGTTCAAGTTCTGGCCCGAGCCGAAGATGCACGACATCCTGTTTTTCTTCGCTGCGGCCATCACCATGATGCTGGGCTCCATCCCGCAGCAGGACGTGTTCCAGCGCGTGATGTCGGCCAACAGCGTGAAGGCGGCCACCCGCGGCACCGTGATCGGCGGCAGCGCCTACATCCTGTTCGCTTTCGTGCCGATGTTCCTGGTGACCAGCGCGTTGATCATCATGCCGGAGCAGGCCGCAGCGCTGCTGGCACAGGACCCGCAGAAAGTGCTGCCCACGCTGGTTATGGACAAGATGCCCTTCTTCATGCAGGTGCTGTTTTTCGGCGCGCTGCTGTCGGCCATCAAGTCCTGTGCCTCTGCCACCCTGCTCGCGCCCAGCGTGACCTTCACCGAGAACATCTGGGGCCAGTTCCGCCCCGAGCGCAGCGAGCGCGAGCATCTGCTCACCATGCGCATCAGCGTGCTGGTCTTCGCGGCGGCCGTGCTGCTGTACTCGGTCAAGATGGAAGGCACGCCGATCTATGAACTGGTGTCGGGTGCGTACCAGGTGCCCTTGGTTGGCGCCTTCGTGCCCCTGGTATTTGGCCTGTACTGGAAGCGCGCCACCACCCAGGGCGCCGTGCTGGCGGTGTTCTTGGGGATTGGTGTGTGGCTGGCGGGCCTGAACATGGGTTGGGGCGCGGTGTTCCCGGCGCAGCTGGCGGGCGTGCTGGCGGCCATGGGCGGCATGATCGTGGGCTCGCTCATGCCCCAGTGGGTGCCCAATTCGCACCTGCCGGTGCAGCCGCTGGCGACCGAATCGGCTTGAGTCCGGTCAGGCCGCGGCAGCCGGCTCTGGCGCCTTGCGCAGGCTGGTCAGCGCGATAGCCGCGATGATCAGCAGGCCGCCCACCAGCATCAGCGGCGTGGGGCGCTCGTGGAACAGCACCCAGGCGATGGCGATGCCATAGACCGGTTCCAGGGCGAAGAACATCGACGCCGTGCGGGCCTTGAGCACCGACAGGCTGCCGACGAAGATGCTGTGCGCCACGCCGGTGCAGAACACGCCCAGCATGGCCATCCAGAACCAGTCCATCGCACGCACCTGCGGCAATTGCGTCCAGACCACGGGCAGAAGCACGAGCGCAATCGCCACGTTTTGCCACATGGCCGTCTGCGCGGGGTGCAGTTTGCCGGCTGAAACGCGGCTCATCAGCGAGTAGACGGAGAACAGAAAACCCGAGAGCACCGCCCAGGCCAGCCCCGTGCCCAAAGCGGAGCCGGCTTGCGCCGGTGGCGTGACCAGGAGCAGGCCGCCTGTGACCAGGGCCACCAGCGCCCATTCCGTGGCGCGGATGCGCTCGCGAAAGACCACGGCTTCCAGCAGCACGGTAAAGGCGGGAAAGCTCGCGAAACCCAGGGTGCCGATGGCCACCCCGGCCAGCTTCACGGCATGGAAGAAGGTGAGCCAATGCCCGCCCAGCGCCAAGCCCGCGAGGCCGAGCCATGCCAGTTGGCGGGGACTGGGCAGGCGCCGATCGCGGGCGCGGCCCGCCACCACCAACAGGCTGAGTACGGCAAAGCAGGCGCGCCCGAACACCACGACGGCAGCCGACGCGAGCGCCAGTTTGCCGAACACGCCGGTCAGGCCGAAGGCCACGGCGCTGATGTGCAGGCCCCACAGGGCTTGTCGGTGGTTCATGGCCCCTCAAGCCAGCCGGGCGCCGTTGGGTACCGGATGGTCGAAGCCGGCCAGCACCACGCGGCCTTGCTCGTCGTAGACGCCGGTCACCAGCACCTCGGAGCGCACGCCGGCCACCCGTTTGGGCGCGAAGTTGCATACGCACAGGATCTGGCGGCCGATCAGCGCCTGGGCGTCGTAGTGCGCGGTGATCTGAGCGCTGGAGGTCTTGTGGCCCAGCGGGCCGAAATCGATGTCGAGGACATAGGCGGGCGCGCGGGCCTTTTCGTTGGGCCGGGCACCCAGCACGGTGCCCACGCGCAACTCGACACGTTCGAAGTCCGCCCAATCGATGAGCGCAGAGGCCTCGGGCTCGGGCACGGCGGGTAAGGAATCAGGAAAAGCCATGGGGCCAGTCTAGGCGGGCACGCTGCCTCGCATCGTCGCGTCACTCCGCCGGACTGTCGGCCGACTCTGGTGCTTGGGGGCGGATAGCCCTTTGGCGGCGCAGCATTGTCGGGGTCACGCCGTCCTCGCGGACCAGGGCCGCGGTGAAGGCGCTGGGCGAGGCGTAACCGGTCTGGCGCGCGACCTCGGCGATGGGCAGGTCCCCGTGGCTCAGCATCTGGCGGCCCCGCGCCAGGCGCCGTTCGCGCACGTAGTCCATGGGCGTCTGGCCCAACTCGGCCTGGAAGCGCGCGTGGAAGTGGGTGGGCGACAGCGCCGCGACGGCTGCGAGATCGGCCACCTGCAAGGGGTGGCGCATGCGGGCATCGATGAGGGCATCGATCTGGTCGAGCGGCAGGCGCGCCGGGGCATCGGCCGGTTCGCGCGATGCGGCCAGCGCGGCCAGGAGCAGTGCCGCGCCTTGCTGCCCGATCACGGGGTCATCCAGCGCAGCGGTGGCCAGCCAGCGCACCAGGTGCCGTGCCGCGGCAGGCATCGGCTCGACACGCGGTGCCCGCAGCCAGAGCGCTACCGACGCATGCCGCTCGTGCAGATGGATGTCCATCCAGCGTGCCGCAGGCAGATCCACCACCAGGCACTGGGCGTTGTCATCGCTGGCGCACACGTGGTAGCAGTCGCCTGGGATGACCGCAACATCCTGCGGCCGCACCCGATGGGTGCGCCCACCCAGCTCCAGCCCCAGGTGTCCGCGCAGCCCACACACCAGTTGCGCATGGGCGTGGCTGTGGCCCAGCCAGGTGCGGTTGTAGTGGCGCAAGGTCAGGATGGGGCGCATGGGTGGTGGTTGTCTCCGGGCAAGCGGGGTTGCAAGCTTGACAACAGGGCACTCCTCCTATAATTGAAGGCTTTGCCAGCACGCGCGCGACGCGTGTTTTGCCCTTTTTCCTATGCCGATCTACGCCTACAAATGCAGCGCCTGCGGCTTCGCCAAGGACGCTCTGCAAAAGCTGTCTGACCCGCCGCTCACAGTGTGCCCGAACTGTGGCGAGTCTACGTTTGCCAAACAGCTCACGGCCGCGGGCTTCCAGTTGAAGGGCTCGGGCTGGTACGTGACCGATTTCCGCGACGGCAACAAGGGCGGCGCGGCCAAGGAGTCCGCCGCAGCAGGCGAGGGCGGCAGTAGCACCCCGGCCGCGCCGGCGCCAGCGCCTTCGGCTGCTCCGGCGCCCGTCCCTGCCACGGCCCCTGCGCCAAGCCCCAGTTCAGGTGGGTCGGGCTCATCCGGTTCATCGGGCTCATCGTCGTCCAGCGACTGATCCCACACTCTCGCCATGATGTCCCGCCTGCGGCAGTACTTCATCACCGGCCTGCTGGTGTGGTTGCCCATGGGCGTGACGGTTTGGGTGCTGCTGTGGCTGCTGGGCATCCTGGACAGCATCTTCCTGGGCGTGCTGGCCGCGGCCGAGGCCATGATCCCGGGTTTCGAGACCCTGGCCGAGCGCCTGCGCCACGTCCCCGGCCTTGGCGTGGTGTTGGTGGCCGTTGTCATTTTGGCCACCGGCCTGTTCGTCGCCAACATGTTTGGCCAATGGTGGCTGCGCCAGTGGGATCGGCTGATGACGCGCATCCCGGTGGTGCGCAGCATCTACTCCAGCGTCAAACAGGTGTCGGACACGTTGTTTTCGGGCTCTGGCCAGGCGTTCTCCAAAGCCTTGTTGATCCAGTATCCGCGCCAGGGCGCCTGGACCATCGCGTTCCTGACCGGCCGACCGGGCGGCGAAGTGGCCCGCCTGCTGGATGGCGACTTTGTCAGTGTGTACGTGCCGACCACGCCCAACCCGACCTCGGGCTTTTTCCTGATGGTGCCGCGCGCGGACGTGGTCGAACTCAAGATGAGCGTGGACGAAGCGCTCAAATACGTCATTTCCATGGGCGTCGTGGTTCCGCCGCTGCGCGAGCCGCGCCCCGGCACGCCAGCGCCAGTACCGCAGGTGCCGGGTGTGACCGGGCCGATGCCCGCGCGCGCGGATGCACCTGTTGAGGCGCCGCCTGCCCACCATCCCCTGACGGACCCGGCGGCGGTCCGCCCTGAACTCTGAATTTCTGAAAGCCAAGCAAGCTATGTCGATGCGAACACACTACTGCGGCCTCGTGACCGAGGCATTGATCGGCCAGACGGTCACCCTTTGCGGCTGGGTCAACCGCCGCCGTGACCACGGCGGGGTCATCTTCGTCGACCTGCGCGACCGCGAAGGCTACGTGCAGGTGGTGTGCGACCCGGACCGCGCGGAGATGTTCGCCGTCGCCGAGGACCTGCGCAACGAGTTCTGCGTGCAGATCACCGGCCTGGTGCGTGCGCGCCCCGAGGGCACGACCAACGACAACCTCAAGAGCGGCAAGATCGAGGTGCTGTGCCAGGACCTGCAGGTGCTGAACCCCTCGGTCACGCCGCCGTTCCAGCTGGACGACGACAACCTGTCGGAGACCACCCGCCTCACCCACCGCGTGCTGGACCTGCGCCGCCCGTACATGCAGAACAACCTGATGCTGCGCTACCGCGTGGCCATGGAAGTGCGCAAGTTCCTGGACGAAAACGGCTTTGTCGATATCGAAACGCCGATGCTGACCAAGAGTACGCCGGAAGGCGCGCGCGACTACCTCGTGCCCAGCCGTGTGCACGACGGCCATTTCTTCGCGTTGCCGCAATCGCCCCAGCTCTTCAAGCAATTGCTGATGGTCGCGGGTTTCGACCGCTACTACCAGATCACCAAGTGCTTCCGCGACGAAGACCTGCGCGCTGACCGCCAGCCCGAATTCACCCAGATCGATATCGAAACCTCGTTCCTGGGCGAGCAGGACATCCGCGATCTGTTCCAGGGCATGATCACCCAGGTGTTCCAGAAGGCGCTGGGCGTGGACCTGGGCGAGTTTCCGGTCATGCCTTACAGCGAGGCGATGTACAAGTACGGTTCCGATAAGCCGGACCTGCGCGTCCAGCTGGCCTTTACCGAGTTGACCGATGTCATGGCCGACGTGGACTTCAAGGTCTTCAGCGGCCCCGCCACCACGCCCGGCGGGCGTGTCGTGGCGCTGCGCGTGCCCGGCGGCGGCGAGATGAGCCGCGGCGAGATCGATGGCTACACCGAATTCGTCAAGATTTACGGCGCCAAGGGCCTGGCCTGGATCAAGGTCAACGACATCACCAAGGGTCGTGACGGTCTGCAGTCGCCCATCGTCAAGAACCTGCACGACGCGTCCATCGCCGCCATCCTGGAGCGCACCGGCGCGCAGAACGGCGACATCCTGTTCTTTGGCGCGGACAAGGCCAAGGTGGTCAACGACGCCATCGGCGCACTGCGCCTGAAGATCGGCCACAGCGATTTCGCCAAGAAATCGGGCCTGTTCGAAGACCGTTGGGCACCGCTGTGGGTGGTGGACTTCCCGATGTTCGAGTTCGACGACGACAGCCAACGCTGGAACGCGGTGCACCACCCGTTTACAGCGCCCAAGGACGGCCACGAAGACTACATGGACACCGACCCGGGCAAGTGCATCGCCAAGGCCTACGACATGGTGCTGAACGGCTGGGAACTAGGGGGCGGCTCGGTCCGTATCCACCGCGCCGAGGTGCAGAGCAAGGTGTTCGCGGCCCTGAAGATCGGCCCGGAAGAAGCGCAGGAGAAATTTGGCTTCCTGCTGGACGCGCTGCAGTACGGTGCGCCGCCGCACGGCGGCCTGGCCTTCGGCCTGGACCGCTTGGTCACGCTGATGACCAAGGCCGAGTCGATCCGCGACGTGATCGCCTTCCCCAAGACTCAGCGCGCGCAGGACCTGCTGACGCACGCGCCCAGCCCGGTGGACGAAAAACAGCTGCGCGAGCTGCACATCCGCCTCCGCAATACAGCCCCTGCGGCCTGATAGGAACACACCGGAGCCCGCGTCCAGCGGACTTCGGCGCCGTCCTACGCGGCGCGGTGGAGCGCTCTGTTACGATGGATTTTCCCCTCTAAAGGAGTGCTATTCATGTCTTATACGTCTGACCTCGCGGACTCTGCTGTCGAAACCAAGGAACAACTCGTCGCCAACCTGCGTCGTGTGATTTCCGACGCCGAAGACCTGTTGGCTGCCACCGCCGGTCAAACCGATACCAAGATTGCCGAGCTGCGCGCCCGCGCCAAGGAAAACCTCAGCATGGCGCGTGAAAAGCTGGCCGATGCCGATGCCGCCGTGCGCGCCCGCGCGCGCCTGGCCGCCACCGCCACGGACGAGTACGTGCACGACAACCCCTGGTCGTCCATTGGCGCGGCGGCGGCGCTGGGCATCCTGATCGGCGTCCTGCTGGGCCGCCGCTGACATTGCCGGGCGGACTGCGCGCGGGTGCAAGACCTGCGGCAGCCGTCTCGCTCTGACCGACCTTCATCTTCATGGCCAACGACTCGACCAGCGGCAGCCGCAGCGAAGCCCGCGTGCGCGGCTGGGTGGCGAACATCCTGGAGCTGGCCGAAGTCCGGCTGGAGCTGCTGACCATCGAGGCCCGCATCGGGCTGCAGCGGCTCATTCTGGTCTGCGTCTATGGCGTGCTGGGCGCGGTGTTGGCCGCGTTCGGCATCATTTTCCTGGCGCTGCTGATCACCGTGGCCATGTGGGCCACGCACCCCTTGCTGGCGCTGGGCGTGTTCACCACCTTGTTTCTGGGTGGCGGCATCGTGCTGATGATCCTGGCGCGCGGCAAGCTGCGTGGCCTGGTCGAAATGTTCAGCGTCACCCGTGAAGAATTGCGGCGCGATCAGCACCGCTTGCGAGGCGACGAGCCATGAACGCATCTGCCCGCGAACAGGCCGCTGCGGCGGACCAGGCCACGGCCGCCGCCGACCAGGCGGTGCGCGCGGCGCGCAAGCGCATCGACGTGGACGACGACCTGCTGGCACGGCGCGACGCGCTCAAGATGCGCTCCGACTACCTGCGTCAGCAACTGTCGGTCAAGGTCAAGAACATCCAGCCGGCGTTCCGTGCGACCGACCACATCGCCGATGGCCTGGGTTGGGTCAAGGCCCACCCTGGCGCGGTGGCCGTCGTGGGGGCCGCTCTGCTGGGCGCTGCGGTGGCGCGCCCGCGTGCCTTCATGCGCCTGGGCACGCGCGCCCTGGCGGCATGGCAAATGGTGCAGCGCGTGCAACCCATGGTGCGCGCCTTCACGCGGCGGTCCTGACCGCGCGGCCGCCTTCCGGCGCGTTGACCGGCCTTGGGGCACCACCCATGCGCTACAAGATCCCGCAATCCGTGCTGGTGGTGATCCACACCGCCGCGCTGGACGTGCTGCTGATCCGCCGCGCCGACGCCAGCGCCACCTTCTGGCAGGGCGTGACCGGCAGCAAGGACGCCGAAGACGAGCCGTTTGCGACCGCCGCAGCGCGCGAAGTGGCAGAAGAAACCGGCATTGACGCCCACGCGCCCGGTTGTGTGCTGACCGATTGGGAACTGGAGAACGTTTACGACATCTACCCCCAGTGGCTTCACCGCTACGCGCCGGGCGTCACGCGCAACGTCGAACACGTGTTCGGCCTGTGCGTGCCCGGCGGCACACCGATCACCCTGAACCCGCGCGAACACACCGACTACCGCTGGCTGCCGTGGCGCGAAGCGGCCGACTGGTGTTATTCGCCCTCGAACGCCGAGGCCTGCCTGCTGCTGCCGCGCTTGGCGACCGCTGGCGCTGGAACTACCGCATGAAAGACTCCGACAACGCCCCAGCCGACCCGTTTCTGCTGCGCGTGGCCACCTACAACATCCACAAGGGCGTGCAGGGCATGGGCCCCACGCGCCGGCTGGAAATCCACAACCTGGCGCTGGCCGTGGAAACGCTGGACGCCGACATCGTCTGCCTGCAGGAAGTGCGCCGCATGAACCGGCGCGAAGCGACCTATTTCACCGGCTGGCCCGAACAGCCGCAGGCCGAATTTCTGGCGCCCGAAGGCTACGAAGCCGTCTACCACACCAACGCCGTCACGCGCGACGGCGAACACGGCAACGCGCTGCTGTCGCGCTGGCCGATCGTGCGCCACCGGCACGAAGACATGTCCGACCACCGCTTCGAGCAGCGCGGTCTGCTGCACGTGGAATTGCAGGTCGCCGGCGTCAGCGTGCACGCCATCGTGGTGCATTTTGGCCTGCTGCCGGCCAGCCGCGTGCGCCAGGCGGTGCACCTGCGGCGCTACATCGCGCGCGAAGTGCCGGCGGGTGCGCCGCTGGTGGTGGCGGGCGACTTCAACGACTGGGGCACGCGCGTGCGCAAGCTGCTGCGGGTCGATGCGCTCAACGCCTTTGAAGGCCCGCGCACGCTGACCTACCCGTCGCGCTTTCCGGTGGCGCAGCTCGACCACATCTACGCGCGCGATCTGCAGCCGCTCAGCTTGGCGGCGCCGCGCGGGCGGGTGTGGAGCCGCATGTCGGACCACCTGCCGCTGATCGCCGAATTCAAGATGCACGGCGCGCTGTCGGAGTCGCGCTTCTGATGCTATTTAAATAATAGCTGGCCGCGCAGGTGGCTGTAGCGCCAGTGCCCTTTTTGATTTGTAAACAATGCTGCTACCATCGCGGGACACCATGAAGCCCCAACCCGATCTGCCCACGCCGACCGACGCCGCTGACGAGGGCACGCCCGTGTCCGTGAAGATCCGCGAGCGCCTGCAGGCGGCCAAGCGGCGTTTCAACGCCAACGACAACATCGCCGAATTCATCCAGCCGGGCGAACTCGAAGCGCTGCTGGACGAGGTCACCGGCAAGATGCAAGGCGTGCTCGACAGCATGGTGATCGACACCGCGGGCGACCACAACACCGCCAACACGGCGCGCCGCGTGGCCAAGATGTACGTCAACGAGGTGTTCAACGGCCGCTACGTGCAAAGCCCGACGATCACCGAATTCCCCAACGCCGAGCGGCTGAACGAGCTGATGATCGTCGGCCCGATCACCGTGCGCTCGGCCTGCAGCCACCACTTTTGCCCCGTCATGGGCAAGCTGTGGATCGGCGTGCTGCCCAACGAGCACACCAACGTCATCGGCCTGTCCAAGTACGCGCGCCTGGCCGAATGGATCATGGGCCGCCCGCAGATCCAGGAAGAGGCGGTGGTGCAGCTGGCCGACCTGATCCAGTCCAAGACCAAGCCCGACGGCCTGGCCATCGTGATGGAAGCCACGCACTTCTGCATGGCCTGGCGCGGCGTGAAGGACGTGGACAGCAAGATGATCAACTCGGTCATGCGCGGCGTGTTCCTGAAGGACATGAACCTGCGCCGCGAGTTTCTTTCCCTGATCCCGCAGAAGAACTGACCATGCTCGTCCGCCTGCTCTACGCCAGCCGCGCCGTCGACCCTTCCCCGGCGGTGGTCAACAGCATCCTGCAATCGGCCCGTGCCCACAACCAGGCCAGCGGAATCACCGGCATCCTGGCCTACGGCGGCGGGATTTTCATGCAGGCCATCGAAGGCGGCCGCCAGCCGATCAGCGACCTGTACGGCACCATCCAGCGCGACGTGCGGCACAAGGACGTGGTCCTGCTGCACTACGAGGAAATCGTGGAGCGCCGCTTCAGCGCCTGGACCATGGGCCTGGTCGACGTCGGCCGCATCAACGCCAGCGTGCTGATCAAGTATTCCGAACGCGCCGTGCTGGACCCTTACGCGGTGTCGGGCAAGGTGTCGATGGCCTTGCTGGAAGAGCTGATGGCCACGGCGAACATCGTCGGCCACACCTGACCGGCGCCCGCGCAGCCGCGCGACGGCTGCGGACCGTTTTTTAATCAAATTGGCATCTGGCCATACAGCCATCAGCGCGGGCAGCTACTGATTTTGTAGTGAATGGCGGTCAGATCGCCGCCGCCGGCAGGTCGCCCGGGTCACGTTGCGCCGCGCGTTCGATGGCTTTGAGGGCGGCCAGGCCCTCGTTTTCGGTGCGGACCACGTGGACCTTCGGGTGCGGCGCCAGCGCGCCGGCGGCCAGCAGCACCTTTTCCACCGGCAGCTTCAGGCCCACCAGGTGCAGCTCCACATCGCGCTGCTGCAGCTGCGACATCAGGCGCAAAAAGACCTCCACGCCGGTCGCGTCGATCCGGTTGATCGACTGCGCGAACAGGAAGATGTGGCGCGTGTGCGGGTGCTCGGTCAGGTACTCGATCACGTTCCGCTCAAACTGGCCGGCCGCGGCGAAGTCCAGCGCCGCGTCGATGCGCAGCGCATAGGTCTGCGGCGCCAGTGGCGGCAGCTGCCACAGGTGGCGGTCGCGCAGGCTGCCGTCGGGGTGCATGCCCAGTTCGATGATGCGCGGGTGCAGGCGCTGGTACAAGAACAGCGACAGCGACATCACCACGCCGGTCAGCACGCCCCAGTACAGCGCCGGCGCGGCCAGCAACGTGACCAGGAAGGTGACGCCTGCGATCACCGATTCGACCCGCGACAACCGCCACAACCGGCGGAATTCGCGCGGCTTGAGCAGGCCGATCACCGCCGCGACGACGATCGCCGCCAGCACCGACTGCGGCACCGGGCGCAGCACCGGCGTGAAGAACAGCAGCGCCAGCAGCACCACCAGCGTCGAAAAAATCGTCGCCCAGCCGGTCTGCGCGCCCGCGTACAGGTTGAGCGCCGAGCGCGAGAAGGACGAGCTGGTGGCAAACGCGCCCGAGAAGCCGGAGGCGATCTTGGCCAGCCCCTGGCCGATCAGGTCCTGGTCCTGGTCCCAGCGCTCGCCCTTGCGCTCGCTGTCGACCTTGGCGGACGACGCCGTTTCCAGAAAGCTCACCAGTGTGATGACCAGCACCGGCAGGATCAGCTGGCCCAGCCGGTCCCAACCGATCCAGCCGGGCACGTACAGGCTGGGCAGGCCGCTGGGCAGTGTGCCGACCACCTTGCCGCCGTGCGCTTCAAAGCCGGCCAAGTGGCTGATGGCCGCCGTGGCCAGCACGATCACCAGCACGGTGGGAAAGCCTGGCCGCCAGCGCCGCGCGCCCATCAGCAGCGCCAGCGTGGCCACGCCGAAGACGGCGGAAGCCCAGTCGAACGATGGCGTGTGCAGCATGAAGCGCCAACCGCCGCCAAAGCCCAGCAGCGACGGAATCTGCGAGGTGATGATCAGCACCGCCGCCGCCTGCGTGAAGGCCATCAGCACCGGCGCGTTGACCAGGTTCAGCAGCCAGCCAAAACGCGCCCAGCCCAGCACCACCTGCAGCAGGCCCGTGAGCAACGCCAGCCACACCGCCAGCTGGATCCATTCGGCGCTGCCGGGCTGCGCCATGCCGGTCAGCGACGCGCTGATCAGCAGCGCCGACAAGGCGGTGGGCCCGACCGAGAGGCGCTGGGACGACGAGAAGAACACCGCCACCAGCGCCGGCAGGATGGACGCGTAAATGCCCGTCACCGGTGGCATGCCCGCCAAGTGGGCGTAGGCCACGCTTTGCGGGATCATCATCAGCCCGACCGTGAGGCCGGCCAGGGCCTCGCTGCGCAGCAGGGCGCCGGAAGGGCGCGGATGGGCCAGGAACGGGACGGCGCGGGTGAGTCGGGCGGGCAGCATCAGCGTGCGATGGTAAGCCAGGGCCATGCCTGGCGCGTTAAAGGTGGATGATGGCGGCGCCCCGTGCCCGTCTGTAACATGGCTTCATGCCTTCGGAGAAACCCGCTATGCGACCCTGGGTGATCGCCCTGTTGTTCGGCCTGCCGCTGTTGGCCAGCGCCCAGGCCATCCGCTGCAAGGACCCGGCCACCGGCCGCACCGTGTACACCGACCAGCCCTGCAAGGGCGGTGAAGTGGTGGTGCCGGCGCGTACCGAAGCCGAACGCGCCGCCGACGAACTGGCGGCCGAGCAGGCCCGCGCCCGCGCCGCCGACCGGCAGCAGCAAATGCAGTTCGAGCAGCGCATGCGCCTGGAAAACGCGCGCCAGGAAGCCGCGGCCGCCGCCGCGGTGCCGCCCTCGCAGACGCCGCAGTGCCAGCGCGCCATGGCCGACGCCGATTTTCAGGCGCGCAGCAACACCGCGTCGTCCGAGCAGATCCGCACCGCGCGCTACAACGCAGCGCTGGCCTGCGGCCAACAGCCGCCTGGCGACGTGGTCGTGGTCCAGCCGGAGCCGTGGGGCGTCGTCCGGCCGCACCGGCCACCGCACGGCTACCCCGGCGGCTGGGGGCCGAGTGGCGGTTACCCGCCGCCCGTCGAGCCTCAGCGCCCGCGCCCGCCGACGTACGGCGGCGGCACGCTGGACAACCGCCCGATTCCGGTCGCGCCGGCCCGGCCGCCCGCAGCGCAGACGCGGCCGACGCCCAGCTCGAGCGGTATCGCCGTGCCGCGCGGCAGCGGCACGGTGCGGTGGGACGAGTAGCCGCGCGAGCGCGAGGCCCATGGCGCTGCGCAGCGGCGCTGACCGGAAACGCGGTGGGGGTCAGACGGCTCACCGCACGGCGTCAGCGCTGCGGCATGTCCTTGACCGAATAGCCCAGGCTGACCGTCGCGTCGGCGGGAATCGGCGGCATCGTCGCTTCCCAGTCCTCCCAGGCGGTGCGCATGGCGGCCAGGCGCTCGGGCTCGTGCGCGGCCAGGTTGGCGCGCTCACGCTCGTCCTGCGGGATGTTGAACAGGTAGTCGTTGCCGTCCACGCGCAGGTACTTCCAGGGGCCGTCGCGCAGCGCGCGCTGCCCGCGGTGGTTCATGCGCCAGTGCAGCGGGCGGGCGAAAGTCTTGGCCGGGTCGTTCAGCACCGACATCAGCGACACACCGTCCAGCGGGTAGTCCGCATGTGGCTGGCCGCCACCGGCGTCCAACATGGTGGCGGACCAGTCCATGCTCATGCAGGCCTGGTCGGTCACGCCGCCGGGCGGGATCATGGCCGGCCAATGGGCGATCCAGGGCACGCGGATGCCGCCTTCGGTCAGGTCCATCTTGCCGCCCACCAGCGGCCAGTTGTCCGAAAAGCGTTCGCCGCCGTTGTCGCTGGTGAAGACGATCAGCGTGTCTTCCAGCAGGCCGTTGGCCGCCAGCGCGTCCACCATCTGGCCGATGCCTTCGTCCATGTGGTGGATCATGCGGTGGTAGGTGTGGATGTTGCCGCCGTGCAGGTGGAACAGGTTGTTCTTGACCTCTTCGGCCAGCGCCGCGTCGTCGCGTGTTTCCCACGGCCAGTGCGGCGCGGTGTAGTGCACGCTCAGGAAAAACGGCGTGCCGGCTTGCGCGCCCGGCGCCATGCGCTGGATGTAGTCCACCGAGCGCTGGCTGATCAGGTCGGTGAGGTAGCCCTCTTCGTGGTGCTCGTCCTCGCCCAGGTACAAATCGTGCGTGCCGTTGTTGCTGCAGTGGGTGAAGTAGTCCACGCCGCCTGAGATCGGGCCGAAGAACTCTTCATAGCCCGATTTCAGCGGGCTGAACGTCGGCGGATAGCCCAGGTGCCACTTGCCGATCAGCGCCGTGCGGTAGCCCGCGTCTTTCAGCAGCGAGGGCAGCGTTGGGTGCTCGGGCGGCAGGCCCAGCGTGGTGCTGCCTTTGCTTTTGCTGTTGATCGGCTCTTCGGCCGCGCCGCGCAGCCGGTACTGGTAGCGCATGGTAATCAGCCCGAAGCGCGTGGGCGAGCACACCGGCGAGTTGCTGTAGCCCTGCGTCATGCGCAGGCCCTGGGCCGCCAGCCGGTCCAGCACGGGCGACACCGGGCCAAAGCGCGCGTCGCGCCCGCCGTAGCAGCCCAGGTCGGCAAAACCCAGGTCGTCGGCGACGATGTAAATGATGTTCGGTTGTTGGGGTTTTTTGGTCATTTTGGCCTCTGGCCCTACAGCTACCTGCGCGAGCAGCTATTAAAACAGGAGTAATTGCTTCACTCGACCTTCATGCCCGTGGCCTGGATGATGCGGCCATAGCGCGCCGACAGGTCGGCCAGGCGTTGGCTGGCGGCAGCGCCGGTCAGGCCTTCGTAGAACAGGTCCAGCCCTTCCAGGCGCTTGCGTACGTCGGGGCGCGCCAGCGCATCGGCGAAGGCTTTTTGCAGCGTCTGCACGACCGCCTCGGGCGTGGCGGCGGGCACCATGGCGATGTAAAGCACCTCTTGCTCCAGACCCTTGTAACCGGCTTCGGCCACCGTGGGGACATGGGGTGCGAGGGTGGAACGCTGGCGGCTGGTGACGGCGAGCGCGTTGATCTTGCCCGCCTTGACGTGCGGCAGCATGCCCGGCGTGGCCAGCACGCCGGCGTCCACTTCACCCGCCAGCACGGCGGTCACGGCCGGCGTGTTGCCTTTGTAGGGCACGTGGGTGATCTTCATGCCCGTGGCTTCGTGGAACACCTCGGCCGCCAGGTGGCCCGGGCTGCCGGAGCCGGCGGAGCTGAAGGTCACACCCTTGGTCTTGCCGGCGTTGATCAAATCGGCCATGGTCCTGAAGCCGGTGGACGGGTGCGCGCCGACCAGCAGACCGGACGATGCCATGACCATCAGCGGCTTGAAATCCGCCGGCTTGAATGGCATGCCCTTGTAGATGTGCGGGTTGACCGTGAAGATCGTGTCGATGCCGATCAGCACCGTGTAACCGTCGGCCGGCGCCTTGGCGACCTGGTCGGTGCCGATGTTGCCGGCGGCGCCCGCCTTGTTCTCGACGATGAAAGGCTGCTTCAGCGTTTGCTGCAGCACGTCCGAGATGGATCGGGCAATCAGGTCCGACGGGCCGCCCGGCGGGAAGCTGTTGACCAGCTTCACCGGCTTGGACGGGTAGTTTTGCGCGGCGGCGCTGAGGGCCAACAGGCCGGCGCAGGCGGCGACGAGCGCGGTGCGAAGCAGGGCGCGAGGGGGCATGGCAGGGGCTCCGAAGGCGAGCGGCACGCGGCCGCTCAGGGCAGGGCGGGTCGAAAGGCGAAGCGCGGCGCGCTTCAGGTGGCCGTCAGGGCTGGTAGCCCGACTTTTGCACCACCGGCGCCCACTGGGCGCGGTAGCGTTTGAGCATGTCCGCCGTTTGCGCCGGCGAGCTGACGATCGGCGTGACCTTGGCGTCCATGAACTTGCGCTGGGTGTCCGCGTCCTTCATCACGTCCTGGATGGCGGCGCCCAGCTTGGCGACCTTGTCCTTGGGCATGTTGGCGGGCGCAAACAAGGCGTTCCAGCCGGTGGCGACCAGGTCCAAGCCGGCTTCCTTGTAGGTCGGGATGTCCTTGGCGAAGGGCGAACGCTTGGCGCCCGACGAGGCCAGGATGCGCAGCTTGCCGCCCTCGTGCTGCGGCAGCAGGGTGTCCAGTGTGTCGAAGGCGACCGGCACCTGGCCGCCCATCAGGTCGCTGATCAGTGGGCCCGAGCCGCGGTACCCGACCACTTCACCCTTGATCTGGGCCTTTTCGCCCGTCATCAGCGCGAAGAAGTGCGGCAGGCTGCCGGTCGCTGGCACGCCGAAATTGGCCTGTTTGGGGTTGCTGCGCAGCCAGGCCAGCAGGTGTTTGAGTTCCTTGACGGGCACGGCCGTGGCGACGGCCAGGCCGAATTCGTAGTCGCTGACCTGCGACACCGGCTGGAAGTCCTTGTCGGGGTCGTAGCCGTTGTCCTTGAACACCAGCGGCGCCACCACCATGATGGCCGGGTTGGCCAGCAGCAGCACGTTCTGGTCGGCACCTGCGCCGCGCAACTGCTGCGCCGCCAGGCGGCCGCCGGCGCCGGTCTTGTTTTCAACGATCACGGGCTGACCGAGCTTGGGCCCCAGCTTTTCCGCCACGATGCGTGCGGCGCGGTCGCTGGAGCCCCCTGGCGCATAAGGCACGATGATGCGCAACGGCCCGTCCGCTTGGGCCTGCACGGCGGGGGTGAGGCCGGCGGCCAGGGTGACGGTCAACAGGGCGGTCACGAAGCGACGTTTTTGCACGGCGTGTTCTCCAGGGGAATCGGGGCTCAGGACCGCCAACTTTAGGCATACTGGCTTCGATTGACGTCATCAACCGTCCCCCGTGGTTTCCCTGATGCCCGAACCTTCCTTGCGGCAGCCCAAGACGCTGGACGACATGGTCTTGTACCGGCTGTGGCAGCTCAACGCTGGCGCGGGTCGCCTGGTCATGCGCATGTGCGAAACCGAGTTCGGTGTCACGCGGCGCGAATGGCGCTTGCTGTCGTACCTGGCGCCGCGCGACGGCGTTCTGCCGTCCGAGCTGGCTGATTACGCCGGGCTGGACCGCGCCCGGACCTCGCGCGCCATCAGCAGCCTGGTCGACAAGCACCTGGTGCACCGCCAGCCGCGTCCGCACAACCGGCGCGAGGTCGCGCTGACGCTGACCAACGCGGGCCGTGACCTGCACGACCGGCTGCTGCCGCGCGTGGCGGCGATCAACGGGCAGTTGATGTCGGCGCTGAACGCGGGGGAAGCCGCGGCGCTGGCGGGCTACCTGAATCGCCTCCAGCAGCAGGCGGACGCCATGGCGGCCGGCGTGCCACCAACGCACGATGCGGACGATGCCTGAGGCTTGACCCGTGGCTTGTCCGCGCGTCGGTGCCTGACGCGGGCACGAAAAAGCCCCGGCGAGCGGGGCTTTTTTTGTGGACGCGAGGCGCCGCGGGGCGCCCGCGCTTAACGGGCAGCGCTTCAGCGACGGCGGCCCAGCAGCATGGCGACCAGTGCGCCAGCGGCGGCGGCAATGGCCATGGATTTCAGCGGCTGGTCTTGCACGTAGGCGCTGGTCCGGTCGGCGTATTCGTTGACCTTGTCGCGAGTCTGATCGGCGGTCTGGGCGCACGCGGCTTTACCACGGGCGGCCATGTCCTGCACGCGCGAGGAGACGGCGTCGATGGCGGGCTTGATGTCCTCGCGCAGGGTGCGCACCTTGGCGTCGGCCTTGTCGAGGGCATCGTTGGCAAAGCTGCGCGCCGATTCAACGCCACGCTCGGCCTTGTCGGCCATGCGATCGGTGGCGGCGACCGCGTCGTCGGCGAGTTTGTGGACGGTCTGTTCGGCTTTTTGAGAGGTGGTGTTCATGCGCTTTCCTTGGATGGTTGCGGAATCTGTCGTCTGCGCCACCAGCCTCAAACAGGCTGCGGCCGGCCGACGGTTCAGGAAGCTAGGTTAGCTGAAACACGGCGCGGCCACATCGTCCTCAAGCCGGCGCGGATGTACGCGTTTGCGCGTCATCGGTGTAGGAGTCGGACGACACGTGCATCTCGTCCATGGCGCTGGCCAACTCGTTTTGCGGCTTGCGCTGCTGGCGTGGAATGGTGGCGGTGATGCGTGTGCCACGGCCGGGTGACGAATTCACGTCCAGGCGACCACCGCAAGCCTCGATCCGATGGCGCATGCCGACCAGCCCGTGCGAGGCCTGGGGCACAACGGCCGGGTCGAAGCCGGCGCCGTTGTCGACCACCGAGACTTCGACGTGGTAGACGTAGTTTTTCAGCGTGACCGAGACGCGGGAGGCCTGCGCATACTTGCCGATGTTCGTCAGCGACTCCTGCACCATGCGGTAGATGGTCAGGTCGCTGCTTTCGTTCAGGTCGACCGGCTCCAGCGCGCTTTCGATTTCAAGGCGGGAACGCTCGCCGAATTCGCGCAGCAGGATGTCCAGCGAGGCGACCAGGCCCAGGTTCGACAGGGAGGAGGGTCGCAAGTCCTCGATGATCCGGCGCTTCAGGGCGATGCCCTGATTGAGGGTTTCGGTCAGGTGCTTCAGGCGCGTGATCAACTCAGGCGAGTCGGGGGGCAGGCGCGACTTGAGCCGCGCCACGTCCAGCTTGGCGGCCGTGAGCAGAGCACCCAGTTCGTCATGCAGCTCGCGCGCCAGGTGGGCGCGTTCGTCTTCCACGGCTTGCTGCAAATGGTTGGCGAGCTCGGTCAGGCGAGCCGTGCGCTCCTGCACCTGCGATTCCAGCGCGTCGCGTTCGGCCTCGAGCGAGCGGTTGTATTCCTCGTCGTTGCGTTGCATTTGCCGCGTTTGCTGGGTGTAGAGCACAAAGGCGAACAGTGCGGCCAGAATGCCGGCGGCGAGGCCGAAACGCGTTACGTCCAACAGACGGAAGACTTCCTGGCGCCCGCGCTCGACCTGGCTCGTCGCGCTGCTGATCAAGCGCGTGCCGATCCCCCGGATGCGCTCCATCTCGTCCAAGCCGACGTTGGTGCTGACGACAAAGTTAACCGCATCGACCTTTTTTTGCTCGTGCAGGCGGATCGTCAGCTCCATCTCGCCAAATTTTTGCGCAACCGCTTTGGTCAGCTCGGCCGCTTGCTGGCGCGTGTCGCTTTCCAGCGCCACCGCGGTGTCCAGCTGCCTGACCTGCGCTTCCACTTCCTGCTTGGCGCGGCGGTAGGGCGTGAGGTAGGCAGGGTCGGCCGTGAGCACGTAGCCACGCTGGGCCGATTCGGCCTGCGACAGCTCGCGCAAGAGCGTGTTGACCGTGGTCAGCAAGCCGTTGGCCACGCGCACCGATTGCAGCGCCGACGCCGTCTGCACGTGTGCACTTTCGTTGACCAACAGCATGGCGCCAGCGCAGGTGAATCCGACCACCAGGGCGATGCGCATGCGGCGGCTGAGCTGCGCGAAGGGCGAGCCGCTGGAGCGCTTGAATAGGGTTTTCAGTGACATGTCAGGTGCGACTAAGATACCCCAACAACGAAAGTCGTCGCGGCATTCGCGGCACAGTCCATTTTCGGAGGCGAGATGATCAGAGTCGGCATTGTGGATGACCATGCCATTGTTCGATCGGGGCTTAAGCAGTTTTTCTCGGAGCACGTCGATCTGCGCGTGGTCGGCGAGGCGGCCAGTGGCCGTGAAGCGATCGATCTGGTGCGCACCACCGAGATGGACGTGCTGCTGATGGACTTGTCCATGCCCGGGCAAAGCGGTATCGATGCGCTGGCGATGATCCGCGCCAAGGCCCCGGACGTCGGCATCCTGATTCTTTCGGGTTACCCGGAAGAGCACTACGCTATGAACCTGATTCGCCAGGGCGCCAGCGGCTACCTGAACAAGGAGTGCGATCCGGGCGAAATCGTGGAAGCGATCCGCACAATTGCGCTGGGCAAGCGCTACATCACGCCGACCGTGGCGGAACTGCTCGCCCAGCAGTTGAACCGCAAGAACGATTCGATGCCGCACGAGCACCTGTCAGAGCGCGAGTTCCAGGTGTTCCTCAAGCTCGCCAAGGGGCAGACCGCGGGTGATATCGCCGAGGCGCTATCGCTTTCGGTCAAGACGGTCAGCACCTACCGCACGCGCTTGATGGAAAAGATGGCCTTGAGCTCGAACAGCGACCTGACGTACTACGCGCTGAAAAACAACCTCATCGACTGATCTGCCGGGAGGGCAGGCCAAGGGGCGTGCCTGCTTGATCGGCTACTGCCGCGCGGATCGCGTGGTGGATGAGCGTAAATGGATGTGCGAGGCGCGAGAGGGCCTGGTGCCGCGCTCAGTGCGTGTCGCTGCCTTGCAGATCGACACAGAAGTCGATCAGCGCGTCGATGTCGGTCGATTTGTCGAAGACGGCGTCCACGCCCAGTTGCGTGCAGCGGGTGCGAATGTCAGGCGTCGCGTAGTTGGTGAGCACCACCACTTTCTGGGCGGCGTTGCGCTCTCGGCAGGCTTGTAGCACCCCCAAGCCGCTGCCCTGTTTCAAAAAAAGGTCAACGATCGCCAAGTCCCATTGGCTGTCGTGGCTGGTCAGCCAGCCGCTGCCTTGCTCTTCCGTCTCAGCAAAGCCGATTGCGGCAATCCCCCCCAGTTCCTCCAGTGTTGCGACGAGGTTCTCTCGGATGGTTGGATTGTCTTCAACGATGTAGGTTCGCACAGTTCGGTTGCCAGGCATTAGCTCAGTCACGATGAACGACGCGAACAAACAGTGCGCGACGAAGATGGCTTCAACGCAGTTTAATTTCCCCAACAGGCTGTGGGTGACAGCAAGGGGGGTACGTGGTTGTAGGATTTTGCTTACAACTTGCCGCGCTCTGTCGCGCAGATCTCACATTCGGGTGCGCGGCCGATGCGCACTTCGGTGAATTCGGTACGCCGTGTGTCGACCATCAGCAGCCGCCCGACCATCGAGCTGCCCATGCCGCTCAGGATCTTCAGCGCTTCGGTCGCTTCCAGCGTGCCGACAATGCCGACCAGCGGCGCGAACACGCCCATGGTCGCGCAGCGCACTTCCTCCACCGCCTGCGATGGCGGAAACAGGCAGGCGTAGCACGGTGAGGCGGCGCTGGCGGTGTCGAACACCGTCATCTGCCCGTCGAAGCCGATGGCTGAGCCCGACACCAGTGGCGTGCCGGTCTGCACGCAGGCCAGGTTGAGTGCTTGCCGGGCCGCGAAGTTGTCACTGCAGTCGATCGCGACGTCGGCCTCGGCGACCAGTTGGCGCAGCAGATCTGCGTCGGCGCGCTGGGCCAGGGTGGTGACCACCACGTCCGGATTGATCGCGTGGATGGCGGTGCGGGCCGATTCGACCTTGGGGGTGCCAACCCGCGCCTCGGTGTGCATGATCTGCCGCTGCAGGTTGGTGAGGTCAACCGTGTCGTCGTCCACCAGGGTGATGCGGCCCACACCGGCACTGGCCAGGTACAGCGCCACCGGCGAGCCCAGGCCACCTGCGCCCAGGATCACGGCGTGCGCATCGAGCAGCTTCTGCTGGCCTTCGACCCCCAGGTCGTCCAGCAGCAGGTGCCGGGAATAGCGAAGCAGCTGCCGGTCGTCCATGGCCAGGGCGCAACGCCACCGGGTGGCCCAAGGCCCCCCGGCAGGTGCGTCAGTCCTCGTCTTTCGGCGGTTCCTTGCGTTCGACCAGCGTGGTGCTGGCCTTCACGGGCTGGCCCTTGAGCTTGCTGAGCGCCTGCTGCAGCGGGAAATCCTTGTCGCTGCCGTACTCGGGCGGACGGCGTTCGGACGCGGGCTTGCGCGACTCTTCTTCCAGCTTCTTGAGCGCGGCTTCGCGCTCTTTCTCGAGCTCGGGGTCCTTCTTGTCGGGCTCGCTGCCAGACAGGTGCTTCTCCAGGTCCGCTTCGCGCATGCGCAGCACGGCGTACGGGCTGCCCTCGGCCGTGTCGTCGACCATGATGTCGGGCACGATGCCCTTGGCCTGGATCGTCTTGCCGCTCGGCGTGTAGTAGCGCGCCGTCGTGATCTTGAGCGCCGTGTCGGGGCCCAGCGGGCGCACGGTCTGGACCGAGCCCTTGCCGAAGGTCTGGCTGCCCATCACGGTCGCGCGCTTGTGATCCTGCAACGCACCGGCGACGATTTCGCTGGCCGAGGCCGAGCCTTCGTTGACCAGCACCACCATCGGCACGGTTTTGAGGGCCGCAGGCAGGCGCTTGAGCGGGTCGGCGCCGCGGCGACGCATGTAGTCTTCGGGGCGGGCCTTGTAGGTCGCCTTGCTTTCCTCGATCTGGCCGTTGGTCGACACCACGGTCACGCCTTCGGGCAGGAACGCGGCCGACACCGCCACGGCCGCGTCCAGCAGACCACCCGGGTCGTTGCGCAGATCCAGCACGATGCCCTTGACGTTCGGGTTGCGCTTGTAGACGTCTTCCAGCTTGCTGACGAAGTCGTCTACCGTGCGTTCCTGGAACTGCGACAGACGCAGCCAGACGTAGCCCGGCTCGACCATCTTCACCTTGACCGACTGCGTGCGGATCTCTTCGCGCGTGATGCTGACCGGGAAGGTGCGGTTTTCATCGCGGCGCAGGATCGTCAGGCGCACCGTGGTGCCGGGTTCGCCGCGCATGCGCTTGACGGCCTCGTTCAGCGTCAAGCCCTTCACAGGCGTGTCGTCCACGCGGGTGATCAGATCGCCCGGCTTCAGGCCGGCGCGGTCGGCGGGCGAGCCCTCGATCGGCGACACCACCCGCACCAGGCCGTCTTCCTGCGTGATCTCGATGCCCACGCCGACGAAGCGGCCGGTCGTGCCTTCACGGAATTCCTTGAAGCTCTTCTTGTCGAAGTACTGCGAATGCGGGTCCAGGCTGGACACCATGCCCGAGATGGCGTCGGTGATCAGCTTTTTCTCATCGACCGGCTCGACATAGTCGGACTTGATCATGCCGAACACCGCCGCCAGCTGCTGCAGTTCTTCCAGCGGCAGCGGCGCCAGCGTGCCGCGTGCGACGGTCTGGAGCGACACGGTGGTCAGCGCGCCGGCCAGTGCGCCCACGGCAATCCAACCGGCAATCTTGGTTTTTTGACTCATGGTGAAGGCTACTTGGGGTCCGAGGGGCCAATATACAGGGCGGAGAGCTTTCGGTTGCGCGGGGCGCCGGAAGTTCCTTGGGGAAAACGTGGGATGTGACCGGCTGGCGGGCCTGGCGGACGCTTGCTCAGCCCTTGCCTTGGCTGGCCACGGCGGCGGCTGCAGCGGCCGCCGCTTCGGCGTCGCCCAAGTAGTAGTGGCGGATCGGCTTCAGGCCCGCGTCCAGCTCGTACACCAGCGGGATGCCGTTGGGGATGTTCAGGCCGACGATGTCGTCGTCCGAGATGTTGTCCAGGTACTTGACCAGCGCGCGGATCGAATTGCCGTGCGCCGATACCACCAGGCGCTTGCCGGCCGAAATGGCGGGCGCCATGGATTCGTTCCACAGCGGCATCACGCGCGCCACGGTGTCCTTCAGGCATTCGGTCAGCGGCACGTCGGCCGGGTTCAGCTTGGCGTAGCGCGGGTCGCCGCGCTCGCTGCGCGGGTCGTTTGGCTTCAGCGGCGGCGGCGGCGTGTCGTAGCTGCGGCGCCAGACCAGCACCTGCTCGTCGCCGTACTGCTTGGCGGTTTCCGCCTTGTTCAGGCCTTGCAGGGCGCCGTAGTGGCGCTCGTTCAGGCGCCAGTGCTTGACCACCGGCAGCCACAGGCGGTCCATCTCGTCCAGCGCCAGGTGCAGGGTGCGGATGGCGCGCGTCAGCACGCTGGTGTAGGCGACGTCGAACTCGTAACCGCCTTCCTTCAGCAGGCGGCCGGCGGCGGCGGCCTGGGCGATGCCGGTGGGCGTCAGGTCCACGTCGGTCCAGCCGGTGAAGCGGTTTTCAAGGTTCCAGGTGGATTCACCGTGGCGGATCAGGACAAGCTTGTGCATGAGGTCGGCAGGGGGAAGCGAAAGCGGCGCGAAGCCAAGATCTTGAGGGGCCATTGGCGCCCGCCAGGCGGGTGCCAACCGGGCATTTTAGAATCCTTCCCTGTCCTGCGGCCGTCTGCGCCGCCGTGAAGGACGATTCCATCTGTTGAGAGGACGTGTGACGTGAGTTTTCTACTGGCTAACTGGATGCTGATCCTGGTGGCATTGGCTTCCGGCAGCATGCTGCTGTGGCCCAAGCTGACGGGCGGCGGGGGCGGCGGCTTGTCGCCCGCGGCGGCGGTGCAGCTGATCAACCGCGAGCGCGCCGTCGTCATCGACGTGTGCGAGCCCGACGAATACGCCGCCGGCCACGTGAACGGCGCCAAGAGCATCCCCTTGGGCGAGCTGGAGGCCAAGCTGCCCGGCGCCGTCAAGAACAAGGCCACGCCGCTGGTGCTGGTGTGCGCGTCGGGCATGCGCTCGGGCCGCGCCGTGGCGATCGCGCGCAAGCTGGGCTACGAAAAGGCCGAATCGCTGGCCGGGGGCCTGAAAAGCTGGCGCGCCGCCGATCTGCCCGTGACCAAGGCCTGAGCGGCGCCCCGCCGCCCACGCCAGACCAAGGATTTCCCATGCAAGCCGTCAAGATGTACGCCACCGGCACCTGCCCTTACTGCATCCGCGCCAAGCAGGTGCTGCGCAGCAAGGGCGTGACCGAGATCGAGGAGATCCGCGTCGACCTCGACCCCGACCAGCGCGTCAAGATGATGGAGATCACCGGCCGGCGCACCGTGCCGCAGATCTTCATCGGTGCCACCCACGTCGGCGGCCACGACGATTTGGTTGAGCTGGATCAGCAAGGCGGCCTGGATCCGCTTTTGGCCGGCACCGCCTGACATAATTCCCCGCCATCGCCCTGCGACGACTGCGCCCCATGGGCGCTTGTCCGTGGTGGCGAACCGCTTTTCCCCCTACCTTTTCCCTGAATCGAGAAACCCATGGCTGACCAGGATCCCGTCTTCAACATCCAGCGCGTTTACCTCAAAGGTGCTTCGCTGGAGCAACCCAATTCCCCCGCCATCCTGCTCGAGCAGGAACAGCCCGCGGTCGACATCAACCTGGGCGTGAACGCCGAAAATGTGGCCGAAGGCGTGTTTGAGGTCACCGTCACCGCCACCGTGCAGACCAAGATCCAGGACAAGACCGTGTTCCTGGTCGAATGCCAGCAAGCCGGCATCTTCGAGATCCGCAACATCCCCGAAGACCAGATGGGCGGCATCATCGGCGTGGCTTGCCCGCAGATCGTCTACCCCTACCTGCGCGGCAACGTGGCCGATTTGATCCAGCGCGGGGGCTTTCCGCCCGTGCACCTGGCCGAGATCAACTTCCAGGCCATGTACCAGCAGCAGCAGGAAGCCGCGGCGCAAGAAGGCGGCGCGGCTCAGCTGGCGCAGTAAATTTAAGCCCAATCGGCCTCTGGCCCTACGCTGATCTGCGCGAGCAGCTATGAAAATCATAGTCATCGGCGCCGGTGCATGGGGCACGGCCGTGGCCGTCAGCGCCGCGCGCAACCCAGCCGGCCACCAGGTCGTGCTGTGGGCGCGCGACGCCGCCCAGGCCGAAGCCATGGCTACGGGCCGCGAAAACGCGCGCTACCTGGCCGGCATCCCGTTGCCGCGTGAATTGCAGCTGCGCGGCGGCGCGCCCGACCAGGGTTTGCTGGACGCCGTGCCGCAGGCCGATCTGGTCATCGTCGCCACGCCGGTCGCCGGCCTGCGATCCACCCTCGAATGGCTGCGCGGCAGCGAAGTGCCCGTCGCCTGGCTGTGCAAAGGCTTTGAAGCCGTGCGCGACACCGGCGCCGCGCACGCTTTTGGCCTCATGCCGCACGAAGTGCAGCGCCAGGCTGCGCCGCATTTGCGCTCCGGCGCTCTGAGCGGCCCCAGCTTCGCGCAGGAAGTGGCGCGCGGCCAACCCACGGCCCTGGTCGCCGCCAGCCGCGACGCCGACGTGCGCCACGCCATGGTCGAGGCGCTGCACGGCCCCACGCTGCGCGTGTACGGCAACGACGATCTGGTCGGCGTGGAAGTCGGCGGCGCCGTCAAGAACGTGCTGGCCATCGCCACCGGCCTGGCCGATGGGCTGAACCTGGGGCTGAACGCCCGCGCCGCGCTGATTACCCGCGGCCTGGCCGAAACCGCCCGCCTGGGCGTGGTCCTGGGCGCGCGGCCCGAGACGTTCACCGGCCTGTCCGGCCTGGGCGATTTGGTGCTGACGGCGACCGGCGACTTGAGCCGCAACCGCAAGGTCGGCTTGCTGCTGGCCGACGGCTTGTCGCTGGAGCAGGCCGTGCAGTCCCTCGGCCACGTCGCCGAAGGCGTGTACACCGCGCAAACCGTGTGGCAGCGCGCGCAGCACCTGGGCATCGACATGCCGATCACCGAATGCGTGGTCGGCCTGCTGGCGGGTGAGCTCAAACCCGTTGAAGCCGTTGCCGCGCTGATGGGGCGCGACCCGAAGGGCGAATTGCTCTGAAGCGCCGCCCGCGTGCGGCGACCGCGGGCTTCAGACACGCACAGCACGCATCTCTGCGAGGTGAAGCGCGCAGTCCCGCGCTGCCGCCGTTCATGCCCGCCATGGGTCGCCAGACGATCACACCCGGGCCGAATCGCCCTGCCCGGGCGGGTGCGGATTGACGGCCCGCCGGGGCGGGGCCCATACTGCCTGCGGGCTGGCGGCGCGCCTTCTGCAGTGGGCGCCGCCGGTTCGACAACACCACAGGAGACACCCCATGCGCCCTCTGCGACTGCTTGCCCTCACCACCTGCGCCGCAGCCACCGTGCTGGCCGGCTGCGCGTCGTCCTCGTCCGGCGGCGGCGCCGGCAACCCGATGACCTTCTTCGTCACCAGCAGCAACCCGGGCCAGGGCGGCAACCTGGGCGGGCTGGCCGGGGCCGACGCGTACTGCCAGAAGCTAGCCAGCAACGCGGGCGCGGGCGGCAAGACCTGGCGCGCCTACCTCAGCACCCAAGGCGCGCAGGCGGTGAACGCGCGCGACCGCATCGGCAAGGGCCCATGGCTGAACGCCAAGGGCGAGGCCATCGCCACCAGCGTCGACAACCTGCACAGCGCCGGCAACAACCTGAACAAGAAAACCGCGCTGACCGAAAAAGGCGAGGTCGTCGCCGGCCGCGGCGATGCGGTGAACATGCACGACATCCTGACCGGCTCCACCGCCGAAGGCCGCACCGTGCCAGGATCGACCGACGCCACCTGCGGCAACTGGACCAGCGGGACCACCGGCTCGGCCATCGTCGGCCACCACGACCGCATCGGCCTGAACGAATCGGCGCCGATGAAGTCGTGGAACCACTCGCACCCCAGCAAGGCCTGCGACATGGCGGCGCTCAAATCCACCGGCGGCGATGGGCGCATGTACTGCTTCGCCACCAACTGACGACGGCCCGAAGCGGAAAGCAAAAAGAGCTGCCTGCGCAGGCCCATCCTGCGCAGGCAGCTCTTTTTTTGAGAGCGGCTCAGCGCCGCCCACCCGGTGCGCCGTTCAGCGCCCCAGCATGCGCGTCAGCGCGCCCATGATGTCGCCTTCGCTGCCCAGGCCGGCTTGCGGGGCCTGGCCGTGCGGCGTCAGCTTGTCGATCAGCTCGGGCAGCACCTGGGCGATGCCACCGGCCGCTTCGCCGTGGCCCACGCCCAGCTTGGCGGCGATGTCGCCGATCACGTTGGGGCCCAGGGCCTGCGTCACCACGTCGGGGCTGACGGGCTGGTTGGCACCCGCGCCGACCCAGGACTGCGCCGCGTCGCCCGCGCCGGCGCGGGTGAACTGGTCCAGCAGGCCGCCCAGGCCGCCGTGCTGGCTGTTGTTGGCCAGCATGCCCATCAGCACCGGCGCCAGCGCGGCGACCAGGCCCATGTTGATGCCGCCGCCCTGACCGGGCTGCTGCTGCTGACCACCGCCGAGCACGCTGCCCAGCACATTGCCCAGGCCACCCAGGCCGCCGCCCTGCGTGTTGTTCTGACCTGCCAGCACCGAACCGAGAACCGAATCAAGCAAACCCATGGTGTGTCCTTTCAAGGCACGTGGATGAAACGGCGCGCATTGTGATCCTGCGGCGTGACACGCGCCGTGTCGGTGGCCCGAAGCCGGACTTTTGTCGCGCCCGTGTCGGGTGGGCGCCACAGGCGGGACGGCCCATACAGGGCGCAGTGTCCGGGCAAGGTTTTGCGGCCTTTTGAAGCCCTGGCCCTAGAAGAATCTGCGCGGTCAGCTATCAAAAACGGAGTGGATGAGCCATTCGGCAGCGCCCCGACGGCCGCCACTGGTCGTGCGCACGGAGGGGCAAACGCCGCACACACCGCGCCCGCTCAGACCTCCAGGTTGTCGATCAGCCGCGTCGTGCCCAGCCGTGCCGCGCCCAGGGCGACCAGCGACCCGGCGCCGTCGCCCGCTTGCGGCGCCAGCAGGTCGGCGCGGCGGCGCAGGGTGAGGTAGTCCGCCTGCCAGCCGTGCGCGGCCAGCGCCTGCACGGCGGCGGCTTCCAGCGCGGGCAGGCGCTCGGACAAGGCGCTGCCGGCGGCCAGCGCGTCGTCCGCTAGGCGGCGCAAGGCCTGCGCCAGCTGCAGCGCCTGGGCGCGCTCGGCGGCGTTCAGATAACCGTTGCGCGACGACAGCGCCAGGCCGTCGTCGGCGCGCAGCGTGTCGATGCCGACCACGTCGATCGGCAGGGCGAACTGGCGCACCATGCGCTGCACCACCATCAGCTGCTGGTAGTCCTTCTTGCCGAACATGGCCACGCCCTCGGCCTTGCCGGCGAACACGGCCTGAAACAGCTTCATCACCACCGTGCAGACGCCGGTGAAAAAGCCGGGGCGAAATTCGCCTTCCAGCAGGTCGGCCAGGGCCGGGTCGGGCACGACCTTGAAGGTCTGCGGCTCGGGGTACAGGTCGCGCTCGCGCGGGGCGAACAGCACGTCGCAGCCAGCGGCTTCCAGTTGGGCGCGGTCGTCGTCCAGGGTGCGCGGGTAGCTGTCGAAGTCCTCGTGCGGCAAGAACTGCAGCCGGTTGACGAAGATGCTGGCCACCGTCACGTCGCCCAGCGGCTTGGCCGCGGCCAGCAGCGCCAGGTGCCCGGCGTGCAGGTTGCCCATGGTGGCGACAAAGGCCGGGCGTTGGGTGTGGCGCAGGGCGTGGCGCAGTTCGGCGAGGGTATGGACCAGTTGCATCGCGGGATGTCACTCCGTTGTCAGCCTAAGGCTTGATGATGCTTAAATCTTTGCAAGTGGGGGCTCACTAAACTAGCCCGGTCCCTTGCATATCGCGGCCGCCACGGCCGCTGGCGGGCTTGGGGGGCCATCGGCCCCCGGTGGCGGCGTCAGCCGCCCATCTTGTCATCTTTTTCAGTACTTTCGGAGGTCGTTTGAGTACCCTCGCCATTGTCCTTTCCCTCGCGCTGTTGATGTACCTGGCGTACCGCGGCTACACGGTGCTGCTGCTGGCGCCCATCATGGCCGCGCTGGCCGTCATTCTCTCGGGCGACGTGACGCAGATGCTGCCGATCTACACCGACACCTTCATGCGCGCGCTGGGCAACTACATGTTGGCCTTCTTCCCGATCTTCCTGCTGGGCGCGCTGTTCGGCCAGCTGATGGCCGATTCGGGCGCCGCCACGGCGATCGCGCAGTGGATCGAACGCACCCTGGGCAGCAAGCACGCCATCCTGACGGTGGTGCTGGCCTGCGGCATCCTGACGTACGGGGGCGTGTCGCTGTTCGTCGTCGCCTTCGCCATCTACCCGATTGCGCGCTCGCTGTTCCGCGACGCCGACATCCCCAAGCGCTTGGTCGCGCCGGCGATTGCGCTGGGCTCCTTCACCTTCACCATGACGGCGCTGCCCGGCACGCCGGCGATCCAGAACGCCATCCCGATCCCGTACTTCGGCACCAACACATTCGCTGCGCCCGGCCTGGGCCTGATCGGCGGGGCGATCATGTTCACGCTGGGCATTCTGTGGCTGCGTTCGCGCGAGAAGGCGGCGCGCGTGCGCGGTGAAGGCTATGGCAACCACGACGACAGCGACACCGGCCCGCGCGGCCAGGTGGGCGAGGCCGACATGAGCGGCGACGCCGCCCGCACCATGCCGCTGCTGCTGGCGCTGCTGCCGCTGGTGCTGGTGATCGGCATCAACGCGCTGTTCACCTACGGCGTGTTCCCGGGCATGGACTGGGGCTTTCTGAAGACGCGCTTCCCGACCATGGACGCCACCAAGCAGACCGGCATGTGGTCGCTGATCATCGCGCTGGTCATCTCGTGCATCGTGCTGTTGCTGATCAGCATCGGCCGCTGGGCCAACCTGCAGCAGACCATCAACAAGGGCGTGCTGGGCTCGATGCTGCCGATCTTCAACACCGCGTCGGAAGTCGGTTACGGCGCCGTCATCGCCAGCCTGGCCGGCTTTGCCATCATCCGCGACGCGGTGCTGAACGTGTCCAGCAACCCGCTGATCAGCGAAGCCGTGGCCATGAACGTGCTGGCCGGCATCACCGGATCGTCCTCGGGCGGCTTGTCGATCGCGCTGCAGACGCTGGGCGCGGATTACCTGCGCATGGCCAATGAAGCGGGCATCAGCCCCGACCTGCTGCACCGCGTGGCCGTCATGTCGGCCGGCGTGTTCGATTCGCTGCCGCACTGCGGCGCCATCATCACCCTGCTGTCGATCTGCAAGCTGACGCACCGCGAGTCCTACGGCAACATCGCCGCCATGACCATCGTCGTGCCGCTGATCGCGCTGTCGGTGGTGATTGCGCTGGGGACGATGTTTGGGTCGTTCTGACGGCCTGGGCGCTTGGCGGGCGGTTGGGGGTGGTTTTTAAGTCAAATCGCCTTTTTGCCCTACAGCCACCTGCGCAAGCAGCTATTAAAAGCATAGGAAAGGCCGCGGCATGCGGCCTTTTTTGTGTGCGCTGGGCGGCGCGTTCTACGGCCGCGCCAGGCGGCCGCGCCTCACCACGCGTGCAGCGCGTCGTCCGGGAAGCTGCCGTCCTTCACGGCGCGCACATAGGCCTCGATCGCGCCGCGCACGCTGCCCGCGTCTTGCATGAAGTTGCGCACGAACTTCGGGTTCTTGCCCAGGTTGACGCCCAGCATGTCGTGCATCACCAGCACCTGGCCGGCCGTGCCCTTGCCGGCACCGATGCCAATGGTGGCGCAGTGCGCCAGCTCGTTCGTCAGCTGGGCCGACAGCGCGGCGGGCACCATCTCCAGCACCAGTATGGCGGCGCCCGCGTCCTGCAGTTCCAGCGCGTGGCGGCGCAGCGTGTCGGCGGCGGCATCACCGCGCCCCTGCACGCGGTAGCCGCCCAGCGCGTGCACGGTCTGCGGCGTCAGGCCCAGGTGCGCGCACACGGGGATGCCGCGTTCGACCAGAAAGCGCACCGTCGGCGCCGTCCAGCCACCGCCTTCCAGCTTGACCATGTGCGCGCCGGCCTGCATCAGCACGGTGGCCGAGCGCAGCGCCTGCTCGGGCGATTCGTGGTAACTGCCAAAGGGCAGATCGGCGATCAACCAGGCCGTGCCCTGCACGCGGTGCAGCCCGCGCGCCACGCTTTCGGTGTGGTAGCGCATGGTCTCCAGCGCCACGCCAACGGTGGACGGCAGCCCCTGGCACACCATGCCCAGCGAATCGCCGACCAGCAGGCATTCCACGCCCGCCGCATCGGCCACGGCGGCAAAGGTCGCGTCGTAGGCCGTCAGCATCGTGATCTTCTCGCCCTCGGCCCGCAGCTGCGTCAGCCGCGGCAGGCTGACCGGCTTGCGCTGCGGCAAGGGCGAGGCGGGCGGCAGGGTGCCGTAGGGGGAGCCGGGGTTGGTGGGGGTGCTTGCGGTGCTCATCGTGTCTCCGGTGGTCGCAGCGTTGGGGTGCGCGTTGCGGCCGAGTCTAGGCGGTGACGGCGGTGGACGTGGCGCACGCAGGCGATGCCGAGCCTGTGCCGGTCGGGATTTGAAGCGAAATGGGCCGCTGGACCTAGAGAAATCAGCGCGGGCAGCTTCTCAAAAGATAGCAAGAGCACCCATGGGGCGACCCCGCCACAGCGTCCTCTCGCGCCTTACTTCAACGCCAGCAAAGTCCTGATCACGTCGCTGCGCGTGATCACCCCGACCAGCACGTCGCCGCGCAGCACGGCAATGAACTGCACGCTGTGCTGCGCCAGCTCGTGCAACAAATCGCCCATGGGCGTGGCTTCCTGCACGCGCATCTCGGGTTCGCGCATCAGGCTGGCAGCGACGGGCTGGGCCGGCAGCTTGGCCGGGCGCACGCGGCGCCACAGGGACTGGCGGCGCTGCGCGCGGTGGCCTTCCCACAGCCAGTCGAACAGGTCGGCGCGCAGCACGCGGCCGATCAGCTCGCCGCGCGGGCCGACGACGGGCAGGCTTTTGACCAGGTGTTCGTGAAAGACGTCCGCCACCTGTTCCAGCGGCGTGTCCGGTCGCACCGTCAGCAACTGCGGCGACATGACTTCGCCGCAGGTGACGGCGGCCAGGCGGCGCTTGATGGCCTGTTCTTCGGCCGCGGCCAGCAGCGCGCCCAGGTCTTCCGGGCCCATGTTGTAGGTTTGATCGAAGCGTTCCAGCAGCTGTTCAAGATCCGCGTTGGACAGCGCCAGCGCGCCGGCTGAGGGCGGCGCCTGCGCTGGGCTGGGCGGGTGCGCGGCGTGCAGGTAGGCGCGGCCCCAGGCCGCGTGGTAAGCCACGCCGGTGGCCACCAGCACCGCCGACAGCACCGCCATCGGGATCAGCAAATGCCAGCCCAGCGGCAGCAGCTGCGCCGACGCCAACACCGTCAGCAGCGCCACCGCGCCGCCCGGCGGGTGCAGCGCGCGGCAGGCCAGCATCAGCGCGATGGCGCCACCGACCGCCAGCGCGGCCAAGGCCGCCTGGGGCCAATCGGGCACGGCGTGCAGCAGCCCCAGCGTGTAGATCGCCGACACCGTGTTGCCCACCACGCAGTTCCACGGCTGCGCCAACGGGCTGTTGGGCACGGCGAACACCAGCACCGCCGTCGCGCCCAGCGGCGCGAACAGGAACAGTGCGTGCGGATAGAGGTGGTCCACCGCCGCCACCAGCAACCCGGCGACCGCCAACCCGATCGCCGCGCCAAGCCCCGGGCGCAGCAGGTCGCGCCAAGTCGGGTGGGCCGACACGGGGCCAAGGCGTTGCCAGAGGGTGCGCACGCGGGACATGGGGAAAGGTGGGAGCGGGCTTTTACCTAAATTGATAGCTGCCCGCGCAGATTCATCTAGGGCTGCAGCCCGATTGTGCGACAAATTTCAAGTGGGTGACCGACTTGGCAGGCGTGCGCCGGTGCTTGTTGTGCGCACGCGCAGGCTGCGCACTTTCCCCAAGCGCGCCGTCTAACCAGGCGCTCTGCATTGACGGCTAGAACGACAGACTGGGGCGAGGATGGTCGAACCGATCAAGACCGTGTGCCCGCGCACGAGGCGCCCAAGCCAGGCGCGCTGGGCCAGCAGCAGAACGCGCCACGGCGTTGGCGGGTGCGTTGGACTGAGGCGCGGCGCGTGCCGACGGCGGGCGCGGCGTGAAATCGTCCGCAGGGTTGGCAAGCCGATGGCTGAGGTAACCTCCTACCAGGGTGGCTCGACCACCGCGTGGAGGACGCGTCATGGTGCATAAGACAAGGATGGATCGGCGCCAGATCAACTTGTTGCTGATGCTGGGCCTGGTGACCGGCGCGCGCGGACAACCCGCCAGGCCGACTCTGCGACTTTCCAGCGACAAAGCGCTGGACGAGGCCATTGTGGAACTGTGGAAAAACGGCGGCTCGCGCCCCGTGGCGAAGTTGGTCGATGTGCCGTTTGACGAATTGCTGGTGTTCCCCGAAACCACGCCCGCCGGCCGCATCAACGACGCCGCGGGGACGCGGCTGTTGAAGGACAAGTACTACCTCTCGTCCACCCAGCTGTTCCTGTTTCGCCAGGGCGGGCGCGGGGTGCGCGCCGTGATGGTGTCGCCAGACGTGTTCCAGCACGAGGTGCAGAACGCGCGCTTCGGCGCCCAGGTCCGCCTGCTGGCGCCGGGCGGCAAGCGCTTGATAACGTTGAAGGATTGAGGCGCCGCGCTGCTGCGCAACGCTGGCAGGCTCGCCTCAGTTCGGCGTGAACGCCAGCCGCACGTAAATCGGCGCGAAGGCCTCGGCCTGCACGATCTCGACCAGGGTTTCCTTGGCCAGCTCCAGCAGGGCGATCAGCGTCACCACCAGTACGGGCGCGCCCTTGGCCGGGTCAAACAGCTCTTCAAACGGGGCGAAGCGGCGGCCTTGCAGCTTTTTCAGCACGATCGACATGTGTTCGCGCACGCTCAGCTCTTCGCGGCTGATCTTGTGGTGCTGCACCAGCTTGGCACGTTTCAGGATGTCGGCCCAGGCTTGCTGGATGTCGGCCAGTTCCACGTCGGGAAAGCGCGGCTGCAGCGATTGTTCGACGTAGATCTGCGCCTTCAAAAAGTCGCGGCCAAACTGCGGCACGTCGGCCAGCTGGCGCGCAGCCAGCTTCATCTGCTCGTATTCCAGCAGGCGGCGCACCAGTTCGGCGCGCGGGTCTTCGGGTTCTTCGCCTTCGGCCGTCTTCTTGGGCGGCAGCAGCATGCGCGACTTGATTTCGATCAGCATGGCCGCCATCAGCAGGTATTCGGCTGCCAACTCCAGGTTTCTGCTGCGAATTTCGTCCACATAGCTCAAATACTGCCGGGTCACGGCGGCCATGGGGATGTCGAGGATGTTGAAGTTCTGCTTGCGGATCAGGTACAGCAGCAGGTCCAGCGGCCCCTCGAAGGCCTCCAGGAAGATCTCCAGCGCGTCGGGCGGGATGTACAAATCCTGCGGCAGCGCAAACAGCGGCTCGCCGTACAGGCGCGCGACGGCGACGTGGTCCACCACCTCGGGCTGCGGCGCCTGGTCGGCCGGGGCGGCCAACAGGGAATCGGTATCGGGTGGCGACACGGTTAAATTGCTATGAAATCAGAAGCTGGTCGCGCTGATGGCTGTAGGGCCAGCGGTCGATTTCATACAAAAACGGGTATCAGAGCGTGGGCGCTGTCTGGTACACGTAGGGTTTCTGCGGCACGCGCGCTTCGCTGAATTCTTCCTGCAGGTCGCGGTCGATCTGCTTGTCCCACAGCAGGGCGCGGCCCTGGCGCTGCTGTTGGTCCAACTCGGGCTTGGCCTGCTTGAGCTGTTCGATGAACTGCGTGACTTCAGAGGTGTAGTGCGGGCGGCGGAAGATATTGGCGATGGACATAAACTTGGCCTGAAATGTCGGTCGGGTCTGACGGCGCCACGCGGGCGTGGCACGTTACAAGACGGTTGTAGCCATTTTACCGGGGCATACCTCGTATGAACTTTCTTACTCGGCGCCTTCGCGCGCTCAGCCTGTGTGGCCTGCTCGGCGCCGCGCTCGGCCTGGCCGCCTGCGACCCGCAGGCCATCAAGGAACTGGAAGAGGGCGTGTCGACCGAAGCCGACGTGGTCCAGCGCTTCGGCCAACCCGAACGCGTGTGGCCGGAAGCCGGCGGCGCCAAGACCTTCGAGTACAACCGTCAGCCCGAAGGCATGCGCAACTACATGATCACCATCGGCCCGGACGGCAAGATGAGCGCGCTGCGCCAGGTGCTGACGCCCGACAACTTCCGCCGCGTGCAGGCCGGCATGGGTGTGGAAGACGTGCGCCGCATGCTGGGCAAACCGGCCAAGCAGGTGCCCTACAAGCTGCAGAACGAAACCGTCTGGACCTGGAAGTTCCTGGAGCCGCCCAGTGAAAAAAAGGCGTTCAACGTCGTCTTCTCGCCCGATTTCCGCGTCATCCGCACCGAAATCGGCCCTGACCCCGACGGCCCGGACATGCGCGGCGGCGGTTGATGGGCGCCGTCTGGCGCGCGCCGCGCTGCCCCGCCTGCGCCGCGCGGCTGTGGGGGCGCGACGTGCACCGGCGCTTTCACTGCCCACGCTGCCGGGTGGCGCTGCAATCGAACGCCGATGCGGCCACCTGGGCCGGGTGGGGCGCGGGGTTTGCTGTGGCGGTCGTGGTCGTGCTGATCACCCACCACCTGACCGGCAACTGGGGCGTGACGCTGGCTTTCTCTGAGATCGCGGTGGTGCTGGCTTACCTGGGCGGGTTGGCGGTGTATGGGCGCGTGATGAACATCGTTCCAGCGCCCGAGATGGCGCCCCGCGCAGCGGTAAGGTCCGCCGCGCCATGTGCACCACAATCGCGCCTGGGGGCAGCGCGGAGCCGCCCGAGGGCAGGTGCAAATCCGTGACCACGGGTTGAAGATCCACCCCCCGGCGCTCTGTCTACGGACGCTAGCTGCTACACGAACACTTGCATGACCGTGCGCGAGTCCGGCGTCTCCGGTCCGATTTTTGGTCGCGCCGGCAGCGACAGGTCTGTGCTCAAGTGGATAGCGGGGCTGCCGACGCCCCAGACCGGACAGATCGTCGTCCAGCGGCGCGCCGACCAGGCGGCGTTTCTACCCGACGGCAGACGGCAGCTTCTACGACCGAGCAGTGTTGACGGAACGACGGGCTTGAGGAGATGCTCTGCGCAACCTCGCCGCGCAGGCGGCGGGTCGCAAGCAAGGGGGCGAACTGAGCGGCTAAGTAAAAGGGTTTCAGGTGGATATGGGATGCTGGCGAGATACGAGTCGTTACGCAGCATTTCGCCAATTTTGTGGCATTTCGTTGCTAGCATGGCAGCGAATCGGCGTCGCAGAACAGGCTCCGGTTGCCCCGGTGCAAGCGTGCCGGGTTCGTACAAAGTTGGGAGGGTTTATGAAGATTTCGCGCTTTCACTGCGCTATGGCGCTACTGGCTTGCTTGGGGGCGTCGCAGGCCAACGCTCAATTGCTGAACATCAGCACCCAGGCTCTGCAATCACAAAACACCCCTGCGGTGGCCTGCACCATCGTGGGCACCACTGGGAATACTTGGCATGGCCTGAAGGCGTTGGTGGTCCTATCTGAGGCCACCAGCGCGGACTCCAACCCCAGACTGGTCGTACGCTCGCTGGAAAACAACGAGACGATGGCTAACGACGACTGGGGCGGGACGCTTTGGCACAATGGCGCGCCAATGCAGAATGAACCGCAACTGGTCACCGCACTGCTGCGCGCGCCTATGAGGCCGTCAGACGCTGCAGTGGTGTTGAGCGTGCCCCCGGGCTGGCGTGTGTGCGCCAGTTCCACGGAAACCTCGGGCGGCGACACGCTCCGCCGCGCCAACGTGCAGTTCACCGACGTCACGGATGCCGCCATCGCCGTGGTTCGGTCTGCACCCGTTGACGCTGCGACGCTGAAAGCTGTTCCGGCCGACACGCCGAATTTGATGGCGACGTTCGCCCGCGCGTTCAGCGAGCGTTGATCCGCCGCACGCCTACGCCTTGCCGTGACTGAGCTGCGGGACTGGCGCGATGCCCGTTTTGCCGCGTGCTACTGATCGCGGCAAGGTGGCGTGAGGAGTTGGGGCTGCGACCGCCACGCCCCTGCACGGGTCGCCGCGCGGTCAAGCAGCGAGCGCCGCAGGGCGCCGTGCTCCAGACGTTCTCCTCAGATCAGCGCACCCGCATCCCCGGCTGAGCGCCTGCAGTGGGCTCCAGCACAAAGATGCCCGGGTTCGCTTTCTCGTCACCGTGGCTGGCGGCCAGGACCATGCCTTCGGATACGCCGAACTTCATCTTGCGCGGGGCCAGGTTGGCGACCATCACCGTGAGCTTGCCCTGCAGCTGCTCGGGCCGGTAGGCGCTGGCAATACCGCTGAAGACGTTGCGCAGCTTGGGGCTGCCGTCGGCGTTCTTCTCGCCCGCGTCCAGCGTCAGGCGCAGCAGCTTGGTCGAGCCTTCGACGGCTTCGCAGCGCTCGATCTTGGCGATGCGCAGGTCGATCTTGGCGAAGTCGTCGATGGTGATGGTGTCGCCCAGCGCCTCGCCACCGGGGGCGAAGGCTTCGGCATTTGCTTCTTTTTCGATAGCTCCCTGCGCAGATTGGACCTGGGCTGGCGCCTCAAAAAGCGCTTCAAGCTGTTTGACGTCCACGCGTTGCATCAGGTGGCTGTACTCGCCGATCTGTGAGCCAGCGCCCAGCGGCGAGTCGACGTCGGCAAAGGTTTCGGGCGGCACCATCAGGAACAGCGCCACGTCGGCGGCGACTTTGGGCAGGATCGGCTTGAGGTAGATCGCCAGGATGCGGAAGGCCTCGATGCAGGCGGTGCACACGTCGTGCAGGCGCTCGTCCTGGCCCGGCGCCTTGGCCAGCTCCCAGGGCTTGTGCAAATCGACATAGGCGTTGACCTGGTCGGCCAGGGCCATCACTTCGCGCACCACCTTGCCGTATTCGCGCTGCTCGTACAGCGCTTCAATGGCGGGGCGGGCGGCGCGCAGCTTGTTGACCATTTCCAGCCCGTCCGGTGCGATGACGGACAGGCGGCCGTCGAAGCGCTTGCTGATGAAGCCGGCCGCGCGTGAGGCGATATTGACGAACTTGCCGATCAGATCGGCGTTGACGCGCGCCATGAAGTCGTCGGCGTTGAAGTCGATGTCCTCGTTGCGGCCCGACAGCTTGGCCGCCAGGTAGTAGCGCAGCCATTCCGGGTTCATGCCCAGCTGCAGGTACTTCAGCGGGTCCAGGCCGGTGCCGCGGCTCTTGCTCATCTTCTCGCCGTTGTTCACGGTCAAGAAGCCGTGCACGAACACCTTGTTGGGCACCTTGCGGCCGCTGAAATGCAGCATGGCCGGCCAGAACAGCGTGTGGAAGGTGATGATGTCCTTGCCGATGAAGTGGTACTGCTCGGTCAACGGGTCGGCGATGAATTGCTCGTAGCGCATCGGCTGGCCGCTGGCCGTTTTGCCGCCGCCTTTGTCGAACAGGTTCTTCAGGCTGGCCAGGTAGCCCACGGGTGCATCCAGCCAGACGTAAAAGTACTTGCCCGGCTGGTCCGGGATCTCGATGCCGAAGTAGGGCGCGTCGCGGCTGATGTCCCAATCGCCCATCTTGGGCTTGCCGTCTTCACCGGGCGCGATCCATTCGCTGATCTTGTTGAGCACCTCGGGTTGCACGGCGTCGTTGCTGCGCGTCCAGGTGTTCAAAAACTCGATGCAGCGCGGGTCGCTCAGCTTGAAGAAAAAGTGCTCGCTGGTGCGCAGCTCGGGCTTGGCGCCGGACAGGGCGGAGTAGGGGTTGATCAGCTCGGTGGGCGCGTACACGGCGCTGCACACTTCGCAGTTGTCGCCGTACTGGTCCTTGGCGTGGCAGTTGGGGCATTCGCCCTTGATGAAGCGGTCGGGCAGGAACATGCCCTTTTCCGGGTCGAAGAACTGCTCGATGGTGCGCGTTTCGATCAGGCCATTGGCCTTCAGATCCTTGTAGATCGCCTGCGCCAGCGCGGTGTTCTCGGGGCTGTGCGTGCTGTACCAGTTGTCGTGGCTGATCATGAAGCCGTCCAGGTACTGCTGGCGGCCGGCGGCAATGTCGGCCACGAACTGCTCAGGCGTCTTGCCGGCCTTTTCGGCTGCAATCATGATCGGCGCGCCGTGCGCGTCGTCCGCCCCCACGAAGTTGACCGCGTGCCCCTGCATGCGCTGAAAGCGCACCCAGATGTCGGCTTGGATGTATTCCATGATGTGGCCGACGTGGAAGGTGCCGTTGGCGTACGGCAGCGCGGTGGTGATGAACAGTTGGCGTGGGGACATGACAGGGCGCGCCGCGGCGCGAACAGGCAAAACGGCGATTCTACGGACGCGGGGTGATTGCGCCGCGCTTCAGGCCCGAGGCGCGCAGCGTGCGGGGCCGGACGGCCAGCCAAAAAAGCGCTCCACCTCCTCGCGCTGGCTGAGTGTGTCGCGCCAGCCCAGCTGCATCAGCGCGCGGGTGTAGCCGGGCTCGAACAACAGGTAGCTGGCCAGTGCGCCGCTGGCGTGGTCGTTCGGCCGCACGCCCAGGATGCCCAGCAACGCGCGCACGGTGCCGGGCAATTCGTGCACGTGGCGCAGGGCCAGGTCGTCCAGGCGCTGGGACGGGGAGATCACCAGCAGTTCGACCGGCCGCAGCGGGCTGTCAGCGCGGGCGGCGGGTGGAATCAGCGACAGCGTGTGGTTGATGCGCTGGGTGCGTTCGATGTCGGCGGCCAGCGTGTCCAGGAAGATGCTGGACAGCGCGTGCCCCGCGACCTGCGCCAGCGTGGGGTAGGCGGGCGCCTGGGCTGGGGGCTCGGCGCGCGGCTCGTTGGCGCGGCCGGCGCCGATGACCAGCACACGGTCGGCGCCCAGGTGGATGGCGGGCGAGATCGGCGCCACCTGGCGCATGGTGCCGTCGCCGTACCAGCTGGGCACGCCGTTCACAGCGACCGCGCCGGCCGGGAAGATGAAGGGGATCGCCGACGAGGCCAGCAGGTGCGCCACCCCGATGCGCGCCGGCACCGCGCCGCGCTGGGCGCGCTCCCAGGGCGGCACCGGCAGCGCCGATTGGTAGAAGGTGACGTGCTCGCCGCTGGCGTAGCTGGACGTGGCGATCGACAGCGCGTGCAGATGGCCGGCGGCCAGCAGCTCCGGGATGCGCTGCAGCGGCACGTGCGCGCGCAACAGCGCGCCCAGGGGCGCGTTGTCCAGCAACGAACGTGGGTGCACGTGGCGCAGCTGCGCCACCGCCCAGCCCAACGACAGCAGCGACACCCAACGCGTGCCGGCGCGCAGCGCGTCCCACGCATCGGCGCGGTAGACCTGGTGGGCGTGGATGTGCGACCACACGCGGGTCAGGCGCCGCACCGCCGCGTCGAAATGGTCGCTGCCGGCGGCCAGCGCCGCGGCGTTGATGGCGCCGGCCGAGGTGCCGCAGACGATGGGGAAGGGGTTGGCCGTGCCCGCCAGGCCCGCGTCGCGCCGGATCGCCCGCACGGCGCGCAGCACGCCCACCTGGTAGGCCGCGCGGGCGCCACCGCCGGTCAGCACCAGGCCGGTGCGCGGCGTGGCGGCGTCGACCAGCGGGCGGGCGGGCGGCGGGGTCATCTGCCTATCTTACGAGGGGGATATGGCGGTTCGATAGACTTGGCCTCTTCCTCAAGCAGAACTGAAAAGAATCCCATGTCCGTGGACCAAGGCGCGCTGCTGGCGGCGCTGCAAACCGTGACCGACCCGAACACCGGTAAGGATTTCGTGTCGACCAAGCAATTGAAGCACCTGCAGGTGAACGGCGGCGACGTCGCCTTCGACGTCGAGCTGGGCTACCCCGCCAAGAGCCAGGTGCCGGCGCTGCGCCAGGCGCTGGTGGCGGCCGCGCGCGGTGTGCCGGGTGTGACCAACGTGTCGGTCAACGTCACCACGCAGATCGTGGCCCATGCCGTGCAGCGCGGCGTGCAGCTGCTGCCGCAGGTCAAGAACATCGTGGCCGTGGCCTCGGGCAAGGGCGGAGTCGGCAAGAGCACCACCGCCGTCAATCTGGCGCTGGCCCTGGCGGCCGAAGGCGCGCAGGTCGGCATTCTGGACGCCGACATCTACGGCCCCAGCGTGCCGCTGATGATGGGCGTGACCGGTCGCCCCGAAAGCGTGGACGGCCAGAGCATGGAGCCGCTGGAAAACTACGGCGTGCAGATCATGTCGATCGGCTTTCTGGTCGACCCTGACGAGGCCATGATCTGGCGCGGCCCCATGGCCACGCAGGCGCTGGACCAGCTGCTGCGCCAGACCCACTGGAAGGCGCTGGACTACCTGATCGTCGACATGCCGCCCGGCACCGGTGACATCCAGCTGAGCTTGAGCCAGCGCGTGCCGATGACCGGCGCCGTCATCGTCACCACGCCGCAGGACATCGCCCTGGCCGACGCGCGCAAGGGCGTGGCCATGTTCGAGAAGGTGGGCGTGCCCATCCTCGGCCTGGTCGAAAACATGGCGGTGCACGTGTGCACGAACTGCGGCCACGTCGACCACATCTTCGGCGCTGACGGCGGCAAGAAGTACGCGGCCGAAAAAGGCATCGACTACCTGGGCGCGCTGCCGCTGTCGCGCAGCATCCGCGAGCAGGCCGATTCGGGCCGCCCGACGGTGATCGCCGACCCGGACGGCGAAGCCGCGCAGATCTACAAGTCGGTGGCGCGCCAGGTGGCGATCGAGATCGCGCACAAGACCAAAGACTTCTCCAGCAAATTCCCGAGCATCACGATCTCCAAGGACACCTGAAGCCGCGCTTCATCAGCTGCCGATGTGCTATTGAATGAGTAGCTGGTCGCGCAGGTGGCTCTTGGGCCAGAGGCCGAAAATGCTTGAAAATGGCGAAAAGCCCGTCACCCGATCGGTGGCGGGCTTTTTTACTATGCAATTCGGAGCTGCCTGCGCAGGTGGTTGTAGGGCTGGGGGCCGAAAAGACTTGAATTTCGCCCGCCCTATGCGTTGGCGCCAGGGACATGACCGCGCGGGGCACCCGCGCGGCCCCAGCCGATCAATCCACCGCCTGCTGGCGCAGCTTGAAGCGCTGGATCTTGCCCGTCGCCGTCTTCGGCAACTCGTCCACGAACGCGATGCTGCGCGGGTACTTGTAGGGCGCCAGGCGGTCCTTGACGAAGGCTTTCAGCGCGTCCTCGCTGACGCTGGCGCCCGGCTTGCAGACGACGTAGGCGCAGGTCTTGGTCAGGCCGTTGGCGTCTTCCTTGCCGACCACGGCGGCTTCCAGCACGGCGGGGTGCTGCACCAAGGTGGCTTCCACCTCGAACGGGCTGACGTAGATGCCGCTGACTTTCAGCATGTCGTCGCTGCGGCCGCTGTAGGTGTAGCTGCCGTCGGCGTTGCGCACGTACTTGTCGCCGCTCTTGGTCCAGCCGCCCTGGAAGGTGTCGCGCGTCTTGGTGCGGTTGCCCCAGTACATCATGGCGGCGCTGGGGCCGGCGATGTACAGGTCGCCCGGCTCGCCGTCGGGCACGGGGCCGCCGTCGTCGCCGCGCAGTTCGATCTCGTAGCCCGGTACCGGCCAGCCGGTGCTGCCGTAGCGCACGCGCTCCGGCCGGTTAGAGATGAAGATGTGCAGCATCTCGGTTGAGCCGATGCCGTCCACGATGTCCACGCCAAAGTGCGACTTGAAGCGCTCGCCCAACTCGGCCGGCAGCGCTTCGCCCGCCGACGACACCAGGCGCATCGCCACGTCTTCACGCCGAGGCAGGGCTGGGTGGGCCAGCATGCCGGCAAAGCCCGTGGGCGCGCCGAAAAACACCGTAGGCCGGCGGCCGTCCAGGCCAGGCGACGCGCCGGTCCAGCGGGCGAAGGTGGCTTCGGGCGTGGGGCGCTCGCCCATCAGCACCGTGGTGGCGCCCACGCTCATGGGGAACGTCAGGCCATTGCCCAGCCCGTAGGCGAAGAACAGCTTGGCGGCCGAAAAGCAGATGTCGTCTTCGGTCAGCTGCAGCACCGCCTTGGCGTACAGCTCGCAGGTCCAGTAGGGGTTGCCGTGCGAATGCACCGTGCCCTTGGGGCGGCCGGTGGAGCCGCTGGAATACAGCCAGAAAGCCGGGTCGTCCGGGCCGGTGGGCGCGGGCTTGTCCAGCGGCGTTTGGGCGGCCAGGAAGGCGTTGAATTCGACCTCGCCCGGCTCCAGCGGCGCCAGCGGGCGCGACACGATGACCTTTTGCACCTCGTGGTCGCTGCGTGTCATGGCGCTTTTCAGGGCCGGCAGCTGCGCGCCAGAGACGAACACCGCCTGCGCACGCGAGTGTTCCAGCATGTAGGCGTAGTCGTCCGCCGTCAGCAGCGTGTTGATCGCCACCGGCACCATGCCGCCGTACAGGCTGCCCAGGAAGGCGACCGGCCAGTCGATCGAGTCCTGCATCAGCAGCAGCACGCGTTCCTCGCGGCGCAGGTACAGCGCCTTCAGCCCGGCGGCGGCGCGCCGCACGCGTTCGGCCAACTGGCCGTAGGTAATCTGGCCGGTCTCGTCGATGAAGGCGGCCTTGTCCGGACGGCCGGCATTTTGCTGCAGCAGGTAGTCCGCGATGTTGAAGCGCTCGGGCGGTGGGGCAACCGGTGTGGGGGTGGGCGTGGTCATGGGGCTTGTCTCCGGAAAAACGCGGTCGGTGGCGCAGTGATTCCTCCAGGAAGCATCGTCCCTGACGCGACGCAAGCGGGTTTGCGTCCGAGCGGCGTGCGTGGTGAAATGCACTATTGTGCGCATGATGGTACATGCATTAAAGTGCATGTCAAGAGGTGAATTGCCCCTGCGCCCGCCTCCAACCGAAGCATCCCAACCCATGAACGCGACGATCGAAGAACTGTCCCGAACCGCGTCCCCCGCCACGCCTGAAGGCGTGCGTCACCCCTTCCTGATGGCCTTGGGCGAACGCGTGCGCAACCTGCGTTCGCGCCGCGGGCTGACGCGCAAGGCCGTAGCCCAGGCGGCCGACGTGTCTGAGCGGCACCTGGCCAACCTGGAATATGGCACCGGCAACCCCTCCATCCTGGTGCTGCTGCAGGTTGCCCATGCCTTGCAAAGCGACCTGAGCGAGTTGCTGGGCGACGTCACCACCTCGTCGCCCGAATGGCTGATGATCCGAGAGTTGCTGGAGCACCGCAACGAAGCCGACCTGCGCCGCGCGCGCCAGTCGCTGTCGGAGCTGTTCCACGCGCCCGGCGATGCCGACCGCGCGCGTACCACGCGCATCGCGCTGATCGGCCTGCGCGGCGCTGGCAAATCCACGCTGGGCCATCGTTTGGCGGACGAGCTGGGCTACGCCTTCATTGAGTTGAGCCGCGAGATCGAGCAGTTCGCCGGCTGCAGCATCAACGAGATCCACAACCTGTACGGCACCAATGCGTACCGACGCTATGAGCGCCGCGCGCTGGAAGAAGCCATCCAGATCTACCCCGAGGTGGTGATCGCCACGCCTGGCGGCCTGGTGTCCGACGCGGCCAACTTCAACCTGCTGCTGCAGCACTGCTACACCATCTGGCTGCAGGCCGACCCGGCCGACCACATGGGGCGCGTGGCGGCGCAGGGGGACATGCGGCCGATGGCGGGCAGCGCCGAGGCGATGGAAGACCTGAAACGCATCCTGGTCGGTCGCGCGCCGTTCTACGCCAAGGCCGATCTGCGCATCGACACCAGCGCCGGGGACGAGGAAAGCACCTACGCCGAGCTGCGCAAGCAGGTCAGGAAGGTGATTGCGCACGGCGCATGACCTGCATGCACTAAAATGCATTGACACGGCCGAGTAGTTGCACTATTATTCATGTCACGCGGTCGACCGGATGTTCTGGCACCGCCCAGATTGCCCTTGTTGACCCCACCGCCCCGGAGGATTCGCGCCATGAGCCAGCAGCCCCAAGTCGATTACCGCACCGACCCCAGCCAGTACCACCACCTGAAGCTCAGCTTTGACGGCCCGGTCGCCAAGCTGGCCATCGACATCGACGAAGACGCCGGCATCCGCCCCGGCTACAAGCTCAAGCTCAACAGCTACGACCTGGGCGTGGACATCGAGCTGCACGACGCGCTGCAGCGCATCCGTTTTGAACACCCTGAAGTGCGCACCGTGGTCGTCACCAGCGGCAAGGACCGCGTGTTCTGCTCCGGCGCCAACATCTTCATGCTGGGCCTGTCGAGCCACGCCTGGAAAGTGAACTTCTGCAAGTTCACCAACGAAACGCGCAACGGCATTGAAGACTCGTCCAAGCACAGCGGCCTGAAGTTCCTCGCCGCGCTGAATGGCGCTTGCGCCGGCGGCGGCTACGAACTGGCCCTGGCCTGCGACGACATCGTGTTGGTCGACGACCGCTCGTCCTCCGTCAGCCTGCCGGAAGTGCCGCTGCTGGGCGTGCTGCCCGGCACCGGCGGTCTGACCCGCGTGACCGACAAGCGCCACGTGCGCCACGACCGCGCCGACATCTTCTGCACCACCAGCGAAGGCGTGCGCGGCCAGAAGGCCGTGGAATGGCGCCTGGTCGACGCCGTGGCCAAGCCCGCGCAGTTCGATGCCTTCGTCGCCGAGCGCGCCGGCCAACTGGCCGCCGGCAGCGATCGGCCCGCGGCGGGCAAGGGTGTGGCGCTGCCGAAAGTGGAGCGCACCGAATCCGACGCCGGCCTGGCCTACACCTACGTCAAGGTCGACATCGACCGCGCCAAGCGCGTCGCCACCTTCACTGTCCAATCGCCCAGCGGCGCGCAGCCGACCGACATCGCCGGCATCGAAGCCGCCGGTGCCGCTTGGTACCCGCTGCAGATGGCGCGCGAGCTGGACGACGCCATCCTGAACATGCGCACCAACGAACTCGACATCGGCGCCTGGGTGCTGAAGACCGAAGGTGAGGCCGCCGCGGTGCTGACCAACGATGCGCTGATGCTGGCCCACAAAGACCACTGGTTCGTGCGCGAAACCCTGGGCATGCTGCGCCGCACGCTGGCGCGCCTGGACGTGTCGTCGCGCAGCCTGTTTGCGCTGATCGAAGAAGGCAGCTGCTTTGCCGGCACGCTGGCCGAGCTGGCTTTCTGCGCCGACCGCGCCTACATGCTGATCCTGCCCGACGAGTCGGCCAAGGCCCCGACGCTGGAATTGAACGAACTCAACTTCGGCACCTACCCGATGGTCAACGGCCAGTCGCGCCTGGCGCGCCGCTTCTACGAAGAAGATGCGCCCATGGCCGCCGCCAAGGCCGCCATCGGGCAGAAGCTGGACGGCGAAGCCGCCGAGAAGCTGGGCCTGATCACCGCCGCACTCGACGACATCGACTGGAACGACGAGATCCGCATCGCCCTGGAAGAGCGCGCCGCCATGAGCCCCGACGCGCTCACCGGCCTGGAAGCCAACCTGCGCTTTGCCCAGCAGGAAAACATGTTCACCCGCATCTTCGGGCGCCTGTCGGCCTGGCAGAACTGGATCTTCCAGCGCCCCAACGCCGTGGGCGAAAAGGGCGCGCTGAAGGTCTACGGCAAGGGCGACAAGGCCCAGTTCGATATGAACCGCGTGTGATCGCGCCGCAACCGGTTTATTGAAGAAATCAACCGCTGGCCCTACAACCAATTGCGCGGCCAGCTACTGAATTCATAGTATTCGTTCATTGCTTCTAGCCATCAGGAGACCACCATGAGCAGCATCGATTACAGCGAGAAGATCCCCAACAACGTCAACCTGTCGGAAGACCGCACGCTGCAGCGCGCGCTGGAAAGCTGGCAGCCCAACTTCATCAACTGGTGGGACGACGTGGGCCCCGAAGGCTCGACCAACTACGACGTGTACCTGCGCACCGCCGTCAGCGTGGACCCGCAAGGCTGGGCCCAGTTTGGCCACGTCAAGATGCGCGACTACCGCTGGGGCATCTTTCTGAACCCGGGCGATGCCGAACGCAAGATCCACTTTGGCGACCACCTGGGTGAAAAGGCCTGGCAGGACGTGCCGGGCGAGCACCGCGCCAACCTGCGCCGCATCATCGTCACGCAAGGCGACACCGAGCCGGCGTCCGTCGAACAGCAACGCCACCTGGGCCTGACCGCGCCGTCCATGTACGACCTGCGCAACCTGTTCCAGATCAACGTGGAAGAAGGCCGCCACCTGTGGGCCATGGTCTACCTGCTGCACAAGCACTTCGGCCGCGACGGCCGCGAAGAAGCCGAAGCCCTGCTGCAGCGCCAGTCGGGTGACCAGGACAACCCCCGCATTCTGGGTGCGTTCAACGAGAAGACGCCGGACTGGCTGGCCTTCTTCATGTTCACCTACTTCACCGACCGCGACGGCAAGTTCCAGCTGTCGGCGCTGGCCGAGTCCGCGTTCGACCCGCTGGCGCGCACCACCAAGTTCATGCTGACCGAAGAGGCGCACCACATGTTCGTGGGCGAATCCGGCGTGTCGCGCGTGATCCAGCGCACCGCCCAGCTGATGAACGAGCTGAAGACCGACGATCCGCAGAAGATCCGTGCCGCCGGCGCGATCGACCTGGGCACCGTCCAGCGTTACCTGAACTTCCACTACTCCGTGACGATCGACCTGTTCGGCGCCGACCAGTCCAGCAACGCCGCCATCTTCTACAGCTCGGGCCTGAAGGGCCGCTACGAAGAAGGCAAGCGCGACGACGACCACCTGCTCAAGGGCCAGACCTACAAGGTGCTGGAAGTGCAGAACGGCCAGCTGGTCGAAAAAGAAGTGCCGATGCTGAACGCGCTGAACGAAGTGCTGCGCGACGACTTCATCAAGGACTCCGTCGCTGGCGTAGGCCGCTGGAACAAGGTGCTGGAAAAGGCCGGCATTCCGACGCGCCTGACCGTGCCGCACAAGGCCTTCAACCGCCAGATCGGCGCGCTGGCCGGCATCAAGATGTCGCCCGAAGGCCGCGTGGTGAACGACGCCGAATGGGCCGCCAAGAAGAACGAATGGCTGCCCAGCCCGGAAGACTTCGCCTTCGTCGCCAGCCTGATGGGCCGCGTGGTCGAGCCCGGCAAGTTTGCCAACTGGATCGCGCCGCCCGTCATGGGCATCAACCGCCAGCCGGTCGACTTCGAGTACGTGCGCTTCAACTGAGCGCACGGCGCAGCCGCCGCCCTGGTGGCGGCCCAGCAGCCTGGCAAGGCCACGCGCGGCGCCCCGTCGCCGTGGCCTTGTTGCATACTGACCCTACACATTTGCGTTCCCCGCGGAGACCACGATGAGCGATACCGCCACAGCCGACACCGCCATCCTCAAGCAGCACCTGATCGACCCCGAGATCTGCATCCGCTGCAACACCTGCGAATCCGTCTGCCCGCAGCTGGCCGTCACGCACGACAGCAACAACTACGTGGTCGACGCCAGCAAGTGCAACTTCTGCATGGCCTGCATCTCGCCATGCCCCACCGGCAGCATCGACAACTGGCGCCTGGTGCCCAAGGCGCAGCCGTACACGCTGGAAGAACAGCTCAACTGGGAAGAGCTGCCACCTGAAAAGACCCCCGAAGAGCTGGCAGCGCTGGGCGTGGCCGATGGTGAGTCCGACGCTGCGGTCGACCTGCAGCCGCAGGCCCAGGCCGCCCCCGCGATCGACCCGACGGGCGAAGCGCCCTTCAACTCGGCCGCTTACGGCGCCACCGTCCCGCCCTGGTCCGCCGCGGCAGCGTTCGCCAACCTGTACGGCCCCAAGGCCGCCGACAAGTTTGTCACCGCCACCGTGGTCGGCACCGTGCGCGTGACCGAGGTGGGCACCGAATACGACACGCACCACATCATGCTGGACTTCGGCAGCATGCCCTTCCCGGTGCTGGAAGGCCAGTCCATCGGCATCATCCCGCCCGGCGTGGACGAGCGCGGCAAGCCGCACCACCCGCGCCAGTACAGCATCGCCAGCCCACGCAACGGCGAACGGCCCGGCTACAACAACATCAGCCTGACCATCAAGCGCGTGCTGGAAGACTACGACGGCAAGCCCGTGCGCGGCGTCGCCAGCAACTACATGTGCGACTTGAAGGTGGGCGACAAGGTGCAGGTCACCGGCCCGTTCGGCACCAGCTTTTTGATGCCCAACCACCCGCGCAGCCACATCGTCATGATCTGCACCGGCACCGGCTCAGCCCCCATGCGCGCCATGACCGAATGGCGCCGCCGCCTGCGCAAGTCCGGCAAGTTCGAAGGCGGCAAGCTGATGCTGTTCTTCGGTGCCCGCACCCAGCAAGAGCTGCCGTACTTCGGCCCGCTGCTCGGCCTGCCCAAAGACTTCATCGACATCAACTTCGCCTTCAGCCGCACCCCCGGCGCACCCAAGAAGTACGTGCAAGACCTGATGCGCGAACGCGCCGCCGACCTGGCCAGCCTGCTGCAGGACGCCAACAGCCACTTCTATGTCTGCGGCCTCAAAAGCATGGAAGAAGGCGTCGTCCTGGCCCTGCGCGACGTGGCGCAGGGGGCTGGGCTGAACTGGGACGACATCGGGCCGCGCTTGAAGAAGGAAGGGCGGCTGCATTTGGAGACCTATTGAAGGTCGTCTCCCGAGATTCGCCCAAGAAAAGCCAGCGCCATGAGCTCCGGCGTTGGCCTTTTCCAGCCGAGCAATACATACACGGTGTGGCAATCCGGTCGCGGTGCGGGTTGCCGTGCGAAAGACAGCGGATTGGTGGTTGAATGCGTTCATGCCTTCATCACCTAGAAAGTTCGAATCGATCGGTCATTACCACGACTACTGGGGAGTCGTGGCATTCTTCGAGCCCGACTACTTTCGGGGCGCGGAAGGCAATCCTCTGCCGGCATCTGAGGCGTTGGACAAGGCGTTCCGCGACCTTCGATCAGGCTTCGTTTGGGTCAAACGCAAGATCAAGGACGTCCGACTGCAGCGGATACTGGAGGAGATGGTCGAGATGTCCTATGAGGCCAACGCGCGTGGGGACGACAAACTCGCGAGCCACGTCCTTCAAGAAGCCCGAGGCATCATTTGGCCCAGTCGGGCGACGCGTTTGAAGCATGTGGTCGAGGCCGAGCGTCGTGCGTTTGGCGAGGTCGTCACTTATGCGCACGTGCCTGCGTCACCCTTCCCGTACGAGGGCGCAGCCACTGACTTGACCTCTCTGGAAGCCCGCTTGTACGCCGAAGGGGTGGCGCGTATGCAAGGGATGTTGACCCTCAAAAAGATTGTCGGACCCATCGTGGTGACGGTGGACGCGGAAGGGGAGTACCGACAGCTGAAACGCCTGTCTCGAAAAAAAACCAAGGAAGAACTGGCGGCACTTATCGCGAGCGGCGATTGCGTTGGAATCGTCCAAATGACTTATATGCCGGGCCTCTTGATTGTTTACCTTGAAACGCCGGGCCGTCCCAACATAACGATTCCGTCGCTGGTTGAAGACGGCGTGCGGCAGTCGGCACGCTTCCACTTTGATCACCCTGACTTATTTCAGCCGTCCGATACCGCCTAGCGGTTGCAGCGTCGTCGGGTATCGGCTTTCGCATTCGGCTTAGAGTGCCATTTTTCTGCAAGAAAAATAGCTGCCTGCGTAGTTTCCTCTAGGGCCACAGGCCGATTTTTCTTGAAAAACCACTTGTGGGCAGAAAAAAAGAGCTGGCTCGGGGTACCTGGCTGACTCTGTCAACGGCGCTACGGAGCGCCTCCCACGATGAAACGGTGCCGTGCTGGCGCGGCGGAGGGGTGATCGCGCCAGCGGGGCTTATTTGGTCAGGATCAGCTTGCCGAGCTTGGTGGCCTGCAGGCGGTAGACGGAGCCGTTGTGGCTGATCTCGATCGCCTTGCGGCCTTGCAGCAACTGGTCGCTGGGCAGGGGCGCGGCGGCGATGGGCAGGGGCGCGTTGGGGGCGGCTTTGGGCTCCGCGCGGCGCGGCATGCGCAAGGTGGTGGCGGTCGAAGCGGTGGTGGCGGACGGCGAGAGGCTCATACAGGGTCTCCGGGTCAGGGGGCCGTTTTCGGCTCGGTCACGAAGCCGATCTTTTTCAGGCCAGCTTGCTGGGCGGCGGCCATGGCTTGCACCACGCGCTCATAGCGCACGTCGCGGTCGCCGCGGATGTGCAGATCGGGCTGGGGCTGTTTGGCGGCTTCGGCCTGCAGGCGCGGGGCCAGCTGGTCGTCGGCGATCTTTTCTTCGCCCAGCGCGTAGCTGCCATCGGCCTGCACCGTCAGGTTGACGGTTTCGGGCTTGATCAGCTCTTTTTCGTTGGTGGCGCGCGGCAGCTCAACGTTGACCGCGTGCTTCATCACCGGCACGGTGATGATGAAGATGATGAGCAGGACCAGCATCACGTCGATGAACGGGACCATGTTGATCTCGCTCATCACTTCGTCGTGGTCGTCGGCGATGAATCCAGCCATGACTGTTGTCCTCCGCCTCAGGCCTTCTTCATTGGCACGACGCGCGGGTCGCTGGCCTGGCTGGCGGTGACGCGGGCGCCGGTGACGTAGTAGGCGTGCAGGTCGTGCGCGAAGCGGCCGAGCTTGGCCAGAATCGTCTTGTTGCCGCGCACCAGCGCGTTGTAGCCCAGCACGGCGGGGATGGCGACGGCCAGGCCCAGCGCGGTCATGATCAGCGCTTCACCGATCGGGCCGGCGACCTGGTCGATGCTGGCCTGGCCGGCCGAGCCGATGCTCATCAGCGCGTGGTAGATGCCCCAGACGGTGCCGAACAGGCCGACAAAAGGCGCGGTGGAGCCGACCGAGGCCAGGATGGCCAGGCCGGCCTGCAGGCGGCTGGTGGCCTGGTCGATGCTGTTGCGCAGCGCGCGTGAGATCCAGTCGCTGGCGTCCAGGCTGTCGTGCAGTTGGGCCTTGGTGGCGCGGTGGTGGGCGGTGGCTTCGCGGCCTTCCACGGCCAGTTCGCGGAAGGGGTTGCGGTCGGCGTCGCCCAGCTTGGTCAGGCCTTCGGCCATGTCGGCCGAATGCCAGAAGCCTTCGACGCGGGCGGCCTGGCGCTTGGCGCGCATGACGTCCAGCGCCTTGATCAGGATCACCACCCACGAGGCCAGTGACATCAGCACCAGGGCCGCGAACACGCTGCGGGTGACCCAGTCGCCCTGAGTCCACACGTGCATCAATCCGAATTGGGAATTCATTGCTCAGTCTTTCTTCTCAAAAATCAAATCTGTCGCCTAGGCCGCTCACTCGCCCAGCTCGAAGTTGAGCGGCACGTTGAACCACATCGCCTCGGGCACGCCGTTGCGCGTGCCGGGGCGGTAGCGCCAGCGGTCGCGGGCGGTTTCGAGCGCGACCTGGTCCAGCCGGTCGAAACCGCTGGAGCGCTGGATGCGGGCTTCCTGGGCGCGGCCGTCGGGGCCGATCAGCACGCGCACGACGACGCGGCCGGTTTCGCCCAAGCGCTTGCTCATGGCCGGGTAGGCGGGCTTGGGGTTGTTGAGGTAGGCCGCGTCCTTCGATGGCTGCACGACCACTTCGGGCGCCGGCGGGGCCGGTGGCGCGGGGGCGGGCGGCGGTGGCGGCGCAGGCTGCGGCGCGGGCGCCGGC
>JAEZWW010000083.1 GCA_023442945.1 Pseudomonadota bacterium | reverse complement strand
GCCCGCCGCACCGGGCCGCCGCCGCCCACGGCTACACTGCCGTGAAAGGATCAGCGGAGAAAGCCCATGGAATTGCTCTCGATCGCGGGAGGCGAGCTGCAACACCACCGCGACGGCCAGTCGCCGCAGGCGATCGAGTCGCGCTTTGCCAGCGACCTGCTGGCGCGTGACGCCGCCAGCCGCCGCACCACGTCGTGGAAGCACGCCGAGCGCGAGGACAACGAACGCGGCATGCTCACCGGCGCCCAGCTGTGGGGCCGGCGCGGCGCGGCGCCCGACGCGCTGGCGCCGCCGCGCTTTCTGTACGCCTGCGCCGGCAGCGAGCCCGGCGTGCTGTACTACCTGCTGACGGTGGCGCGCAGCGTCGGCCTGTTCCGCTACCACGTTGACGAACAGCGCGAAGTGCGCCTGTTCCACCGCAGCCAGACCCCGGTGCTGGGCATGACCTACGACGCCGACGCGCACCGCCTGATCCTGGCCGACGCCCAGCCCGACGGCACCGCGCACCTGAACGTGTACGACGAAGACGGCAACCACAAGGGCACCGTGACGGGCGGCGACTGCATCGACGCGGCGCCGTCCCGCATCTGGGGCCTGCCCAACGCGCTGGTCTACCAGTCCACCGGCGTCGCGCGCCACCCGCAGGGCGGCCACGTGGTGGCGCTGGGCCACAGCGTCATCAACCGCCTGAACTTCGCCAACGGCGACATCGACACGGTGCTGGAAGACCCGGACTACGACTACGTGGCCCCGCGCGCCGGGCGCGATGGATCGCTCTACGCCATCCGCCGCCCGGTCGAAAAGCCGGTCAGCGAACAGGCTGGCACCGCGCTCAAAGACACGGTGTTGATGCCGCTGCGGCTGGGCAAGGCGGTGTTCGGCTACCTCAACTTCTTCTCGCAGATCTACGGCAAGGAGCCGCTGCGCTCGGCCGGCGGCCCGCGCACGCCCGAGCTGGACCAGGACCTGGGCAAGATCTGGCTGCACGGCCGTTTGATTGAACTCAGCAAGGTCCGCACCGACGCCCAACACGACGGCAGCCTGGTGCCCGCGTCGTGGGAGCTGATCCAGATCCCGCCCGGCCAGCGCAGGCCGCGCGTGCTGGCCACCCACGTCGCCGGCTTCGATCTGCGCGCCGACGACACCCCTGTCATCGCCAACGGCTACGACATCGCTGCGCTGGAAGGCGACCGCCGCCAGACCCTGGCGCGGCGCGAATTGGTGGAAGCGCTGGCGGTGGTCTGACGCCAGGCCCCGGCGCCAGGGACTCCCCCGATTCGTGGGGTAGCGAACCCGGTGTCAGTGTCATCTTATTCCCCCATAATCATGTGACATTTAACAGGGTGCCCCGCGCCCGATGAAGGGGGATAGCAATGGCTGGACGATGGTTCAAGGCGCTGGCACTGTGGTGCGTTAGTGCTTGCTTCTCGGTAGTTGCCCACGCGCAGGGCAGCCTGCTTTTCATCACCACGCAGGACGTTCCGTTGCCGCCTCCGGGCGTGACGGATGGCGGAGGGGGCGCAGCGGCGATCGCCAACGCGCGCCAGGCCTTTCAGGCGCAGGCCGCGGCCAAGGGGCTCACGTTTGTCGATGCCACCAACGAACTGAGCGGCGCGACTTCCGTCGCCACCAAGCTGCAGAACGCCAGCATGGTGGTGCTGATCACCATCTACGGCCCCGCCAACGCGGCACGCATGGCGGAGGTCGAAGCGGCGCTGAAAACCCGGCCCGATCTGGCCGTGCTGGCTTTCGTGGACGGCTGCTGCTCGCAGACCGAGAACATCAATACCTTCGTCCCCTACGTCAACGCCATCAAACCCTGGGGCACGGCGGTGACGACGGCCTACACGGCGGACCGGGTCACGGCGCCGCTCAATACCGCGTCGCTCTACCAGGCCAGCTTTGCGGGCGCCGCTCCGCTGGTCGGAGGGTGGTACAGCAGCTTGGGCGGGGTACCGCCTGAGTACACGCTGTACAACGACCCGCGCAACGCCGGTGCGGCCTACGGCCTGTTCGTGCCACAGGCGGCGTCCAACAGCGGGCAAGGGGCCTGCCTGTTCATGATCAGCGATGCCTCGCCGTTCGCCGATGGCTTTGGCACGCAACCCAACCAGAGCAACGCGATCGCCGCCGCCTTTGCTGGCGCGGCGCTGGACCCCGCTGGCGCCTGCAAGCAGCCCGCCGCTGGCGTGCCCGACGTGGCCGTCGCGTTGACCGGCCCCGCCACCCTGACGCCCGGCACGCCTGCGACCTACACACTGACCGTGTCCAACCCCGGCGTGGTGGCCAGCACCGCCACCACCGTCACGGTGACCCTGCCGGCCGGCGTGACCGTGACCGGCGCTCTGCCTCCCGGTTGCACCGCGGGCGCGGGTGGCACCAGCGTCACCTGCAACGTGGGCGTGTTGACGGCGGCCAATCCCACGGCCACGCCGCCCGTCGCCGGCGGCAGTACCAGCTTCCCGATCCAGCTGGTGGCCGCGCCCGGCGCCGCTGGCGGCAGCGCGTCCGCCGTGGTACCCAACCAGACGGGCGAGGTCAACACCGCCAACAACAGCGCGGCGCTGCCGATCGCCGTGGGTGCCGCGCCGGTCGCCGTGCCCACGCTGGACGTCTGGGCGCTGCTGGCGCTGGGCGGCCTGCTGCCGCTGCTGGCCGCGCGCCGTCGCCGTCAGCGTTGAAGCGCTGGGCGCTGACCTGAGCCAAGGGCCGCCGAGTGCGGCCCTTTTTCATGGGCCGGCCGCGCAGTTGGCCCGGGGCACGGGCCTCGGCGGGCAGTGACCGCAGTCTGAGCCAAGGACGGCTTTTTCAGGTTTTTCGGTGTTTTTGGCCTCTAGCCCTACTGTGATCTGCGCGGACAGCTATTCAAAAGGTAGCAAGCCGGTGCCATGCGGAAGCGCGCGGGCGTGGCGGCGCAGCTCCGTCACCTGCGCAAGGCCAGCGCTCCAGGGCGCAGCGAGGCGGCGCCGCAGCGCGGTCAGCACTTTCGCTATATTCACCGCACCATGAGTGGCCCCATCACCGTTCTCGTCCACCCCGGCCTGGCCTTGCCGGTGATGATGGCGGCCGCCGCCATCCGCGCCGCGCGGGCCGTGCAGCAGGCCCATGCCAATGCGGCCGCGCTGCACGACGCGCACGCCGACCAGCGCCATGCCGACGGCGTGCGCCAGTCTGCCGCCCAGCAGCGGGGTGAAGCCGCGCTGCAGGCCCAAGCCGCCGCGGCCGAGCAGCGCCTGGCGCAGCTGGCTACGCTCAGCGTCCAGTGGGGCGGCGGTCAGGCACTGGAAGTCGCGCGGCCACAGCGCCCCGAATCTGCCGACATCGCCGCCCTGGCCGCCTACGTGCGCGGCCTGGAGGCTTTTGCCGACGAGGCCCAGCGCCAGCTGATCACGGTGTGGGCTGGCCAACCTGCGGCGGCCGGCGAAGGCGACGGGCTGGAAGCGCTGGACGCCCTGGCCTTGGCCGCGGCCAAGGCCGTGCCGACCGCGCCGCAGCGCCCGTCCGAACGCCTGCTGGCGCGCATCGCCCATCTGGGCCCGGTGCCGGCCGAGCTGCAGGCCGTGGCGCAAGAGCTGGACCAAACGCCGGAGCCGATGCGGGCCGAGCTGCTGGCCACCGAGCTGCGCCGCCGCGTGCAACTGTATGCCCAGGCCGCGCTGGCCGAAGAGGTGCAGCGCGCCCAGGCGCTGGTGATGGAGCAGTCGCTGATGGATCTGGGTTACCAGGTCGACGGCATCGAATCCACGCTGTTCGTCGAAGGCGGCGTGGCCCATTTCCGCAAAAGCCATTGGGGCGAGTACATGGTGCGCATGCGCGTGGCCGACGCCGGCCGCAGCATCAACTTCAACGTGGTGCGGGCCGTGGCCGACGAGGCCGCGGCCGAGGCGCCTACGGTGCAAGACCATCTGGCCGAAGACCGCTGGTGCGCCGAGTTCCCGGCCTTGCTGAAGGCCCTGGCCGCGCGCGGCATGCAGCTGGATGTCACGCGCTGCTTGGAGGCGGGCGAGCTGCCGGTGCAGCGCGTGCGGCGCGACCAGCTGCCGCAGTTTGCCGACGCCGAAGCCGAGACGCAGCAAAGCGCCGCGCCCGCCCTGGCGCGCCCCTTGCCATGAACGCCCCTTTGCCCATGACCACGCCGCGTCCACGCTGGCTGGCCGATTTGGCGCGCACGCTGCCGATCCGATCGCAATTCATCGTCTCCGGCAACATCCGCGATAGCTGCCTGGCGCCCGTCGGCGGTCAGCCGGCGCTGGTGCCGCTCTTGCGCGCGCTGTGGGAAACGCTGCGCCCCATGGGCTTTGAATGCCTGCTGGTGTATGACCCGGCCGACGGCATCCGCGCCTACCCGGACCAGCCGGCGCAGCGCGAATTGGCCGAGAAGCTGTTCAACCTCAAGCTGTCGCAAGGCCCGCAAATCATCAGCCTGGAATCGCTCACGCAGCTGATGCGCCAGCAGACCAGCGAACGCACGGCGCGCTGCGCGCTGGTGATGGACTTTGCCTCGCGCCTGACGCGCCAGCCCAGCACGCTGAGCGAAGCCGAGCACCGCTTCTTCGTCGTCGCCGAAAAGCTCTCGCTGCAGGCCGCGCCCGTGGTGGTGAGCAGTGACGCGCCCAAGCCGGTCGACGCACCGGCGGGGCCTTTGTTCAACCCGGTGATCTGGCTGCTCAACCGCGCCCAGGACCTGCCGTCCTGGCTGACGCTGGACAGCGAACGCGTGGCCAGCCTGGTCGTGCCGCGGCCCGATTACGAAATGCGCATGGCCGCGGCCGAGCAGCTGGCGCCGCTGTTCGCCGGTTTCAGCACGGCCGAGCCGGCGGTGCGCCAGCGTTTCTTAAGCGCCTTTGCCGACAGCACCGAAGGCATGACGCTGAGCGCGCTGGCCGACATCACGCAGCTGGCCAATTGCCAGCGCCTGGGCGTGGCCGACATCGAAGACGCGGTGCGCTGCTTCAAGGTCGGCGCGCTGGACAACCCGTGGAAGAGCGCCTACCTGCGCGACAAGGTGCGCGGCGCGCAGGCCACGATTGAAGACCGCGTAAAAGGCCAGCACGCGGCGGTGGTGAAGACGCTGGACATCTTGAAGCGCTCCATCATTGGCCTCACGGGCGCGCAGGCGCGCTCGGGCGACAACCGGCCGCGCGGCGTGCTGTTTTTTGCCGGCCCCACGGGCGTGGGCAAGACCGAGCTGGCCAAGACCTTGACCCAGGTGCTGTTCGGCAATGAACGCGCCTACCTGCGCTACGACATGAGCGAATTTGCCGAAGAGCACACCGGCGCGCGCCGCCAGGGCGCGCCGCCAGGCGACATCGGCTTTTATGCGGGTGGCGAGCTCACCAACGCGGTGCGCGAGAAGCCGTTTTCGGTCGTGCTGTTTGACGAGATCGAAAAGGCCCACCCCCGCATCCTCGACAAGTTCCTGCAGATCCTGGAAGACGGCCGCCTGACCGACGGGCGGGGCGAGACCACGTACTTTTCTGAAACGGTGCTGGTCTTCACCTCCAACCTGGGCATCTACGTGGAAGACGCCGACGGGCGGCGCGTGCAGAACGTCAAGCCGGGCGACGACTACGAGACCGTGGAAGCGCGCGTGCGCGGCGCAATTGGCGACTACTTCAAGTACCGCCTGTCGCGTCCGGAAATCCTGAACCGCATTGGCGACAACATCGTCGTGTTCGACTTCATCTCGCCCGAGGTCGGCGAGCTGATCTTCGACGGCATGCTGCGCAACGTGGCGCGGCGCCTGCGCGACGAGCTGAAGCTGCGCCTGGTGATGGCGCCCGAGGTGCGCCAGGCCTTGCTGGCGCGCTGCACGCAAGACCTGTCGCACGGCGGCCGTGGCATCGGCAACGTGCTGGAATCGGCCTTCATCAACCCCTTGTCGCGCGCGCTGTTCGAGCAGCCGCTGGAAGGCCGCCCGACCCTGGCGGTGACCGGCCTGCGTGAGGTCGACAAGGTGGTCGACCTGACCCTGCAGCTGAGCTGAGGGCGATGCACGCACCGGTCACCATCTCGGTCAACAAGGCGCACTTTCCCGTCACCGTGCTCGGGCCGGGGCGGCGCATTGGCCTGTGGCTGCAGGGCTGCGGCATCGGCTGCAAGGGCTGCCTGTCGCGCGACACCTGGGCGCGCGAGCCGGGCAAGGACATGGCCGTCAGCGCCTTGCTGGCCTGGTGCGAAGAAACCAGCGGCGGCGTGCTGGACGGTGTGACGATCAGCGGCGGCGAGCCGTTTGAGCAGCCCGCCGCGCTGGCCGCCTTGCTGCGTGGCCTGGCGCGCTGGCGCGAACGCGCGGGGCTGGACTTCGACATCCTGTGCTACAGCGGCTTTCCGCTGGCCACGCTGCGCACGCACCACGCGGCGCTGCTGGCGCAGCTGGACGCGGTGATTGCCGAGCCCTTCGTCGACAAGCTGCCCAGCCAGCACCCGTGGATGGGGTCAGGCAACCAAAGCCTCACGCCACTGTCGGTCCGCGGCACACAGCGCTATGCCGTGGCGCCGCCGGCCGCGGCCAAGCAAATGCAGGTGCTGGTGGACGGCCAGCGCGTCTGGTACGTCGGCGTGCCGGCGCGCGGCGACTTGGCCAAGCTGGAAGCGCTGTGCCGCGCGCGCGGCATGGACTTCGCCCAAGTGTCCTGGAAGCCGTGATGGGCGCCGACCTGGTGCGGGTGTGCCCCACGTGCGGCACGCTGAATCCCCCCGAGAAGCTGCGCTGCGATTGCGGTGCGCTGTTGTTTGGTGTGGACCTGGTGCGGGCGGAGGACGTTCAGGCACCCGTGCCTGAACCGGCCGCAGCCCCGGCTGCAACGCCCACAGCCGAAGCGCCTCCGCTGGCGGCGCCCGAGCGCTGTCCCTACGCCGACTGCGGTCAGCTCAACCCGCGGGGCGGCACGCGGTGCCTGTACTGCAACCGCCTGCTGAGCGCTGACGCGCCGGCCCCTGCGCCGGTCCCCACGCCGGCTGACGCGCACGGTCACGACGGCGCTGCCGATCCGGGCCTGGCGGCAACCGATCTGCTGCAGTTGCCCACGGCCTTGCGCACGCGTTTTCGGGTGCTGCGCGCGCTGGATGCGCGGGGGGCGGAGGCCGATATTTTGCTCGTGGCGCGCGTCGACGACCGCGTGCCCGAGGCCGCCGGCGACCCCGGCCCCTGGGTCGTCAAGCTGTACCGCCAGGGCATCCTGCCCAGCGCCGAGGTGCAGGCGCGCATCGCCGCGGTGGACCCGCGCCACCGCGTCAATCTGCTGGAAACCGGGCTGTCCGATGGGCGCGCGTACGAGCTGATGGAGTTCTGCGCGCCGGGCTCGCTGCGCCAGCACATGGTCGCCGGCCAAGCAGCGGCCTCGGGCTTCATCACCGATGTGGTGCGTGAGCTGGCCGCTGCGCTGCAGGCCGTGCACGCCGCCGCGCTGGTGCACCGCGACCTCAAACCCGAGAACGTGCTGGTGCGTCGCGAGCGGCCGCTGGACCTGGTGCTGACCGACTTCAGCACCGCGTCCGTCATGGACGCTACGCAGCGCTTCACCGGCATGGCGCGCACCTTGCTGTACGCCGCGCCCGAGGCCTTGTCCGGCGTGCTGGACGCCAAGGCCGACTACTGGGCGCTGGGCATGCTGGTGTTGGAGATGGCGACGGGCGCGCACCCGTTCCGCGGCTTGTCGGAGGCGGTGATCCTGCACCAGCTGACCACGCGTGCCGTGTCGGTCAGCGAAGTGGCCGACGCGCGCCTGCGCCTGTTGCTGCGCGGCCTGCTGCTGCGCGACCCCGACCGCCGCTGGGGCGACCCTGAGCTGGCGCGCTGGCTGGCCGGCGACACCAGCCTGCCCGAGCCGGTGGACGACGCGGCGCTGGCCGGCGGCTTCAGCCAGCCTTACGCGGTGCTGGACGAGCGCTGCCACACGCCCGAGCAACTGGCCGTCGCCTTCGCTCGCCATTGGGGCGCCGGCTTGGCCGACCTGGCCAACGGGCAGCTGCTGCGCTGGTTCACCGAGGTGCAGAAGGACCAGAACGCGGTGCGCCTGTTGCTCGACCTGCGCTACGAAACGCAGCTGAGCCCGGACCAGCAGCTGCTGCGCTTCATCCTGCACTACGCGCCCGGCATCCCGCCGCTGTGGCGCGGGCGCAGCGTGGAAGTCGGCGCGCTGTTGACGGCCGCCAGCGATGCGCTGCGGCACGACGCGGCGGCGGGTGAATGGCTGGCCGAGCTGCACGAGCGCCGCGTGCTGGAGGCTTACGCCGCCGCCGGCAATTCGCAATCGGCCGAGCTGGTCCAGCGCTGGAACGGCGCCTTGGCCGACTTCGACGCCGCCTGGGCCGACTTCGGCCAACGCCTGAAACGCCATGACCAGCCTGAAAGGGCGGAGGTGGCGCTGTTCGACGACCTGGTCTACGGCAGCGGCCCGGCCCCCGCGCTGGCCCGCCCGGTGGCCGCCAAGCTGCATCCGCGCCTGCTGGCCGCCGCCTACGCGCCGGCTTGGGTCGAACGCTTGCGCGCCCGCGTGCTGCGCGACTGGGTGCCGCTGGCCGTGGCCTGCCCTTGGCTGAATGAGCTGGGCGACCCGCAGCACATGGGCGCCGCGCAACTGCTGGCGGCGGAAGGCGTGCTGCCCGAAGCGCGGCGCCTGGCCGACCAGCAGATGCACAACGCCGACCTGCGCCAGCGCCGCCAGGCCGACGAATCCGGCGCGCTGGGCGACGCGCTGCAGGCCGCCACCGCGCAGGTGGCCACGGCCGCGCGCCGCGTGGTGGCGCCCTTTGCCGACACCGACGCATTGCGCGCCGCGCTGGATGCGCACGCCGAGCTGATGGCGCGCGTGCGCGCCCACCCCGCCACCGACGAAGCCTGGCAAGCCACGCGCCGGCGCGCCCTGCGCAACGAGGCCACGGTGCACCGCCTGCGCGACGCCTGCGACGCGCTGGACGAGCAGGTCGCCGTCAATGAAGGCTGGATCAGCCGCGAAGTCGGCTGGGTGGCGCTGATCGCCTTCTGGCTGGCCACGTTTTTTTGGCGCACCGTAGGCGGCGTGCTTGTGGTGGTGTTGGCGGGGTGCCTGCTGGCCTGGCGGGCCTGGCCGCTGTTCCGGCTGACCGGCGAGATCCACCGCCTGGGCCGCGAGCTGCAGGGCCGGCGCTGAGCGCAACCAGCTGCGCGCGGATCAGCTGCCGCCCAGCAGGCTTTGCGCCACCGCTTCCCCCACCTTGATGCCGTCGATGCCGGCCGACAAGATGCCGCCGGCATAGCCCGCGCCTTCGCCTGCCGGGTACAGGCCGCGCACGTTCAGGCTTTGCAGGTCGTCGCCGCGGCGCAGGTGCACGGGTGAGCTGGTGCGGGTTTCCACACCGGTCATCACCGCGTCGGCCATGTCGTAGCCCCTGATCTTGCGGCCGAACACGGGCAGCGCCTCGCGCATGGCGGCGGTGGCGTAAGCGGGCAGGGCGGCGTGCAGGTCGGTCCACAGCACGCCGGGTTGGTACGAGGGCAGCACTTCGCCCGGCCCGGTCGACGGGCGCTGGGCCAGAAAGTCCTGCACGCGCTGCGCGGGGGCGTTGTAGTTGGCGCCGCCCAGGGTGTAGGCGCCCGACTCCAGCTGGCGCTGCAGCACGATGCCGGCCAGCGGGTGGGTTTGGCCCGCGGGCACATCGTCCGCGCCCAACGCGTCGCCCAGCGTGGCTTCAAACGCCGCGGGGTCGCGCGGGAAGTCGGCCGGCTCGATGCCGACCACCATGCCGGCGTTGGCGTTGCGCTCGTTGCGCGAATACTGACTCATGCCGTTGGTGACGACGCGGCCGGGCTCGCTGGTGGCGGCGACCACGGTGCCGCCCGGGCACATGCAAAAGCTGTAGACCGCGCGGCCCGCGCCTTCGGCCTGGGTGGCGTGGTGCACCAGCTTGTAGTCGGCCGCGCCCAAGAGCGGGTGGCCGGCGTGGCGGCCCCAGCGTGCGCGGTCGATCACGCCTTGCGGGTGTTCGATGCGCACGCCAATCGAAAACGGCTTGGCCAGCATGTGCACGCCGCGCTGGTACAGGCGCTGAAAAGTGTCGCGCGCACTGTGGCCCACGGCCAGCACCACGTGCGAGGTGGGCAGCGTGCTGCGTTCACCGTTTTGAAGGTTTTCGACCTCCAGCCCTACAACCGATTGCGCGGCCAGCTCCTCATTCAATAGCACGTCGGTCACGCGGTGCTGAAAGCGGATCTCGCCACCCAGCGCGATGATCTGCGCGCGCAGGTTCTCCACCACCTTGACCAGCTTGAAGGTGCCGACGTGCGGGTGCGCCACCCACAGGATCTCTTCCGGCGCGCCGGCGGCGACGAATTCTTCCATCACCTTGCGGCCCAAATGGCGCGGGTCGCGCACCTGGCTGTACAGCTTGCCGTCTGAAAACAGGCCGGCGCCGCCTTCACCAAACTGCACGTTGCTTTCGGGGTTCAGCGCGCGCTGGCGCCACAGGCCCCAGGTGTCCTTGGTGCGTTCGCGCACCGGCTTGCCGCGCTCCAGCACGATGGGCTTGAGGCCCATCTGCGCCAGCACCAGCGCGGCAAAGATGCCGCAGGGCCCGAAGCCGATCACCACCGGCCGCGCGCCGGCGTTCGCGTCGGCCCAGTCGGCCGGGGCGGTGACGGGCGCGCGCCAGGCCATGTCGGGCGTGGCTTGCACGTGCGGGTCGGCATCGAAGCGGGCGAGCAGCGCGGCTTCGTCCTGCCCCGGCGCGAGGGCGATGTCGACGATGTAGACGGCCAGCAGCTCGGCCTTGCGCGCGTCAAAGCTGCGCTTGAAGACGGTGAGGGTGGCGATGGCCTCGGGCAGCAGGCCCAGCTTGGCCGCGGTGGCGGCGCGCAGCAGCGCCTCGGGCGCTTCGGCCTGCGCGAGCGGCAGGCGGAGTTCAGACAGTCGGATCATGGCGGTGGCTTGTGGTGATCAAGCAAGGCCGCCGATGATAGCGGGCATGGCAAAACCGACGGCGCGGGACCCGCGTCAACGCCACGTTGCGGCGGGGCCGTAGCGCGCCGTCGTGGGGTGTGGTGGGCTGTGGTGGGGTCTGGCGGGTGCGGCGCGCTGAGGCCGATCTTGCGCACTTTCGGGACGCAGCGGGCGTCGCCCGTGCCGTCTGGACAGTGCCAGCGGCCAGTCAAAATGGGCTGATTGCTCCTGATTTAGGAGCTGCTCGCGCAGGTGGTTGTAAGGCTGAAGGCCGATTCGGCTTGAAAGCAGGAGGGTGGCGCGCTCAGCGCCCTTCCAACGCCTCGCGCAGCGGCTGCACGCGCTCGTCGCCGACGGCGGCGCGGATCTTGGGCAGCAGCTCGTTCAGGCCGTCAAAGCCCTGGGCCGACTCCACCGCCAGGTTCAGCTTGAAGCCGCGCAGGCCCAGCTTGGCCGTGATTTGCGTGGCGAGTGGGTAGGCCTTCTTGTAGCGCCGAACGCGCTCTTCTTCGTCGTTGGGGGCGACTGGCAATTCGATCGACCCATAACGCATGGCCAGTGTGCTGGAGGCGAAGTCGGTCAGCGGCGCGTCGGCCGGGCGCGCGGCGACGATGGCGATCAGCCCCCGCTCCAGCAGCCCGTCGATGTCCTGGCGCGTCACGCCCAGCGACTGGGTGGCGTCCAGCACCGAGCCGGTCGAGCGGTGGCCGTCCAGCAGGATGAGGGCAGAGCGCTGCGCACGGGTGATCTCCACCGCATGCCGGTCCTTCATGGCGCGCAAACCGAGTTCGGTTTTTTGGTAGATCATGACGTGTACACCAAAGGGGTTAAAGCGTCACGAAGTGTGAAACTATCGGCCAGGGTGCGCTCTTCTGGAATACCCTTGCCTCGGCTCCAGAAATATGAACGATCGTGCTTTTTTGGCAGATGGGGGGTGCGCTCCGGTGCCTCGCGCACATTTTTTCAATCGATGAGCGCTTCGGCTGGCCCAGCGCAAGGCCCGCAGCGGCGCCGGCTGCCGTTCGCCACGCTGGGGCGCCGGTTGCGCAGTTGCCGCCCGATTTCGGTGTTTCAACAGACCGCAGCCCTACAACCATCAGCGCGGGCAGCTGCTGAATTTGTAGCAAAAAAGAGCGGCCCTGGCATCAACGTCGGCGCCGCGCTGGACCGCCCCGCACGGAGGCGCCCGTCGCCGCGGTGCTGCCCCGCCTGCCAAAGGAGGTGGTGGTGCGCGCGCGGTGTCCCGCCTCAGGCGGGCAGGTAGCCTTCGACCGACAGGTAGCGTTCGCCCGTGTCGTAGTTGAAGCCCAGGACGCGGCTGCCGGCCGGCAGTTCGGGCAGCTTTTGCGCGATGGCGGCCAGCGTGGCGCCGCTGCTGATGCCGACCAGAATGCCTTCTTCCGACGCGCTGCGGCGGCCGTAGTCCTTGGCGGCGTCGGCGTCGACCAGGATCACGCCGTCCAGCAGGCTGGTGTCCAGGTTCTTGGGGATGAAGCCCGCGCCAATGCCCTGGATCGGGTGCGGCGCGGGTTGGCCGCCACTGATCACGGGCGATTGGGTCGGCTCCACCGCAAACACTTTCAGCTTGGGCCACTTGGCCTTCAGCACCTTGGCCACGCCGGTGATGTGCCCGCCCGT
>JAEZWW010000062.1 GCA_023442945.1 Pseudomonadota bacterium | reverse complement strand
GCCGGCCCCGGGGCCCCCCGACACACAGGCCTGCATGACGTTGCCTTCGGCGCGTTCGCGCGCGGACAGCACGTAGTCGCGGTGGTCGACATCGCCTTCCAACACCGGCACCGCGCACACGCCGCATTCCCCGCGCTGGCAATCGAACATCGGGTCCACGCCGTTAGCGATCAGCACGTCCAGCACACTCTTATCCGCTGGCACGGTGAAAGTGCGACCGCTTTGCGCCAGCACCAGCTCGAACGGGCGGTCGCCCGCTTCGGTCGCCGGTGCGGTGAAGAGCTCGAAATGGATGCGCTCGCGCGGCCAGCTACGGGCATTGGCTTCGGCCAGCACCGCGTCGAGCATGGCCTGCGGGCCGCACACGTACAGATGGTCTTGGGCGCCGCAGGACGCCAGCAATGCTGCGGCCGACATCGGCGCGCCAGCCTCCGCGTCCACGTGCAGCTGCAGACGCTCGCCCAAGAGCGCCGTCAACTCGTCCGCAAACGCCGCCAGCTCACGCGCGCGCACCGCGTAGTGCATGCGGACCGGGCGCTGTAACGCACTCAAGCGCGCCGCCATGCTGACCAGCGGGGTGACGCCGATGCCACCGGCCACCAACACCGCCGCACCCTCGTGTGCGTGCAAGGCGAAATCGTTGCGGGGCGGCTGCAACTCCAGCGTGTCGCCCGCGTTCACCTGTTCGTGCATGAAGGCCGAGCCACCGCGCCCTGCAGGGTCGCGGCGCACGGCGATCTGGTAGACATCGGGCGCGGAAGAGGCGCCGTTGACGCCATCGATCAGCGAATACTCGCGCCACTCGTCCTGGCCCTTGACCCGCACCCGGACATGCGCGCCCGCTTCGAACGGCGGAAGCGTCTGCCCCGGCAGCGGCGCCAGCGTGAAGTCGCGGATCTCGGGGTGCAGAGCCCGCATGCTCTGGACGGTAACGCGCAAGCTGTTCATCAGGCCGCTCCGGCGCGTGTGCCTGTTCGCCCGCCGCGCTTGTCGGCACAGACGGGCCTTCCCCTCCCACCCCCATGGCGAACCGCTGCCATCCGCGACGCAGCGGGCAAAAGGTCCTTCCAACAGCCTGAAACGAAAAATCGCGCGGTCATGCACTGGGCTCTTCGTTGAGTGGGTCCATCAGATCTAAATAGATTCAAATGGATGGAAATGCCAGTGTAAGCTTGATCGATTCCGCGCGAAATGGGGTCTGCCCTAGGACTTTCCCCAATGCCCGTCCCGGCTTCGCGCAGCGCCCACTTGTCCCATGCCGCCGACCGACCGTTCCCCCGTTTCGTCCTTCGTGGACGACTACCTGCCCGCCCTGCTGGCCTTGGCCAGCCACCGCATTTCCGGTGAATTCCACCGCGTCGTGCTGGCCCATGGCCTGACGGTGAACGAATGGCGCGTGCTGGCCTGTCTGGCGGACGGCAACCGCATGTCCACGGGCGACCTGGCGCGGGTGTCGCTCACCACCCAACCCACTGCGACCCGCGTGGTCGACGGGCTGCAAGCGCGCGGCACTGTGGTGCGCGTGGACGACGAGGACGACCGCCGCTTGACCCTGGTGAAGATCACGCCGACGGGCGCGCGCACCGTGGCGCGCCTGACGGCCCTGGCGCGCGAGCACGAGGCGCGTGTGCTCGCGCCCCTGGGCCCGCAAGGTGCGGCCGAGCTCAAGCGCGCGTTGCACCTGCTCGCGCCCTTGCGCACGGCCGACGCGCCGGCCAAGCCGGCACCCGGGCGCACACGCCGCCGCCGATCGGCCGACTGACGGACGCGAGCGCAGCTGCACCGCAGTCTGGTTACGATAGAGCACCGCGCACGCCCCGCCCGGCTCCACGGGCGCATGTGCCGAACCTCAGGAGAAACCGCGTGCTCTACAAATTCAAGTCCCAGGCCACCGCCGATGTGATCATGTTGCGCGACAGCGCCGAAGAAATCCTGCGCATCATTGGCAAGGACCCCGGCCCCACCGGCATCGTCACCGTGGCGCAGATTCCCGCTGCGGTGGCCGCGTTGCGCGCCGAGATTCAGCGCCGTGAAGCCGGCGCGCCAGCCCAGCACGCACCGGACGACGTGGCCCAGCAGGTCAGTGGCGATGCCCCTGATCACGCTGGCGAGGAGCCGATTTCCCTGCGCCGCCGTGCAGCGCCCTTCATCGAGATGCTGGAGCGCAGCGCCGCGGACGGCAAGGACGTGGTCTGGGGCGTCTGATCTGGCAATGACCCGCGCCGCCATCGCGCGGTGGCGAGCTTGCACCGACGCGCTACGTGTCGACACTGCACGTCGAATGCTATATTTAAATAGCTTCCCGCGCTGATTTATGTAGGGCCAGCGGCCGATATGGCTTGAATCCTAGGGGGTTGGCCGCGGGGCGGCACCCGCCAGCCGATCCACCAGCGCCTGGCACGGTTCGCCCACGCGCGCGCCCAGGGCCAGGGCCAGCGCGTTGCAATGCCCGACCATGCCATCGGCCAGCGTGCTGCGCGCTTCGCCGATGCGGGCGCTGGTGTGCAGCACCGCGCAGGCCGCGATGCCATGGCCTTGCAAAAAAGCCAACGCCGCCAAGCCTGCGGCGTCCAGCCCGACGCCGGCATCGTTGAACACCGCGATCAGCGGCCGCGCCGCCAGCGCGTACTGCGCCGAGCTGATGCCGCCGTGGGAGCCGCTGACCGCGATGCAGCCGTCGTCCACACCGGGCTTCAGCTCGGTGATCGAATCGACGACGCGCACGGGCGGGCTCATGCGCGCTCCACGAAAAAAAGCCGCGTGGGCCAAGCGGCGCGCACGCGGCGGCAGGGCGCGAAGAACGCCCCGCGGATCGGCATCAGTCGGCGTACTGGCCGGCGGCCTTGATCACCGGGCCCCACTTGGCCACTTCGGCCTGCACAAACTTCTTGTGCTCGGCCGAGTTGGCGCGCGCGTCGTGCACCACGATGGCGCCCAGGGCTTCTTCGCTCTTGACGAACTGCGGGTCCTTCAGCGCCACTTTCAGCGCGTCGTTGATGGTCTTGACCACGGCCGCCGGCGTGCCCTTGGGCGCGTACAGGCCGTGCCAGATCGACACGTTGAAGCCCTTCAGACCGGCTTCGTCCAGCGTCGGCAGGTCTTTGTACAGCGGCGGCTGCGTCACGCGCTTGGGCGTGGTCATGGCGTAGGCCTTGATCTTCTTGGCGTCGATCTGCTGGGTGGTGTTGGTGGTCTGGTCGCACATGATGTCGACCTGGCCGCCCATCAGGTCGGTCATGGCGGGGGCGGTGCCCTTGTACGGCACGGTCGTCATCTCGGTCTTGAGCGCCTGCTGGAACATCAGGCCGCACAGGTGCGAAGCCGACCCCAGGCCCGCGTTGGCCAGGTTGATCTTGCCCTTGTTCTGGCCGATCCAGTCGGTCAGCTCTTTGTAGTTGTTGGCCGGCAGGGTCGGCTTGCCCACCACCACCATCGGCACTTCGTTGATCAGGCCGGCGAATTCGAATTCGTCCACCACGTAGGGCAGCTTGCGGTACAGCGCGGGCGTGGTGGCCATGCCGACGTGGGTGACCAGCAGGGTGTAGCCGTCGGGCTGGGCGCGGAAGGCCTTGGCGGTGCCGATGGAGCTGCCAGCGCCGGCGGCGTTGTCGACCACGATGGTCGCGCCGTTCAGCGGCTTGCGCAGGGCTTCGGCCAGGTCGCGCGCGACTTTGTCGGTGGGGCCGCCCGCGGCGAACGGCACGATGATGGTGATGGTCTTGCCAGCGGCGGGGAAGGACTGGGCCTGCGCGCCCAGGGCGAGCACGGCGGCGCCGGCGGCCAGGGAAAGCTTGAACAGTGCGGACATGTAAGAAATCCTCTCTTGAAGCGAAAAACTGAAAAACGGTCGATCGTACCTATCCCCAACGCGCCAGCCATCCGGGCATCTACGGGGAAAACACCGATTCTCGGGTGGTTTTCCCCGCTTCCACCTCTTTGCTTGACCCAACACCAACCGCCGTGGGTACCGGCAGTAGCGGCGCCGCAACGCCCTCAGTCGTAGCGGCGGGCGTCTTCGATCACCTTGCCGTCGTTGGGCAGGGTGCCGGGCGCGACCAGTTCGACGTCGCCGCGCAGCTTGGTCACATCGCGGACGGCATTGGCCACGCGCTCGGCCAGGCCGTGGGCTGCCGCCGATTCGACGCGCAGCGTCATGCGGTCGTCGGCCATGGCGCCGGTCACGACCAGGCGGGCGCGCGCCACCTCGGGGAAACGCCGCACGATCTCCGCCACTTGGCCGGGGTGCACGAACATGCCGCGCACCTTGGTGGTCTGGTCGGCGCGGCCCATCCAGCCCTTGATGCGGGCGTTGGTGCGGCCCGTGGGGCAGGCGCCTGGCAGCACGGCCGACAGATCGCCCGTGCCGAAGCGGATCAGCGGGTAGTCGGGGTTGAAGACGGTGACGACGACCTCGCCCACCTCGCCCTCGGGCACCACGTCGCCGGTGCCGGGGCGCACGATCTCGATCAGCACGCCCTCGTCCAGCACCAGGCCTTCGCGCGCGATGGTTTCGTAGGCGATCAGGCCGACGTCGGCGGTGGCGTAGCTTTGGTAAGCGGCAACCCCGCGCTCGGCAAACCAGTCGCGCAGCGAAGGCGGACAGGCTTCACCGCTGACCATGGCCTTGGTCAGGCTGCGCACGTCGGCGCCCGCTTCGGCCGCCTTTTCCAGCAGGATGCGCAGGAAGCTGGGCGTTCCGACGTAGCCCGCCGGGCGCAGCTCGGCGATCGCCTGCAACTGCTGCTCGGTCTGGCCGGTGCCAGCCGGGAACACGGTGCAGCCCACGGCGCGCGCGCCGCTTTCCATGATGAAGGCGCCGGGCGTCATGTGGTAGCTGAAGGCGTTGTGCGCCAGCTCGCCCGCGCGAAAGCCGGCGGCAAACAGCGCACGCCCGGTGCGCCAGTAGTCGGCGGCCACGCCTTCGGGTTCGTAGATCGGACCGGGGCTGGCAAACACGCGCTGCATCTGCGCGCCGTACGCGGTGGTGGCGAAGCCGCCAAACGCGTCCTGACCGGCGGCGCGGCTGGCCTGCTGGCGTGCCAGCAACTCGCTTTTGCGCGTGACCGGCAGCCGCGCCAGCGCGGCGCGCGTGGTGACGGCGGCCGCATCCACGCCTTGCAGGATCTGCGCGAACGCAGCGCTGTGCTGCTGCGCGCGGGCGATGTGGGCCGGCAGCGCGGCCAACTGCGCGGCGTCGCGCTCGTCGGCCGACCGCGTCTCCAGCGCGTCAAAGAATTCGCTCATGGTGATGGATTCCGGCAATACTATGAATTTGGTAGCTGGCCGCGCAATCTGGGCACCGGCCAGAAGCTCAAATAACTTTCAATTTGGCGTAGGTGGCTGCCCTCACCCCAACCCTCTCCCAGTGGGAGAGGGAGGAAGACCCAACGCTGCGGTGGTCGCAGATCGTCAGCGCGCCTCCAACCGAACGGCCATGGCGGGCGCCACGGTCGCAGTGCCACCCACCAGCAAACGCCGTGCGCGGACCTGCGCCGCGCACCGGCGTTGTCCCTCCTCCCGTAGCGCACAGCGCGAAGAGAGAGGAGGGAAGGCGGCGCAGGCGCCACAGGGAGGTGCCCTTCGTTGTCACGCCAACCACCGCTTGCGGCGCTTGTAGCTCTTGACGTCCTTGAAGCTCTTGCGTTCGCCGCCGCCCACGCCCAGGTAAAACTCCTTGACGTCTTCGTTGCTGGCCAGATCGTTGGCGCGCCCGTCCATGACGATGCGGCCGCTTTCCATGATGTAGCCGTAGTCGGCGTACTTCAGCGCCATGTTGGTGTTCTGCTCGGCCAGCAGGAAGGTGACCTTTTCCTTCTGGTTCAAATCCTTGACGATGTTGAACACCTCTTCCACGATCTGCGGCGCCAGGCCCATCGAAGGCTCGTCGAGCAACACCATGTTCGGGTTGGTCATGATGGCGCGGCCGATGGCGCACATCTGCTGCTCGCCGCCCGAGGTGTAGGCCGCCTGGCTGGTCCGGCGCGTCTTCAGGCGTGGAAAATAGTTGTAGACCTTTTCCAGGTTCGCGGCGATCTCGCCCTTGTCGCGGCGCGTGTAGGCGCCGGTCATCAGGTTTTCTTCGATGGTCAGGTGCGCGAAGCAGTGACGCCCCTCCATCACCTGCACCACGCCGCGTTGGACCAGGTCAGCGGGGCTCAGGTTTTCAATCCGCTCGCCCTTGTACTCGATCGTGCCCTTGGTGACCTCGCCGCGCTCGCCCTTGAGCAGGTTGGACACCGCACGCAGCGTGGTCGTCTTGCCCGCGCCATTGCCACCCAGGATGGCGACGATGCCGCCTTCGGGCACGCTGAGCGACACGCCCTTGAGCACCAGGATGACGTGGTTGTAGATCACTTCGATGCCGTTCACCGTGAGCAGCGGCGCGCCGGTGGCCGGTAGGTTCAAAGAGGGGGCGAGGGAGATGTCAGCGGTCGTCATGCGGGCTCCGTCGGGCCGGGCAGGGATCGGGTGCGGTGCGTGCGCCGGGGCACGTCAAACCGAGCCGCACGGGGCGCGCGCAGGGCACGCGCTCCGGCGGTGGCGCCCGTGGGGCGCGGGGGGGGGCGCTGGTGGCGGTGGGGCCACCCGCGCCGCGCCCCTGCATCAGTTGCAGGTGCGCACCTTCACGTTCTTCTCTTTGGCGTACTTCTCGCCGTACTCCTTGACCAGCGGGTCGACCATGGACTTGTCGGCCTGGTACCAGTCGGACACGACCTTGAACTTGCTGCCGTCCCACTGCGCGATGCGCGCCCAGTCGGTGCCCAGGTGGTTGTCGCAGCTGGTCTTGATCGGACGGATGATCTTGCCGAAGCCCAGCTCGTTCAGGCGCTCCTGCGTCAGGTTCAGGTTCTCCAGGCCCCAACGCACCTGCTCGGGCGTCATGACCTTGCCCTTGCCGTATTTTTCTTGCGCGGTGCGGATGGCTTCGACCTGCAGCATCGAGATCATCATGCCGCGCGTGTGGGCGATCTGGCCCAGCTCCGACGCGTCCTTGGCCGTGCCCTGGCCCTTGCCGTAGACCTGCGCCTTGATCTCGTCGTGCACCTTGTCGCGCTCGGCCGAGTTGTGGATGGTCACGATGTTGTAGCCCTTGGCACCGGCGCCGATGTCCTTGACGTCGTGGTCAGAGCCGGCCCACCACACGGCGTAGATCTTCTCGCGCGGGTAGTTGGTGGCTTGGGCCTCGCGCACGGCGGCGGGCGTCATCACGCCGGCCGACCACAGCAGCACGTAGTCCGGGCGCTGCTGGCGGATCTGCAGCCAGGTGGACTTCTGTTCCACGCCGGGCGCGGTCACGGGCAGCTTGATCAGCTCGAAGCCGTCCTTGGCAGCGCGCTTTTCCAGCAGCGGAATCGGCTCTTTGCCGTAGGGCGAGTCGTGGTAGACCAGCGCGATCTTCTTGCCCTTGAGGTTGCCTTTTTCCTTCTTCAGGATGTCCTGGATCATCGAATCGGCGGCGGTCCAGTAGTTGCCCAGCAGGGGGAAGTTCCACTCGAACACGCGGCCATCGGCCGACTGCGAAAGGCCGTAGCCCATGGTCACCAGCGGCATCTTGTCGCCAGGCGCCTTGTCGCTGGTGGCGAAGGTGATGCCGGTGGACTGGGTGTCAAAACCGGCTGCACCGCCGCCTTTGCCCTTCAGGCGTTCGTAACATTCGACGCCCTTGGCGGTGTCGTAAGCGGTTTCACATTCTTCGTAGGAGATCTTCACGCCGTTGACGCCGCCTTTGGCGTTGACCAGCTTCAGGTAGTCCTGCTTGCCGTCCGCCCATGGGATGCCGAGCGGGGCGAATTGGCCGGTGCGGTACACCAGCAACGGCACGAACTGTTCCTGCGCCTGCGCCATCGGCGCGAACGCACCCGCGAAGGCCGCGGTAGCCAGGGCAATGCACTTGAGTTTCATGGTTTGTCTCCTTGGGTTTCGACGGGTGGCTAATGACAGAACGGGAAAATATTCAACGTCGCTTGTGGCTGCGCAGGTGTCAGGGTTAGTGCGGTGGTCTGTGCCGCCATCAATGCGGGAAAGGCCACATGCGCAGCTTCTGGCGCGCGGTGGACCACAACCGCGCCAGGCCGTGGGGCTCGACGATCAGGAAGAACACGATCAGCGCGCCGAAGATCATGTGCTCCAGGTAGGTGGCCGTGGCCGTCGACAGCGGCAGGCCGAGCCAATGCGGCACGTAGTTCAGCAACAGCGGCAGCAGCACGAAGAAGGCGGCACCAAACAGACTGCCGACGATGGAGCCCAGGCCGCCGATGATGATCATGAACAGCAGCTGGAACGAGCGGTCGATGCTGAAGGCCGCCGGCTCCCACGCGCCCAGGTGCACAAAGGCCCACAGCGCGCCGGCCACGCCGACGATGAAGCTGCTGACGCCGAAGGCGCTGAGCTTGGCGTACACCGGCCGGATGCCGATCACCGCAGCCGCCACGTCCATGTCTCGAATCGCCATCCACTCGCGGCCGATGGCGCTGCGCACCAGGTTCTTGGCGGCCAGGCCGATCACGCACAGGATCGACAGGCACAGCAGGTACTTTTCCATCGGCGTGTCGATCTGCCAGCCGGCGATCGACAGCGGGCCGGCGCTGACCGAACCGGACGACGAGTTGTTGGTGACCCACTTGGCGCGGCTGGTCAGCCAGTCCATGAAGAACTGCGCGGCCAGCGTGGCCACCGCCAGGTACAGCCCGCGAATGCGCAAGCTGGGCAGGCCGAACACCATGCCGAACACCATGGCCACCAGGCCACCGCCCAGCAACGACACCAGCAGCGGCATGCCTTCAAAGCGCACCTGCAGGTTGTAGGCTGCGTAGGCGCCTACCGCCATGAAGGCGCCGGTGCCCAGTGAAATCTGGCCGCAGTAGCCGACCAGAATGTTCAGCCCCAGGGCGCCCAGCGACATGATCAGAAACGGGATCAGCACCGCCTGGTAGGTGTAGTCGCTGGCGAACAGCGGCACCACCAGAAACGCGGCCGCGATGATCAGCAGCACGGCCACCCGGTCCTGCACGATGGCGAAGATCTGCTGGTCGGCGCGGTAGCTCGTCTTGAACTGGCCGTTTTCGCGGTAGAACATGTCGTATCAGCTAAAAATCAGGGGTTGGCGGGCGTGGAATGTGCGCGAGCAGCTCTGCATTTCATAGCAATCTCAAACGCGGTCGATGATCTTTTCACCGAACAAGCCCTGCGGACGCACGAGCAGCAGGCACAGCGCCAACCCGTAGGCGAACCAGGTTTCGATGCCGCCGCCGACGATGGGGCCGAGGTAGACCTCGGACAATTTCTCGCCCACGCCGATGATCAGCCCGCCGATGATGGCGCCGGGCAACGACGTCAGGCCGCCCAGGATCACCACCGGCAGCGCCTTGAGCGCCACCAGCGACAGCGAGAACTGCACGCCCAGCTTGCTGCCCCAGATGATCCCGACCACCAGCGCCACCACGCCGGCCACCGACCAGACGATGACCCACATGCGCGACAGCGGAATGCCGATCGACTGCGCGGCCTGGTGGTCGTCGGCCACCGCACGCAGCGCGCGGCCGGTGCGGGTGAACTGGAAGAACGCCGTCAACGCCGCCACCAACGCCGCAGCAATGCCAGCGGCGTACAGGTCTTCCTGGCTGACCAGCACGCCACCGTCGAACAGGTTGTTCAGAATGAAGATCGGGTCCTTGGGCATGCCCACGTCGATCTTGTAGACGGCGCTGCCGAACACCAGCGGGCCAAAGCCGTCCAGCAGGTAGGCGATGCCCAGCGTGGCCATCAGCAACGTGATCGGCTCCTGGTTGACCAGGTGGCGCAGCGCCAGCCGCTCGATCAACCAGGCCACGCCGATCATGATGGCGATGCTGACGGCGATCGCCAGCGCCACGGTCACCGCGCCCGGCTCCATCCCCAACCAGCCCGGAATCCATTCCGAAAAGCGCGCCATCGCCAGCGCTGCGAACAGCACCATCGCGCCCTGCGCAAAGTTGAAAACGCCCGAGGCCTTGAAGATCAGCACGAAGCCCAGCGCCACCAGCGCATAGAGCATCCCGGTCATCAGCCCGCCGAGCAGGGTCTCCAGAAAGAATCCCATGGTCTTGCCTCCGCCCGCTCAGTGGCTGGTTCCGAGGTAGGCGCGAATGACGTCTTCATTCGTGCGCACTTCCTCGGGCGTGCCATCGCCAATCTTCTTGCCGTAGTCCAGCACCACCACGCGGTCGCTGATGTCCATGACCACGCCCATGTCGTGCTCGATCAGCACGATGGTGGTGCCGAACTCGTCGTTCACGTCCAGGATGAAGCGGCTCATGTCCTGCTTCTCTTCGACGTTCATGCCGGCCATGGGCTCGTCGAGCAGCAGCACCTGCGGCTCCATCGCCAACGCGCGGCCCAGGTCGACCCGCTTTTGCAGGCCGTAGGGCAGTTGGCCCACGGGCGTCTTGCGGTGCGCCTGGATTTCGAGGAAGTCGATGATGCGTTCGACAAACTCGCGGTGGCGGATCTCCTCGCGCTCGGCCGGGCCGATGCGCAGCGCCTGCAGCAGGATGTTGCTTTTGATCTTCAGGTTGCGGCCGGACATGATGTTGTCCAGCACGCTCATGCCTTTGAACAGCGCCAGGTTCTGGAAGGTGCGCGCCACGCCCATTTCGGCGACCTGGCGGCTGTTCATGTGGCTGAAAGTCTGGCCGCGGAAGGTGATGCTGCCTTCGCTGGGCACATACACGCCGTTGATGCAGTTGAGCATCGACGACTTGCCGGCGCCGTTGGGGCCGATGATGGCGCGGATCTCGTGCTCGCGCACGTTGAAGCTGATGTCGGTCAGCGCCTTCACGCCGCCAAAGCGCAGGCTGATGTTCTGGATGTCCAGAATCACATCGCCGATCTTTTTGATGCCCAATTCTGCCTCAGCCCTAGAAACATCTGCGCGAGCAGCTACCATTTCAGGAGCATTCGTGTTCATGCTGCGCTCCTGACGGCCGGGTAGGTCTTGGCGTCCAGCATCTTCAGCGTGGCGCTCACCTTGCCGGTGCGGCCGTCTTCGAACTTGACCGCGGTTTCAATGAACTGCTCGGGCCGGCCGGCGTACAGCGCATCGACCAGCACGCCGTATTTTTCGGCCACGAAGCCGCGGCGCACCTTACGCGTGCGGGTCAGCTCGTCGTCGTCCGGGTCCAGCTCTTTGTGCAGCACCAGGAAGCGCTTGATCTGCGTGTCGGCCATGCCGTCTTCGCTGGCCAGGTCGGCGTTCACCTGCTCGATGCACTCGGTCATCATCTTCAGCACCTCGGGCTTGGCCGCTAGGTCGACGTAGCCCGCGTAGGGCAGGCCCTGGCGTTCGGCCCAGTTGCCGACGGCCTCGAAGTCGATGTTGACGAAGGCACAGACGTTGTCCTTGCCGTGGCCAAAGCACACCGCTTCCTTGATCTGCGGGAAGAACTTGAGCTTGTTTTCGATGTAGTTGGGCGCGAACATGGCGCCGCCGGACAGCTTGCCCACGTCCTTGGCGCGGTCGATGATGCGCAGGTGGCCCTCGGCGTCCAGCACGCCGGCGTCGCCGGTCTTGAAGTAGCCGTTTTCGTCGATCACCTCGGCCGTGGCGTCGGGGCGCTTGTAGTACTCCTTGAGCACCGACACGCCCTTGACCAGCACCTCGCCGTTGTCGGCGATCTTGAGTTCGATGCCGGGCGCGGCCTGGCCCACGCTGTTGAGCTTGACGTGGCCGTTCTGCTGGATGCAGACATAGGCGCAGGTTTCGGTCTGGCCGTACAGCTGCTTCAGGTTCACGCCGATCGAGCGGAAGAAGCGGAACAGGTCCGGCCCAATGGCCGCGCCCGCCGTGTAGGCCACGCGGATGCGCGACAAGCCCATGGCGTTCTTCAGCGGTCCGTAGATCAGCACGTTGCCCAGGCCATACATCAGCCGGTCGCCCCAACCCACGGGCTTGCCGTCCAGGATGTCGGAGCCCACGCGGCGCGCCACGTCCATAAACTTGCGGTGCAGCCACTGCTTGGACTTGGCGGCGTCTTCCATGCGGATCGACACCGAGGTCAGCATGCCTTCAAACACGCGCGGCGGGGCGAAGTAGTACGTCGGCCCGATCTCGCGCATGTCGATGGCCACCGTCTCGCTCGACTCCGGGCAGTTGATGGTGAAGCCCGCCACCAGCCATTGCGCCAGCGAAAACAAATGGTCGCCCACCCAGGCCGGCGGCAGGTAGGACAGCACGTTGTCTCGGCTGTTCAAGCCGTCGGTCTTCACGCCGCCTTCGGCCGAGCCGATGAAGCTGCGGTGCGTCTGGCACACGCCTTTGGGGCGCCCGGTGGTGCCGGAGGTGTAGAGGATGACGGACACGTCGTCCGGGTCGCCCGCGGCCAGCGCTTCGACAAAAAACTGCGGGTGCTGCTTCTCGTGCGCCTGACCCAGGCCCATCAGCTCCTGCACGCTGATCAGGCCGGGCTGCGTGTAGTTGCGCAGGCCACGCGGATCGTCGTAGACGATGTGCGTGAGGCCGGGCACGTCGGCGCGCAGCTCCAGCATCTTGTCGACCTGCTCCTGGTTTTCAGCGAAGACGAAGTGCACTTCGGCGTCCTGCAGCACGAAGGCCATTTCGGTCGCCACGGCGTCCTGGTACATCGGCACCGGTACGCCGCGCAGCGCCTGCACCGCGGGGAACATCAGGTACAGGTGCGGGCGGTTGTCACCCACGATCGCCAGGTTTTGGCCCGCCGCAAAGCCCAAGGCGCGCAAGCCGCCGGCCATCCAGCGCACTTCGTCGAGCGCGCGCTGCCAGGTCCAGGTTTGCCAGATGCCGTATTCCTTCTCGCGCAGCGCCGGGTCGTTGGGCCGGGCGCTGGCGTGCTGGTGCAGCAAGCGGGGAAAGGTGGTCGCCATGGGCGATATGTCTCCTGAAGCGAGGTGCTGGCCGTAGCCGCAACCTACAAATTGAGCTGAATGTTACGGCCATACTTTGACGTCAAGTTGTCATTCCAACGACAATTTGTTGCCAGTGTGACAGGGGTTTTCCCTCTCAACGGGCAGGCCATCCCAAGCGTTTTTTAGTAAAAAGTACACTTCTTGATTGAGCGCACAGGATGCTTTTATTGGGGCACCCTGTGCACGGTGGTCGATCTCCTCCCTTGCGATGCCCGAATCGTCCTCTTGCCTATGCACCCTCAGCTGTTCCTGCGCGCCGGCTTTGGCCTGTTGACCGGGGCCTGGTCGGTGCTTGCCTGGAGCGCGACACTGGCGGTTTGTCCGCGCGATGCCGCCTCATCAGAATCTCAGCCAGTTCTGCAGCTTTTGGCGGAATCCCCCACGGAGAGCTGGGTAGTGAGTTGGCGCAGCGACAACCTGCCGCCCACCCCGGGGGCATGCGCTGAACTTCGGTTGCCCGTGGACGCCAGTGCGGTGCGGTGGAGCACCTTGCTGGCCTCGGACGATCCCGTGCTGGCGGCCAAAGCCTTGGCCTTGCAAGGGACGGCGCGGGGCCCCGCCGTCGACGTCAGCGAGATCTTCTCCCTCCCTCTTGAGCCCTCGCCCGCCGCGGCGCCGCTGATGGCGCCGCCCAATTCCCCCAACCTGGCCTGGCGGGCTTTCGGCCGCGAGGAGCGCGCGAAAGTGGAACCCACCGGTCGCCTGGTGTGCGCGCCCGGACAGGCGCCTGCCGGCTTCACGGCCCGCTTGCCGACGGGCTCATCCCGCGATCGCAAGGTCTTGCGCGTGATCGCCCGCGGGCAAGGAGCGTTTCAGGTCGGCCTGTCCGACCCAAAGCGACTGGCCGAGGAAGCGCCGCAAATGCTGGGGACGCTGACCGCGAACAAAGCGTGGCACGTGCACGAGTTTGCGCTCTCCGAGCAGCGGGCAGATTGGGCGGCGGCCTCGCTCGCGTGCCCCGACACCGCAACGGCGCTGGAGATCCAGTCGCTGTCGTTGCACAGTGGCCGCCAACAGCGTGCGGCGTGGCTGTGGTCGCCCGAGCTGTGGCAAAACACGCCGGAAAAGATCTGGGCCTGGACGGCGGCACACAACCTGAACACCGTCATGGTCACGGTGCCGGTTGCCAACGGACAGGTGGCCGATGCCCCCGGCCTTCGGCGTTTTCTGAGTGAGGCCACGCGCCGGCAGGTGGCGGTCTGGGCCGTCGCGGGCGACCCGCGCGACGTGCTGCCCGCCAGCCAGCCAGCCTTGCGCGAGCGTCTGGCGGCGTACCGGGATTTCAACCGCGCGGCCGGCGCCGACATGCAACTGGCGGGGGTGCAGTTGGACATCGAGCCCTACCTGCTGCCCGGCTACCGCCTGAACCCCAAGGCCTGGCGCGACGCTTACCTGGCCACCGTTCGGGCCGCACGCGAACAAGTCGGCTCAGGCCTTGCGTTGGACATGGTGGTGCCGGTGTGGTGGGGCACGGACCGGCATTGGGGTGCTGGCTGGCTGGACGCCATGGTGGCGGCCAACGTCAGCCTCACGGTCATGAACTACCGCACAGCAGACGAGGCGCTACGGCGTGGCGCCGAGCCCTTTCTGGCCTGGGGCAGCCGGCACAAGCGCCAGGTCACCGTCGCGCTGGAAGTGGGCCCGATTGCCGACGAAACGCAATGGCGCTTCCTGCGCACCCAGGACCGGGGCGAATTGTGGGCGTTGCCGCTGGGCCGGCACACGGCCCTGGTCCTGTTCAACAGACCCGTCAGCGAGCTCCGCGGCACTGCCTGGCAATACCAAACCAGTCAGGCATTTTCTGGCGGCCACATCACGTTTGCCGGCGCGCCAGACCGTTTGAACGCCAGCGCGCACCGCCTGCTGCCCGCGTGGTCGGCTTGGGAAGGCTTTCGAGGCATCGCGATCCACGGGCTGGACGCCGCGCCTCAGTGAACCATGCAGCGAACGCGCACCTCTTTGGCGTCAGACCTGCATGGTCACAGCTTCGCGCCGCCCCTGAGTCGCCGTGCCCGGCTTTCCACCTTCTGATCGCCCATGGCTGATGCGCTGTCTCCCCACATCCTGATCGTCGAAGATGACGCGCTGGCAGCGGACCTGCTGAAGTTTGTGCTCGAACGCGAAGGCTACCGCGTGACGCACGTGGCCGACGGACGGGCCGCCCGGCAGGTGATCGAGCACGAAGCGCCGCCCCGCTTGGTGGTGCTGGACAGCGATTTGCCTTACCACGATGGCTACGAGCTGATCCAGGCCATCCGGACGCAAACTGCGTGGCGCCAGGTACCCATCCTCATGATCTCTTCGCAGAACTCCGAGCGCGATATCGCCCGCGCACTCGACGAAGGCGCCGACGACTTCGTCGTCAAGCCTTTTCAGATCGAGGTGCTGAAGGCCCGCGTTCGGCTTCTCTTGCGGCGCGGCCGATGAACACGCTGACCATTCGCTCCCTGCTGCTCGTCCTGCTCGCCCAGGGGGCCGGCGCCTGGGCCGCGCCGGCGGCGGAACCCGTTGCGCCACTCACGGGCCCGGAACTCGAATCGCAGGCCCGTACCCGTTTGCAGCGGCAGCCCGACGATCCGGCCGCGCTGGCCGACATGGCGCGCGCACTCGCCTGGCAACGGCGCTGGGACGAGGCGCAAGCCCTTTACGAGCGGCTGCTGGCGGCGACACCCGACGACGCCGATCACCTGCTCGGGCTGGCGCAGGTCTGGCGCGGCCGCGGCCAGCCGGAAAAGGCCTTGCCACTGCTTCAGCGCGCCCGGGCGCTAGCGCCCGACTACGAGGACGTGTGGCGCAGCGAGCTCCAGGTGCTGGCGGCGACCAGACAAACCGCGGAGGCCAACACCCTGCGCGACCAGGCGCGGCAGCGCTTTCCGAACGCCGGCTGGCTTTCGGCGCCCGTCGCCCCGCCGCCTGCGGAGACGCGCCCCACCACGACGGTGTCCCTGGATACGGAGTTCGCCCAACTGTCCGGCGGTCGTGGTGATCGACGTGAACAGGTGCTGCATGTTGCGCACCAGTGGCAGCGCAGCGGCAACGTCTTTGCTGGCGCCATCCGGACGGAACAGCTGGGCAGCCTTGACCGCTATTTCTACGCCGGCACCACCTTCCCGCTGAATGAGCGCAGCACATTGCAGATCGAAGTGGGTGGCAGCCCGACCCACCGCATCGCGCCCAAGCAGCGCCTCGGCCTGCAGTGGCAGGTGCAACCCGGCGGTGGTTGGGACCTGGGCGTTGGCTGGCGCATCTCTCGGTATGGCTCGGCCAACGCGCGGCTGTGGCAGCTGAGTGCCGACAAATACTGGCGCGCGCACCAGCTGGGCTATACGCTCTACCTGGGCAGTGCAGGCGGCGCCAACGCGGCGTCGCACAAGGTCCAATGGACTTTTCACCTGAGCGACCACGACCGCATCGGCGTGTCCATCAGCAACGGCCACGAGGTCGAAGCGGAAAGCGCCCGGCTGTCGCGCACCCGGGTGCGCTCGGCCGCGGTCACCGGCCACCATGGGCTGACTGAGGCCTGGGCCGTGACCTGGGACATCGGGTGGCTCCAGTACCAACCTGGCTACAGTCGCCGAGGCGCACATGTGGGGCTTCGGTACACCTTCTGACAGCACGTCGCTGGTACTGAGCCTCGCTGCCGCAACCCTGCTGGCCAGCGCGATCGTCCTGTCGCTGTGTTTTTGGGTCCAACTCCGCAAGCGCTGGCGGACTCAAAGGATCGCCCAGCTCTACGCGCAGTGGAAGCCGGTCTTTCTGCACGCTATGGAGGGCGAGCGGCTGCCGCTGCCGCCCCGCAACAGCCCACGCTCCACGGTGGTCGTGCAGCTGTGGCTCCAGCTGTCCGAACTGGTTCGGGGCCAAGCCCATGTGCGCCTGACCGATTTTGGGCACGAACTCGGTTTCGAGAAGATGGCTCTGGCCTGGCTGTCCTCCCGTCGCTTGCGCCGGCGCATGCTTTCCGTGGCGGTGCTGGGTTTGGTGCGCTCGCCGGAGGGCGTCGCGCCGCTGGCCCGTCTGGTGCGCGATCCCGACCCGGTGCTGTCCTTGCTGGCCCTGCGCAGCCTGTTGCTGATCGATCCCGCTGCGCACCTGCCACGGTGCCTGCCCGACATCGCGCTGCGGGAAGACTGGCCGCTGATCCGCGTCGCTGCCGTCCTGGCGGAACTGCTGTCGGACGTCGTCCACCCGCTTTTTCGCAAGGCCTTGCAGGACCACCGCAGCAACAGCGCCGTGCGCCTTGTCCAACTCCTGCAGCCGGCGCGGATCGAAGGCGACGCGCCGACCTTGCAAAGATTTCTGTACCTGATGCAGCCGGCGGAAGTGCTGGTCGCCGCGCTCAAGGCCACGCGCGCGCCCCAGTTGGTGCGCGCCGTGCGTGCGCTGATCGGGCACCCGGACGCGGACGTGCGCACGCACATTGCCGGGGCGCTGGGTCGCATGGGCACGCGCGACGATGCGCTGCGCCTTGCCCTCATGCTGTCCGACGAGTCACCCGCCGTGCGCTACCAGGCGGCGGTGGCGCTCACACGCTTGCCCGATCTGCCGCGCAGCCACTTGCGCGTGCTCCTCTCGGGCCTGATGAACCCGCAGGCCACGGCGCTGGTCAACCAGGCCTTGGCCGAACGCGTAGCGTTGCAGCGCTTCCAGGCGGCGTGACCATGTGGGACTGGACCACCCATCCTGCCTGGCACCACCTGTTTGATCTGGTGCAATGGCTGTTCATCGCCTACGTGATGGCGCTGCTGCTGACGAACCTGGCGCTGGCCGCCTTCGCCTGGCGGGCGATCCGCCGCCACCGCGACACGCTGCGATGGAATTTCCTGCCGCAGGCGCATGGCGAGCTCAACCTGCCCGTCAGCCTGTTGGTGCCCGCGTTCAACGAGGTGGCGGGCATCGTCGCCTCTGTGCGCTCCCTGCTGCTGCTGGAGTATCCGCGCTACGAAATCCTGGTGATCAACGACGGCTCCACCGACGGGACCCTGCCCGCGCTGATTGAGCACTTCGACCTCGTCGCGTTCCCCGAAGTCAACCACCTGCGCATTCCGTGCGCGCCGATCCACGCCGTGTACCGGTCACGCCGCCACCCCAACCTGCGCGTGATCGACAAGCGCAACGGCGGCAAGGCAGACGCCTTGAACGCCGGCATCAACTGCGCCAACTACCCGCTGGTGTGCGCGGTCGACGGGGATTCGATTCTGCGCCGCGACGCGCTGACGCGTGCCGTGCGGCCGTTTCTGGAGGATTCGCGCACCATCGTCTCCGGCGCGTCGATCGGTATCGCCAACGGCTGCCGCATCAGCGGCGGCCAGCTGGAAGCCGTGGACATTGGCACCCACTTTCTGGCGCGCATGCAGGTACTGGAGTACCTGCGCGGCTTTCTGCTGGCGCGCATGGGTTGGTCGACACTCAACGCGATCCTCATCATCTCCGGCGCGTTCGGCGTGTTCAACAAGGAGGTGGTGGTCCGTGCCGGCGGCTACCGCACGCGCACCATTGGCGAGGACATGGAGCTGATCGTGCGCCTGCACCACGACTTCAGCGAGGGCCGCACGCCGTACCGCATCGCCAGCGTGCCGGAGCCGCTGTGCTGGACCGAGGCGCCCGAAATCCCGTCTGTGCTGCGCAGCCAACGTGCGCGCTGGCAGCGCGGCCTGGCAGAAAGCCTGGCGCTGCACCGTTCGTTGATGCTGGCGCCGCGCTCCGGCGCGGCCGGCTGGGTGGCCATGCCGTACTACGTGGTGTTCGAGCTGCTGGGGCCTGTGGTCGAGCTGTTCGGCCTGATCTTGCTGTTCGGCGGGGCCCTGCTGGGCTGGATCGACTGGGCCGCCTTCCTGGCCACCGCCTTGCTGGCCATGGGCGCCGGCGCCCTGGTCACGGCGCTGGCGCTGCTGCTGGAAACCGTGGCCACGGCGCTGTACCCCAAGCCGCGACAGATCCTGCTGCTGGCGGCCTACAGCTGGCTGGAAAACCTCGGTTACCGGCAACTGGTGCTGGTGTGGCGCATCCAGGGCCTGTGGCGCTGGGCGCGCGGCGCGCAACACCAATGGGGCACGATGACGCGCCAGGCCTCGCTGGGCGACGTGACCCGGCCGGCCGATCTGAGCGCGCTGTACGATCCCCAAGCGTTCGACACCGAAAGCCTGCGCCGGGTGCAGGCGGCCATCGAACGCGGCCGCCGCACCTGAGCCCGCGCCACCCACCCCCGCCATGACCGAACCCAGCCTGCACCAGCGCCGCCGCCGCCCGACGGAGGAAGAACTGCTGGGCGTGCCGTGGCTGGCCCACATGTCCGCGACGGACCGTGAACGGGCGGTGTACGAGCTGCGCATCACCGACGCTGCGCCTGGCGACGTGATCTGCCGCATGGGCCGGCCCGCCACCTACTGGTTCGGCGTGGTCGACGGCCTGCTGAAAATGAGCAGCGACACCGCGCAAGGCCACACCATCACCTATTCCGGCTTGACGCGCGGCGGCTGGTTTGGCGAGGGCACGGTGCTCAAGCGCGAGCCCTACCGCTACAACATCCAGGCGCTGCGCACCAGCCTGGTGGCGGGCTTGCCGGTCGACACCTTCCACTGGCTGGTGGACCATTCGATCGGCTTCAACCGCTTTCTGATGAACCAGTTCAACGAGCGGCTGGCGCAGTTCATCGGCACCATCGAGGCCGACCGCACGCCCAGCCCTGAGCTGCGCGTGGCGCGCAATCTGGCGGCCATGGTCAACCCGGTGTTGTTCCCGGGCGTGGGGGAGGTGCTGCGCATCACGCAACAGGAGCTGGCCTACTTGGTCGGCCTGTCGCGCCAGCGGGTGAACGAGGCGCTGAAAGTGCTGGCGGCCGAAGGCGCGCTGGCCATCGAATACGGCGGGCTGCGCATCCTGGATCTACCCGCGCTGCGCACACGGCGCTTTGGCGAGGCCGACGACCGCGGCTGACCTTGCCAGCAGCGGTATTCAAGCGAAACAGGTCTCTTGCCCTACAACCACCTGCGCAATCAGCTAGTATTTCAATAGCAATTACGACACACCTGCAACGCGACAATCGGCGCAGGTGCCGTGCACGGCCAGGTCCACGCGCGCCGCTTGGTGGCCTTGGCGCGCCACCAGGCGGTTCAACGCCGCGGCCACGGCGCGTGCGGCAGCGTCGTCGTCTTCGGCCAGCGGAAACTGGTGGTGGCAGGCGTCGCATTCAAACAGCGGGCCAGCGTCGTCCACCGCTGTGGCGTCGGCGCGGTGAAAGCGCCACACGCGCTCGCCCGCGGCGGTGCGGCGCGCCAGCACGCCAGCGCCGACCAGACGCTCCAGCAAGCGGTACAGCGTGACGGCGTTGACCGGCTCGCCGGCCGCCGCCAGGCGCTCGGCCAGCTGGGCGTGCGTGGGCGTCCAGGCCGCGTCCTCGTCGAACAAGGCCAGCACCGCCTGCAGCGCACGCGTGCGGCGCAGACCGGCCGCGCGCAGCTGCGGCGCGCAGGCGTCGGCAAGCGGTGGGGGAGCGGCTGGGCGGGGCATGGCGGGCTGAAAGACCGGATCTGAAAGGCGAGGGCTGGCGGACCGCCAGCACTTATCGCAACTGAGTTGCGTTATGATGCCCGGCCGCGGGCGCCAATGCAAGCCGCATATGCACCCCGCACAGCGCCTTGCGCGCCGCCTGCCCGCCCTCGTTCTTCCGCCATGTCCACACCCGATCCGTTGCCCCGCACGCCGCTCTTGCTGCGCTCGGCCGTCTGGCGCGTGGGCGTGGCGCTGGCGCTGTCGGCGCTGTTGATCGCGCTGTGGCGCTGGGCGCTGCAAGGCGGCGGGGCCTGAGCATGGCGCACGCCCCCGAACACACGCCCGGCATTGGCCTGCACGACGTCACGCTCGGTTACGACGGGCACCCGGCCGTCCACCACCTCAGTTGCGCCATCGCGCCGGGCACGCTGATGGCCGTGGTCGGCCCCAACGGCGCGGGCAAGTCCACGCTGGTCAAGGCGCTGGCCGGGCTGCTGCAACCAATCGGCGGGCGCATCGACGGCCTGGCCGGGCGGCGCGTGGCCTACCTGCCACAGCAAGCGTCGCTGGAGCGCGGCTTTCCGATCCGCGTGGGCGAATTCGCCGCCATGGGGCTGTGGCAAGAAACCGGTGCGTTCGGCGGCTTCAGCGCCGCGCAACGCCAACGCGTGCGCGACGCGCTGGCCGCCGTCGGCCTGGATGGCTACGCTCGTCAGCCCATCGACACGCTGTCGGGCGGGCAATTGCAGCGCACGCTGTTTGCACGCCTGATGCTGCAAGATGCCGACATTTTGTTGCTGGATGAGCCCTTTTCGGCCATCGATCAGCGCACCACGGCCGATTTGCTGGCGCTGCTGCACCAGTGGAACAGCCAGGGCAAGACGGTGCTGGCCGTGCTGCACGACCTGCAACAGGTGCGCGCGGCCTTCCCGCGCACCCTGATGCTGGCGCGCGAGCTGGTGGCCTGGGGCGACACCGACGAGGTGCTGACGCCCGAGAACCTGCGCCGCATGCACGTCATGCCCGAGGCCTTTGACGAGCGGGCGCCGGTGTGCGAGGTGCCGCCGTCCGCCGGCGACGCGGCAGCGCACACCCATCACGATCACCACGAACACGGTCACGCGCACAGCCATGCCGCGCACGCCGAAGGGCGCCAGCCATGAGCGCCGCACGGCCGCTCGGAAGGCGCTCGCACCCGCAGTCCGAAGGACGGAGGGCAGTCCAGTGAGCGCGCCCGCGTTGGACGCCGGCCTGTGGGGCCTGCTGATCGGCCCGCTGGTCGAATTCGGCTTCATGCGGCGCGCGCTGGTGGGCTGCATCGCGCTGTCGCTCAGCTGCGCGCCGGTCGGCGTGTTCTTGCTGCTGCGGCGCATGAGCCTGACCGGCGACGCCATGGCCCACGCCGTGCTGCCGGGCGCGGCGATCGGCTACTTGATCGCCGGCCTGTCGCTGCCGGCGATGACGCTGGGCGGCGTGGTGGCCGGGCTGCTGGTGGCCGTCGGCTCGGGCCTGGTGGCACGCTCCACGGTGCTGCGTGAAGACGCCAGCTTGGCGGCGTTCTATTTGATTTCCCTGGCGCTGGGCGTGCTGATCGTGTCCACGCGCGGCAGCAGCGTCGACTTGCTGCACGTGCTGTTCGGCACCGTGCTGGCGCTGGACGACGCGGCGCTGGCGCTGCTGGTGGGCACGTCCATCGTCACGCTGCTGGCGCTGGCGCTGCTGTACCGCCCGCTGGTGCTGGAATGCCTGGACCCGGAGTTTCTGCGCAGCGTCAGCCGCTTCAGCGCGCTGGCGCATTACGGCTTTCTGTGCCTGCTGGTGATCAACCTGGTGGCCGGTTTTCACGCGCTGGGCACGCTGATGGCGGTGGGCATCATGGTGCTGCCGGCCGCGTCGGCGCGGCTGTGGGTGCGCAGCGTGCCGGCGCTGATGGTGCTGGCCACCGCGCTGGCGCTGGTGGCGTCCGTGGCCGGGCTGCTGCTGTCCTACCACGTCGAATGGCCAACCAGCCCGGCCATTGTGCTGTGCCTGGGCGCGACTTACCTGGGCTCGCTGGTGCTGGGCCGCCAAGGCCTGTGGCGCGGCGGTTCGCGCGCGGCGCGGCGGCACCTGCAGCGCTGAGGCGTCCTACGCACGGCATTTGAATCGAATTGGCCTTTGGCCCTACAACCACCTGCGCGAGCAGCTATGAAAAAAAGAGTATTTTTGACCACCATCGCCGGCACCCTGGCCGCCGCGCTGGCGCTGCCGGCCCGCGCGGCCGAACCGCTGCGCGTGGTCGCCAGCTTCAGCATCCTGGCCGACATGGTGCGCCAAGTCGGCGGCGACCGCGTGGCCGTGCAAGCGCTGGTCGGCCCGGGCGAGGACGCGCACGTGTTCCAACCCTCGCCTGCGCACGCGCGCCAGGTCGGCCAGGCGCAATTGCTGGTCGCCAACGGCCTGGGCTACGAAGGCTGGATGGCGCGCCTGCTGCAAAGCGCCGGCTACAAGGGCCCGCAGGTGGAAGCCGCGCGTGGCGTGCGCACCCTCGACGCCGCGCCCGGTGCCGACCACGACCATGGGCACGGCGATCACGACCATGACCACGGCCCGACCGACCCGCACGCCTGGCAAAACGTGGCCAACGCGAAGGTCTACGTGCAGAACATCGTGGGCGGCCTGTGCGCGGCCGACGCCGCCGGTTGCGCCGGCTACCGCACGCGCGCCGAGCGCTATACGGCCGAGCTGACTCAGCTGGACACCGACATCCGCGCCGCCTGGGCGCCCGTGCCCGCGGCGCAGCGCAAGGTCATTACGTCGCACGCCGCCTACGCCTACTACGGGCGCGCGTACGGCGTGCGCTTTTTCGCCGCGCGCGGCCTCAGCACCGAAAGCGAGCCGTCCGCCAAAGGCGTGGCCCAGCTGGTGCGCCAGATCCGCAGCGAAGGCATCCGCGCCCTGTTCGTCGAAAACGTGAGCGACCCGCGCCTGATCGAACAGCTGGCGCGCGAAACCGGCCTGCGTCCGTCCGGCACGCTGTACTCCGACGCGCTGACCCCCGCCGGCGGCGACGCCACCACCTACGTGGCGATGATGCGGGAGAACACGCGGCGTCTGGTGGGGGCGGTGCGGGCGGCGCGCTGAAGCGGGTCGGCCATCGACTACACCCAGGCAGGGCCGCGGCCGCTTGCAAGGGGGGCGGCACCGCGCGAGCATGGTGGTCTCAACCGCCATGGAGCGCACACATGCCCAAAGCCTGGAGCGCCAAGCGTGAGCGCCAATACACGCACATCAAAGAGGGCCTGAAGGAGCACGGCCGCAGCGAGAAGTTGGCCGAAGAAATCGCGGCCCGCACCGTCAACAAGGAGCGCGCCCGCGCCGGTGAAGCGCGCGAGGCCAGCCGTTCGTCGATCGACGATATCTCTTCCGGCCGGCGCGGTGGCCTGCGTTCGCACCAAGGCCCGGGTGGCCGCACCAAGGCGCAGCTCTACAACGAGGCGCGCGAAAAGAACATCCCCGGCCGTTCGCAGATGAACAAGGCCGAGTTGCTCAAAGCCGTGGGCCGTTGAGCCCGTCCGGCATGCTGCCGGGGGCATGGCCAGCGCCGCAGGCAAGGGCAGCCCTGCCCGACTAAAATGGCGGGTTCCGCGCCAAGGAGCGTTGCAGCGGGCCATTGGCGCCCGTCAGGCTTGGCGTCCCGACTTACCGTGCAACGACGCTCACCTGATGCCCAAATCCCACAGGTGAGCCCATGAACACCCCCGCCACGACCCCTCCGCCCATGCGCCTGTCCGGCTTGGAGCCGGTGCAGATCGACGCCAACACGCTGTTCGTCAACGTGGGCGAGCGCACCAACGTCACCGGTTCCAAAGCCTTCGCGCGGATGATCCTGAACGGCCAGTTCGAGGAAGCGCTGGCGGTGGCGCGTCAGCAGGTGGAAAACGGCGCACAGGTGGTCGACGTCAACATGGACGAGGCCATGCTGGATTCGGAGGCGGCGATGGTGCGCTTTCTGAACCTGATGGCCAGCGAGCCCGACATCGCGCGCGTGCCGGTGATGGTGGACAGCTCGAAATGGAGCGTGATCGAAGCCGGCCTGCGCTGCCTGCAGGGCAAGGGCATCGTCAACTCGATCAGCATGAAAGAGGGCGTGGAGCCCTTCAAGCACCACGCCAAGCTGGTCAAACGTTACGGCGCCGCCGCCGTGGTGATGGCGTTTGACGAGCAGGGCCAGGCCGACACCTTCGCGCGCAAGATCGAGATTTGCGAGCGCGCGTACCGCGTGCTGGTGGATGAAGTGGGCTTTCCGCCCGAAGACATCATCTTCGACCCGAACATCTTCGCCGTGGCCACCGGCATTGAAGAGCACGCCAACTACGCGGTCGAGTTCATCGAGGCCACGCGCTGGATCAAGCAGAACCTGCCGGGCGCCAAGGTGTCGGGCGGCGTGTCCAACGTGAGCTTCAGCTTCCGCGGCAACGACCCGGTGCGCGAGGCCATCCACACCGTGTTCCTGTACCACGCTATCAAGGCAGGCATGGATATGGGCATTGTGAACGCCGGCATGATTGGCGTGTACGACGAGCTGGACCCTGTGCTGCGTGAGCGTGTGGAAGACGTGGTGCTCAACCGCCGCCCTGACGCGGCCGAGCGCCTGCTGGAAATTGCCGATCAGGCCAAGGGCAATGCCAAGGACGACAGCAAGAAGCTGGAATGGCGCGGCACGCCCGAGCACCCCAAGACCGTGGAAGAGCGCCTGACCCACGCGCTGGTGCATGGCATTACCGACTTCATCGCCGAAGACACGGAAGAGGCCTACCAGGCGATTGTGGCCAAGGGTGGTCGTCCCTTGCACGTGATTGAAGGCCCGCTCATGGCAGGCATGAACGTGGTGGGCGATCTGTTTGGCGCGGGCAAGATGTTCCTGCCCCAGGTGGTGAAGTCCGCCCGTGTGATGAAGCAGGCGGTGGCGCATCTGGTGCCCTACATCGAAGAAGAGAAGCGCCAGCAGGAAGCGGCTGGGCTGGACGTGACCAGCAAAGGCAAGATCGTGATGGCCACCGTCAAGGGCGACGTGCACGACATTGGCAAGAACATCGTCACCGTGGTCCTGCAGTGCAACAACTTTGAAGTCATCAACATGGGCGTGATGGTGCCCTGCCATGAAATCCTGGCCAAGGCCAAGGAAGTGGGGGCAGACATCATCGGCTTGTCGGGCCTGATTACCCCCAGCCTCGAAGAAATGCAGTATGTGGCGGGCGAGATGCAGAAGGACGAATGCTTCCGCAGCCGCAATACCCCGCTGCTGATCGGTGGTGCGACCTGCTCGCGCGTGCACACGGCCGTGAAGATTGCGCCCAAGTACGAAGGCCCCGTGGTCTACGTGCCTGATGCCTCGCGCTCGGTCAGCGTGGCGCAAAGCCTGCTGGGCGAAGGCAAGGAAGCCTATCTGGCAGAGCTCAAGGCCGACTACGACAAGGTGCGCACCCAGCACGCCAACAAGAAGAAGACACCGCTGTGGGTGCTGGAAAAAGCGCGTGCCAATGCGGCGGTGGTCGAACACGCACCCGTGGTGCCACGTGCCATTGGCCGCAAGGTGTTCAAGAACTTTGATCTGGCAGAAATTGCCAAGTACATCGACTGGGGCCCCTTCTTCCAGACCTGGGATCTGGCTGGCCCCTTCCCCGCCATCCTTGAGGACGAAGTCGTGGGCGAGCAGGCGCGCAAGGTCTATGAAGACGCGCAGGCCATGCTCAAGAAAATCATCGAAGGCCGCTGGCTGCAGGCCAATGGTGTGATGGGCCTCTTCCCTGCCAACCGTGTGGGTGATGACATCGTGTTCTACACCGACGAGTCGCGCACCCAGGTGCTGAGCACCTGGTATGGCATGCGCCAGCAGACCGAAAAGCAGGCGGTAGACGGTGTGATGCGCCCCAGCCGTTGCCTCTCCGACTTTGTCGCGCCTGTGGGCGTGGCCGACTACGCAGGCATGTTTGCCGTGACTGCGGGCATTGGCGCTGAGAAGAAGGACAAGGAGTTTGAAGCCGCGCTGGACGACTACTCCGGCATCATGTTCAAAGCCCTGGCCGACCGCCTGGCCGAAGCTTTTGCAGAATGCCTGCATGAGCGCGTGCGCAAGGACTTGTGGGGTTACGCAGCCGATGAGAACCTCAGCAATGAGGAACTCATCAAGGAGCAGTACAAGGGCATTCGCCCTGCGCCCGGCTACCCTGCCTGTCCCGACCACACGGCCAAGATCGACCTGTTCAAGGTGCTGCAGGCCGAAGAAATCGGCATGAGCCTGACCGAGAGCCTGGCCATGAACCCAGCCTCCAGCGTGAGCGGTTTCTATATCGGCAACCCCGAAGCGACCTACTTCAACGTGGGCCAGATTGGCGAAGACCAGCTGGCCGATATGGCCCAGCGCCGCGGCATGGATGTGGAAGAGTTGCGTCGTTATCTGGCACCGAATCTGGGCTGATACAGCTGCTTTTTTATCGCACAAGGCCACGCACTGCGTGGCCTTTTTGCTATTCAAGACAGGTTGTTTTTCTATTCAAAAAAAACCGGGTGAATTCGTAAGTGCTTGAAAACATGGATAGCAGAAACATTTTTCTATTCAATAATTTATTCACTTTTCTATTCAATTACTCGCCATGCCCAATGCCACGTCTGAGTTGATGCAGTCCATGCTGCGCATCCTGCGCCAGCAGGGGCAACCACTGCGCAGCGCGCAATTGCAGCAGCAGTTGCAAGTGAGCCAGCCCACCGCCTCGCGGGCTTTGGCTGCGCTGGTGCAAGCTGGGGATGTGATCAAACTGGGCCTGGGGCGTAACCAGCATTACGGCGTGCCACGGCAGGTGCCTGGTGTGGGGCAGCATATCCCGGTCACTGCGGTGGATGCGGCAGGCAGCCTTCAGCCATTGGGCAGCTTGCATGCCCTGCATGGTGATGGCTACTGGGTGGAAGGCGAGGGCTTGCGCGCCATGCTCGGCGGAGGGCCGTACTTCGATGGATTGCCGTGGCTGATACAGGATATGCGCCCCCAAGGCTTTCTGGGACGCAGCTTTGCCAAGCAGTATCTGGGGCAGGTGCTGGGCAGCGATCCACGCCAGTGGAGTGAGGATGATGTGCTGCTGTCCATCACCCAGTATGGGGACGATTGGCCCGGCAACCTGATCGTGGGCGAGGCCGCTTTGCAAAGGTATGTGCAGCGCACAGGGCAGGGGCTGCCGCAAGCAGAGCCACACAACTATCCGGCCCTGGCAGAGGCCGCTATGAATGGTGTCGAACCAGGCTCCTGCGCAGGTGGTGAGCAGCCCAAGTTCTGCTGTCTGGATACGCAGGGCCGAAGCTGGATCGTGAAGTTTTCTCCGGCAGAAGCCAATCCTGTCGCTGAACGCATACGCACGTTGCTGCGCTGTGAGCATCTGGCGCTGGAGACTTTGGGTGCAGCAGGCCAGCCCGTGGCTCGTACGCAGCTGCATGAAGTGCAAGGGCGCGTATTTTTGGCGACTGAACGCTTTGATCGTCCGGAGCCAGATCTGCTGGGGCGGGCACCTGGGCGCATCGGCATGGTGTCGCTGGAGTCCTTCAACGCAGAGTTTGCCGGGCCGGTGGATCAATGGGCCAGGACGGCGCAACGCCTGCACGACCAGGGGCTGTTGAGCGCTGCGGATGCACGCAGGCTCAAGCTGTGGGACGCATTTGGCCAGCTCATTGCCAATACAGACCGGCATTACGGCAATGTGTCTTTGCTGTGGAATGGCAGGCGCTGGGAGCTGGCGCCTTGCTATGACATGCTGCCCATGCGCTTTATGCCGGTGCAGGGTGAAGTGCCAGCGTGGATATGGGATGTGGAGGCCGTACAGCCGTCTGCGGCGGTCTTGCCTGTGTGGGAGGAGGCCAAGGTGCTCGCGCGTCAGTTCTGGGCACGAGCACAGGCGATGGTGGAGCGCTAAGGCAGCAGCTTACTTCACCACCGGATAACAGGCATCTCCCCATACCGCCATGGGGTGGGACATCATGATGTCCACGATGACGGGCACGAGCTTGCCCATCAGATGGGCGCAGTCTTGCACCTGTGCGCGATTGACCTTGCTGTTCCATGTAGCACCGCCGTGGATCAGCTGGTTGCGCAGGGTGTAGATGCGCTGCAGCACCAGGCTCAGCAGTTCGGGCGTATTGCCCTTGGCCAGCAGAATGAGTGCGCGCTGCTTGCCGTTGGCAAAGCGTTCCTGCCACTGTGCTTCGGTCAGCAGACCGCGGTGGTAGTCCCAGAACGATTCAAACACATAGGGGTTGTCCA
>JAEZWW010000110.1 GCA_023442945.1 Pseudomonadota bacterium | reverse complement strand
GAACGCAGAGTTCCCGCAGAGAAGAACCATGACAGTTCTCGGCGAAGCTCTGCGTTCTCTGCGCCTCTGCGCCTCTGCGGTGAAAATCTGCGCTCCAACTGAGAGGTAGGGCTCGTCGGGCCTTACTTTCAGTGATTGAGAATCTTGCTGAGGAAATCCTTCGTGCGCGGCTGGCGGTTCTCGGGATGGCCGAAGAACTCTTCCTTGCTGCAGTCCTCGAGGATGTGGCCGCCGACGTCGATGAAGATCACGCGGTTGGCCACCTTGCGCGCGAAGCCCATCTCGTGCGTCACCACCATCATGGTCATGCCCTCTTTCGCTAGGCCCACCATGACGTCGAGCACCTCGCCCACCATCTCGGGGTCGAGGGCGGAGGTGGGCTCGTCGAACAGCATCACGATCGGGTCCATCGACAACGCACGGGCGATCGCCACGCGCTGCTGCTGGCCGCCGGACAACTGACCGGGGAACTTGTCCTTGTGCGCCATCAGGCCCACGCGGTCGAGCATCTTCAGGCCACGCACCTTGGCTTCGTCGGGCTTGCGGCCCAGCACCTTGATCTGCGCGATGGTCAGGTTTTCGGTCACCGACAGGTGCGGAAACAGCTCGAAATGCTGGAACACCATGCCGACCTTGCTGCGCAGCTTGGGCAGGTCGGTCTTAGGGTCGGACAGCGAGATGTTGTTGACGATGATCTCGCCCTTCTGATAAGGCTCCAGGGCGTTCACCGTCTTGATCAAGGTGGACTTGCCTGAGCCGGACGGCCCGCACACCACCACCACATCGCCCTTGTCGATGTTGACCGAGCAATCGTGCAGCACCTGCACGGGGCCGTACCACTTGGACACGTTCTTGATTTGAATCATGTGGTCAGACATGGTCAGCTCCTATCGAATGATGGCAATTTTCTTGTGCAGACGCTTCACGAACCATGAGAGCGTGTAGCAGATGATGAAGTAGACAATCGCGGCGGCGATGTACATCTCGGTCGGGCGACCGAAGTTCTTGCCGGCGGTGTCGAAGCCCTTGAGCAGGTCGTAGGCACCGATGGCGTAAACCAGCGACGTGTCCTGGAACAGGATGATGGTTTGCGTGAGCAGCACCGGCAGCATGTTGCGGAAGGCCTGCGGCAGGATCACCAGCTTCATGTTCTGGCCGTAGGTCATGCCCACCGCCTGCCCGGCAAACACCTGCCCGCGCGGGATCGACTGGATGCCGGCGCGCATGATCTCGCTGAAATACGCCGCCTCGAAGGCGATGAAGGTGATGATGGCCGAGTATTCGGCGCCGATGGGTCGCCCGATGATGAAGGGCACCAGCAGGAAGAACCACAGGATCACCATCACCAGCGGAATGCTCCGCATGCCGTTGACGTAGATGGCGGCCGGCACGTCGAGCCACTTCTTGCCCGACAGCCGCATCAGCGCCAGGATGGTGCCGAAGAAGATGCCGCCCAGCGTGGCCACGACGGTGAGCGTGATGCTGAACCACAGGCCCTTGAGGATGAAGCCCTGGATCAGGTTCCAGTTGAGGATGGAGAAGTCAAGGTTGAGCATGTCAGTGACCTCCCGCGCCGGTGCCGGACGCCACGAAGCCTGGTACGCGCGCGCGCTTCTCGATGAAGGCCATGATGCGGTTGATCACCAGTGCCGAAATCACGTACAGAATGGTGACGCCCAGATAAATCTCGATGGGGCGCGAGGTTTCCTCACCCGCTTGCAGTGCGAACTGCGTCAGTTCAGGAATCGACACTGCGAAGGCGACCGCCGAGTTCTTGAAGATGTTCATCGACTCGCTGGTGAGCGGCGGAATGATGATGCGGTACGCCATCGGCAGGATGACGTAGCGATAGTACTGCGGCGTGGTGAAGCCCAGCGCCATGCCCGCGTAGCGCTGACCCTTGGGCAGCGCCTGGATGCCGGCGCGCACCTGCTCGGCGATACGCGCCGAGGTGAAGAAGCCCAGCGCCAGCACCACCAGCACGAAGGGCGGCAGGCTCTTGAGCGGCGGAATCAGCGCTGGCAGGACGAAGTACCACAGAAAAATCTGCACCAGCAGCGGGATGTTGCGAAACAACTCCACCCAGGCGTTGCCAAAGCGCGTAAGCCAGGGACTGTCGGGCAGCGTGCGGATGACGCCGATGATGGAACCCACCGCCAAGGCAACCACCAACGCCGTCAGCGACACGCCGACCGTCCAGCCCCAGGCCTTGAAGATCCAGTTCAGATAGGTGGGATCCTTGGCAGTGCCCAGACAACTGGCCACCACGTCGCCCGTCAGGGTGTCCTTGCAGAACACCTGCCATTCCATGTTCATCATCTCGCTGCTGCCTCCGCCATGGTGTCCGTTCTCAAATCGAGAACAGCCCGTGAGCTGGCGCGCACGGGCTGTTCAAAAGCTGCGCCAAACAGGCGTTACTTGGACAACAGCTTGGAGGTGTAAGCCTCGGCCGGCTTGTCGTTGGGGTTGGCCCAAGCGGCCTTGGTGCTTTCGTTCATCGGCATGTTCAGCGGTGTGTTGGTCGGCGGAATCGGCTGCATGAACCACTTGTCGTACAGCTTGGCCA
>JAEZWW010000061.1 GCA_023442945.1 Pseudomonadota bacterium | reverse complement strand
GGGTCTGGGAGACTGGAGTTACGACGCTTCAGCATCTCAGAGGATTCCCCCCGGATGAACACCCACAAGAATGCCAGACTCACCTATGAAGGCCGCAAACTGCTCATTGAACGGGCTGCTGTGATGGGGGCGATCCCCGCAGCCCAGGCCGCAGGCATCAGCGAGCGCACCGCCCGCAAGTGGCTCAAGCGCTTTATTGAGCAAGGCCTGGCGGGCCTGTATGACCGCAGCTCGCGCCCGCATGTCACCCGCACCAACTGCGACGCGAGCCTGCGCCAGCGTATCGAACAGCTGCGCCGCACTCGCATGCCCATGCGCGCCATCGCCCGCATTGTCGGGCGCAGCGTGGCCACCGTCAGCCGTGTGCTTGCCGGCCTGGGCCTGTCCAGCCTCAAAGCCTTGGAGCCGACCTCGCCCGTGGTGCGCTATGAGCGCCAAAGCCCTGGGGAGTTGCTGCACATGGACACCAAGAAGCTCGGGCGCATCGTGCGGCCCAGTCACCGCGTCACCGGCAATCGGCGTGACTCGGTCGATGGAGCAGGCTGGGAGTTTGCCCATGTGGCCATTGACGATCACTCCCGGGCCGGCTTCGTGCAGATGCACGCTGACGAGCTCAAAGGCTCGGCCGTGCACTTCCTCAAGTCGGCCGTGGCCCACTACGGGGCATTGGGCGTGAGGATCGAGCGGCTGATCACCGACAACGGTGCAGCCTATCGCTCGCGCCTGTTTGCCCAGACCTGCCAGGCGCTGGGTATCAAACACAGCTTCACCAGGCCGTATCGACCACAAACGAACGGCAAGGCCGAGCGCTTCATCCAGACGTGCCTGAAGGAATGGGCCTATGGACGGGTGTGGGCCAACAGCGCCGAGCGTACGGCCTGGTTGCCCGCCTTCCTGAGTTACTACAACGCCCGAAGGCCCCACTCGGCCCTGGGCCACAAGCCTCCCGCTTCAAGACTCGGCGGGAACAACCTATTGCAACTCGACACCTAGTCCGACAGCGCGCGCCGCCGCGCAGGATCAGGATGGGTGGGTTTTCCAAGCTCTCCGAGGCACCGCATGGCCACCACACCCATTCCCAACGGCTCGAACACCAGCGCACCGCCGCACTACGACGCGGCTGAAAAGCGCCACCGCGTGTTCGCCATCATGGCGGCGTCGTCGGGCAACCTGGTGGAGTGGTTCGACTTCTACGTCTACGCGTTCTCGGCCATCTACTTCGCAGGCGCCTTCTTTCCCAAGGGCGACCCGACGGTGCAGCTGTTGAACACGGCGGGCGTGTTTGCCGCCGGTTTCTTGATGCGCCCGATCGGCGGCTGGCTGTTTGGCCGCATCGCCGACCGGGTGGGGCGCAAGAAGTCGATGCTGATCTCGGTCATCATGATGTGCGCCGGCTCGCTGGTCATCGCCTGCCTGCCGACCTACGCGCAGATCGGCGCGTGGGCGCCCTTCCTGCTGCTGGTGTGCCGCTTGTTCCAGGGCCTGTCGGTGGGCGGTGAATACGGCACCACGGCCACTTATATGAGCGAGGTCGCGCTCAAGGGCCAGCGCGGCTTCTTCTCGTCCTTCCAGTACGTCACGCTGATCGGCGGGCAGCTGCTGGCGGTGCTGCTGATCGTGGTGCTGGAGGCGCTGCTGACCGAACAACAGTTGCGCGACTTCGGCTGGCGCATTCCCTTCGTCGTCGGCGCCATCGCCGCGGTGGTCGCCCTGCTGCTGCGCCGCACCTTGCACGAAACGCAGAGCGAAGACGCGATGAAAGACGAAAGCTCCGGCACGCTGGCGCACCTGTTTCGCCACCACCTGGGCGCCTTCATCACGGTGGTGGGCTACACCGCCGGCGGCTCGCTGATCTTCTACACCTTCACCACCTACATGCAGAAGTACCTGGTCAACAGCGTCGGCATGCCGATCAAGACCGCCAGCTACATCATGACGGTGTGCCTGTTCTTGTACATGTGCATGCAGCCATTCTTTGGCGCGCTGTCCGACCGCATCGGCCGGCGCGCGTCGATGATGCTGTTCGGCGCGCTGGGCGCGGTCTTCACGGTGCCGATTCTCACGGTGCTGCACCAGGCCAGCTCGCCGCTCATGGCCGGTGCGCTCATCGTCGTGGCGCTGGCGATCGTGAGCTTCTACACCTCGATTTCCGGCATCGTCAAAGCCGAGATGTTTCCGACCGAAGTGCGCGCACTGGGCGTCGGCCTGGCCTACGCCGTGGGCAATGCGATCTTCGGCGGCTCGGCCGAGTACGTGGCGCTGTACCTGAAGTCGATCGGGCACGAATCGGCCTTCTTCTGGTATGTGTCGGTCATGATGGTGATCGCCTTCCTGTTCTCGCTGCGCCTGCCCAAACAGGCGGCGTACCTGCACCACGACCATTGAACGCCCGGGCGACGGCGTTGTGCGCGGACAGCTGTTTGCTAGCGATAGCATAGCTGGCCGCGCAATTCCCTCTAGGGCCAGTGCCCGATTTCATGGGGAAAAGCCTGTCCCCATCGCTGGCGCGACAGGCACCCGTCCCTGACGCCCGCACTGTCGCGTGAACGACTGCACGCGGCAGACGCCGCGCAGCGCGGCCCGGACAATCCTCCACATGGGAACCCTCTACCTCGTGCGCCACGGCCAGGCCAGCTTCGGCGCAGACGACTACGACCAATTGAGCGATTTGGGCCAGCGCCAGAGCCAGCGCCTGGGTCAGTACCTGCGCGCGCGCCATGGCGACGCCTGGGGGCTGGACGCGGTGCTGACCGGCACGCTGCGGCGCCAGCGCCAGACCTGGGAGGGCATCGCCGCCGGTGCCGGCCTGGATACGCCGCGCACCGAATGGCCGGGGCTGAACGAATACGACAGCCACGCCGTCATCGCGGCCATCCACCCTGAACCGCTGCCCAAGCCCGACATGCCCGAGTTGTACCGCCAGCACTTTCGCTTGCTGCGCGAAGGCCTGCAGGCCTGGATGGACGGGCGCACCCAGCCCGTGGGCATGCCCAGTTACGCCGACTTCCTGGCCGGCGTGGTCGGCGCGCTGGACCACGTGCGCGGCCTGCAAGGCGGCGAGTACAGTCGGGTGATGATCGTGTCCAGCGGCGGCCCCATCGCCACCGCCGTTGGTCACGTGCTGGGCGCGCCCACCAGCGCCAGCATCGAACTCAACCTGCGCATCCGCAACAGCGCTGTCACCGAATTCCAGTTCAACCCCAAGCGCCACCAGGTGTTGACCTACAACACGCTGCCGCACCTGGACGGGCCCGAGTATGAAGATTGGGTGACGTATGCGTAAAGCGGCTGAGGCGGCTCGCAGCCGCGTGCTCCGACAGATTCTGTAGATGGAGCACTTGGCGTTTAAGCTGAGACAGTCGGAGCGCTTAGCACTGCACGGCGACAAAATTCAGCCAAACCACGCCCGCACCTTGCTTGATCAACCGGCCGCGGAGCAGGCCAGCCAGCGAACGCCGTCGCCGCACCTGCGGCGGCGACCGGCGTTGTCCCCCCTCCCGAAGAGAGAGGGGGGAAGTCGCGTCAGCGGCTCAGGGGGGCGTGCCGAATCATTGCGGCTTGAACCCGCTGTCCCGGATGATCTTTGACCACACCTGCGTGTACGCCCGCTCGCGCGTGTCGAGCTGCTTGGGCGTCATGTAGCCGACCGTCAGGCCCAGCTCGGTCAACTGCTTGTGGACGTCGGGCAGGGCGACGACCTTGTCCAGCGCGTGCGTGAAGCCGTTGATGAAGTCGGCCGGTGTGCCTTTGGGCGCCCAGATGCCGTAGAACGGCGTGTCTTCCAGGCCTTTGAAGCCCAGTTCGCTCAGCGTTGGCACGTCGGGCATGGCGGCCTGACGCTTGGCGCCCAGCACGGCGATGGTGCGCAGGCGGCCGGTGCGCTGGTATTCGATAAAGTCCTGCACCGAACCGATGCCCGCCGGGATCTGGTTGCCCAGCATGTCGCCGATCATCGGCGCGCTGCCCTTGTACGGCACCGAGACCAGGTCCAGCCCGTACTTCCTTGCCAGCAGCTGCACCAGAAATTCCGGCGTCGACGCCGGCGCCGGGATGCCGACCGAACCCTTGCCGCCCTGGCGCCGGACCCAGTCGACGTACTCCGCCACCGACTTCACTGGCGTGCCGGGCGACACCGCCAGCGCATTGACGAAGGTGGCGAAGCCGCCCAGTGCGACGAAGTCGGCGTGCGGCTGAAAGCCCGGGCGCGCCACCACCTGCGGCAAGATGGAAATGGTGTGGTCGTGCGACAGAAACACCGTCGTGCCGTCGGCGGGGGCGGCCTTCAGCAGCTGTGCCGCCAGTTGACCGCCGGCACCGGGCCGGTTGTCCACCAGCACCGGGCGTTTCAGCTCGTCCTTGAGCTTTTCAGCCAGCAAACGCGCAATCGCGTCCGAACCCCCGCCCGGCGGAAAGCCCACGATGATGCGGATCGCGCGCTCGTCCGGCGCGGCCCAGGCGGCGCTCACCCCGGCGGGCAAGGCGACGGCGGCCGCCAGGCGGGCGGTGAACAGGCGGCGCGACAGGGGCAAAGGCATGGCAGAGCTCGGGGCGGTGATGCGTGGAAAAGCCGAATTCTATGTCTTGCATGCCAAAAATGGCGGCGGCGAGCCACCCGTCTGCGCAAGCAGCTATTAAATTGAAAGCGTCAATGGTGCGCGCGGGCCCGCACCCGGTGCACCGGGCTGCGCTGAAGCCGCGCCGTCAGACCACGCCGCGCAACGTATCGGCCGGCAGGCGGTCGATTTCCTCCAGCAGCTTGGCCAGGGCGCGGCCGGCGGCTTCGACCAGCGCCAGGCCATCGTCCATCTTGGCCGCGGCGGCGTTGCCGGCGGCGCCCTCGGGGTTCAAGTCTTGCGCGGCCCAGGCCAGCTTGGCGCTCTTGCCGTTGCCCAGAATCGGGAAGTTGGCCGCGCGGTGTTGCGACGACGAGCTGAAAGCCTGCGCCTTGGACATGCGCACCAGCCGCGGCTTGAGCGCCAGCATCATCGCCGTCTCGACCTCGCCGGCGTGCACGCCAAAGCGCTGTTCATCGGCCGAAAAACGCGCCATCACGTCCACGCCGTCGGCGTCGGTCAAGGGCAGGTTGAACCAGCTCACGCCGTACACCAGCATCCCCAAGCGCGTGCGCAAATCGCGCGCCACCACGTCCAGCAGGCCGACGTTGCCGCCATGCGTGTTGAACAGCACCAGCTTGTTCACGCCGCTGGCGGCCACGCTTTCGGCGATGTCGGTCCACAAGCGGATGACGGTCTCGGCCTTCAGGCTCAGCGTGCCGGCATAGGCCGTGTGCTCCGGGCTGTAGCCGATGCGTTGCACCGGCAGAAACAGCACCGGCAGGCTGGGCGGCAAATGGTTGGCCGCCGCCTGCACCATGCTGTGCGCCAGGTTGGCGTCGACCGACAACGGCAGGTGCGGGCCATGCTGTTCGGTCGCCCCCAGCGGCAGCACCGCAATCGCGCGCGGCAGGTCCAGCGTGGCGAAGTCCGTTGTGACCAGATCGGACCACTGGCGCGAGCGCGGCGGAAGCGGTGGCAGTTTGTCGGGCATGGCCGGATGTTAATCGCCGCTTGGCCGTGCGCCTATGATGGATTGATGACCGAAGAACTGTTTCGCCAGGACGCGACCCTGAACGAGTGCGCAGCGCAGGTGCTGGTTGTCCATGAAGAGGGCATCGTGCTCGACCGCACCGTGTTCTACCCGTTGGGCGGCGGCCAGGCCGGCGACGCCGGCTGGCTGGTGCTGGCCGATGGCACGCAGATCGCCATCGCCGATACGCGCAAAGAGAAAGACGCCGAAGGCAAGGTGACGGGGAGAATCGCTCACCAGCCCGCGCCAGATCAGCGCGAGCAGCTAGATAAATTGAAGCAAGGCGATACTGTCACCGCGCGCATCGACGCCGCGCGGCGCCAGCGGCTGATGCGCTTTCACACCGCGTCGCACCTGCTGTGCCATCTGGTCGGCGCGCCGGTCAACGGCTGCTCCATCACGCCGGACTACGCGCGCATCGACTTCCACATGACCGAGCCGCTGGACAAGCAGCAGCTGACCGACGGCCTGGCGCGCCTGGTGGCCGACGCGCTGCCGGTGGTCGTCGGCAGCATCACCGACGCCGAGCTGGACGCCCAGCCCGAGCTGATCAAAAGCATGAGCGTGCAACCGCCGCGCGGCAGCGGCGTGGTGCGCACCATCCGCATCGGCGCCGAGGGCGGCGCGCTGATCGACCTGCAACCTTGCGGCGGCACGCACGTGGCCAACACCGCCGACATCGGTGCCATGGCCGTGACCAAGATCGAAAAGAAAAGCGCGAACTCGCGGCGGGTGGTGCTGGGGTTTGTGGAATAAGAGGCGATTCGGCCTCTGGCGCTAGAGCAGATTGCGCGGGCAGCTTCGAATAGGGTAGCAAAAAGGGTGAACAAGCAAAGCGCACAGCGACTGAAGCTGAGCCTGCCGGCGGACCTGCAGTCTGCGCCGGCGCTGCTGGCGACCTTGTGCGTGGCTTACCCTTTGTTCACGGACGAATGGGCGCTGGACAACCCTTTCATTGCGGAAGACGGGTCGTTCAGCCTGCACGCGGTCTGGATGGCATTCCTGCCTTTTTGGACGCGCTGCGTGCACGAGAGCACCGCAGTGCAAGTCGGCTGTGTGGCGGCGCTGATCAACGCATCCGTGGCCGCCGGTGGCCGTGCCGACAACGCCGTGAGCACGTGCGTTCTGGAGCATGCGCACCAAGTCAAGGCGGTGCGTGACCTCAAGCCTGCGCTGAGTGTTGAGGCGCGCAGCCGGATGCGCGCATGAAGACGCGTTGGCGCTGGCGCTCAAGCTGACACCAGGTCGGCTGTCCGAACTAAGTCGCCGCGGGCAACACCACCTCAAACACATTCCCCGCGCCATCGGCCCGCGCTTCGATGCGGCCGCCGTGGCTTTGCACGATGGCCTGGGTGATGGCCAGGCCAAGGCCGGCGCCGTCGCCTTCCCCGCTGGCGTGGCTGCGGTCTTTTTCGGCGCGGTAAAAGCGCTCGAACAGGCGCGGCAATTCCTCCGGGGCGATCGGCGTGCCATCGTTGCGCACCTGCAGCAAGATCTCTTTTCCGCGCGGCGCGATGCGCACGTCGATGGCGCCGCCCGCGGGGGTGTAGCGCAGCGCGTTGGACAGCAGGTTGCCGATGGCGCGGCGCAGCATCAGCGCGTCGCCCAGCGCCGTGCCTTGGCCGGTCAGGCGCAGGGCGATCTGGCGGTCGTCGGCCAGGGCTTCATAGAAGTCGAACAGCGCGCGCACTTCATCGCCCAAGGCCACGGGCTGGCGGGTGGGCAGCAGCTCGCCATGCTCGGCCTGCGCCAGAAACAGCATGTCGGCCACGGTGCGCGACAGGCGCTCCAGCTCCTCGGCGTTGCTGGCCAGGACCTCGCGGTAGGCGGCGCCGTCGCGCGGCTGGCTCAGCGCGACGTGGGTCTGCGTCATCAGGTTGGACAGCGGCGTGCGCAGCTCGTGCGCGATGTCGGACGAGTAGGTCGACAGGCGTGCAAACGCGTTCTCCAGCCGCGCCAGCATGGCGTTCAGCGTGGCCGCCAGCTCGGCCAGTTCGACCGGCGCTTCATCCACCGGCATGCGCGCGTCCAGCTGGCCGGCACCGATGCGTTCGGCCTGCGCGCGCATGCGCGCCAACGGCCGCAGCCCACGCCGCACCACCCAGCCGCCGAGCAGCGCGCAGGCCGCCGACGCCAACAGCACGAAGCCGATCAGCGCGCGCCGAAAACTGATGACAAAGGCCTCGTGGTGGTGAATGTCCAGCGCCATGGCCACCGTGAGTGGTGCGGCGCCGGGCATGGGCAGCGGCATCACCATGGCGCTGCCGCGCCAGACGTCATGGCCTTCGTGCCAGGTGACCAGCGGCACGGGCGGGGCGGTGGCCGGTCGGGCCAGCAGGCCGGCGGGCATCTGGGCCTCGGCGTGCTGCTCGAACAGCGGCTGGCCGTAGGCGCCCTGCACGCGCACGGCCAGGTTCTTCTGGGTGGCGAAGGCGGCATTCAATTCATAGGGCAGCGTGGCCAGCGCGCCGGTGTTGTCGACCCGCGCCAGCAGGCTGCGCGCCTGCTGCAAATGGCCGTGCAGGATGTCGCGGTCCTGCGCCTCGAAGTGCAGGCTGAGCGCCAGCAGCGTCACGCCGCCCAGCAGCGCCAGCGCCACGCTGGCCACCAGCGCGAACAGCAGCGTCAGCCGCGTGGTCAGCGACGCGCCGCGCGGCGCGGGGGCGGCGTGGCGGCGCGTCATGGTTGGCGCGGCGCCTCGTCCAGCACGTAGCCCATGCCGCGCACGGTCTGGATCAACTTGGGTTCAAACGCATCGTCCACCTTGGCGCGCAGGCGGCGCACGGCGACTTCGACCACGTTGGTGTCGCTGTCGAAATTCATATCCCACACCTGCGATGCGATCAGCGAACGCGGCAACACCTCGCCGCGCCGGCGCAGCAGCAATTCCAGCAGCGCGAATTCCTTGGCCGTCAGGTCGATGCGCTGCCCAGCGCGCGTGGCGCGGCGGCGCAGCAGGTCCAGCGACAGGTCGGCCGCCTGCAGCACCGTGGGCTCGGCCGCGCCGGGCCCCGCGCCGCTGCGCCCGCGCCGCAGCAGGGTGCGCACGCGCGCCAGCAGTTCGGCAAAGGCGAAGGGCTTGACCAGGTAGTCGTCGGCGCCCAGCTCCAACCCTTTCACGCGGTCGTCCACCGTGCCCTTGGCCGTCAAAAACAGCACCGGCAGCTCGCGCCCCGCCTGGCGCAGGGCGCCCAGCACCTGCCAGCCGTCCAGGCCGGGCAGCATGATGTCCAGCACGATCAGGTCGGGCGACTCGGTCAGCGCCAGGTGCAGGCCGTCCGGGCCGTTGCGCGCCAGCAGCACGGTGTAGCCGGCCTCCTGCAGGCCCTGGCGCAAGTAATCACCGGTCTTGGGCTCGTCTTCGACGATCAGCAGCTTCATGGGCCCAGTGTGCCCTGCGCGCGCCCGCTTGTCCGTCAGATGACGGAAATGTAATCTTCGGGTCACCCATCCGACGGGGCCGGCGGCGCAGACTGCGGCGCATGGACCCTTTCCCTCTTCATGGCCTGGCCGCGGCCCCGCGCCGGCGCTTTTTGCAGTCGCTGGCGGCGCTGGGCGCGACCGGCGCCTTGGGCGCTGGCCTGCCGGCCTGGGCGCAGCAGTTGCCGGCGGCCCACACCGGCACCGCGCCCGAGCTGCGCGGCACCAGCTTCGACCTGGTGATCGCCACCACGCGCGTCGACTTTGACGGCCGCGCCGGCATCGCCACCACCGTCAACGGCAGTCTGCCCGCGCCCACGCTGCGCATGCGCGAAGGCGATACGGTGACCATCCGCGTGACCAACCGCCTGCGCGAAACCACGTCGATCCACTGGCACGGGATCATCCTGCCGTTTCAGATGGACGGCGTGCCCGGCGTCAGCTTTGCCGGCATCGCGCCGGGCGAAACCTTCACCTACCAGTTCACCCTGCGCCAGAGCGGCACCTACTGGTACCACTCGCACTCGGGCATGCAGGAGCTGACGGGCCTGTACGGCACGCTGATCGTCGAGCCGCGCGGCGGCGAAACCATTCGCGCCGACCGCGAACACGTGCTGATGCTGTCCGACTGGACCGGTGACGACCCGATGCGCGTGCTGGCCAAGCTCAAGGCCGAGGCGCACCAGTACAACCAGCACAAACCCACCGTCGCCCAGTTCCTGCACGATGCGCGCAAGGACGGCACCGCCGCTGCGCTGGCCGACCGCCAGATGTGGAACGAAATGCGCATGAGCTCGACCGACCTGGCCGACTTGTCGTCCAGTGTGCTCAGCTACCTGGTCAACGGCCGCGGCCCGGGCCAGAACTGGACCGGCCTGTTCCGCGCCGGCGAACGTGTGCGCCTGCGCTGCGTCAACGGCTCGGGCAACACCTTTTACGACGTGCGGATTCCGGGCCATCAGCTGACGGTGGTGCAGATGGATGGGCAGAACGTTGAGCCCGTCACCGTCGATGAATTCCGCTTTGGCCCCGGCCAGACTTGCGACGTGCTGGTGCAGCCGCAGGCCGACGCCTGCACCATCTACGCCCAGTCGATGGACCGCACCGGCTACGCCCGCGGCACCCTGGCCGTGCGCGAAGGCCTGGCAGCGCCCGTTCCGCCGCTGGACCCGGTGCAGCGCCTGTCCATGGCCGACATGATGGGCGCCATGGACCACAGCGCAATGGGGCACGGCGCCCCCGCAGCCACCGGTAACGCTGCCAACATGGACCACAGCGCGATGGGTCACGGCAGCATGCAGCCAGGTGGCATGGACCACGGCAGCATGAACCACGGCGCGATGAACCGCGCCGCCATGGGCCACGGCAGCCCGGCCGCGTCCCCTGCCGCAGCGCCGTCCGGCCCGCTTGCACGCCCCAGCCAAAAAGTGCGCCACGCCCGCACCGAATGGTCGTACACCACCGACATGCGCGTCGACATGCCGCGCACCAACCTGGACGACCCCGGCGTCGGCCTGCGCGGCAACGGCCGGCGCGTGCTGACCCTGGCCGACCTGCACACCGTCGGCGGCCCGATGGACCCGCGCGGCCCCGGCCGCGAGGTCGAATTGCACCTGACCGGCAACATGGCGCGCTACGACTGGTCGATGGACGGCCAAACCTTTGCCGACAGCCGACCCGTGCACTTCCGCCACGGCGAACGCCTGCGCGTCATCCTGCACAACGACACGATGATGACCCACCCGATGCACCTGCACGGCCTGTGGTCCGAGCTGGAAACGCCCGCCGGCGCCTTCCAGGCCCGCCTGCACACCATCCCCGTGCAGCCCGCGCAGCGCATCAGCTTCCTGGTCACCGCCGACGCGCTCGGCCGCTGGGTCTGGCACTGCCATCTGATGTTCCACATGGACATGGGCATGTTCCGGGAGGTGCTGGTGTCATGAACGCGCGTCTCAAGAAAAATCACACTCTGGCCCTACAACCATCTGCGCAAACAGCTATGTTTGTTGTAGCGATGGCGGGCCTCGTCCTGCCCGCCGCTGCCACTGCGCAAGGCATGGACCACAGCGGAATGGGCCATGGCGGCATGGACCACAGTCAGATGAACCATGGGCAGATGAACCCTGGTGCGCAGCCCGCTCCCCCGGCGCCGAAGGCAAGCCCGGCCGCACCGGCCAGCGCGCCCCAAGGCGCCATGCCTGGCAGCATGAACCACGGTGGCATGGACCACAGCCAGATGAACCATGGCCAGATGCGCCACGGCCCATCGCCCGCGCCGGCCGCGCCCCAGGCGGCGCCCGCCGCACCCGCTGGCATGAACCACCAGGGCATGGACCACGGGTCAATGAACCACGGGGCCATGAACCACGGTGCACCGCCGCCGCCCCCGTCGCCCAAGGCGACCCCGGCCGCACCCGCCAGCGCCCCGCACGGGGCCACGCCTGGCGGCATGAACCACGGTGGCATAGACCACAGCGGCATGAACCGTGGTGCGATGGACCACAGCCAGATGAACCATGGCACCGCACCCGCTGCCGCACCCAAGGCGGATGCTGCCCACGCCGGCCACGGCGCGGCGCCCGCGCCCGCGCCAACGTCCGCCGCAACCGACCCTTCAGCCCACGCCGCGCCGCCCGCCGCCGCATCCGCCGCGGCCCCGATGGACCATGGCCCCATGCAGGGCGGCCACCCGCCCGCTGACGCGCGCGACCCCGACGCCTATTCAGACGGCCAGGTGCGCGGGAGCGGCCCGTACAGCCTGCCGGGCGTGCCGCCGCTGCAGATGCACGACCAACACAGCTTCGCCAGCCTGCACGTCAACCGGCTGGAGCACGCCTGGCCGCGCCACGGCCGCAGCTTCACCACGTTCGAAGGCGAGTTGCGCGTCGGCCGCGGCGCGCACCAGGGCCTGCTGAAGGCCGAGGGCGAGGTGGCCCGCGGGCGCCTGCACGAAGCGCACACCGAGCTGTTGTGGGGCTACGCCATCGCGCCGTTCTGGAACACGCAGCTCGGCCTGCGCCTGGACGGCGGTGAAGGGCCCAACCGCACCTGGCTGGCCTTCGGCGTGGAGGGCACGGCGCCCTACAACATCGAAACGCGCGCCACCGCCTACCTGGGCCCCAGCGGCCGCGCGGCGCTGCGGCTGGAGCTGGCTTACGAGGCCTACCTGACGCAAAAGCTGGTGCTGCAGCCGCGCACCGAATGGCAGCTGTATGCCAAGGACGACGTGGAACGCGGCATCGGCAAAGGCCTGACCAGCGTCAGCGCCGGGCTGCGCCTGCGCTACGAGATCACGCCGCAGATCGCGCCCTACGTCGGCGTGGAATGGCAGCGCGGCTTTGGCCGCACCGCCGACCTGCTGCGCGCCAGCGGCGAACGCGCCAGCAACACCCGCTGGGTCGCCGGGCTGAGCTTCTGGTTCTGAGCCACGTATGAAGGAAAGAGGTTTTCACATGACACGCTTTTGTGCCCCTGCGGTCCGCCGCGCTGCTGGCGTTGCGCTGCTGGCCGCGCTGGCCGCCCCGGTCACCTTGGCGGCCGGCGAACACGCCCATGGCCACGGTCACGGCAGCGCCGCCGCACCGGCCGCCACGCCTGCGGTCGGCGCGCCCGGCCAAGCCGCGCAGGTCACGCGCACCATCGAGGTGGTGATGAACGACCAGATGCGCTTCGAGCCGGCGTCGGTGGAGGTCAAGGCGGGCGAGACCGTGCGCTTTGCGCTGCACAACCAGGGCGCGCTGGCGCACGAGATGGTGCTGGGCGCGCTGCCCGACCTGAAGGCGCACGCCGAAATGATGCGCCAGATGCCCGACATGCAACACGCCGAGCCCAACGCCGTCACCCTGGGCGCGGGCCAGCGCGGCGCCATCGTCTGGCAATTCACCCAGGCCGGCACCGTCGACTTTGCCTGTACGCTGCCTGGCCACATGGAAGCCGGTATGGTCGGCCAGGTGCAGGTCACGCGCTGACGCGCGGCCCACGCCCCCCGTACCGTTGATAGAAGGAATTGTTGTTGTGAACCCCGTTCGTCGCACCCCCGTTGCCCGCCGCGCCACGCTGCGCTGGCTGGCCGCATCGGCCGCCGTGGCCGCCGCCGGCCCGCTGTGGGCCCAGAAGAAACCCGCCGCCATCGACCCGATGGCCGTCGAAGTGTGGAAAGACCCGAGCTGCGGCTGCTGCGGCGACTGGATCGACCACATGCAGAAAAACGGCTTCAAGGTCACCACGCACGACGTGGGCAACAACGCCGTGCGCAAGCGCCTAGGCCTGCCGGAAAAGTACGGCTCCTGCCACACCGCGCTGGTCGGCGGCTATGTGGTCGAAGGCCATGTGCCGGCCGACGACGTCAAGCGCCTGATGAAGGAAAAGCCGCCAGCCCTGGGCGTGGCCGTGCCCGGCATGCCCGTCGGCTCGCCCGGCATGGACGGCCCGGTCTACGGTGGCCGGCGCGATGCGTACGACACCGTGCTGGTGCTGCGCGACGGCAGCGGCCAGGTGTTCCAGAGCCACCGTTGAAGACGGTCATTTCAAGCCAAATTGGCATTTGGCCCTACAACGACCAGCGCAAGCAGCTATTGAAAGCAGAGCGTAAAACGGCCCTCCGTCTGCAGCGCACCCCCACGCGGGCGGGCGCCGCATGAGCGGGCCAACGCCCCCCGCGCCCACCGCCCCATTTGCCAGCACCGTCGCCAACTCCTGGGCGCGCTGGGCGGCGCTGGCGCTCTTGTTGCTCGGCCTGGCGGGCGGTGCGGCCTGGTTCTTCCGCGGCGCGGCGCAACCCGCGTTGGCGCCGTCGCCCCACGCACTGCGGCCGGACGACCCCCAGCTGGTCGCGCGCGGCGCCGCCATCTACGCCCAGCAGTGCGCCGCCTGCCACGGCGCGCGCGGCGAAGGCCAGCCCGACTGGCGCGACCGCGGCCCCACCGGCCTGCTGCCCGCGCCCCCGCACGACGCCAGCGGCCACACCTGGCACCACCCGGACGAGCAGCTGTTCGACATCACGAAGCGCGGCTTGGCCGCCGTGATCGGCCAGCCCGACTACCAAACCGCCATGCCCGCCTACGCCGGCGTGCTGAGCGACACCGACATCGTCGCCGTGCTCTCGTACATCAAGGCGCAATGGCCGGCCGAGGTGCGGGCGCAGCACGACCAGATCAACGCGCAGGCGCGGGCGGCGCGCTGAGGGGTAGCGGCGGCAGAAGGGGTCGCTTCGCTGGACGGGCGCCGAACCGGAGACTGGCTGGCCTCATTCAGATGAGCGGGTGCTTGACCTTGCGCAATTGCGCTTTGCGTAGTTAAATTACGCATAACGCAATTGCCACCTTCGCCCGCCATGACCACGCCGCAAGCCGCTCCAGCCCCCGCGGACAGCGCCCGCTGCCCGTTTGACCACACCGCACTGACCGCAGCCAAGGGGCCGACCGGTTGCCCGGTGACGGCGGGCGCTGCCGCGTTCGACCCGTTTGAAGACGGCTACCAGCAGGACCCGCCCGACTACGTGCGCTGGTCGCGCGAGCAGGAACCGGTCTTCTACAGCCCCAAGCTCGGCTACTGGGTGGTGACGCGCTACGACGACATCAAGGCGATCTTCCGCGACAACATCACCTTCAGCCCCGCCATCGCGCTGGAGAAGATCACGCCCACCGGGCCCGAGGCGAACGCGGTGCTGGCGCAATACGGCTTCGCGCTGAACCGCACCCTGGTCAACGAGGACGAGCCCGCCCACATGCCGCGCCGCCGCGTGCTGATGGAGCCTTTCACGCCCGAACACCTGAAGGCGCACGAGCCGCTGGTGCGCCAGCTGGCGCGCGAATACGTGGATCGCTTCGTGAACGACGGCCGCGCCGACCTGGTCGACCAGATGCTGTGGGAAGTGCCGCTGACGGTGGCGCTGCACTTTCTCGGCGTGCCGGAAGAGGACATGGACAAGCTGCGCGAATACAGCATCGCGCACACCGTCAACACCTGGGGCCGGCCCAAGCCGGAAGAGCAGGTGGCGGTGGCGCACGCCGTCGGCAACTTCTGGCAGCTGGCCGGGCAGATCCTGGACAAGATGCGCCTGAACCCCGAGGCCGCGGGCTGGATGCAGTACGGCATCCGCAAGCAGCGCGAGCACCCCGAGGTGGTGACCGATTCGTACCTGCATTCAATGATGATGGCCGGCATCGTCGCCGCGCACGAGACCACGGCCAACGCCACCGCCAACGCGATGAAGCTGCTGCTGCAGCACCCGCAGGTGTGGCAGGAAATCTGCGAAGACCCCAGCCTGATCCCCAACGCGGTGGAGGAGTGTCTGCGCCACAACGGCTCGGTCGCGGCCTGGCGGCGGCTGGTCACGGCCGACGCGCAGGTCGGTGGCATCGACATCCCGGCCGGCAGCAAACTGTTGATCGTCACCTCATCCGCCAACCACGACGAGCGCCACTTCGCCGACGCCGACCTGTTCGACATCCGGCGCGACAACGCCAGCGACCATCTGACCTTCGGCTATGGTTCGCACCAGTGCATGGGCAAGAACCTGGCGCGCATGGAGATGCAGATCTTCCTGGAGGAATTCACGCGCCGCCTGCCGCACATGCGCCTGGCCGAGCAGACCTTCAGCTATGTGCCCAACACGTCCTTCCGCGGGCCGGAACACCTGTGGGTCGAATGGGACCCGGCGCGCAACCCCGAGCGCACGCGGCCCGAACTGCTGGCGCATGAACAACCGGTGCGCATCGGCGAACCGTCTCGCCACACGCTGTCGCGCCCGCTGGTGGTCGAGCGCATCACGCGCCTGACCGACGACGTGGTGCAACTGCGCCTGGTCAGCCCGAACGGCCAACCGCTGCCGCGCTGGCAGCCCGGCGCGCACATCGACATCGAATGCGGCAACACCGGGCTGTCGCGCCAGTACTCGCTGTGCGGCGACCCGGCCGACACGCAGGCGTTTGAAATCGCCGTGCTGCGCGACGAAGACAGCCGTGGCGGGTCGGCCTGGGTGCACCAGCATTTGGCCGAAGGCCAGACCCTGCGCGTGCGCGGCCCGCGCAACCATTTCCGCTTTGACGAAGGCGCGCGCCGCCTGGTCTTCATCGCCGGCGGCATCGGCATTACGCCCATCGCCGCCATGGCGCAGCGCGCGCAGGCGCTCGGCCTGCCCTACACGCTGCACTACAGCGGCCGCAGCCGCAGCACCATGCCGCTGTTGGACGTCTTGGCCGCGCGCCACGGCGAGCACATGGTCGTCCACGCCAAGGACGAAGGCCAGCGCGCCGACCTGGACGCCCTGCTGGCCACGCCCGAAGACGGCACCCGCATCTACGCCTGCGGCCCGATCCGCATGTTGGACGCGCTGGACGCCGCCACCGCCCACTGGCCCGACGACAGCCTGCGCACCGAGCGCTTCCAGACCGACACGCCCACGCTGGACCCGAGCCATGAGCGTGCGTTTGAAGTCGAGCTGAAAGACTCCGGCATCACCCTGCAAGTCCCCGCCGACCAGACCGTGCTGGCCGCGCTGAAGGCGGCCAACATCGACGTGCAAAGCGACTGCTGCGAGGGCCTGTGCGGCTCCTGCGAAGTGCGCGTGCTGGACGGCACCGTGGACCACCGCGACGTGGTGCTGACGCGCAGCGAACGCGATGCGCAGAACCGGATGATGGTGTGTTGTTCGCGGGCGAAGAGTGGGAAGTTGGTGTTGGAGTTGTGAGATTGGAGATTTGAGGATTTTGGGGTGCTGGCCCTACGGTGATCTGCGCGAGCGGCTATTGAATTGGTAGTGATTCGTTCGCTGTGCGCTCGTTGGGAGTTGGGGGGTGAACGGCCTTGGGAGGCCGGGAAATGCGCCCGGCGGCGCAGTTTCTTTCTTTGACTCGCCAAAGAAAGAAACCAAAGAAAGGCGACCCCACGTCTGCGACCCCTGCGCTGCGCTCCGGGGCAAACCTGCGTCGCGCTTCTGGCGGGGTGGGCCGCAGAACTCACTTCGCTGCTGCGCAGCT
>JAEZWW010000002.1 GCA_023442945.1 Pseudomonadota bacterium | reverse complement strand
CGCCGAATTTCTTGCCCAGCACGGTGGCAATGGCCGCCGTCAGCGTCGTCTTGCCATGGTCCACGTGACCAATCGTGCCCACGTTCACGTGCGGCTTCTTACGCTCAAATTTCTCTTTTGCCATTTCAAAAAACTCCGAAAAAGAACAGATGCCCGTGTCCTGGTTTTAGGTCTGCATCCGAATGCCTTGGATCGCGCTGCACGGGCACGGCGCGGACTCCGGATCGCAGACCGACGGGCAAGAGCCCCGTCAGCTATCTATTTCGTAGCTGCCCGCGCAAGTCGGACTTGCGCGGGCGCCATTTTCTTCACTTACTTGGCGCGGGCGGCAACGATGGCTTCGGCCACGTTCTTCGGCGCTTCAGCGTAGTGCTTGAACTCCATCGTGTACGTGGCGCGGCCTTGCGTCATCGAACGCAGGGTCGTGGCGTAGCCGAACATTTCCGACAGCGGCACTTCGGCCTTGATGGCCTTGCCACCGCCGACCATGTCGTCCATGCCCTGCACCATGCCGCGGCGGGACGACAAATCGCCCATCACGGTACCGGCGTAGTCTTCCGGCGTCTCGACTTCCACGGCCATCATGGGCTCGAGGATGACGGGCGTCGCCTTGCGGGCCGCTTCTTTGAAACCAAAGATGGCGGCCATCTTGAAGGCCTGTTCCGACGAGTCCACGTCGTGGTACGAGCCGAAGGTCAGGGTGACCTTGACGTCGACCACGGGGTAGCCCGCCAGCACGCCGGCCGTCAGCGCCTCTTCCACACCCTTCTGCACCGCAGGGATGTATTCACGAGGCACCACGCCGCCCTTGATGGCGTCGACGAATTCAAAGCCCTTGCCTGGTTCTTGCGGCTCAAGCGTGAACACGACGTGACCGTACTGGCCCTTACCACCGGACTGACGCACGAACTTGCCTTCGACGTCGCTGACCGTCTTGCGCACGGTTTCGCGGTAGGCCACTTGGGGCTTGCCCACGTTGGCTTCCACGTTGAACTCGCGCTTCATGCGGTCCACGATGATCTCGAGGTGCAGCTCACCCATGCCGGCGATGATGGTCTGACCCGATTCTTCGTCGGTGCGGACACGGAACGAAGGATCTTCTGCGGCCAGGCGCGACAGGGCGATGCCCATCTTTTCCTGGTCGGCCTTGGTCTTCGGTTCCACGGCCTGCGCAATCACGGGCTCGGGGAACACCATCTTTTCCAGCACGATCGGCGCGGCCGGGTCGCACAGGGTTTCACCCGTGGTCACGTCCTTCAGGCCCACGCAGGCAGCGATGTCGCCGGCGCGGATCTCTTCGATCTCTTCGCGCTCGTTGGCACGCATCTGCACGATACGACCGATGCGTTCCTTCTTGCCTTTGGTGGCGTTGAACACGGTGTCGCCCTTGGTAAGCACCCCCGAGTACACGCGCACGAACGTCAGCTGACCGACGAACGGGTCCGTCATCAGTTTGAACGCCAGTGCCGAGAACTTTTCGTTGTCGTCGGCCTTGCGGGTCAGGTGCTTCTCTTCGTCGTCCGGGTCGGTACCGCCAACGTCGGGGATGTCCACCGGCGAAGGCAGGAAGTCGAGCACGGCGTCCAGCATGCGCTGCACACCCTTGTTCTTGAAGGCCGAGCCGCACAGCATGGGCTGGATTTCCACGGCGATGGTGCGCGCGCGGATACCGGCTTGGATGTCCTTCTCGGACAAGTCACCTTCTTCCAGGTACTTGTTCATCAGCTCTTCCGACGCTTCGGCGGCCGATTCGACCATCTTCTCGCGCCACTCTTTGGCGGTGTCGACCAGCTCGGCAGGGATGTCCTTGTATTCGAACTTCATGCCCTGGGACGCTTCGTCCCAGTAGATGGCCTTCATCTTGATCAGGTCGACCACGCCGGCAAAGCCGTCTTCCGCGCCGATGGGGATCACCACGGGCACAGGATTGCCGTTCAGGCGCGTCTTGATCTGCTCAACGACCTTGAAGAAGTTGGCACCGGTGCGGTCCATCTTGTTCACGAAGGCCAGACGCGGCACCTTGTGCTTGTTGGCCTGACGCCAGACGGTTTCCGACTGCGGCTGCACGCCACCCACGGCGCAGTACACCATGACGGCGCCGTCCAGCACGCGCATGGAACGCTCCACCTCAATGGTGAAGTCCACGTGTCCCGGGGTGTCGATGATGTTGATGCGGTGGTCAGGGCGGGACAGGTCCATGCCCTTCCAGAAGCACGTCACGGCCGAAGACGTGATCGTGATGCCACGCTCCTGCTCCTGCTCCATCCAGTCGGTCGTGGCTGCGCCATCGTGCACCTCGCCCAGCTTGTGGGTCACGCCGGTGTAGAACAGGATGCGCTCAGACGTGGTGGTCTTGCCGGCGTCGATGTGCGCCGAAATGCCGATGTTGCGATAGCGCTCGATGGGGGTCTTGCGAGCCATGATCAATCCTTGGTTGTTCGCTCTTGTGAAGCAGGCCACACCTTGGCAGCGTGGCGGAAATGTGGAGCCCTTAATCAGCACAAGGCCGCGGCGTGTTCAGAACACGCGAGCGGCCTTTGAAGCGCGGACGTCGACTCCGGGGATCTGACCGTCAGATCAGAAACGGAAGTGGCTGAACGCCTTGTTGGCTTCGGCCATGCGGTGCACTTCGTCGCGCTTTTTCATGGCGCCGCCGCGGCCTTCGTTGGCCTCCAGCAGCTCGTTGGCCAGGCGCAGGGCCATGGACTTCTCGCCGCGCTTGCGGGCAGCTTCCTTGATCCAGCGCATCGACAGCGCCAGACGGCGCACGGGACGCACTTCAACGGGCACCTGGTAGTTGGCGCCACCGACGCGGCGGGATTTCACCTCGACCATCGGCTTGACGTTGTTGATGGCGGTGACGAAGAGCTCGAGCGGATCCTTGCCGCTCTTCTTCTCCATCTGCTCGAACGCACCGTAAATGATGCGCTCGGCAACCGCTTTCTTGCCGCCTTCCATGATCACGTTCATGAATTTGGACAGCTCGACGTTGCCGTACTTGGGATCCGGCAGGATTTCACGTTTAGGGACTTCGCGACGACGTGGCATGTTTCACCTCAATTTGCTTCAGTTGGCGGGCGGAAACGTCCTGGTTTTCCGACTGCCGCACAGACCCATCGGGAGCCTGCACTTACTCGACCTTTGTTCAAGGTCACTACGCTGGAATCGAAGCCAATCCGATTCGAGCACCGAAAAATGACAAAGCTGTTTAGGCCTTCTTGGGGCGCTTGGCGCCGTACTTGGAGCGCGACTGCTTGCGGTCTTTCACGCCTTGCAGGTCGAGCGAACCGCGCACGATGTGGTAACGCACACCGGGCAAGTCCTTGACACGGCCACCGCGCACGAGCACAACGCTGTGCTCCTGCAGGTTGTGGCCTTCACCGCCGATGTACGAGATGACCTCGAAACCGTTGGTCAGGCGCACTTTGGCAACTTTACGAAGCGCCGAGTTCGGCTTCTTCGGCGTCGTGGTGTACACGCGGGTGCACACGCCGCGACGCTGCGGCGAATTCTGCATCGCAGGGCTCTTGGATTTGGTCGTTTCGACCTTCCGCCCCTGACGCACCAGTTGACTGATGGTTGGCATTAAAAAACGTCCCTAAACGTCAAAAACAAACCGGCGCGTGTGACCGTTGTGGCCCACGCGCACGGCAAGAAATTTCCGCCCCAAATGCGGAAAAGCTTTCAATTATATCCCGCTTGCCCTCACCCTGCAATGTGAGCGGGGCCGCGCGGGCCGCTGGCGGCCACGCGCTTACTGGATCCAGAGGCGCATCGCGTCCCAGGCGCGGCCCATGAAGCCAGCCTCTTCCACCGGCTCCAGGGCCACCAGGGGCACTTCCGCCAGTTGCTGCTCGCCCAGCTTGACCTTCAGCGTGGCCACAGGCTGGCCCTGCTTGAAGGGGGCGATCAGCGGCTCGGGGCGAGCGACGTCGGTCTTGACCTGGGCGGCCGAACCGGTGGGCACTGCCACGATGATGGGGGTGTTGCGGCCCAGTTTCAACTCGGCCTTCTTGCCCTTCCAGACCTTGGGCGTGGCGACCGGCTTGCCCGCGTCGAAAAGCTTGACGCCCTCGTAAGCGGTGTAGCCCCAGTTCAGCAGCTTTTGCGATTCGTTGGCGCGGGCGTTTTCGCTGCTCGCGCCCAGCACCACCGACAGCAGGCGGCGGCCCTGCAGGTTGGGGAAGTCGCGCTTGGCGGTGGCCACCAGGCAGTAGCCGGCGGCGTTGGTGTGGCCGGTCTTCAGGCCGTCCACGGTCGGGTCGCGGAACAGCAAGGTGTTGCGGTTGGTGTCGTTGCTGGCGGGGGTGCCGGGGTAACGGTACTTCTTGATCGCGTAGTAGTGCATGTACTCCGGAAAGTCGGTCATCAGCCGCGTCGCCAGCGTCGCCAGGTCGCGCGCGGTGGTGGTGTGGCCGGCTTCGGTCAGCCCTTCGGGGTTCTTGTACGACGTGTTCTTCATGCCCAGGGCCTTGGCCTGGTCGTTCATCAGCTGCACGAAATGCTCGGCCGAGCCGCCCACGCCCTCGGCCAAGGCCATGGTGGCGTCGTTGCCGGACTGCACGATCATGCCCTTGATCAGGTCTTCGACCGGCACCTGCATCTTCGGGTCGATGAACATGCGCGAGCCGCCCATCTTCCAGGCGCGCTCGCTCACCGGCAGGGTTTGCGTCAGGGTGATTTTCTTGGCCTTCAGCGCATCGAAGACCAGGTACTGGGTCATCAGCTTGGTGAGCGACGCCGGCTCGACCGGCGAATCCACGTCCTTGGACGCCAGGATCTGGTTGGCGCTGACGTCCATCAGCAGGTAGGCCTTGGCGGCGACTTCAGGCGGCTGCGGCGCCTGGGCATGGGCGACGGTGGCGACCACGGCGAGCAGCGTCGTGCCCAGGAAGCGGGAGATCTTGGAAAACATGGAGTTCACTACAAAAACAGGAGCTGCTTGCGCAGATTCAACTAGGGCCAGAGCCCGATTTCATACCAAATGGCTGTCAGGCACGCACATGCCGCACGACCAGGGATTTGAGCAGCGGCAATTGTCCGTGAAAGAAATGCTCGCAGGCCGGCACCACGGTGACGGGCAGGTGTTGCGGTCGCGCCCAGTCCATCACCGACGCCAGCGGCACGGTGTCGTCCGCCTCGCCGTGGATGACCAGGGTTTGCGGGTGCAGCTCGGGCGGCACGGGCGCCGCGTCAAAGCGCGAGGTGGCGGTGCCGACCAGGACGATGCTGTCGATGGCGCGTTGTTCGCCGTGCAGCCGCGCCACCACCTGACTGGCGACGAAGGCGCCGAAGGAAAAGCCAGCGATCAGCAGCGGCTGGCCGTCCGCCGCCTCGGCAGCGACCACGGCCAGCATGTCTTCGATTTCGCCCGCGCCCTTGTCGTAGCTGCCGGCGCTGGCGCCGACGCCGCGGAAGTTGAAGCGCAGCGCGCGCCAGCCGCACTGCACCACGCCGCGCGCGATGGTCTGCACGACCTTGTTGGTCATGGTGCCGCTGAACAAAGGGTGGGGGTGGGCGATGACCGCGGTGCCGCGCGGGGCGGCGAACTGCTCGGGGTCGGGCAGATCGAGCAGCGCTTCCAGCGCGCCGGCCGGGCCGTCCAGGGTCAAGGGTTGCGTCTGGGCATTCATTTCGCTACGTAAATTATAGCTGCCTGCGCAGACGGTTGTAGCGCCAGCGCCTGAAAAACCCTGTAACACCGGGTGGCGGAGCGCTCACGCGCCGCGTTCAGCGGCCGACGTCGGGCGGGAGCACCAGGCGTTCAACCACCTGGCCGTTCTTCAGGTGCGACTCAACGATTTCGTCAATGTCGGCCTGGTCCACGTAGGTGTACCAGACCGCTTCAGGGTAGACCACGGCGACCGGGCCGCCGGCACAGCGGTCCAGGCAACCGGCCTTGTTGACGCGCACCTTGCCGGGGCCAGCCAGGCCTTCTTTCTTGACGCGCGCCTTGCAGTGGTCGAACGCGCTTTGCGCGTCGTGGTCGCCGCAGGAAGCTTCGCCATTGGTGCGCTGGTTCAGGCAGAAAAAGATGTGGCGCTGGAAGTAGGGCGGAGGGGTGGCACTCATGAATTCATTCTAGGCGCGGCCCAGCGCCCCCAGCGGATGCGGGGTCGGGCGCAGACGGCGGGGCGGCGTCAGATGGCGCGGCGGCCGGAACGTCGGCACCATCGGGCGGAGCAGGCTGGGGGTGTTCGGCGAGCAGCGCCGTGGGAGCGCTGGCCTGAATGGGCGAAGGCTCGTGCGGATTCACGCTGAGCGGCGCCGTCGACGGGGGCGCCTGCGCATCGCCGTTCGGCACCGGCGCCTCGGTCGCCACAGGCGCGGCGTCGCGCGCCGACACCGCTTCGGGCATGGCCAGTGGCGGGGCCGGAAGCGCCACGGGCGCCTCGGACAAACCGCCGGGGCGGAAGATGCGACCGAGCAGGTACACAAAGGCCACGTACGGCCACAGCCAGCCGACCCACTGGGCCAGGCCGTGGAAGTGGATAAAGCGGCCCTGCTCCCAGCTTTGCAGAGTGAGCGCGAAGTACGCGCTTTCGGGCGCCGCGTTCAGCAACACCACCTGCGCCACCAACACGCCCAGCAGCAGCACCACGCACACCCGTGGCGGCAACAGCACCAGCAGTGCGGCGGCGACGACGGCGCCCAGCAAGCCCATTTCGACCGGCGGGCTGATCCAGGCCCAGGCGTGGATCGGGCCGTAGCTCAAGCCCGCCGACAGCGCCGACACCAGCACCCCGCAGATCAGCGACATCGCCGCGAACAGCAGGCGCCGCCCCTTGTGGCGGATCACGGTGTAGCCCAGCAGGCAGGGCACCAGCGCCCCGAGGGCGACGCAGACCAGCTCCACCCCCGGCAGCAGCGGCTGCAGGTCCAGCTCGCGCAGCGGCAGCCATTCCAGAAAGGGCGTGCCGGCCAGCCATTCGGCCAGACCCTCTTCCAGCCGCTCATACACCTGGCCCAGGCCAAAAGCCACCGGCGCGGGGAACAGCAGGCCGACCGGCCACAGCGCCAGCAGCACCAGCGCGCCGCGCGAGTCGTGCACGAACCAGCGCGCGCGAAAGCGCCGCCAGCGGTCGATCGCGCCCAGGCGCTCCAGCACCGCCGCAGCCAGCGCGCCGATCAGACCGCCTGCGGCGTTGAAGCCCAGGTCCACGTTGGACGCCACGCGCGCCGGCAGGTAGGACTGCAGCGCTTCCATGCAGAACGACAGCGCCGCCGCGGCCAGGGTCGCCAGCGGCACCGCCAGCCAGGCACCGCCGCGGCGCATGCGCAGCAACGCCAGGGTCAGCAGAAAGCCGAACGGCATGTAGCCGAGCAGGTTGGACACCAGGTCAAAGCGCGTCCAGTACTGCGGCCAAGGCGCGTTCAGGTAGGCCCAGGGCGCGATGCCCTGGTCGCGCCAGCCGGAAAACGGGAACAGGCTGGCGTAGACGATCAGCGCCGCGTACACCCCGGCCAGGGGCAGGGCGGCCGACTTGTAACGGTGCATGGCGGCGCGCGCCAACTCAGAAAGGCTTGACCACCACCAGCACCACGGCCAGCAGCAGCAGCAGCACCGGCGCTTCGTTGAACCAGCGGAACCAGACGTGGCTGCGCCCCGGCTCGCCGCGCAGAAACTGCGCCAGCAGCCGCCCGCACCAGGCGTGGTAGGCGATCAGCAGCAGCACGACCAGCAGCTTGGCGTGCAGCCAGCCGTTGCCCGCCCCGCGCCCGATGCCGTAGCCCAGCCACAACCACAGGCCCAGCCCCAGCGCCGGCACGGCCAGCAAGGTCATGAAGCGGTAGAGCTTGCGCGCCATCAGCAGCAGGCGCTCGCGCTCGGCGACGGAGCCGGGCGGCACCATCGCCAGGTTGACGTAGATGCGCGGCAGGTAGAACAAACCGGCGAACCAGCTGGCGACGAAAACGATGTGCAGTGCCTTCACCCAGAGCATGTGCCCAAGTGTAGCGAGCGTGCCGGGCGGCTCTTCGTCCGCAAGCTGTCGGCGCGCGCTGCGAACGCGCAGAAAAAACCCCGGCACGAAGGCCGGGGTCAAAAAGCCTGTCTGCTGTCACACGTCGAGGCTCCCGCTCAGGGAGGAAAAGCGGGGAGCGGCGAACCGCTCACCAAGAAATATAGCAAAAGTAGTTACTCCGGACAAATCCTTTGTGACAAAACTATTTGTCCACTTAGCATCGAACACACACGGGTTTCCCCCAGTGGTATGCGCCGGCCTTCGCCGATGGGGCACAATTTTCGCCATGACTGCCCCGATTGCCCCCTTCCCCGCCAACCGCCCGCGCCGCCTGCGCCGCGACGATTTCACGCGCCGCCTGGTGCGCGAGCACGCACTCTCGCCCAACGACCTGATCTACCCCGTCTTCGTGCTGGACGGCAAGAACCGCCGCGAAGCCGTGCCGTCGATGCCGGGCGTGGAGCGCCTGTCGCTCGATTTGCTGCTGCCGGTGGCCGAGGAATGCGTGACGCTGGGCATTCCGGTGATGGCGCTGTTCCCGGTGATCGACGCCAAGCTGAAAGACGACAAGGGCAGCGAAGCCGCTAACGCGAAAGGCCTGATCCCGCGCGTCGTCAAGGAGCTGAAAAAGCAGTTCCCCGAACTCGGCATCATGACCGACGTGGCGCTCGACCCCTACACCAGCCACGGCCAAGACGGCTGGCTGGACAAGACCGGCTACATCCTCAACGACGAAACCGTCGGCCAGCTGGTCAAGCAAGCGCTGACGCAGGCCGCCGCGGGCGTGGACATCGTCGCGCCCAGCGACATGATGGACGGGCGCATCGGCGCGATCCGCCAGGCGCTGGAAGCCAAGGGCCACATCCACACGCGCATCATGGCCTACAGCGCCAAGTACGCCAGCGCGTTCTACGGCCCGTTCCGCGACGCCGTGGGCTCGTCGTCCAACCTGGGCAAGAGCAATAAAAAGGTCTACCAAATGGACCCGGGCAACAGCGCCGAGGCGCTGCGCGAAGTCGCCATCGACCTGGCCGAAGGCGCCGACATGGTGATGGTCAAGCCCGGCATGCCCTACCTGGACATCGTGCGCCGCGTGAAGGACGAATTCCGCGTGCCGACCTTCGCCTACCAGGTCAGCGGCGAATACGCCATGCTGAAGGCCGCCGCGCAAAACGGCTGGCTGGACCACGACCTGGTGATGATGGAGTCGCTGCTGGCCTTCAAGCGCGCCGGCGCCGACGGCGTGCTGACCTACTTCGCCCGTGACGCCGCCAGAATGCTACTTAATCGATAGCTGGCCGCGCAGATGGCTGTAGGGCCAGAGGCCATTTTTATCTAAAACATCGGCACACCGTGTACATCGTCGAGTTCACCGCCGGCAGCCTGCGCTTTGTCGACGCGGTGCCCGAACAGGCGCCGGCCGACGGCTTCGTCTGGATCTACCTTGACCGCGCGGACTACGTCGCCAACGCGCTGGCGCTGCAAACCGCGGCGCAGCGGCTGGGCGGGTCGGCGCTGCTGGACGTGCACGTCCGGGACCTGGCCAGCGACGCCCACCCGTCCAGCTACGACTCCACCTCGGTCTACGACCTGATCATCTTCCGCCGCCTGGTCACGCCGCAGGAAGCCAGTGTCAGCGCCACCCACCCGGCCAGCGCCCGGGCGGCGGTGGCGGCCGAAGCGCGCGCCGCGGCCGCCGTCGCCTCGTCGGCCGACGACCTGCCGCCGACGGGTTCGGCCTTCGCCCGCATCGACTCGCACCCGGTCGGCTTTGCCGTGTTCGACCGCCTCTTGATCAGCGTGCACCCGGGCGGCTGCTACACCGCCAAGACCTTCGTGCAGCGCTTTCTGGACGACGCCAAGCTCAGCGTCGACGCGCTGGGCACGCGCAGCCGCGTGCCGCAAAGCCCGGCCGATTTGGTGCTGCGCATGGTCAACACCATGGTCGACGGCTACCTGGACCTGCGCAAGGGCCTGACGGCCGCGCTGGAGCACACGCAAAGCGAGCTGCTCCAACCCACCACGCCGCCGGGCACCTGGAGCGAGCTGATGTTCGCGCGCAAGCGCCTGCACGTGCTGGAAGACCTGTGCGAAGAACAGCAGGACGCCATGCAGGAATGGCTGGACACGCTGCGCGAGCTGCCGCTGTCCAGCTACCACACCGACAGCGCCCAGGCCCAGGCCCGGCGCGACCAGCTGGTGGCCCGCGCGCGCGACGTGATGGAGCACATCGACCGCGTGCTGCACCACGCGCGCCGGTTGGAACAGTCGGCGGAAACGGCGGTGCAGATCCACTTTGCCGCCCAAGGCCAGCGCACCAACGACATCATGCGCACGCTGACCGCGGTGACCGCGATCTTCCTGCCGCTGAACCTGTTCACCGGCTTCTTCGGCATGAACTTCGAAAGCCTGCCGCTGATTCACAGCAAGCAAGGCATGTGGCTGGCGCTGGGGCTGCTGGCGGCCCTGGCCATCGGCGTGTGGACGCTGTTCCGCCGGCGCCGCTACATCACGCCTGAAGACCACTGAAACGCGCGCTTTCACCCACCGCATCCCGGGGCCGACATGGACTCTCTTGATCTGATCCAGACCTTCCGCGAAGTGGCGCGGCGCGGCAGCTTTTCGGCCGCCGCCCGCGCGCTGGACATGTCGCCCGCCAACGTCAGCAAGTACGTGGCGCAGCTGGAAGTGCGCTTTGGCGTGCGCCTGTTCCACCGCACCACGCGCAAGGTGTCACTGACCGACGCGGGCGAGCTGCTGTACGAACGCAGCGCCGCCCTGCTGGAGCTGATCGACCTGACCGAAGGCGAGCTGCACGAGCGTGCCACCAAGCCCAGCGGCCGCCTGTCCATCACCGCGCCGCACGGGCTGATGCATTCGCAGCTGCCCGTGCTGATCGGGCATTTCATGCAGGACCACCCCTCCGTCACCGTCAACATGCACGTCACCAACCACGTCGTCACGCTGGCAGAAGAAGGCGTGGACCTGGCGCTGCGCGTCGGGCCGATCGAAGACGCCAACCTGATCGTGCGCCGCCTGGTGCCGATCGAGTACGCGGTGGCGGCGTCGCCAGGCTACTGGGCCGAACACGGGCTGCCCCAGCACCCGGACGACCTGCTCGACCACCGCCAGCTGGCTTACGCGCTGGCGGGCGAGGCGCCGCGCTGGTACTTCCACGTCGATGGCAAGCCCAAGGACATCCCGCTGCAACCGATCTTCTGCGCCACCGACCCGGCGCCCCTGCCCTCGCTGGCGGCCATGGGCCTGGGCGTGGTCTGGATGCCGCGCCTGGCGCTGCGCCCCCACATCGACAGCGGCGCGCTGGAGCCCGCGCTGCAAAAGTACTCGGTCCAAGGCATCTGGGTCTACGCCGCCTACGCACAGCGCCGCCACAACAGCGCCGCGCTGCGCGCCCTGCTGGAGTACCTCGAAACCAAGCTGCGCGGGCGCGACGACGAAACCACGCAGACACCCAACCTGCCGGGGCCACCGGCGCCGCGCAGCGGCAAGCGCAAGGCTGCCATCGGGTAGTCGCTGGGCAAGCGCCGCGGCTCGCCCCCGCGTCGGCGGGCTTTCGCGGTCGCCACGTTGCCGTCATACTCCCGCCTCTAACTAGCAGAGGAAGCCATGACCGCCAGAACTTGGTTGCGAGGCGCCTGCGGCCTGATTGCGCTGTGGGGCTTGATGAGCACCGCCGCTCAGGCGCAAGCTTTTTTTGACGACATGGGCGCTTGCACCGGCAGCTCGCCGCTGGGCCCAACCTACACGACAGCGATCGCCTCAGGCGCGCCGATTCCGGTCACGCTGTACCCGCTGGCGAATGCAAGTTGCCCCAATTGGACGCTCAGCGGCGGCGGCTACCTGGCCAAGCAAGTCCCACCCGGACCCGGCCAAGGCACCATGCCGGCGCCCGCCACCCAAGCGATCTGGCTCAACGAAAACGGCGGCACCATGACCCGCACGGTGTCCGGCCTGACGGTGGGGCAGACCTACACGGTGTCGGTCCAGACATGGACCGACGACATCGATGGCCCGACGACGCTGCGGCTGGAATTCGGCCCCGAGGTCAAGGTGCTCAACCTGGCGGCAAATCAAGGCCCACGACCTCTTTCCGCCACCCTGTGCGCACGCAGCACGTCCCTGCAAATGCTGATGCGCCAGCAGATCTCCGCCAACACGTCGCCCGTGGTCACCAACGTGCGCCTGGTGGACGACGCCATGCCCTGCCTGTTCACCGTCAGCTTCGTGCCCAACGGCGGCAGCGCGGTGGCGCCCCAGACGAATGTCGAGTACGACGCGCAGGCCACGCAGCCCGCGCCGCCCACGCGCGCTGGCTACGTGTTTGACGGCTGGTTCACCGACCCGGGGCTGACCACGCCTTACAACTTCAGCACCCCGGTCACGCAGGACGTGACGCTGTACGCGCGCTGGCAACTGGGCGCCGGCTACACCGTGGGCGGCCAGGTCAATGGCCTGCCGGCCGGTGCCGGCAACGTCGGGCTGGCCAACAGCAACGGCGACACGCTCAGCGCGCCCGGCGGCGCCTTCACCTTCCCGGCCGCGTTGGCCACAGGCGCCCGCTACAACGTGACGGTGACCGGCCAGCCGGCGGGCTACACCTGCACCGTCACCGCCAATGGCAGCGGCGCCGTCGCCAACGCCAACGTGACCAATGTCGTCGTCACCTGCGTGGCGGCCGTCGTCCCGGCCGTGCCTGCCCTTGGGCATTGGGCGCTGGTGCTGCTGGCGCTGGGCGTGGCGCTGGTGGCGGGCCGCGTCATGCGGGCGCGCGGCGGCTAACCACGCGGGCCGATGCGCATGAAAAACGGGGCTTGAAGCCCCGTTTTTTTGTGGCTGAACGCGCCCGCCTCAGCCCACGTACTTGCCAAAGTGGAACAGGCTGCGCTCGAGCGCCGTGGCGGCGGCGTGGGCGTTGTAGCTGCCGCGCTGGTCGCAGTTGAAGCCGTGGTCGGCTTCGTACAGGTGCACCTCGACGTCGGGGTGGGCTTTTTCAAAGGCCTGGACCGAATCGACCGTAATCCAGTGGTCCTTGTCGCCGAAGTGCGCCATCACCGGCACCTGCGGCTGGCGCGCCGACTCTTCCGGCGTGGTCATGCCGCCGCCGTAGTAGGTGACGGCCGCCGACAACCCCTTGGCCAGCGCCGCCGCGCGCCAGCTGAGCAGGCCGCCCCAGCAGTAGCCGACGATGCCGACTTTGCCGCCGCTTTCTTGGGCGGCGTAGTCGATGGCGGCCTGGATATCGGGCAGCAGGCCGGGCGCAGGCAGCGCTTCGGCCGCGGTCTTCAGCTCAAAGCCGGCTTTCATGTCGGCGTCGGTGTAGCCCAGCTCCACGCCCGGCTTCAGGCGCTGGAAGAGCGCCGGCGCGACGGCCACGTAGCCCGCCTTGGCGTAGCCGTCGGCAACGTTGCGGATGTGCGCGTTCACGCCAAAGATTTCCTGCAGCACCACGATACCGCCGCGCGGCTGGCCTTCGGGGCGCGCCACGTAAGCGGGGATTTTCTGGCCATCGGCCGAGGTCAAGTCAACCAACTGTCCCACGATAATTTGCTCCTTATTCAATAGCTGCTTGCGCAGATGGTTGTAGGGCTAAGCACCAATCAGGCACTTAGCCTGCGTTGCAGAAAGTCGAGCCGGTCCTGGCCCCAGAACATCTCGCCTTCGACCACGTAGGTCGGCGCGCCAAACACGCCGGCGTCGATCGCGGCCTGCGTGTGCGCGTCGTAGCGCGCCTGCGTCTCGGCGCTGCGCGACTGCGCCAGCCGCTCGGTGGGCAGGTCGGTTTCGTCCAGCAGTTCGGCCAGCGTGCCGTCGCTGGCAATGTCGCGCTCCTCGCGCCAGCAGGCGGCAAACACCGCGCCCGACAGGCGCATGGCCGCGTCCATGCCATCGGCGTGCGCCACCAGTGTGATCAGCAGCGACGACGGCTTGCCGTCCACCGGGAAGTATTGGGGCTCGGGGTTGAGTGCCATGCCCAGGTGCTCGGCAAAGCGGCGCAGCTCCACCAGGCGGTAGGCCTGGCGCTGCGGCGCGCGTTTGGGCAGCGGCAACCCGCCCGATGAGGCAAACACGCGGGCGAAGTCCACCGGCAAAACGCGCACCTCGCGCCGGTGGGCCGCCAGCAGCGCCAACAAGCGGTCATGCCCCAGGTAGGCCCAGGGGCTTTGCGCGGCGAAGTAGTAATCGATCGCTCGGTTCATGGCGGTTTCCTGATCCTGATAATGCGTTGAGACTTTTTTACCCCGTTCCCCCCATTCTTGCAGGAGACAGGTTATGAGCGACAAAGTCCTTCTGGTCACCGGCGGCAGCCGCGGCATCGGCGCCGCCACCGCGCGCCTGGCCGCGGGCGCCGGCTGGGCCGTGGCGGTGAACTACACCGCCAATTCCCTGGCCGCCGACGAAGTGGTGCGCGCCATCCGCGCCGACGGCGGGCGCGCCATGGCGGTGCAGGCCGACGTTGCCGACGAAGCCCAGGTGCTGAAGATGTATGAGCACGTCGACGCCAAGCTCGGCCGCCTGACGGGCCTGGTCAACAACGCCGGCGTGGTCGACCGCGCCCAGCGCGTGGAAGACATGAGCGTGGCGCGCTGGCGCCGCATGTTCGACATCAACGTCATCGGCTCCTTTTTGTGCGCGCGCGAGGCGGTGCGCCGCATGTCGACGAAGCACGGCGGCAGCGGTGGCGCCATCGTCAACCTGAGCAGCGCGGCGGCCCGCCTGGGCTCCCCCAACGAATACGTCGACTACGCCGCCGCCAAAAGCGCCATCGACGCCTTCACCATCGGCCTGGCCAAGGAAGTGGCCGGCGACGGCATCCGTGTCAACGCGGTGCGCCCCGGCCTGATCGACACCGAGATCCACGCCTCGGGCGGGCGCCCCGACCGCGTCGAAGCCCTGAAGCACCAAGTCCCCATGCAGCGCGGCGGCACCGCCGAAGAAGTCGCGCAAACCATCCTGTGGCTGCTGTCGGACGCGGCCAGCTACACGACCATGTCGCTGGTGGAGGTGTCGGGGGCGCGCTGACGCGAACGAATGGCCGCTGGCGTGCCACCTGCGGGACAGGCGCCCATTTCTGCCCATGCCAACTTGACTATGCTCCAACGAAACCGATTCGCCGCCTGGAGCCACCGTGACCGACACCACCGCCATCAAGTACTGCTGGGAAGACCTGCCCGTGGGCACCGTGATCGAGTTGGGCAGCTTCGGCGTGGACCGGGACGAGGTGATCGATTTCGCCAGCAAGTACGACCCGCAGCCGTTTCACCTGAGTGACGAAGCCGCCGCGCAGTCGATGTTTGGGCGGCTGGCGGCGTCGGGTTGGCACACCTGCGCGATGGTGATGGGCTTGATGACGCGCAATTTCCTGCTGCAGTCGTCGAGTCTGGGGTCGCCGGGGATGGAGAAGCTGAAGTGGCTCAAGCCGGTCTATCCCGGTGACACGATCACGCTGCGCCAGACGGTGATCGAGTCGCGGCCGATGAATTCGCGGCCCGACGTGGGCTTGGTGCGCACGCTGTGGGAGGCCTTCAACCAGGACGGCGAGCAGGTGCTGATGATGGACGGCTACGGCATGTTCCGGCGCCGTACACCGGGCGCTGCGGCGGCCGCGCCCTCGGTTTAAGGCTTTTTTGGCCGATTGCCCTAGAACCACCTGCGCAACCAGCTATCGTTTTAGGAATATGCAACCATGTTCACGACCCGATCGCCCTCGCCCGCATGGCGCGCCCTGGCCGCCTTGGCGTGGCTGGTGGTGGGCGTGATCCACCTGCTGCCGCTGGTCGGCGTGCTGGGCGGCGAGCGCCTGGCGCAGCTGTATGGCCTTGACGCGAGCGAGCCGAACCTGGCGCTGCTGTTGCGCCACCGCGCCGTGCTGTTCGGCCTGCTGGGCGCGCTGTGCGTGGCCGCGGCCTTTCGCCCGGCGCTGCGCGGGCTGGCGCTGGTCGCGGGCTGGGTCAGCGTGGTGAGCTTTCTGGCGCTGGCGGGCGGCACGCCGGTCAACGCGCAACTGGCGCGCGTGGTGACCGCGGACTGGGTGGCGCTGGGCGCGCTGGTGGTCGCCACCCTCGCGGGGTGGCGGCAGCGAAGGATTTAGAGGCCGATACGGCCGCGGCCCAGGCTGTTATTGCGCAAGCAGCTACCTGATGAATAGCAAATTGTGGCCTTCAGGCCGCAGCCGATGGCCGCGTCGTGGCGGACGGCCACACACCGACTGCTCCGTCAAAGCCTCGTGCGGCGGCCCGCATCGGCGGACGGCCAAGCCAGTCTGGCCGGTCTGGCGCCTGCAGCGGAAGCGGCGCGACGAGCGCCGAACGCCCATCGGCCGCAGCGATCCCTGCTGCCAAAGGCGCGTGCCGCCCCCCCTACCGCTGCACGCGGCGGACGACCGTGTGGGGGCGCCCGTTCAGCGCCCAACGGGGGCGGGCAGCGGCACGCTTTGCACCCAGGCGACGGCTTGCTGCACCGCGTCGTCGGTGGCGGCGCGCAGGGCGCTGACGCCGCCGGCCGCGTCGGCCGTGGGCGCGGGCTTGCGCACCACCACGGTGTGCTGGCCCAGCAGGCGCGTGGCCTGCGCGCCGGTGGCGATCAGGGTCAAGCGCATGCGCACCACGCCTTCGCTGGCGCCAGGGGCGCTGAAGACCTGGGCGAATTCGTCGAGCTGAATGCGCAGTTCGACCGGCGCCAGGCCCGCGCCGACTTCGACCACCGGGCGCTGGGCGGCGAAAGCCTCGCGCAGGCGCTGCGACACCAGCTGCGGCGGCGACATGCTCCAGCGCGCCTTGGCGTAGGGGCGCGGCTGCTGGCCGTCGCCGCTGTACATCAGGCGGTAGACCACGGCCGTGCCGTCGATGGCAGCGTTGGACTGCACGCTGTCCAGCGCCAGCGCCGGGCCGGTCGCCGTGGTGCTGCCGGCCAGCGCCAGCGGGGGGCCCAGGTCGTACGGGTCGGGGCGCACCGGCTTGTCGGGCAGCGGGACCGAGCAGGCGCCCAGCAACAGCGCCGCCGTCAATGAGGAAAATACGACGCTGGCCCTGGCCAGATCTGCGCGAGCAGCTATCAATTTCATATCAATTCCTCAGGGGCCGCCGGGGGCGGTGGCGGGCTCGTGAAAGCCGGGCTCGCCGGGGCCGGGCGGCACCGCGCCCGAGCCGTAGATGAAAGCCTGCGGGTTGTCGCTGAGCGAGTTGGCGATGCGGTCCAGCCGGCGAATGGTGCGGCTGGCGTCCTCGGTCAGGTTCTGGATGCGCGGCAAGGTGTTGCTGGTCACCGTGTTGGCGCTGGCGCCCAATTGGTCGACCACGCCGCCCGGGCCGGTCACGCGTTTGAGGCCCTTGTCCAGTTCGCCCACGGTGCCGTCCAGGTTGGCAGCGGTCACGCGCACCTGCGCGGCGGCCTTGTCGATGGTGCTGAGCGTGCCGCTGGTCTGCTTGACCAGGCTGTCGAGCTTCACGCTCTGGATGGTCTTGTCGGTGTTGACGGCCAGCTGGTTGATGCTTTTCGCGGCGGAGCCGATCTCGGTCAGCGCCGTGGTGAGTGCGGCCTGGTTGTCGGCGCCCAGCATCTGGTTAACGCGGTCGGTCGCCTTGCCGACCTTTTCGACCAGCTCGCTGGCCATGTCCTGCAACTGGCCGAGCATGTTGGGCTTGAGCGGGATGCGCGGCGGGCCATTCGGGCCGGGCGGCAGCTTCGCGTCGGAGCTGCCGTCGTCGTCCAGCTGCACGAAAGACAGGCCGGTCACCCCCTGGAAAGCCAGGGTGGCGAAAGTGGACTGGGTGACGGGCGCGTTGCGGTCGACGGCGATTTCGACCAGCACGTTGCCGGGCTTGTCCCCGTCGAAATCAATGGACAGCACCTTGCCGACGGCCACGCCCTTGAAGCGCACGGCCGCCTGCGGCTGCAGACCGGTGACGGCGTCGCTGGTGGTCATCTCGTAGCGGGTGGTGCTGACGGTGTCGCGCATCAGCCACATGACCATGCCGACCAGCAGCGCGGTGACGACCAGCACGAAAACGCCGGCCGCGAAGGCGTGGGCTTTGTTTTCCATGGCGGCTTATTGTCCTTTCAGTGGCGCGGGTGCGCCGGCAACAGGGAAAGCGGGCGCGTCATTGCCGCGGCGGGCCTTGAGCAACTCCATCGCGCGCAGCCCGCGTTCCCCCAGGAAAAAGTGCTTGATGAAGGGGTGGTCAAACGCCAGCACCTCCTGCACCGGTGCGTTGATGATGACGTGCTGGTCGGCCAGCACGGCCACGCGCGATGACAGCTCGAACAGGGTGTCCAGATCGTGCGTGACCATCACCACGGTGAGGCCCAGCTCCTGGTGCAGCGAGCGCAGCAGGGTGACGAAGGCGTCTGAGCTGTCCGGGTCCAGGCCGGCGGTCGGCTCGTCGAGCATGAGCAGCGGCGGGTCCATGATCAGCGCGCGTGCCAGCGCCACGCGCTTGATCATGCCGCCCGACAGGTCAGACGGCATCTTGGTGGCGTCACCGGCTTTCAGGCCGACCATCTCCAGCTTGAGCATGGCCGCTTCGCGCACCAACTCATCCGGCAGCACACCGGTTTCGCGCAAGGGGAAGGCGATGTTGTCCAGCACGCTGAAGGCGGAGAACAGCGCGCCCTGCTGAAACAGCATGCCGACGCGCGCGGCCGCGCCTTCACGCGACAGCTCGCTGACCGGCTGGCCGAGCACCTGGATCGTGCCCTTGGCGGGCGTGTTCAGCCCCAGCATCTGACGCAGCAGCACGGTCTTGCCGGTGCCGGAGCCGCCGACCAGCGTCAGCACCTCGCCGCGCAGCACGGTGAGGTCCAGGTCCTTGTGGACCACCACCTCGCCGCCGCCGGCCACGGGGAACACGCTCCACAGGCCACGCACTTCGATCAGCGGCTGGCCGGGCGCGGGCAGCGTGGACGCAGCGTCCTGGGGCGCAGCCGCGTGGGTGGGTTCGTGCAACGCGTTCATCGTCAAATACCGACGCTCTTGAACATGACGGCGAACAGCGCGTCGATCAGGATCACGGCCGTGATCGAGGCGACCACGGACGAGGTCGTGCCCTGGCCCAGGCTTTCGGTGTTGGGTTTCACGCGCAGACCGTAATGGCAGCCAATCAGCGCGATCGACAGGCCGAAAACGACCGACTTGGCCATCGCCAGCGTCAGGTTGGCGACCGGCACCGCCTTGGGCAAGGCTTCCATGAAGTAGCTGGGCGTGATGCCCAGGGTGATGTCGGCCGCCAGCATGCCGCCGATCAGCGCGGCCAGCGTGGTCCAGGCGGAAATCAGCGGCATGACGATGGCCAGCGCCATGGCGCGCGGCATCACCAGACGAAACCCGGCCGGGATGCCCAGCACGCGCATGGCGTCCAGCTCCTCGGTGACGCGCATCACGCCGATCTGTGCCGTGATGGCCGAACCCGACCGGCCGGCGATCAGCACCGCGGCGAGCAGCGGCCCCAGCTCGCGGATCAGCGCCAGGCCGAGGATGTTGACGATGAAGGTCTCCGCCCCGAACTGGCGCAGCACCTGGCTCATCAGGTAGGCCAACACCACACCGATCAGAAAACCGACCAGGGCCGTGATGGGCAGCGCCTGCGCGCCGATGTGAAACAAGTGACCTGAAAAATCCCGCCATGGCCCCTTGTGCGGCCGCGCCAGCAGACGCAGCAAGTCCAGCAGCAACTGGCCTATCAGCGCCACGAAATCGCGCACCTGCCCCATGCCCTGCACCACCGCCAGACCCAGCGCGCCGACGCGGTCGCTGAAGGTCGTGCGGGTACGCGCCGGGGGCGGGTTGGCACCGAACTCGGCCACCCGCTGCAGCACGGCACGCTGGTCGTCGTCGGCTTCCAGGCGCGCTGGCCACTGGCGACCCCAGTGGTCCCACAGCATCAGCGCGCCCAGATGGTCCAGCAGCTGAACCGGCCGCAAGTCCCAGGTCGCGACGTCGTTCAGACCCTTGAGCGCGCCGCTGGCGCTGCGCAGCTGCGCTGGCGTAGTCATCTGCAAAGCGTTCCATTGGCCACGCAGCACGGCGACCCGGCCCTCGGGCGTTTGGTCGGTGGCGATCGTCGGCGTGGTGTCGGACATGCGTTGGGCAGGACGGCGGCTGGGCTACAGGGCAGAAAGAATCGAAAGCAAGCGAAGGCGGGCCAACGGGCTGCGCCTCTCGCCCGGGCAGAGGCGCGGACGCTACCAACGCACCCCACTTCGCCCGCTCAAATGGCGCGCAAAACCGCGATGGTAGCGCCCGCGCCCGTGCTACCTTCGCGGTGGGGGGCGCAAGCGCGTGTAGGCGCGGGCCTGATGTGTTCGCGCGACAACGGTGCCCGGTACAGCTGGTTACTGCCAGCATTCATGGCGCCGCGCACCTGAAGGGCACCCCATCAGCCCGGCTGCATTGGTTACGATTTTTTCCTCTTGTATGTGGAAAAGGTCACGCCCCCCGTTAGGATCAACAGATTGTCACAAGGAGAAAGCATGGCACTGCAAGGACCGTTTTTTGGCAAGCGCGACGAACCCACCCCCGCGCGTGCACCGGGCAGCTCTTCACTGGGCGGCACCAGCTCACTCGGTTCGGCCGGTTCCACTTCCGCGCAACCGTTCAACGCCCCCGCACCCGCGGCCACGCCGGCCGCAACCGGGGCTGCTGAAAGCGGCGCCAAACTGACCGTCGGCCCCAACATCAAGCTGAAAGGCGTCGAAATCACCGATTGCGACACGCTGGTGGTCGAAGGCACGGTGGAAGCCACCATGAATTCGCGCGTCATCCAGATCGCGGAACAGGGCGCCTTCAAGGGCTCGGCCGAGATCGACATCGCGGAAGTGCGCGGCGTGTTTGACGGCAACCTGACGGTGCGCCAAAAGCTGGTGATCTTCTCGACCGGCAAGGTGACCGGCAAGATCCGCTATGGCAAGATCGTGATTGAAGAAGGGGGACAGCTCTCCGGTGAAATCACGTTCGGCACTTCCGGCGACAGCACGTCGTCGTCCAGCAAAACCAGCGGCGCCAAGGGCGAGCAGATGGCCGTCGCGGCCTGATCGCGGCGCGGGCGGCGCAGCGTCGCTGCCCGCCTGGTGGAGTTTTTCGTGCGGCACCGCGGTGTCGCGCCCCTGGGCCGTTTCGACGGCCTTTTTTGCGCGTGGCACCAGCCTGGTGGCGTCCTTGGGCATGGCAGCGCTGGTGGCGGGTTGTGCCGGCAACGCGTCGGTCGATCGCGGCACCGTGCAAGGCGCCGAATTCCACCCCGGCGAGCTGCTGCAAAGCGAGGGCAACCGCGTCACGCAGGCCGGCATGCGCGCCAACCAGGTCAGCCTGATGCTGCTGGCCGACAAGCTGTACCGCCGCAACCCCGCCGAATGGCGAAAAACCGCGGCCAGCCGCGAAGCCGCCCTGGCCCGCATTGAAGCGGCCGTGCAAAAGGGTGAAGCCTGGGCGCCGCTGGGCGGACGGCGCGACGTCGCCGCGCTGTCGCTGGCCCTGTCGCCCGAATTCGCCGGCGACCGCGTGGCCGCTTTCATCCTGGGCTGCGACGACACCATCGTCACCGCGCACGGCGGCAAGCGCGAGTTCTATTACCTGGACGGCGTCGATCCGCAGCACATCTACAACGCCGCGCGCAACATGGAAACCGCACTGTGGGTGCTGAACACCCGCCGCGGCGCCAACGGCCAGCCGCTGCTGCTGGCCAACGAAATCGCCCCCGACCAACGCAACCTGAGCTTCGAGCGCGAATTCGGCAAGATCATCGGCCGCCTGGACCTGTTGGCCAGCTACATGACCGAACGCTACCGCCGCGCCGCCATCAGCTACGCCCAGGGTGTCGTGGCCGCCCCCATCCTCGCCTTCCTGCCGGTCAAGTAAGGCCGCTGACTCGGAGCAGCGGTGCAGCAAGGACGCCGCGCCTTCTGCCCGGGTGTCACCGGTGCAACGGTCCCGCGCTTTTCCGGCCAGTCGACCCGCTACCATCGGATGCACTGATGAGGGTGCACGTCCCTTGTCCTTTCCCACCCGGATTCATTGGCATTGGAGAACACAGCATGAGCATTCAAACCGTAGGCATCGTCGGCGCAGGCACCATGGGCAACGGCATCGCCCAGGCGTGCGCCGTCTCGGGCATCAACGTCGTGATGGTCGACATCAACCAGGCCGCGGTCGACAAGGGCCTGGCGACTGTCGGCAAGAGCCTTGACCGCCTGCTGCAGAAGGAAAAGATCAGCGAAGCCGACAAGGCCGCCGCACTGGGCCGGATCAAGGGCTCGACCAGCTACGACGACCTGAAGGACGCGCAGCTGGTGATCGAAGCCGCGACCGAAAACCACGAGCTGAAGAACAAGATCCTGAAGCAGCTGGACGACATGCTCCCGCCCGAGGTGATCATCGCCACCAACACCTCGTCGATTTCGATCACGCAGTTGGCTGCCGCGACCAAGCGCCCCGAGAAGTTCGTTGGCATGCACTTCTTCAACCCGGTGCCGATGATGGCGCTGGTGGAGATCATCCGCGGCCTGCAGACCAGCGACGCCACGCATGAAGCGGTGCAGACCCTGGCCAAGACCCTGGGCAAGTCGCCCATCACCGTCAAGAACGCGCCTGGCTTCGTCGTCAACCGCATCCTGGTGCCGATGATCAACGAAGCCTTCTTCGTGCTGGCCGAAGGCCTGGCCACGCCGGAAGATATTGACGCCGGCATGCGCCTGGGCTGCAACCACCCGATCGGCCCGCTGGCGCTGGCCGACATGATCGGCCTGGACGTGTGCCTGGCGGTGATGGAGGTGTACCTGGACGAATTCGGCGACAGCAAGTACCGCCCCTGCCACCTGCTGCGCGAGTACGTGGCCGCCGGCCGCCTGGGCCGCAAGACCGGCCGCGGCGTTTACGACTACGCCGGCAAGTAAGCGCCCCCGACAGCGCGCCACCCTGCCCCGGGCGCTGGTTTGCCCGCCCGGCTAGGATGACGAAGCCGCCACCGCACCCGCACCGGACTGCGCGGCGGCTTCTCTGCAGGGCCACGATTGCGGCCGTGCAACCCCTTCATTGCCAGGAGCCCCCATGACCACATCGCTCGACAAAGTCCTCTACACCGCGCGCGCCCATACCACGGGCGGCCGCGACGGCGCCTCGCGCAGCGACGACGGGCGCCTCGACATCAAGTTGTCTCCACCCGGTCAAGCGGGCAATGGCACCAACCCGGAACAGCTGTTCGCCTCAGGCTACTCGGCCTGCTTCATGGGCGCGATGAAGGCCGTGGCCGGCAAGCTGCAGGTGACCGTGCCGGCCGACGCTGCGATCGATGCCGAAGTGGACCTGGGCCCAACGTCCCACGGCTACGGCGTGGCCGTGCGCATGGCCATCAGTCTGCCGGGCATGGACCGGGAGAAGGCGCAAGCGCTGATCGACGCCGCGCACCAGGTCTGCCCCTATTCCAACGCCACCCGCGGCAACATCCCCGTCACACTGACCCTGGTCTGAGGCCCGCGCGCTGGGCCGGCGGGCTTACAGCCGCGCCAGCGCGTCCTTCACGTCGGCCACGCTGAGCACCTCGCTCAGCACCACCGGCGCCTTGCCGGGCGCCTGCAGCACGTAGACCGGCACGCCCGCGCGCCCCAGCTTTTGCAGCTCAGCGCTGATCACCGGGTCGCGCCGTGTCCAGTCGGCGCGGAAGGTCTGCACCTGCGCGCTGTCCATCGCCTGCAGCACCTCGGTGTTGGCCAGCGTGGTTTTCTTGTTGTATTGGCAGGTCACGCACCAGGCGGCGGTGAAATCCACGAACACCGGCTTGCCGGCGTCCAGCGAAGTCTGAACCGCCTGGGCCGACCAGGGCTGCCAGCGCGCACCGGCTTCTGGTGCAGCCAATGCCACATCGGCCGCAGGGGCCATGCGCGTCACGTTGGGGCCCACGGACCAGAGCAGGAAGGCGCCGAACGCCACCGACAGCGTGGCCAGGACCCAGCGCGCCTTGCCGCCCAGACCCAGCGCCCACAACAGCAGCGCCAGCACCACCAACAACGCCAGCAGGGCGCCTGCGCCGTCGATGCCGCTTTGCTGACCCAGCACCCACAGCAGCCAGACCACGGTCCCGAACATCGGGAAGGCGAGGAACTTGCGCAGCACGTCCATCCAGGCGCCGGGCTTGGGCAGCAGGCGCGCGACCGCCGGCACCCAACTGGCCAGCAGGTACGGCAAGGCCATGCCCACGCCCAGCGCCGCAAACACCGCCAGCGCCTGCCAGGCCGGCAAGCCCATCGCCAGACCGAGCGACGCGCCCATGAACGGCGCCGTGCACGGTGACGCCACCGCCACGGCCAGCACACCCGACAGGAACGAATTGGCGACCGGGTGGCGCGCTTCCATCGACGCCACGCTGCTGGGCAGGAAATGGCCGAATTCAAAGACACCCGCCAGGTTCAGCCCGATCACGGTGAACAACACCGCCAGCGCCGCCACCACACCCGGGGACTGCAGCTGAAAGCCCCAGCCCAGTTGCTGCCCGGCGGCGCGCAGCGCCAGTACCAGCGCGCCCAGCGCCAAAAACGACAGCACCACGCCCGCGCTGTACGCGACCCCGCTAACGCGGTGGGCGCGCCGATCGTCGGCGTGCTGCGTGAAACCCAGCACCTTGATCGCCAGCACCGGAAACACACAGGGCATCAGGTTCAGGACCATTCCGCCCAACAGAGCGCCCAGCAACGCCAGGGCAAAGGTGCTGGCCGGTACCGCCAGCACCGCCGGTGCGGCGGCGGCCTCAGCGCCAGGGGCATTCGGAGCGTTGGCCGCGTTGGCGCGCAACGCCGCCTCCAGCGCGGGCGACACCACGGCGGCCTGCGCCACCGCGGGCCAGATGCCGTCGACCTTTGCTTCGGTGCGCCACCCCTGCTGACCGGCCACCAGGACCAGCGGCATCGTCTCGGGCGACTCTGCGCGGTCGGGTGAAATGGGCAAGTCGGCCGTCCAGACGTCGCCGTCCCAGCGCTGGCTCCAGGTGCGCGGCCCGACGGTCTCGCCCGCGCCCACCCGCTTGGCCGCCGTCAGCAGCACGTTGGGCGTTTCGGGGAACAGCTCCAGCGTCTGGCCGCGCGCACTGGCCGGCAGACCGCTGATGCGCACCGTGATGCGCTGGCCGCCGTCCTGCAGGCTGACCTGCTGGCTGCCGGCCAACGCCTCGGGCTGGTGCTTCAGCGCCGCCTCAAAGGCCGCGCCATGCAGGCCGGTGGAGCTGCGCAGCGGCAGCTGGATGGCGAATTCGCCGTCCTGCGGAATGCATTCCTGCCGGCACACCAGCCAGGTGGCCTTCAGGCGGATGTTCATCGCCTCGTCCAGCACGCCCGGCTTGTATTCGGGGGTGATGATCAGCGGCACCGGCAGCAGCACCGTGTCGCCATAGCCATAGTTGGCCAGATCGCCAATCGGAAACTTCTGGGGCAGCGGCCAGGCGATGTCCCCCGCCATCACACCGGGCGGCAGCGTCCATTCCAGCTCGGTCGGCATCCCGGAATCGCCCGCGTTCTTCCAGTACGTATGCCATTGCGGCGCGTGGGTGATTTGCAGGCCCACCCAGACGGGCTGGCCCGCCGCGGCTTTCGGCGTCAGCCCGATCGGCACGCCCTGCGGCGCGTGGGCCAGCAAGGTGGCTTGCACCTGCTCGGTGCGCACCTCGTTTTTGAAGTTAGATGTGGCCCCAGCCCTAGTGGCAATTGCGCAAGCAGCTATAAAAAATATAGCTATCAACCAAAAGGACGAAGCACGCAAACGGGACATGGGATCAGCCGAGGGACCAAACGAAGTAAGAGAACAGCGCACCGAAATGGTTCCGCCGCGCGCGCCGCCGTCGGGGGCATGGCGCGCTCCGGCAGCAACTGTCGCACAAACGTGGTACTTTTTACGCATACCCGTGTCATGCCCCTGCGCGACCGGTGCCCTGCCGGTCCGCCAGCTTCGCCCCAGGAGCCCGGCCGCCATGCGATTGTCCTTTTCGTCCACCCCCGACGACACCCCCCTCTCCCCCTGGGCTCGGCGCTTGCGCGCGCTGAACCTGCCGCTGCTGGTGCGCTGGCATGGCAAAGACAGCTGGCGCCTAGGCGAGTTCGACCAGCCACGTGTGATCCTGGACGTGCGCGACACCGCCGGCGCCGCCGCGCTGCTGTCGCCTTCGCTCGACCACCTGGGCCAGGCCTACGTTGAAGGCCACATCGACGTCAGCGGCTCGGTCCAGGACATCATGGACGTCGCCCACCGCCTGGCCGAAGCCGGCGCTGAGACGGACACCACCGGACGCTGGGTGCGCCGCATCGTCCACCACTTGGCCGACGCCACCAGCCACAGCAAGAAGGTCGACCGCGAGTCCATTCACTACCACTACGACGTGTCCAACGCCTTCTACGCCGAATGGCTGGACCCGGCCATGGTCTATTCCTGCGCGTATTTCGAGCACGGTGACGAAACGCTGGCCGAAGCACAGACCAAGAAGATCGACCACATCCTGACCAAGCTGCGCTTGCAGCCCGGCCAGCGCCTGCTGGACATCGGCTGCGGCTGGGGCGCGCTGGTCATCCGTGCGGCTGAGCGTTTCGGTGCGCGCTGCGTCGGCATCACGCTGTCACAGAACCAGGCCGACCTGGCCAACGAACGGGTGCGCGCCGCAGGCCTGCAAGACCGGATCGAGATCCGCCTGCAGGACTACCGCGACGTGAAGGAGACCTTCGACCGCATCAGCAGCGTCGGCATGTTTGAACACGTGGGACTGAAGAACCTGGCCGCGTACTTCCGCATCATCCACGACCTGTTGGCGCCCGGCGGCTGGGCGCTGAACCACGGCATCACCTCCAGCGACGCGCAAAACGGCGAAACCCGCCACGGCGGCGGCCGGTTCATCGACCGCTACGTCTTCCCCAACGGCGAGCTGCCCCACATCGGCACCGTGCTGACCACCATGCAGGAAGGCGGCCTGGAAGCCATCGACGCCGAAAACCTGCGCCGCCACTACGCCCGTACCCTGCGCTGCTGGAGCGACGCCTTCGAGGCCAAGAGCGCGCACCTGCGGACGCTGGTCGACGAAAAAACCTGGCGCATCTGGCGCATGTATCTGGTCGGCAGCCAATGGGCGTTCGAACACGACGACATCGCGCTGTTCCAGGTGCTGTGCCATCGGGCGGGGCAAACGGCGCAGGGCCTGCCTTGGTCGCGGGAGTGGATGTACGACAGCGGCCGAAGCTAGAAAGCACGCTCACCCCCGCATGGGTTTTTGGTGCGCACGCCAGCGCGGCACAGCACGGCTGCCTACAATCCGCGCTTCTTCCAAACCACCGAGGTACCCGTCCCATGCGCCATTGATGCAGCCGTTGTCACAACGGCAAATCTCCACTGCCCCTACCCAAGTTCGCGGGGGAGCTCTTTGCATCGATGGAATTCAGTATGGCGACTTCTTCTTACCTCGCGCTGGAGGGCGTGTCCTGCGTCCTGCCCAACGGCAACACTCTTTTCTCTGATTTGACCGAACGCTTTGACCTGCGCCGCACCGCGCTGGTCGGGCGCAACGGCTGTGGCAAAACCCTGCTGGCGCGCATGCTTGCGGGGCAGATCGCACCCTCGCAGGGCCAGGTGGTCCGCTCGGGCAAGGTGCAGCGCGTGCACTACCTGGCGCAACACACCTCACCAACCGCCGATGCCACGGTGGCCGATCTGGCCGGCGTGCGTAGCACACTGGATGCACTGGCGCGCATCGCTGCGGGCAGCACCAGCGCAGCCGACTTCGACACCGTGGGCGACGCCTGGGACATGGCGCAGCGCCTTCGCGACGCGCTGGACGCCCAAGGCTTGCAGCATGCCGATGCCGGCACCTTGGTCAGCAACTTGAGCGGCGGCGAGGCCATGCGCGTGGCGCTGCTGGGCGCCCAGTTGTCGGGGGCGGATTTCTTGATCCTGGACGAACCCAGCAACCACTTAGACCAAGCGGCGCGCCAAGCGTTGGCAGACTGGCTGCAACAGTGGGTCGGTGGCCTGCTCGTCATCAGCCACGATCGGCAGTTGCTCACGGGCATGGAACGCATCGTGGAGCTGTCGCCCCTGGGCCTGCGCAGCTACGGCGGCAACTACGCGTTCTACGCGCAGGCCAAGGCGCAAGAGCAGCAATCTGCGATGGCCGACCTGGACCGTGCCAAGCAGGACCGACGCCGCGCGGTGCAGGCCATGCGCGACCAACGCGAGCGCCAAGAAAAGCGCCAGACCCGCGCGGCAAAAGGCGCCAAGCAAGCCAACCAGGCCAAGATCCTGCTCGATCGGCAAAAGGAACGCAGTGACCAGTCCATAGGCAAGTTGCACCGGCAACAGGCCGACGCGCAGGCAGCACATTCGCAACGCGTGCGCGACGCCGCTGCGCAGGTGGCCGAGGACGCCCACATCCACCTGCACGCGCCCACCAGCACCGGCATTGCCCAGCGGGTGGTGGCCGTGTTGGACCAGGTGCAACTGCCTTGGGTGCACACCAGCGCCGGGCCCATTGACCTGCAGATCACGGGACAGCAACGCGTGGGCTTGCTGGGCCCCAATGGCTGCGGCAAATCCACCCTGCTGAAGATGATCGCCGGACGCTTACCGCCGGTGAGCGGCGTGTGCAAAGTGACACCGCAAATCGCCTACCTGGATCAGGCGCTGGACAGTCTGGACGGGCAGACCTCCGCGCTGCAACAGCTGCAGGCCGTCAACCGCAGCCTGAGCGAAGGCGAGCTGCGCATGCGCTTGGCGCAGTTGGGCCTGGACGCCGAGCAGGTGGTGGCGCCCAGTGGCACGCTCAGCGGCGGTGAGCATTTGAAGGCAGCGCTGGCCTGCGTGCTGTACGCCGATACACCGCCGCAATTGCTGCTGCTGGACGAGCCCAGCAACCACCTCGATCTGCCTTCCTTGCAGGCACTGGAACAGCTGCTGACCCGCTACCAGGGCGCGTTGCTCGTGGTGTCGCACGACACCGCGTTTCTGCAAGCGCTGGACCTGACCGATTTGCTGGTGGCGAGCGACGACGGCTGGGAGCTGCGGTCAGCAGATGCGCTATACGCCCCACAGTCACCGTGATGGAGCGCCCACGGGCTAAGCTGCTCCCACCAAGCCAAGGCTCTCAAAAATCTTGGCGTAGATGGCGCGGACGACGGCCTGCTTGCGCTGGTTGTAGGTTGGCGCTGTGTCGGCGTCCGTTTTGGCTTGCGCCTTGGCGTCGGCGTAGTGCAGGCGGTCTTGCGGATGCGCACGCAGCCAGTCTCTAAACAGCAGGTGACGCACATGCTCAGGGCACGCGGGCCCAAACACATGCAGATTCGCCCGCGGCGCATCGAGCCGCAGCATGCGGTGCTGGTACCAGGACCGCTCCCGCACCGTGAGCCGGTAGCCCAGGCTTGCCAGCTCAGGCACGTAAGCGCCCTCATCGTCCGGGTCAGCCACGATCAGGTCGATGTCGATCACCGGCTTGGCGAGCAGGTCAGGCACGGCGGTGGAGCCGACATGCTCAATGGCCACCGCCTTGCCCGTCAGCGCAGCCTGCAGGTCCTGCTTAAGCGCCAGGAACTGCGCTGCCCAGGTCGGGGCATGCGCCTGCACCTCGATGCGTTCCAACACCGGTGCGCCGTCTACCCACGGGCTCTCTTGGGGATCACCCTCTTCAAACACCGCGATCAGGGGCGCATCCACACCCATCAGTTGTTGGGTCTTGCTGCTCATTGCGCGCCTTTGTTCATAGATCGCGTGGCGACCATCGACGTCCCCGCTTTGCGCACTTTGCTGGCCGCCATCGCCAGCGGCTGAATATCGCCCGCGGTCGCCGAACGCATCAGGCGCTGAAAGACCGGGCAATCCAGGTGATGCTTTTCGGGGCAGACGGCGGCATGACGCAGGCCGTCACGCACCGCCTTCAGCCGCCGGATCGATTGCTCCACCTGGTCCGCCTTGGCCAGCAGCTTGGTGCGGTCGATGCGCGGCCTGGTGCCAGCGTGCACCATGGTGCCGATCTCGTCCAGCGAAAACCCGGCCGCCCGCCCCAAGGCGATCACGGCCAGCACTTCCAGCATTTGGCGGTCAAACACCCGCTTTTGCGCCTGCCGCCCGATGGAGCGGATCAGGCCCTTTTCTTCGTAGTAGCGCAGCGTCGACGCCGGTAGCCCGGAGCGCTTGGCCACTTCACCAATATCCAGCATCGCCACCCCCTTGCGTTCAAGTCCACTTGAACTTCTACAGTAACCGCCGTCGACTTGGCGTGTAAAGCGAAAGGAAAAATGACATGCAAGCAATTTCAAGTGACGTGGTGCGCTGGTGCGCCATTGGCATCGGCGCCACGCTGTTCATGGACCTGTGGTCGGCGCTGCTGCGGCACCTGGGCGTGCCGACGCTGAACTACGCCCTGCTGGGGCGCTGGTGCGGGCACTGGCGCCACGGCGTGTGGTTCCACCGCCCCATCCAGGCCGCCACCCGTGTCCCAGGCGAAAGCGCCATGGGTTGGGGCCGGCATTACCTGACCGGAGTGGTCTTTGCCGTCGTCTTCGGGAGAATCATCGGCGCGCAGTGGACGACGACGCCCACGCTGGCACCGGCCTTGGTGTTTGGTCTGGTCACCGTGCTGATGCCATGGCTGTTGATGCAACCCGCATTGGGCGCCGGCGTGGCCGCCGCCAGGACGCCGCAGCCCTGGCGCAGCCCTGGCGCAGCCGGGCGATCAGTGTGGCGACGCACTTGGTCTTTGGTTTGGGGATGTATGTGGCTGCGCTGACGCTTGGGCGCTTGTGACGCGCGACGCGACCCCCAACGAAAACGGCGCCCTTGTGGGGGCGCCGTTCAGTGACCTCAGCCGCGGACACGTTGGCGTGCCCAGCGGCGAGTGGCTTTCAGATCAATCCAGCGTGATCTTCAAGTCCTTGATCAGCTTGTGCCAGCGCGCGTTTTCGGACTTGATCAGCGCGGCGTAATCGGCCGAGCTGCTGCCCACCGGCTCGATGCCAAATTCGATCAGCTTCTGCTTGATCGCCGGCTGCTGGATGACGGCCGACACCTGCTTTTGCAGCGTGGCCTTCACGTCGGCGGGCAAATTGGCGGGGCCGACCAGGCCGACCTGGGCGGCGGCTTCCACGCCCTGGATGCCCAACTCGGCAAACGTGGGCACGTCGGGCAGTTGCGCCAGGCGCTTGTCGTTGGCGACGGCCAGCGGGCGGATCTTGCCCGACTTGATGAAGCCGGCGCCGGCGGCCATGTCGACCATCATCGCGGGGATTTGCCCGCCCACCAGGTCACCCAGCGCGGGCGCGGCGCCGCGGTAGGGGATGTGCACCAGGTGCAGGCCCAGGCGGCTTTTCAGCATTTCCATGGCCAGGTGGTGCGGGCTGCCCGCGCCGGCCGAGCCATAGCTGATCTTGCCCGGCTGGGCTTTGGCCTTGGCCAGGAAGTCCTTGGCGTCCTTGGCGTCGACCTGCGGGCCGACCACCAGAATCATCGGAAAGCGCCCCATCAGCGTGATCGGCGTCAGATCTTTTTCGGGGTTGTAGCTCAGCTTGCTGTACAGCGCCGAGTTGAACACCACGGTGCCGTTGTCGGCCGACATGACGGTGTAGCCGTCGGGCGCCGAACGCGCCACCTCGGCGGCCGCGATCGCCGTGTTGGCGCCGGGCTTGTTGTCCACCAGGATCGGCTGGCCGATCTGGGTCGCCAGGCTCTGGCTGATGGTGCGCGCCAGGAAGTCGGACCCGCCGCCCGCCGGGTACGGCACCAGCCAGCGGATCGGTTTGGTGGGGTAGGACTGGGCGAGCCCGGCGCCGCTGGCCACGGTGAGCGACAGGCCCAGGAACAGGGCAGACACAAAGGGTTTCATGGTCTTGATCGAGATAAGGTGCGTAATCGTACTTCCCATTGCGCAATACTCTCTCCGGATTTCCACCCATTCGACGCCCACTTTTTCGCCATGACGACCGCCGCCCCTGCCCCCGCTGCTGCTGAACCCTCCGCCCGCCGCCGCCGCGTCCAGTCGGCCGAAACCGGCATGGCCATCCTCAAGGCCCTGGCGCGCCTGGGCGGCGCCGCCAGCCTGACGGCGCTGGCGCAGGCGGTGGAAGAAAGCACGGCCAAGGTCCACCGCTACCTGGCCAGCATGGTCGAAGAAGGCCTGGTGGTGCAGGACATGACCAGCCAGCGCTACGTGCTGGGGCCGGAAGCCATCCACATCGGCCTGGCCGCGCTGCGCCAGTGCGACCCCATCCGCGCGGGTGAGCCGGCCTTGCTGCGCCTGCAGGCCGAGCTGGGCGTGACCTGCTTCATCGCCGTGATGGGCAACCGCGGCCCGACCATCCTGCGCATCGAAGAGCCGCCGCTGCCGGTGGTGGTGAACGTGCGCGCCGGATCGGTCCTGCCCCTGCTGTGGTCGGCCACCGGCCAGGCGTTTTTGGGCTGGCTGAGCGGCGAGGCCATCGACCAGCAGGCGCAGACCGACTGGGCCGCCGCCGGTGCCGCCCAGCGCGCGCAGCTGGCCAAGGCAGCGCCCGGCGAGCCACCGGTCGACGCCCTCCGCCGCCGCGTGCGTGCGCAAGGCTGCGCGACGGTGCACGACCTGCTGACGGCCGGCATCAGCGCCGTGGCCGCGCCGATCCTGCAGCACGACGGGCACGTGGTGGCGGTGCTGACGGCGCTGGGGGCATCGGGGGGTTTTGACCCGGCGCCGGATGGGCGCATTGCGGGGCGTGTGGTGCAGGAAGCGGGGGAGATCAGTCGGGCGTTGGGGTGGGTTGAGTAGATGGCGGGGCGCGGCTGCGGGCTGCGGGCGCTTGGTATGGTCAAACGATGCTTCTTTAAGTGAAATCACCCTCTAGCCCTACGAGGATATGCGCGGTCAGCTATTGAATTGGTAGTAATTCGTTCGCTGTGCGCTCGTCGGGTGGCGCTGCCTGATTGACGTTGGGAGGCCGGGAAGTGCGCCCGGCGGCGCACCTTCTTTTCTTGTCTCGCCAAGAAAAGAAGGCAAAAGAAGGCGCCCCCACTGGCCGTGTCCCCATCGCTTTGCGATGGGGCAACCTGCGGTGCTCGGTTGCGGGGCGGCACTGCGGAACTCGCTGCGCGCTTGGCAGCGCTCCGCTCAAACAACCGCAGTAAGTCAGAGCACGAAGCAGGGGCATGCTGCGCTGCCCCTGCCCGCCCCACACCCTGCGCTCCTCGGCACGTCCACAGGGGTGGAAGACGAGACGGGGCCACCCATTTGAGGGCCCCCCCCCCCCCCCCGCGCACCCCCCCGCCCCC
>JAEZWW010000059.1 GCA_023442945.1 Pseudomonadota bacterium | reverse complement strand
GGCCGACGCCGCCGCGCACGCCGACGCCTGGGCCGCCACGCCGCCGGCCGAGCGCGCCGCCTGCCTGCAACGCGCCGCAGACGCCCTGCAGGCCGACTTGCCGCGCCTGATGGGCTTGTTGGTGCGCGAAGCCGGCAAGAGCTGGCCCAACGCCATCGCCGAGGTGCGCGAGGCCATCGACTTCCTGCGCTTTTACGCCGAGCAGGTCGCCGCCCAGTTCGACAACGCCACGCACCGCCCGCTGGGCCCGGTGGTCTGCATCAGCCCGTGGAATTTCCCGCTGGCCATCTTCACCGGGCAGGTCGCTGCCGCGCTGGCCGCCGGCAACGCGGTGCTGGCCAAGCCGGCCGAGCAAACCCCGCTGATCGCCTACGAAGCCGTGCGCGCCCTGCACGACGCCGGCGTGCCGCGCGCCGCGCTGCAGCTGCTGCCCGGCGACGGCGCCAGCGTGGGCGCCGCGCTGGTGGCCGACGCGCGCGTGCGCGGCGTGCTGTTCACCGGCTCGACCGAGGTCGCGCGCCTGCTGCAAAAGCAGTTGGCCGAGCGCCTCAACCCCGACGGCCAGCCGGTCCCGCTGATCGCCGAAACCGGTGGCCAAAACGCCATGATCGTCGACTCGTCCGCGCTGGCCGAACAGGTGGTCCAGGACGTCATGCAGTCTGCCTTCGATTCGGCCGGCCAGCGCTGTTCCGCCCTGCGCGTGCTGTGCCTGCAGGACGACGTGGCCGACCGCACGCTGACCATGCTCAAAGGCGCCCTGGCCGAAGCGCGCCTGGGCGACCCGCGCGCCTTGGCGGTCGACATCGGCCCCGTGATCGACGCCGAGGCGCAGGCCGGCATCCAGCACCACATCGCCACGCTGCGCGAGCGCGGCCACGCCGTGCACAGCGCGCCGCGCGACGTGGCCGCCACGGCTTACGGCAGCTTCGTCACCCCCACCGTGATCGAGATCGACCGCCTGGACCAGCTGCAGCGCGAGGTCTTCGGCCCCGTGCTGCATGTGCTGCGCTACCGGCGCGACGACCTGCACGCGCTGATCGACCAGATCAACGCCACCGGCTACGGCCTGACGGCCGGCGTGCACACCCGCATCGACGAAACCATTGCCCAGGTTGCCGCGCGCGTGCAGGCCGGCAACCTGTACGTCAACCGCAACATGGTCGGCGCCGTCGTCGGCGTGCAGCCCTTCGGCGGTGAAGGCCTGTCCGGCACCGGCCCCAAAGCCGGCGGCCCGCTGTACCTGCTGCGCCTGCTGGCCGCCAAACCGGCCGACGCGGCCCAGCGCGCGGTCGCCGCGTTGGGGCAGGCCGCCGGTGCGGATTTGAATGAAATTGGCCTCCAGCCCTACGGGGACTTGCGCGGCCAGCTATCAAAAGCATTGCAAGACGCCGGGTGCACCGACGCCGACGCGCGCCTGTCTGCGCTGCAGGCCCGCCTGCCCGACCTGGCGCCGCGCACCCTCACGGGCCCCACCGGCGAGCGCAACACCTACCAGCTGCGCCCCCGCCCGCGCGTGCTGTGCCTGGCCGCCGAACGGGCCGACCGCCTGACCCAGCTGGCCGCCACCCTCGCGGTCGGCGCGCAGGCTGTCTGGCCGGCGGATGCGCAGGCCGACTTCACAGCCCTGCCGGCGACACTGCAGCAACACATCACGCTGGTGCCCGACTGGCAGGCGCTCGGCGCCGCCTTCGACGCCGTCCTGCTGCACGGCGATGCCGACGATGCGCTGGCGGTGCAGCGCACCCTGGCCCAGCGTCCCGGCCCCCTCGTCGGCCTGACCGTGCTGCCCCCCGGCAGCGCCGACATCCCGTTGGAGCGCCTGCTGATCGAGCATTCCGTCAGCGTCAACACCGCTGCGGCGGGGGGGAATGCGAGTTTGATGACGCTGGGGTGAAGGCGATTGGTCGCCGCCATTCGGTGTGCGATTTGAGCTGGGCACCTGGGAAGACTACCTATACGTAGTGTTCCCAGCTGGGAACGCGCCGTAGGGTGCGACGCAGAAGGAACGGGTGCAATGGGGGTCCATCTGTAGTCACCGGAATTCCCCCATGAACGCCGTCGTCAACGCCGCCCGCCAGGCGCCTACCCCTTCCTCCGCAGCGCACGGTGCGGACAACGCGGGCACCGCCGCCAAGGTCGACAGCGCCGATCTGGCGTTGGACATCACCCAGATGGGGCTGGACATAGCCGGGATCTTCGACCCCACGCCGATTTCGGACGGCGCCAGCGGGCTGATTTCCCTTTTTCGAGGCGACTTCCTGGGGGCCGGCATCAGCGCCGTCAGCATGGTGCCTTACCTGGGCGACGCGGCGAAGCTGGGCAAGCTCGGCCGCTACGCCGAAACGCTGGCCAAGGCCGTCGAGGCCGCCAAACACAGCCCCGAAGTGGCCAAGGCCCTCGCACCGGCCATGGAAAAGCTGCGTGGAGCTATCGGCGCCATCCCGCTCGACAAACTGCCCGACAGCCTGCGCAACGCGATCGAGCCGCTGAAGACCAAGCTGGACGACTTCGCTCGAATAGGCGTGCACCAAGTGTCCGAGACGGTGGGCCGCAACCGTCTCACCTGGACACAGAACGCCGCGGGTGACACGATCGGCGCAAAAGCCGTTTTGAATGAAACCTTCTCAGTGGGACGATCATCCGCTGAGCAAGCGGCACAGGGCGTTGCACGTGGACGCGGTGTGGCAGACGATGTGGGCGGGCACATCATTGGCCATCGCTTTGCTCCGAACCAAGGCGTGAAGAATATGTTCCCGCAGAACGGGAATTTCAACAATAGTGCGTACAGGAAGGTGGAAAATGAGTGGGCGGATTGGATCAATAAGAAGGGTGGCACGGTCGAGGTGGATGTTCGGATGATTGGCGACTCTTCTCGACCAGACGCGGTTAAAGTCGCGTATAAATTGAAAGATGCAAGCGGTAACGTAGTACGCGAAGTTACTGAGCGTTTCAAAAATGAGGCTGGCCAAGTCTTCAATCGACAGTACTTTTAACTGACCAAATACTATGACCAAAGACGAAGCCCTAATAGATCTATGTAGAGCCTTGATGCAAGACTCGAAGCTGGTTTCGCAAGACGGCTGGCAGAAGCTGGTCTTGATCGGTGAAGTAACTGATGCGAGCACAAAAATGTTCGGCTACTCGTACAGCCTAAATGGCGAAGGCAAGCTGACATCTCCTTCGCTCGATTTTGATATGGACAAGCTCGATGCGCTTTATGAAACCATGAAATCGGAAAATCCGAAGGGACGCGGCTGGCTCAAGTGCATGATTCGGATCTCGCGCGCGGGTGAGATTGGCGCGGACTTTGAATACAACGACGCCAAGCGTTGGGAGCACACGACGGACAACTACCTCGAGCGGATCAAGGAGTACGCAACGCTACCTGTCTGACAGGGGCAGGCGCGTCTGGCTGCGGCATCCCATCGGCCGCGGCTGGCTCAAATGCATGGTCCGCCTCTCCCGCGCGGGCGAGGTGGGCGCGGACTTTGAGTACAACGACCCCAAGCGCTGGGAACACACGACCGACAACTACCAGCAGCGGATCGACGAGTACGCGGCGCTGGCGGTCTGATGCAAAAAGCGGGTCGAACCTTCTGAACAGGACAAGTTGCCATGACCCAAGACGACGCCTTGATGCAGTTGTGCCAGGACATGCTGGGCGACAGCTACGTGGTCGAGCAAGAGGGCTGGCAGAAGCTGGTGTTGATTGGTGAGGTCGGGGAAGGGAGCGTCAGCATGGGCGGCTATTCGTATGACCTGCCGGGGAAATGCCAGATGGTTTCTCCCGCGGCGTCCAATCTCAAATCGCTGAAGCAATTGCACGCGGTGATGAGGGCGGCGAATCCCAATGGCCGCGGCTGGCTCAAGTGTATGCTTCGCATCTCCCGCGCGGGTGAGGTCGGCGCCGACTTTGAGTACGACGACCGCAATCGTTGGAGCCACACGCCCGACAACTACAAAGAGCGGATCAAGAAATATGCGGCGATGCCGGTGTGAGGGTCCTGGAGGGCAGACCGTCCGATCAAGCCCTGAATCGAGACAGGCATGACGTCGGACGCGAAACCCAGCGACAGACGGGCCCAAGGAGACCTGAAGTGCACATCTCTGAACCGTGGCTGGCTTTGTTCAAGGTCTTGTTGAAAGACCCCAAGGTGACGGCGCAGGCTGGTTGGGAAAAGATCGTTCTGGTGGGCACGGCCGGTGGTTCGACACGCATGGCGGGCTACTCGTTCGACGCGGCGGGTGCGTTCAAACCAGTGTCGCCGGACCTGGACGCATTGCTGCTGCTGAGGCAACTGCATCAGTCGACCAAGGCAAGCGACCCGGCCGGCCAGTCCTGGAGGGCGTGCCTGCTGCGCATGGCCCGCAATGGCGCGGTGGGATTGGAGCTGGAATGCGCAGATGCGACACGCTGGCACGTCACGGCGGAGAACCTGCAGCAGCGCATCCAGGAATTCGCGGCGATGCCGGTTTGAAAGGCGAATGCCCATGTCTCAGAACGCAGCATTGATCGACTTGTGTCAGACGCTTCTGCAGGACCCGTTTGTCGTGGAGCAAGCAGGTTGGCAAAATCTGATCCTGATTGGCGAAGTGGGCGCGGGCGTGGTGGGCATGCGCGGTTACTCGTACGACCGGGAGGGCAAATGCTTGCTGATCGCGCCAAGCATGAGCCTTGACCCGCTCGCATGCCTGCATGGGGCCATGAAAGTAGCAAACCCTACCGGCCGCGGCTGGCTCAAATGCATGATCCGCCTCTCCCGAGCGGGCGAGGTCGGCGCCGACTTTGAATACAACGACCGCAGCCGTTGGAGTCATACGCCGGACAATTACAAAGAGCGCATCCGAGAATTCGCGGCGATGCCGGTGTGACCTCGTGAGCTGAAATGACCCAAGATCAAGCGCTGTGGGATTTGTGCCAGGTGCTGCTTCTGGACCCTCGGGTGACCGAGCAGGAAGGTTGGCAAAAACTCATCTTGGTCGGCGAGGTGGCGGAAGGGGAGTTGGGTATGCGCGGGTATTCGTACGACGCCCTGCGCAATGGCAAGTTGGTGGCCCCGAAGGCATCGAATTTGGAGGCGCTGCGGCAGCTTCATACCGTCATGAAGGCGGCCAACCCCACCGGCCGCGGCTGGCTCAAATGCATGATCCGCATCTCGCGCGCGGGGGAGGTCGGCGCGGATTTTGAGTACGACGACGCCAACCGGTGGAGCCACACGCCAGACAACTACAAGGAGCGGATTAAGGAATACGCTTCGATGCCGATCTAGTTGGATGTCGGACTGTCGGAGTGATCAAAGACGAAACCTTTGTTGCCCTTTGCGCGGCCTTGCTGCAAGACCCCAAGCTGGTGGCGCAAGCAGGCTGGCAGAAGCTGGTCCTGATCGGCGAGGTGCAGCCGGGCCACACAAGCATGTTCGGCTACACCTACAACCAGGACGGTGAAGGCAAGTTGACATCGCTATCCCTGGACTTCGATATGGACAGGCTCGATGCGCTTCACCAGGCGATGAAGGCGGCCAACCCCAACGGACGTGCCTGGCTCAAATGCATGATCCGTCTCTCCCGCGCGGGCGAGGTCGTCGCGGACTTTGAGTATGACGACCCCAAGCGTTGGGAACACACGACCGACAACTACCTGGAACGCATCCAGGAATACGCAACGCTGCCGGTCTAGCGTTGCAAGGCATACTTACCGTTCGCCGGCGGCGCAGAGGCAGCGGCAGCCGATCACGCGCTACGCCACGCGTCAATCCAGCGCGTACAGTCCTCCCGCTGACCGGCGAGCGCCGGCACGCGACGCAGCGGCCATCCTCCAATGCGCCGCAACCATCCCTTCCCATGACCGCCATCCCCGCCCAAGACCTGACCATCCGCCCGTTTGAAGACGGCGATGCCGAGGCGTTTGCGCAGGCCGCCAACGAATCGCTGGACAGCGTGGGCCGGTGGATGTCCTGGTGCCACGCGGGCTACCAGCCGGCCGAGGCGCTGGCCTGGTTCGACATTTGCCGGCGCGAGCGCGCGGCAGGCACGGCGCACGAATTCGGTCTGTTTGATGCCGGGACCGGCGCGCTGCTGGGCGGCGCGGGGCTGAACGCCATCCAGCCCGCCAACCGGCTGTGCAACCTGGGTTACTGGGTGCGCCAGTCGGCTCAGCGGCGCGGGGTGGCGGTGCGCGCGGTGCAGGCGCTGTCGGCGCATGCGTTCGGCGCGCTGGGGCTGCAGCGGGTGGAAATCGTCGTGGCGGTGGGCAACCACGCCAGCGAAGGCGTGGCGCGGCGCGCCGGGGCGTTGTGGGAATGCGTGGCGCGCAACCGGCTGCAATTGCACGGGGCGGCCGTGCCGGCGTCGGTGTTTTCGCTGGTGCCGTAAGACTGGGGCGCGCGGCCTGCCGCGGCCGCGCGGGGGCTCAGCGCCGTTCCAGCGCGCGTATCAGCTCGCTGGCGCCATCCCAGAAGATCTGCACCCCCACGCACAGCAGGATGAAGGCCATCAGCCTTAGAAACACCACCAGCCCGACTTCGCCCAGCGGGCGCAGCAGGCGGCCGGCGTAGCGGAAGGTCAGCGCGACCAGCACGCCGATGACGGCCATGGCGGCCAGGCCGCCGGCGAAGTTGGCGGTGGTCAGGCCCCACTGGCGGTTGTGCAGGCTGGCGCCGACGGTGATGGCGGCCGAGATCGAGCCTGGCCCGCAGGTCAGCGGGAAGGTGATGGGGTAGAACGCCTTGATGCGCACGTTGTCCTGCGTCAGCGATTCGGCCATTTGCGCCTTGTCGTCGTTCGGCAGTTGCTGGGCGTACAGCAGGTTCCAGGCGGTGAAGGCGACGATCAGCCCGCCCGCCACGCGCACGATGGGCAGCGACACGCCGAAGAAGTCCAGCACGTAGGTGCCGATCAGCATGATGCCGGCCAGCATCAGCGCCACGTTGCGGCCCACGCGCGTGGCCAGCGACACGCGCGTGGCGCGGTCCAGCCCGCGCGTCAGGTTGACGAACACCGGCGCCGAGGCGGGCGGGTTCAGGATCGGCAGCACGGCGGCCAGCGCGAACAGAAAACTCTTGCCGAAGGCGAGGGCCAGGGTGGGAAAGTCCATGATGCGGTGGTCGTGCGCGCTTGCGTGTAAAGTGAATTGTTTCAGGTCGGCGCGTGGCCGGCCAGCCTCAACAGGAGAACCCCATGCCCGGACTGCTGCCCGACATCGATCCCGATGGCCTGCTCGAATTCTCGGTGGTCTACACCGACCGCGCGCTCAACCACATGTCCAAGAAGTTCCAGGGCGTGATGACCGACATCTCCAGCCTGCTCAAAGAGGTGTACGGCGCCGACGCCACGGCGCTGGTGCCCGGCAGCGGCACCTTCGGCATGGAAGCCGTGGCGCGCCAGTTTGCCGGCGACCAGAAGGTGCTGATCATCCGCAACGGCTTCTTCAGCTTCCGCTGGAGCCAGATCCTGGAGATGGGCAAGATCACCGCGCCCGACAACATCACCGTGCTGAAAGCGCGCCGCACCGGCGACGGCGCGCAGGCGCCCTGGGTGCCCGCACCGATCGACGAAGTGGTGGCCACCATCGCCAAGGTCAAACCGGCCGTGGTGTTTGCCCCGCACGTCGAAACCGCCAGCGGCATGATCCTGCCCGACGACTACCTGAAGGCCGTGGCCGAGGCCACGCACGCCGCGGGCGGCCTGTTCGTGCTGGACTGCATCGCCTCCGGCGCCATGTGGGTCGACATGAAGGCCATTGGCGTCGACGTGCTGGTCAGCGCGCCGCAAAAGGGCTGGAGCAGCTCGCCCGCCTGCGCCATGGTCGGCCTGTCGGCGCGCGCTCTGAAGGTGATGGAAGGCACGACCAGCAGCAGCTACGCCTGCGACCTGAAGAAGTGGCATCAGATCATGCAGGCGTACGAAACCGGCAGCCACGCCTACCACGCCACCATGCCGACCATGGCGTTGCTCAAGCTGCGCGACACCATGGCCGAGACCCGCGCGCGCGGCTTTGCCAAGGTGCGCGAGCAGCAGATCGAGCTGGGCCGCAAGGTGCGCGAGCTGATGGAAAGCCGCGGCCTGCCCAGCGTGGCGGCCGAAGGCTTCAAGGCGCCGGGCGTGGTCGTCAGCTACACCACCGACCCGGACATTCAGAACGCCAAGAAATTCATCGCCGTGGGCGTGCAGGCCGCCGCCGGCGTGCCGCTGATGTGCGACGAGCCGGCCGACTTCCGCACCTTCCGCCTGGGCCTGTTCGGCCTGGACAAATGGGCCAACGTCGACCGCAGCGTGACCCAGCTGCGCGACGCGCTCGACAAGATCGGCATCCAAGCTACTGAAAAAGTAGCTGCCCACGCTTGATTCACTAGGGCGGGAAACTGTTTTGACCAATATTCAGCGCTTGGCCGCCTGCGCGCAGATCGCGCGCATTGAAGCCAGCTTCTACCACTGGCAAGGCGCGCTGCAGCAGGAGCCCGAATGGCGCGTCGAATTCAAGACGACCGAAGCGCGCTACGCCGGCCTGGAAGCCGCCCTGCTGGCCGCCCACCCGTACGAGGTGCCCGCCGTGGTGGCGGTGCAATGCCACACCGTGTCGACCGCGTTTGCGGAATGGGTGCGGGCCGAATGCCCGCTGCCGGACGGGGCGTAGTCGGCGGGTGAACCCGCGTTTGAGTCAACGGGCCGCAAAGCCCGTTTTTTATGATGAATCGGCCGTTGGCCCTACAGCAGATGGCGCGGTCAGCTATCTAAAGTGTAGCGATTGCCAGCCCATGTGGCACGCGGATCAGCCCTGGATCGTCTCCCCACGCAGCGCACCGTGGTCCTGGATATTCACGCGCCGGCGCCGCCAGCCGCGCCAGCTGCGCACCGGGTGCGCCAGGCTGACGAAGTAGTACACCACCTTGAACATGAAGAGCGATCGCCGGTACGCCGCGCCGTGATGGATGTCCGCCGCCAGCAGCGACATCAGACCCTGCTTGACCTTGAAGATGTTCTTCGGGTTCATGAACATGTCGCGGATGGTCGGGTTGGTCGACCGGTAGATGAACCACGAATAGTCCTTCGGCCCCACGCGCATGCGCTCTTCAAACGCCACGCGCGCGGCCGGGTAGTCGGCCGGGCGGTCCAACGCAGTGGCGACCAGCTCGGCCCCGTCAAAGCCCGCCTGCATCGCCAGGAACACGCCGGACGAGAACATCGGGTCGATGAAGGTGTAAGCGTCGCCGATCATCAGGTACCGCTCGCCCGTCGCCTGCCGGCTGGAGTACGAGAAGTTGCCGGTGGCGTGCACGCGGTCGTCCACCAGTTCGGCGCCGCTCAGGCGGTCGTACAGCTCGGGGCAGAGCTTGAGCGTGTCGAAGAAGTAGTCCTTCAACGGCTTGTCGCGCGCCTTCAGGTAATACGCCCAGCACACCGCGCCCACGCTGGTCGTGCCGTCGGCCAGCGGGATGAACCAGAACCAGCCGTGCTCGAACCAGCAGATGCTGATGTTGCCTTCGCGCTTGCCGGGCAGCCGGCGCGCGTTGCGGAAATGCGCGAACAGCGCCGTGCTGTTGTGGCGTTCGTTCTTGTGCTTGGTCTTGAATTTGTTGGCCAGCAGCGTGTCGCGCCCGCTGGCGTCCACCACGAAGCGCGCGCGCCAGTGTTTTTGCGTGCCGTCGTCCAGCTGGGCCATGACGTCAGCGCCGTCGCCGTCAAAGTCGACCTGGCGCACCTGCGCGCCTTCCTGCGTCAGCGCGCCCTGCTGGCCGGCGTGGCGGAACAGGATCTCGTCCATGTCCGATCGGCGCACCTGCCAGGCCTGGCCCTTGTCCGGGTCCCAGCCTTCGGCAAAGTCGACATAGCTGCGCTCCGGCCCCGACTGCGGCACGAATTCAATGCCGAACTTGGGCATGCCGATGCGGTCGATCTGATCGCGCACGCCCAGTTGGTCGAACAGCGCCACGTTGCCCGGCAGCAGCGATTCGCCAATGTGAAAGCGCGGGTGGTGGTCTTTTTCCAGCAGCACCACGCTGCGCCCCTGGCGCACCAGTTGCGTGGCGATGGTCGACCCGGCGGGGCCGCCGCCGATGACGAGCACGTCGCAGGTAGGCACAGATTCCATGGAGCCGACTCCCCAAAAGCAGATCGATGAACAAGCAGCGCCGATTGTGGCGCGGTTGGACGGCGCCGCCGCGGCGCGGTCAGAACAGCCGCGCCACCAGCGGGATCAGCAGCGCCCCCAGCAGCACCTGCAGCCCCAGCGCCAGCCCGGCGTAGGCACCGGCGTCGGCCTGCACCGACAGCGCACGCGACGCGCCGATGCCGTGCGACGCCGTGCCCAGCGCGAAGCCGCGCGCCATCCAGCCCACGCGGTCGGTGCCGATGCCGATCCAGCCGAAGAGGTACTTGCCCGACAGCGCGCCGACCAGCCCCGTCAGCACCGCGAACACGGCCGACAGCGCGGGCACGCCGCCGATCTTTTCGGCCACGCCCATGGCGACCGGCGCGGTGATCGACTTGGGCGCCAGCGAGCGCACCACGTCGTCCGGCAGGCCCAGCGCCCAGCCCAGCGTCACCGCCATCAGCGCCGCCGTGCCGCCGCCCGCCAGCCCGGCCAGCGCCAGGCGCCCCCAGGTGCTGCGCAGCTCGGCACGGCGCTCCCACAACGGCAGGCCCAGCGCGACCACGGCCGGGCCGAGCAGGAAGTGGATGAACTGGGCGCCGGCAAAGTAGTTCTCATACGGCACCTTGGACACCAGCAGCCCGCAGCCCAGCACCACGACCGACCACAGCACCGGGTTGGCCCATGGCGCCTGGTGCACGCGCGCGGCAAAAGCCTGCGCCAGCAAGTACACCGCCAGCGTCGCCGTCAACCCGAACAACGGCGCGGACGACAGGTAGATCCACAGCTTCACGAAATCAGGCATCGCGCACTTCCTCCTCATCGGCCACTGCCGCTGCGGGCGGCGCGTTGTCCACGTGCCCACGCAGCAGCGCGCGCAGCACCAGCGCCGACACGACCAGCCCGGCCCAGGTCGACAGCGCGATCACCAGCGCCAGCCGCAGACCGTAATGCCCCAGCACGTCCAGGTGCGTGATCACGCCCACGCCCACCGGCACGAACAGCAGCGACAGGTGCTGCAGCAAGAAACGCGCCGCGTCCGTCACCGCGTCGCGGATCGCCGGCACGCCCAGCGCCGGCCACAGCAGCACCATGCCGACCACCGGCCCGGGGAACGGCAGGTTGAGCAAGCGCGTGAGGATTTCACCGCACAGCTGCAGGATCAGCAGCCAGGTGAGGCCTTGGAGGGGTTTCATGCGGTCTTGCCCCTTTCTGGTGGTGCGGGTTGGGGGGCAAGGCAAGGCGCAACCGCGCCGCCGCGCCCGTGGTACGTCTCCGCGAAGAGGTGGAACCACTGGCCGCAATGGGGGCAGTAAAAATAGTGGCTCACGATGTCACCCCAGCGCCAGTGCTTCGCAGTGTGGACAGCTCATGCCGGTGTCTATGCGTTCTTGTTGCAGGAAGTCGTCTGCGGTGCATGCTATCCAAGATGTAGCTGGCCGCGCAAGTGGCACTAAGGCCAGGGGCTTAAATCACTCCGATTCCGTCGTGATCAACAGCGACCCCGGGGTCGCTCTTTAGGGCGATTTGACGCAAAGGGCGGGTGGCTGCGTTGCGATCACCGAGACGCATTCCATGCCCCCCGCGACCAGGTACTCCCGCGCGTTCGGAAAAAAAGCCGAGATCGGGCGGTGCGCAGACTCTTCGCTCAACCAGCCATGGGCGGTGATCTCAAACAACCAGCCATTGGGCGCCGAGCACACCGGCCAGTATTCATTCAGGTCGCGCTCGTCCAGAACCCGAAAGCCGACCGGATCGACAAACGTGACGACGCAGTCTGCCTCGCCATAGCAACCCGCCACCGTCACTTCGAGTTGGCACGCCGCGTAGTGAATCGCCGCGATCTCCGCAGCGCCGCGGTAGGCGATGGGCGTCGGCACGGCGACGGCGGTGACTTTCAGCCGGTCTGAATTCATGTGTCATCTCGCCGAATGCGCACCTTGTGGGGTGTGGCTAAAACCGCTCCAACTCCGGATGCGGCAGCGCCCCGCCGCGCACCAGCATCTTTCCGTATTCGGCGCAGCGCTGCAGGGTGGGCACGACCTTGCCGGGGTTCAGCAGCTGTTCGGGGTCGAAGGCGCGTTTGAGGGCGAACATCTGCTCGTTTTCTTCGGCGCTGAACTGCACGCACATGCTGTTGAGCTTTTCGACGCCCACGCCGTGCTCGCCCGTCACGGTGCCGCCCATGGCGACGCTGGTTTCCAGGATGTCGGCGCCGAACAGCTCGGCGCGGTGCAGCTGGTCGGGGTCGTTGGCGTCAAACAGGATCAGCGGGTGCAGGTTGCCGTCACCGGCGTGGAAGACGTTGCAGCAACGCAGGCCGTACTTCTGTTCCATCGCCTGGATGGCCAGCAGGATGTCGGCCAGGCGCTTGCGCGGGATGGTGGAGTCCATGCACATGTAGTCGGGGCTGATGCGGCCGCTGGCGGGGAAGGCGTTTTTGCGCCCGCTCCAGAACTTCAGGCGCTCCACCTCGGATTCGCTGACGGCGATCTGCGTGGCGCCGGCGGCGGTCAGCACGGCGGTCATGCGCTCGATCTCTTCAGCCACTTCTTCGGGCGTGCCGTCGCTTTCGCACAGCAGGATGGCGGCGGCGTTCAGGTCGTAGCCGGCGTGCACGAAGTCTTCGACCGCGGCCGTCATGGGCTTGTCCATCATCTCCAGCCCGGCCGGGATGATGCCAGCGGCAATCACCGCGGCCACCGCCTCACCCGCGTGCCGCACGTCGGCAAAGCTGGCCATGATGCAGCGCGCCAGGCGCGGCTTGGGCAGCAGGCGCACGGTGACTTCGGTGGTGACGGCCAGCATGCCTTCGCTGCCGGTGATCAAGGCCAGCAAGTCGTAGCCGGGCGCGTCCAGCGCTTCGCTGCCGAACTCGATCGGCTCGCCCGCGGCGGTGAAGCCCTTCACGCGCAGGATGTTGTGCACCGTCAGGCCGTACTTCAGGCAGTGCACGCCGCCGGAGTTTTCGGCCACGTTGCCGCCGATGGTGCAGGCGATCTGGCTGGACGGGTCGGGCGCGTAGTACAGGCCGTGCGCGGCGGCGGCTTCGCTGATGGCCAGGTTGCGAACGCCGCACTGCACGGTGGCGGTGCGCGCCAGCGGGTCGATCTTCAGGATCTGGTTGAACTTGGCCAGCGACAAGGTCACGCCGCGTTCGTGCGGCATGGCGCCGCCCGACAGGCCGGTGCCGGCGCCGCGCGCGACCACGGGTACGCCCAAACGGTGGCAGGTTTGCAACACCGATTGAATCTGTTCGTAACTGGACGGCAGGGCCACGGCCAGCGGGCGCTGGCGGTAGGCGGTCAGGCCGTCGCATTCGTAGGGCGTGGTGCGCTCGGCGTTGGTGATCAGGTTTTCAGGCGGTAAAACGGCCTGCAGCCCTACAGTGACTTGCGCGAGCAGCTCCTGTAAAGATAGCGATTTGGTGGCGGCAGGCAGGGGCGCTTCAACAACGGCGGACATGGCAGGGGCGGTTCAAATGTCGAACGGCCACTATAGGCCAAGCCTGCTGCCGCGCGGCGCGTCATCGGCGTGTACGCCCAGGTGGCGACAATGCGGTGCGGCGTCCGGGAGGCGCCGCGGCACGCAACCCACGGCGTGCCCCCACGACAAGAGAGCCATGCAGCAGTACGAACTTCCCTTCAGCCACTGGGTTTTGAGCGCCGTTCTGGCCGCCACCGGTGGCGCCGCCTGGGCGCAGGGGGCCGAAGCGCCCGCCGCGCCTGTCCCCTTGATTGCGGAGGGCGAAAGCCTGCCGCCGCGTTTTGTGCTGTGCCAGCGCGAAGTCGGTGCCCAGGCCGGCGACCGCAAGGCGCTGATGCGCACCTGCTTGGCGCGGCGCCTGGAAGGCGAGCGCGTGGTGCAGCGCGACTGCAAGCGCCAGGTTGGTAGCGTCAAAGGCGTGCAGGCGCGCCAGAGCGCCCTGCTGGCCTGCGAGCGCCAGGCGCTGGCGGTGGCGTCGACCGAGCTGCCGCGCGGGGCGCCGCCCGCGCCCCGTCCTGCCCCGTCCGTGAC
>JAEZWW010000054.1 GCA_023442945.1 Pseudomonadota bacterium | reverse complement strand
CACCGAGGCCGACACCGCGCGCACCGCGTCCGCCGCCGCCGACCAGCGCGTGACCGAGCTGGAAGCCGCCCTGCGCACTGCGCGCCAGCCCGCGCGCGAGCAGGAACGCGCTGCCGCCGAGGCGCAGACCCGCGCCGCCGATGGCGCCCTGGCGCAGCAGCGCTGGCGCCTGGGCCAGACAGCGCAGACCGCACCGGCCGCCGCGCAGGTGGCCGACACCTTGTTTCGCGAAGGCGAATGGGTGGCGGCCGGCCAGCCGGTGGTGTCGCTGCTGCCGCCCGGGCAACTGAAGGCGCGCTTTTTCGTGCCCGAAGCGGCGCTGGCGCAACTGCGCGGTGGTGCGGCGGTGCAGCTGCTGTGCGACGGCTGCGGCACGCCGATCGCCGCGCGCGTCAGCCGCATCGCGACCGAGCCCGAGTACACGCCGCCGGTGATCTATTCCAACGAGCAGCGCGCCAAGCTGGTCTTCATGGTCGAGGCGTTGCCCGACGTGGCCGACGCCCAGCGCCTGAAGCCGGGCCAGCCCCTGGCGGTGCGCCCCGTTGGCGTTGCCACCAAGTCTTAAGGCAAAACGGCCGCTGGCCCTACATGAATCTGCGCGAGCAGCTATGACAAACATAGCAAAAGAAGCTGCTGATTCGGCCGTGGATACAGACGGTTGGGCCATCGACGTGCGCGGGTTGACCAAGCGCTACGGCGATCGCGTGGTGGTGGACCGCGTGGATCTGCAGGTGCGGCCCGGGCGCATCTGCGGCTTTCTTGGCCCCAACGGCAGTGGCAAGACCACCACCATCCGCATGCTGTGCGGCTTGCTGACGCCCGACGCGGGCGAGGGCACGTGCCTGGGGCTGGACATTCGCACGCAGGCGCCGCTGATCAAGCGCCAGGTCGGCTACATGACGCAGAAGTTCGGCCTGTACGACGACTTGTCGATCCGCCAGAACCTGGACTTCATCGCGCGCCTGTTCGCACTGCCCCAGCGCGGCGTGGCGGTGGACCAGGCGCTGGACGAGTTGGGCCTGCGCGAGCGCCAGCACCAGCTGGCCGGCGCGCTGTCGGGCGGCTGGAAGCAGCGCCTGGCGCTGGCCGCCTGCCTGATCCACCGCCCGCGCCTGCTGCTGCTGGACGAGCCGACGGCCGGCGTTGACCCGAAGGCGCGGCGCGACTTCTGGGACCAGATCCACCGCCTCGCGGGGCAGGGCATCACGGTGCTGGTGTCCACGCACTACATGGACGAGGCCGAGCGCTGCCACGAGCTGGTCTACATCGCCTACGGCCGCGTGCTGGCGCGCGGGACCGAGGCCGACATCGTGCAGGCGGCCGGACTGACGGTGTACGAGATCACCGGTGCCATCGCCGCAGCGCAGCTGGCCGCGCTGGGCGCTGCGCCTGGCGTGGACAGCGTGGCGCCCTTCGGCAACCGGCTGCACGTGGCCGGGCGCGACGCGGCGCAGATCGAACAGGCGGTGGCGCCGCTGGCCGCACAAGGCCTGCACGTGGCGCGCGCCGACGCCAACCTGGAGGACGTCTTCATCAGCCTGATCGGTCAGGCGCAGGACAATTTTGCCGCCGCTGGTGGCGACGCGGCGGGCACGCCATGAGCGGCGGACAGGGCTTTTCGCCGCACCGCGCGGTGGCGGTCTTCGTCAAGGAATTCCAGCAGATCCTGCGCGACCGGCTGACGTTCGCCATGGCGGTGATGATCCCGGTGATGCAGTTGGTGCTGTTCGGCTACGCCATCAACACCGACCCCAAGCAACTGCCCACCGCCATCGTCGCGGCCGAACACGGGCCGCTGGTGCGCACGCTGACCACGGCGATGCAGAACACCGGCTATTTCGACGTGGTGCTGAACGGCGTCAGCGAGGCCTCCGCCGACGAAGCCATGCTGCGCGGCGACGTGCAGCTGATCGTGGTGCTGCCGCCGCAGTTCGAGGCCCGGCTGCTGCGCGGTCAGAAACCGGTGTTGTACGTGGCCGCCGACGCCACCGACCCCAGCGCGTCGGCCAACGCCGTGGCCGCGCTGGGCCAGCTGGCCACCCAGGCGCTGCGGCGCGATCTGACGGGGCCATTGCGCGCGCTGAACGCCGACCTGCCGCCGTTTGAGCTGCGCGTGCATCGCCGTTACAACCCCGAAGGGCTGTCGCGCGTCAACATCGTGCCGGGGCTGATCGGCACCATCCTGACCATGACGATGATCATGTTCACTGGCCTCGCGATGACGCGCGAGCGCGAGCGCGGCACCATGGAAAACCTGCTGGCCACGCCGGTGCGTCCGCTGGAGGTGATGCTGGGCAAGATCCTGCCGTACGTGCTGATCGGCTACCTGCAGCTGGCGGTGATTCTGGGCGCGGCCTGGTTGCTGTTCGGTGTGCCCATGGTCGGCAGTGGCGCTCTGCTGGCGGGGATGATTGGCGTGTTCATCGTGGCCAACCTGGCCGTGGGCTTCACCTTCAGCACGCTGGCGCGCAACCAGTTGCAGGCGATGCAGATGACGCTGTTCTTCTTCCTGCCGTCCATGCTGCTGTCGGGCTTCATGTTCCCGTTTCGCGGCATGCCGCGCTGGGCGCAGTGGATCGGCGAGGTGCTGCCGCTGACGCACTTTCTGCGCATCGTGCGCGGCATCATGCTCAAGGGCGCGGGCCTGGCCGAACTGCTGCCCGAACTGGGGGCGCTGCTGACCTTCGTGCTGGTGGTCAGCGTGGTCGCCATCGCGCGCTACCGCCAGACACTGGATTGAGCGTCGGCCAGTCAGGGGCGCGCCGCCAGGACCGGCCCGAACTCGGCCGGCACCCAGCGGTAGGTTGCGGCCGCCGCGCGGCCTTCGTGCACCACGTGACCGATGCCCGGAAACGGCAGGTGCGCCCCCGCCACCCATTCGCCGCTTTGCGCCGCCTGCGCCAGCACGCGCTTGCGCGACGCCGTGGCTTGCCGCCGGTCGCTGTCGTACTCAAAAGCAGCGTCGGGGTGGCGGAACTGCACCGCGTGGTAGTGCAGCACATCCCCCCACACCAGCAGCGACTGTCCCGGCGTCGGCCCTGGCAGACGCCACGACGTGTGGCCCGGCGTGTGGCCGGGGGTGGCCACGCGCTGAACCCCGGCGGGCAGCGCGTCGCTGTCGGTGAAGGGCTTGAAGCGGCCGGCCGCCTGGTAGGGCGCGACCGCGCGGCGCGCCATGTCGAACAGCGGGCGCATGGGTTCGGGCGCACGGTCGCGTGCCGTGGTGCTGAGCCAGTAGTCCGCGTCCGCCTGCGCCAGCCACACGGTGGCGTTCGGGTAGGCGACCTGGCCATCGGCCGTCAGCAGACCGCACATGTGGTCGGGGTGGGCGTGGGTCAGCAACACGTGCTTCACTTCTTCAGGCCGCACACCGGCGGCACGCAGGTTCTCCAGCACATGGCCCACGGTGGGGCCAAAGCAGTCGGCGGTGCCGGTGTCGACCAGGATCAGGTCGTCGCCGCGGCGCACCAGATACGCGTTGACGGCGGTTTGTACGCCGTCTTTGGTTTGCGGGACGTGGTCGGCGGTCAACCACTGGCGGCTGCGCGCGGCGTCGACGTTCTTGAGCTGCTGCACGGGCAGAAACACCACGCCGTCAAACAGCGCGGTGACCTGCATGTCGCCGATGCGCTGGCGGTACACGCCGGGCACCTGGACAAAGGTCGGCGTGGCGTCGGGCGCTGCGGCTTGGGGTGAAGCGGGTTGCGCGTGGGCGGCGGTGCAGAGGCCACCGGCCAGCAGCGCGAGTACCCACGCCGTGCGGCGCGGCGCGAAAAAAGCCAGGGATGAAGTCATGGGACAGGGCCTTCAACAAAGCGCCCGAAGGCGACGGCCCTACCGTACTGCGGGGGCGCCCGGCCGGGCGCTCAAGTTGCCGCGTCAAACGCTCACGCGGCGCGCGGCATGGGCGTGACGGGTTGCACGCCGGCGTCGGGCGCGGCGTTGCCGATGGCGGCGGCGTCCAGCCCGTAACGCTCGCGAAATCGGCGCGCGAAGCTTTCGGCCGATCGGTAGCCCACGTGCTGCGCCACGGTTTTGACCGGCCAGCGCGTGGTGTAGAGCAGATCTAGCGCGCAGGCCAGACGCGCCTGGGCGATGACCTCGCGCAGCGTTGTGCCTTCGGCGGCCAAGTGACGCCGCAGCGTGGCGCCGCTGGTGCCCAGCGCTTGTTCGACGTCGGCCGATGGCCACGCGCGGCCGGGCTTTTCGGCGACCAACGCCCGCACGCGCGCGGCCGCGCTCGGCGCGGGCGGCAGCAGCAGGTCGGTGCAGCCCTGCCGCGCCAGCCGTGCCAGCAAATTCAGTACGGCCAGCCGCGCGTGCAGCTCGTCATCGGCCTCCACCGCGTCGGCCAGGGCCGAGAGTTCGGCCAGCAGGGCGCCAGACGGCACGCGGTGAAAGCCCATGCCACTGGGTTGCACCGGGTGCGGCCACACCAGGCGCGCGGCGGCCAGCACTTCGTCGCACAGCGGCAGCGACAAGGTCAGGTAGCGCCCTTCATGTGGGTCGGGCAGGTTGATGGCGTCGATGCGCGTGCCGGGCGCCATCGCCAGCAGATCGCCGGGACCAAACTGGCCGGCCTGCGCGCCGCTGCGCAGCCGTTTGGTGCCGCGCAGGAGCAGCGCCAGCGTGGGGCGGTCGATGTCCACGGACTTCACGCCGTGGTCGCAACGCGCCTGCACGCAGACCATGCGCGGGTCGGTGGGCGTGTCCAGCAGCTGCACGAAGCGCTCAACCAGCGCGGCGTCGGCGGGCATGTCTTGGGGGAGCATGGCGCGATGCTAGTGGCATGGTCGATCCGGCGCTGGGCTGGGGCTGCCGGCGCGCCCGATAATCCCCGCCATTGCATTGAGACCGCAGGGAACACCGTCTGATATGAGCGCTCTTCACGTCGTCGTCATGGCCGCGGGCAAAGGCACCCGCATGAAAAGCCAGCGCCCCAAGGTGCTGCACCGCCTGGCCGGGCGCCCGCTGTTGCGCCATGTGCTGGACAGCGCGGCGGCGTTGGGGGCGGCCGATGTGGTGATCGTCACCGGCCACGGTGCTACAGAAGTGGAAGCTGCTTGCGCAGATTGGAGTAGGGCTGGCGGCCCAAAAGGTGCTTATCCGGCACTGCGCCCCGTGCGCCAGGAGCCGCAGCTGGGCACCGGCCACGCGGTGCAGCAGGCGGTGCCGCTGTTGCCCCAAGATGGCGTCACGCTGGTGCTGAACGGCGACGTGCCGCTGGTGCGCGCCGAGACGCTGCAGCAGCTGCTGGCGCTGTGCGACGCGCAGCAAATCGCGCTGCTGACGGTGGACACCGGCGAAGATGCGGGAGCCTACGGCCGCATCGTGCGGGACGGGCAGGGCGCGGACGCGCCGGTGATGGCGATTGTCGAAGCCAAGGACGCCACGCCCACGCAGCGCGCGCTGACCGAGTGGTACTCCGGCGTGATGGCCGCGCCCACGGCACTGCTGAAGAAATACCTCGCGCAGCTGAACAACGACAACGCGCAAAAAGAGTTTTACCTGACCGACGTGGTGCGCCACGCGGTGGCGGATGGCACGCCGGTGCAGGCGCTGCGCATCGCCGACGCGGTGGAGGTGGCGGGCGTCAACAGCCCGCAGCAGCTGGCCGAGCTGGAGCGCGAGTTGCAGCTGCGCACGGCGCAGCGCTTCATGGCAGATGGCGTGCGCCTGGCCGACCCGGCGCGCTTTGACGTGCGCGGGGAACTGGTCTGCGGGCAAGACGTGGAGATCGACGTGGGCTGCATTTTTGAAGGCCGGGTGACGCTGGGCGACGACGTGCGCATTGGCGCGCACTGCGTCATCGCCAACGCCGACATCGCGGCCGGCGCGGTGATTCACCCCTTCACCCACATCGACGGCGCCAAGGACGGCGTGCGCGTGGGCGCCGGGGCGTTGATCGGCCCGTTTGCGCGCCTCCGTCCGGGCGCCACGCTGGGGGCCGAGGTGCACATCGGCAACTTTGTCGAAGTGAAGAACAGCACCCTGGCCGACGGCGCCAAGGCCAACCACCTGGCCTATTTGGGCGACGCCGTCGTGGGCGAACGCGTGAACTACGGCGCCGGCAGCATCACCGCCAACTACGACGGCGCGAACAAGCACCGCACGGTGATTGAAGCCGACGTGCACGTGGGCAGCAACTGCGTGCTGGTCGCGCCGATCACGCTGGGCGCGGGCGGCACCGTGGGCGGCGGGTCGACCCTGACCAAGAGCACGCCGCCCGGCGCGCTGACCGTGGCGCGCGGCAAGCCGGTCAGCATCGCCAACTGGCAGCGGCCGGTGAAGAAGCCGGGCAAATAAGCGGGTTGGCGCGCCATAGGCCTGGCGATCGGCCGACTTGCGCCGCGCTGGTAGGCGTCTTCGGCGCGCTCATCAGCGTGGGTTCGGGCTTATTGCGGGCCTACTGATCCGGGACCCGTCGGTCCCGATCGCCTCGGTCTCTCACATGGGGCGCTGTGGTCGGCCATGCTGCTGGCGGTGTTGGGCTGGGTGCGGGCGGCCGACACCCTCGCCCAGATGGTCACGACGCCGGCGTTCCTAACCGCTTAGGCGGCGTCTCTGATGACGTTGATGCCCACCGTCGATAGCGATCGCGCTGTCCGCGAGCGCGTTGCGCGGTGGCCTTGGGTGTGGGTCTGCGCAGGGCTTGGCGCGATCGTGCTCACGCAGCCTGGGTTGTAGGACGGCGGTGGAGCGGCCAAGGGCCGCTGGGCGCGCGCTCAGCCAGGTGCGCGGCCAATGCCCCAGGCGTCGGCCGCGGCGTCGGCGTGCTCGTCGGTTGTGGGCGTCAGGTCCATCAAGCCGGTCACTGTCATCGGCTGGGTATCGCGGAAACCGCCGGCGCGGCCATAGGGCAGGTCGTCGGTCAGGTGAGGGCGCCGGTGCGCCGGCAGAGGCACCGGGCCATCCGCGGGCGCCAGGGCGCCGGGCGCGGTGACCGTGGCCGGTGATCCATCCGGCGTCAGCTCGGCGCTGCGCACATGGCGGCGGAAGTCGTTGGGGTCGGGCAGGTCGCGCGTGCTGCGCGTGAGGCGGATGAGGCGGATGCCGGCGGATTTCAGCACGCGGTGCTTTTCGCGCGCGTCGTGCTCGGCTTCGTCGGCGTTGTCGTGCAGCGCGTCCAGCTCAAACGCGTAGACCGGGCGGCCGTCGCGGTTGCACACCACGTAGTCAACGCGGTGTTCGGCCAGCCGTTGCTGCGTGGCGACGCGGTTGTCGGCGCGGCGCACGCTGACCAAATTCGACAGCGCCACGCGGAACAGCACCGCGCGGCGCGGAAAGGCCCGCACCAGGTAGTCCAGCAGTTCCATCTCGGCCGCGGACAGCGCGGCCGCCGGTGCAAAGCGTTCGTTGCGGCCCAGGGGCGCGCCGCTGCTGCTGGCGGTGGTGCCGCCGCGGCGCTGCCACCACAGAAAACCCAGGCCGCCCAGCAGGGCCACCACCAGCAGCGGACCGATCCAGCCCAAGCCTTCCATCACGGCGCTCTCCTCATTTGTTTTTGGGTCAAAACAAACATCTTGGCACGCTGATCGGTCACGTCAAGCTGGGAGCACTACCCAGGTTCAGTGGGTGCGCGCTTCCAGGGCGGCCCAGCGCTCGAGGGCTTGGTTCAGCGCTTCGTCGATTTCCCCGTCGCGCGCCTGCAGCGCCACGGCGCGCGACAGGTCGGTTTGGTAAAGCTGGCCGTCGGCCAGGGTGGCGCGGATGTCGGCTTGCTCGGTTTCCAGCGCTTCAATCTGACCGGGCAGCGCGTCCAGCTCGCGCTGTTCCTTGTAGCTTAGCTTCTTTTTTGATAGCTGCTCGCGCTGATCTGTGTAGGGCTGGGCCGCTGTTTTGTCCTCAAGCTTGGCGGCGGGCGCCGGACTGGGCGCGGGGGCCGTAGCGGCGGCGCTGGCGCGGCCGCTGGCCCATTCGCGGGCGCGCTCGCTCTGCGTTAACCAGTCGGTCACGCCGCCTTCGTATTCGCGCCACTGGCCGGGGCCTTCCCAGGCAATGGTGCTGGTGACCACGTTGTCCATGAAGGTGCGGTCGTGGCTGACCAAAAAGACGGTGCCATCGTAGGTTTGCAGCAGCTCTTCCAGCAGTTCCAGCGTGTCGATGTCCAGGTCGTTGGTCGGCTCGTCCAGCACCAGCACGTTGGCTGGGCGGGCAAACAGGCGCGCCAGCAGCAGCCGGTTGCGCTCGCCGCCCGACAGACTGCGCACCGGCGAGTGCGCCCGCGCCGGGCTGAACAGGAAGTCGCCTAGGTAGCTTTTGACGTGCTGGCGCTTTTTGCCGATTTCGATCCATTCGCTGCCAGGGCTGATGAAGTCTTCCAGCGTGGCGTCCAGGTCCAGCGCGTCGCGCATCTGGTCAAAGTAGGCCACCTGCAGGTTGGCGCCTTGGCGCACGCGGCCGCTGTCGGGCGCCAATTCGCCCAGGATCAGCTTGAGCAGCGTGGTCTTGCCCGCGCCGTTGGGGCCCAGCAGTCCGATCTTGTCGCCGCGCAGCAAGGTGGCGCTGAAGTCGCGCACCACGGTTTTGTCGCCAAAGGTCTTGGTGACGTGTTCCAGCTCGGCCACCAGCTTGCCGCTGGGCAGACCGCTGCTGACTTCCATGTGCACGCGGCCCACGGCTTCGCGCCGGGCGGCGCGCGCGGTGCGCAGGTTCTGCAGGCGGTTGATCCGCCCTTGCGCGCGGGTCCGACGCGCCTCCACGCCCTGGCGCACCCACACTTCTTCCTGCGCCAGCAGCTTGTCGGCCTTGGCTTGAATGGTGGCTTCTTGCGCCAGCTGCTCCTCTTTCAGCGTCAGGTAGGTGCTGAAGTTGCCCGGGTAGCTGACCAGGCGGCCGCGGTCCAGCTCAACAATGCGGGTGGCCACGCGGTCCAGAAAGGCCCGGTCGTGGGTGATGGTGATCACGCTGCCGCGAAAGTCCAGCAGCAGCTGTTCCAACCAGCCGATGGCGTCCAGGTCCAGGTGGTTGGTGGGCTCGTCCAGCAGCAGCACGTCGGGTCGTCGGACCAGGGCTTGCGCCAGCGCGACGCGCTTCTTGGTGCCACCGGACAGGTCGGCCACGTGGCGCGTACCGTCCAGGCCGAGGCGCTGCAAGGTGTCGGCCACGCGCTGCGGCCAGTTCCAACCGTCCTCGGCCTCGATTTGCGACTGCAAGGCGGCCAGGTCGCCTTCGCCGCGGGTGTAGGCGTCAATTAACTCGGCTACGTGGGCGAGCCCGGCGCCCACGGCGTCGTTGACCGTGGTGAAGGCTTCCAGCGCGGGCTCTTGCGCCACGTAGGCCAAGCGCAGGCCGGTCTGGAACTGCAGATCGCCATCGTCGGGGCGTTCCATGCCCGCGAGGATCTTCAGCAAGGACGACTTGCCCGCGCCATTGCGGCCGATCAGGCCCACGCGTTCGCGCGTCTCCAGCGCAAAGTCGGCGTGGTCCAGCAAAGCAACGTGGCCAAACGCCAGTTGCCCGTTCAAAAGAGTCATCAAGGCCATGGGAAACGCAGCGATAAGAAGAACAAGAAGAACAGAAGGGCGCTCAACAAGGGAGCATTCAGTTAGACGCAAGGTTTCTGGCGTGCCCAGAAATGCGCGCTGAAGGAGCAAGCGCCGAGGCCCACGGTCTGGGCCCGCGACCAAGCGGACAAGCATACCGGTGTGGGGGCGCCACGGTGCGTGGATGCCTGGTGCCATCTTGAGGCGCTGCTTCCAGCGCGCACTGCGGCATGGAGCGGTGAGCGGAAGAAGGAGCGGCTGAGCCACCTTGTCTGTCCTGAAGTACCGTCGCTTCGCAGCGCGGCGTGCATGTAGACGCGGAGACCGTCAGCTTGGCGTGCTGACAGTGGCCTCCCGCCCCATCAGAGCCATGTGCCCTATGGTGGCCGACGCATGACGCACCAAACGTTTGGCCGACGCGAATCGACAGGTGGCCAAAAAGCGTGCTATAGTCGAGGGCTTCGCTGATCACCGCAACGCAAGTTGCTCGACGGTGAAGGTCGGTAGAGGGTAGGTCCAAGCGCCGACGGGGAGCTTCATGGCGCGAGCCCAAAGCCCCCAGGGTTTGACAGGTCTTTCAAAGGCATGTCATAATTGAAGGCTTCGCTGATCGATGAGGGTTCTCAGAGATTGGCGGCAATCGGAAGGTTCTTCTGGTTGCGGGGTTGGTAGATGGGTGCCGCGGCGAAAGTTGTGGTGCAAATCGGTAAAACCCTAGAATTTGACAGGTCTTTCAAAAGCGTGTCATAATTGAAGGCTCAGTTGATCGCAAC
>JAEZWW010000099.1 GCA_023442945.1 Pseudomonadota bacterium | reverse complement strand
GTGTGGTGGCGACCGGTTCGGCTTTGACCGGCACGTCCAGCGGGCTGCAAAGCCAGGTGTCCAACCTCGACAGCCTGGTCAGCGCCATGGGCGGCGAAGTGCGCGGCCAGGAAATCCACATCGACATGCCGGCCGACACCTTGTTCGACTTCGACCAGGCGGAGATTCGCCCGCAGGCCGCGAGCGAGTTGGCCAAGCTGGCCGCCGTGCTGCGCGCCACGCAAGGCCCGGTGCGCCTGGTGGGCCACACCGACGGCAAGGGCGCCCAGGACTACAACCAGCGCCTGTCCGAACGCCGTGCCACCGCCGTGGTCGATTGGCTCAAGGCCCAGGGCCTGCCCGCCGAGCGCATGCACGCCGAAGGGCGCGGCGCGGGCGAACCCATTGCCGCCAACCAGCGCCCCGACGGCAGCGACGACCCCGAAGGCCGCGCCAAGAACCGGCGCGTGCAGGCGATCATCACCAAGTAAGCCGGCGGGTGCGCCGCGGTGGCGCGCCCCGGTCAGGCGTAGCTGCAGATGTAGTGGTAAGGCGCGTCGGTCACGCGGATCTCGAAGGACGAATTGCCCGGCACGCTGAACTTGTCGCCCACGCCCGACTTCACCCACTGGTCGCTGCCGGCCAGCTTGTACTCGCAGCTGCCGCCCACGCCTTCCATCACTTCGGCCGCACCGGTGGTGAAGGTCAGCGTGGCCGGCAGGATCACGCCCACGCTCTGCTTGCTGCCATCGGCCAGGGTGTAGCCGTGCGACACGCACTTGCCGTCGAAGTACACATTGGCCTGGGTGCTGAGGGTGACGTTGGAAATGGTCGCGGTGGTCATGGCAAAACGGGCCGAAAAGTGAACAGAACCGCGCATGTTAGCCGCGCGGCGACAATCGCCCGATGCCGTCTGCCCCCTTGTTCCAACCCCGCACCCGCTTCGTGTTGATCGAAACCAGCCACGCCGGCAACGTGGGCGCCGTCGCCCGCGCCATGAAGGTGATGGGCTTTGACGACCTGGTGCTGGTGCGCCCACGCTGGCCCGACGTGCTGACGCGCGATGAAGCGGTGGAGCGCGCCAGCGGCGCCACCGACATCCTGCAGCGCGCGCGCAGCGTCGCCACGCTGGACGAGGCGCTGGGTGGCATGACGCAGCTGTGCGCCACCGCCATGACCCCGCGCGACTTCGGTCCGCCCACGCGCGCACCGCGCGAACACTTCGATTTGCTATTAAAAGAGAAGCTGCTCGCGCAGGTGGTTGTAGGGCCAGAGGGCGATTTTTCATCAAGCACCGGGCTGGACCTGACCCAGCCGCAAGGCGTGGCCTTTCTGTTCGGGCCCGAGCGCTACGGCATGGCCAACGACGACGTGTACCGCTGCCACGTGGCGCTCAGCATCCCCACCGACCCGGCTTACGGCTCGCTCAACCTCGCCGCCGCTGTGCAACTGATCGCCTACGACTGGCGTGAAGCCTTGGGCGCGCGCGGCTGGGGCTTTGGCGTGCAGCCGGCCACTGCCGAGCCGACCTTGGCCGACGCCGCCCAGCAGGCCGGCATGCTGGCGCACTGGCAACAGGCGCTGGTCGACATCGGCTTTCTGGACCCGGCCGCGCCCAAGAAGCTGATGCCGCGCCTGGCGCAACTGTTCAACCGCGCCCAGCCGACGGTGGAAGAAATCCACGTCCTGCGCGGGATCGCCAAGGCGATGCAGCAGGCGGCAGCCGGCGGCGCGGCGGACGCGCCTGCGCGCGGACCGGCGCCGCGCTGAGGGGGCCGCGTGGGGACGGGCGATCAGGCCGCCCCAGTGCCTCGTACACGCCGCCCGGCGCGCCCGTGCCGTTGGCCACCTGCCCCGACCCCGCTCGGCATGTGGCCCTTGCGGCCAGCCGCTGCGCCTGCCGCCTCCCGGCGGTAGACTCCCTGCCCACCATGTTGCAGCGCATCTGCTCCTACACCCACGCCATTCTCGAGCGCGACCCCGCCGCGCGCAGCGTCTGGGACGTCGTTTTTTCGTACCCCGGCTTTCACGCGCTGGTGCTGCACCGCATCGCCCACCCGCTGTGGAACGCCGGCTGGTTCTGGCTGGCGCGCTGGATTTCGCACTGGGGCCGGTTTTTCACCGGCATCGAGATCCATCCTGGCGCCAAAATAGGCGAGCGCGTCTTCATCGACCACGGCATGGGCGTCGTGATCGGCGAAACGGCCGAAATCGGCGACGACTGCACCATCTACCAGGGCGTCACGCTGGGCGGCACTTCGCTCACCAAGGGCAGCAAGCGCCACCCCACGCTGGGCAAGGGCGTGGTCGTCGGCGCCAGCAGCCAGGTGCTGGGCGGCTTCACCGTGGGCGATGGCGCCAAGATCGGCTCGTCCGCCGTGGTCACCAAACCGGTCCCGCCCGGCGCCACGGCCGTCGGCAACCCGGCGCGCATCATCGCTGCCGACGACGCCGCCAAGCGCGAGGAAGCCGCGGCCAAGCTGGGCTTTTCCGCCTACGGCGTCACCCAAAGCGACGACCCCGTCAGTCAGGCCCTGCGCGGCCTGATCGACGGCACCGCCACCCACGACCACCAGATCGCCATGCTGTGGCAGGCGGTCGAGCGCCTGGCCTGCCAGATGGACCCGGACTGCGTGCCCAAGGAAGCGGCCAAGGCCGAGAGCTTCGAGGCCGACAAGCTGAACGAGCTGGTGGGCAAGTAGGCGCACCTCCGGTATGTGGGGTGCGGTTGGCGTTGGATGGGAGACGTTGGACATGAGATCTGCATTCAGCTTGCGCCGCCTTGCGTTCGCCATGGTGGCGGCGCTGGGGCTCCTCGGTTGCGCGGCGGTGCGCCACGACTGGGTTGAGCCCACGTCCGGCCCGACCGCTCAACTGGCCGTTGCCGGCGTGCCGGACGGCACCGTGGGCTTGCATCTGTACGACGACTACCGCACCTGCAGCGGCCGGCGTCTGGTGGCTTCGCCCAACAACGACAACCGCATCCTCCCGCGCCCCGTCAGAGTGGTCGCGGGCCAGCCGCTGGCATTCACCGTGTGGGCGGTCAAGCGGGGCAACCTGGGCTGCAATCAGACGGGCACTTTTACGCCGCAGGCCAACCAGCGCTACGTGGCGCAGATGATCGTCTCGGAGGCAGATCGCAGCTGTCGGCTGGTGGTCCGCACCGAAAATGGTCGTCCGGTGGCCGTCAGGCCTCGCGTTATCGGTAATCAACTCACAGTCACCGAACAGTCCAGCTTTTGCTCAGCGGACTGAGTTTTTCAAGGCCGCTGCGCGGAGCAGGCCGCTGCAGCGCCTTGCCCGTGTCGCGGCGAAGTTGCGACGCACCCCCTTAAAGCGCCAACCGGGGTGACCGCGTCCTCTGACACGAAGCCACACGCGTTGCAGCGGTCAAGAGGTATACGCTATTGAAACAGTAGCTGCCTGCGTAGATTTCACTAAGGCAGGACGTTGTTTTTGCTTGTAAATGGGTGGGGTGATGGTGCCAGCCGGCGTGCCACAGGCTGGCAGCCCTCAGCTGCGCGCCGGCCGCACCGCGTTCTTCGGCCGAAACGCCTTGCACACCGCGTCGTGCGTCTCGATGTACGGCCCGCCGATGAGATCGACGCAGTAGGGCACGGCGGCGAAGATGCCGTGGACTTTCTGCGTGCCGTCTTCGGCCTTCAGGCCTTCCAGCGTTTCGGCGATGGCCTTGGGTTGGCCGGGCAGGTTGATGATGAGCGTCTGGCCGCGCACGACGGCGACCTGGCGGCTGAGGATGGCGGTGGGCACGAAGGCCAGGCTGATCTGGCGCATCTGTTCGCCAAAGCCGGGCATCTCCTTGTCGGCCACGGCCAGCGTGGCTTCGGGCGTGACGTCGCGCGGCGCGGGGCCGGTGCCGCCGGTGGTCAGCACCAGGGCGCAGCCGGCGTCGGCCAATTCGGTCAGCGTGCGGCTGATGGTGGCTTGCTCGTCGGGGATCAGGCGCGACGCGAAGGTGATGGGGTTCTTCAGCGCGCGGCCCAGCCAGTCCTGCAAGGCGGGCAGGCCCTTGTCTTCGTAGGTGCCGCTCGAGGCGCGGTCGCTGACCGAAACGATGCCGATGGTGATGGGGTCGAAGGTGTCGCTCATGGGGTCACTGCTATGGATGCGGTAGCTGCCCGCGCTCAGTGGGCGCGGCTGTCGTCGGTGTAACCCGCATCGTCGTCGTCGATGGGTTGCACCGGGTGGGTGTCGGCCGCGGCCTCGGCGCGCTCCAGCGCGTCGCGCACCAGCTGGAACAGGTCGCGGTAGGCGCGGCTTTGGCGGGGCGCCTGGCCTTGCGATTCGGCCACGCGCGCGTCGGCTGGCGCGGGCGCGTCCTTGCGCGCCTGGCGCACCAGCGAGCGCAGCTGCTGCACGTCGGTCTCGGGGAACTGGCTGACCCAGGCATTGACGGCGGCGTCGTCGGCGATCAGGCGCGTGCGCCAGTTCTCGGCCGCGTGCAGGCGCAGCGTGTCCTTGGCCGAGCCCTTGCGCTGCTCGTCCAGCGCGGTGCGGATGGCGTCGACCTGCTCGTCGGTCAGCTGGCGCATCAGCTTGCCGACGTACTGGCTTTGCCGGCGCTTGCCTTCGAAGTTGGTGATGCGGTCGAGCTCCTGCAGGCCGTCGATCAGCTTGCTGGGCAGGTCGAGTGGGGCGAGCAAATCGCTGCGCAGCGTGAGCAGCTTTTCGCCCAGCGCCTGCAGCTCGGTGCTTTGCGCCTTGAGGTCGGTCTTGCTGGGGCCGTCGCCGTGCATCTCGCGCTTGAGTTCTTCGTCCAGTTCGCTGCCTTCAGCGACAAACTGGCCGCGCACGAAATAGCCTTTTTTGGGTTTGCGGGACATGGTGGTTCACGGTGCGCGCGTGGGCGCGCGATGGTGCTTTGGATTTGATAGCTGGTTGCGCTGGTGGGAAGCGCGCTGGAGACCGATTTTGCCTTGAATTGGTGGGAGGGGTGGCGTTGGACTGCGGCGCCGTGCGACGGGCCCGCGTTATCGGCGGGCGCGGCGGGTTGTGGGAGTGGATGCGGTGGGGTGATGCTTCACGTGCCGACGTCGTCGCGGCTTGCGACGGTGGTCTTGAAAAGTGATTTGAATGCTTCTGAAATGGGAGCTGGTCGCGCTTGTGGTTGTAGGGCTGGAGGTTGATTTGTTTTGGAATCGCCTGTTGAGATAGTGATGTGAGAGGCCGGGACTCGCCCCGGCGGGCGAGGCACTTTCTTGCTGCGCGGCAAGAAAGTACCCAAAGAAGCGCGCCCCACTGGCCGTGACCCCATCGCGTTGCGATGGGGCAACCTGCGATGCTCGCGAGCGGGGTGCGCTGCAGAACTCGCTTTGCTGCTGCGCAGCGCCGCTCAAACAACTGCAGCGAGTCAGCGCACGAGGCGCGGGCATCCTT
>JAEZWW010000065.1 GCA_023442945.1 Pseudomonadota bacterium | reverse complement strand
CGCAAAGGCGGCGCCGGGGGCCAGGCCCAGGCCGGCTTCGACGACCAGGCGCTTGGCCAGATCGAGCGAATCGTTGAAACCGGCCACGCGCAGGAATGCGTACATGCCGCCCGGCGCCGCGCTGGTTTCCACGCCGGGCACAGCCTGCAGCAGGGGCACCAGCGTGTCGCGGCATTGGCGCAAATGGGCGACGATGCGCGGGGTGATGTCGGCGGTCTGCGCCAGGGCCGCCAGGGCGCCGCGCTGGGCGAAGACGGGCGCGCAGGAGGTGTTGAACTCGATCAGCTTGCCCACTTCCTGCGTCATGGCCGGTGGCATGACGAGGTAGCCCAGGCGCCAGCCGGTCATCAAGAAGGCCTTGGAAAAGCTTTGCACCACGACCAGCCGGTCGTCGGGCTCCGCCACGTCGAGGAAGCTGGGCGCGGCGCCGTTGGCGGTGTCGTCCTTGTAGTACAGGCGCTCGTACACCTCGTCGGCCAGAATCCAGGTGCCGGTCTGGCGGCAGTGCGCCACGATGGCGGCCTGCTCGGCGCGCGTGAGCGTCCAGCCCGTTGGGTTGTTGGGCGAATTGACGATGAGCAACTTGGTCTGCGGCGTGATGGCGGCCAGCAATGCAGGCAGGTCCAGCTGCCACGCGCCTTGCGCGTCGGGCCGCAGCGGCACGCAGCGCAGGTGCGCCCCCAGGATGAGCGGCTGCGCCGTCAGGTTGGGCCAAACCGGCGTGACGGCGACGACCTCGTCGCCCGCGTCGATCAACGTCTGCATGGCGACGATCAGCGCGTTGACGCCGCCCGACGTGATGCCGATGCGCTCTGCCCCCACCGCGCCGTGCAGCGCACTGGTGTAGGCCGCCACGGCCTCGCGCAGGGCAGGCAAGCCCAGGTTGTGCGAATAAAAGGTTTCGCCGGCCTGCAGCGCGGCGATGGCTGCCTGGCGAATGGCGTCGGGCGTGACTTCGTCGCTTTCGCCAAACCAGAACGGCAGCACGTCGTCGCGCCCCATGCCAGCGTTGGCTACTTCACGAATCTTGGATTCTTCGAGGTTCAGAACGGCTTGACGCATGGTTCGGCGGGCTCTTCTAATGGGGCGGTGGGGCGGATTTGCAAGCATCGCACAAACGCCGCGCGGCCCAACCACCTTCCTGAGGAGACTGCCATGACCACCGCCAAGACCACCGTACTTCGCGCCCTAAGCTGCTCCGTGGCCGTTCTCGGCCTCAGCCTGGCGCTGGCCACGCCCGCACACGCCAAGGGCAAGGCCCACGGCACCAAGCTGAAAAGCGCGCCGGTCATGACCTACGCCAACGGCCAGAATGCGGCCCAACGCGAAAAGTCGGAAGAAGCCCGCCTGCGCCGCGAATGCAAGGGCCGGCCCAACGCGGGCGCCTGCCTGGGCTACACGCGCTGACGCTTTTGGCGCCGCGCCCGGCCACCCGCTACTATCCAATTCATAGCTGGCCGCGCAGATTGCTGTAAGGCCAGAGGGCGATTCGATTCAAAATCACCAAAAAAGAAGCCGACGGCCACGCGGGCCATCGGCTTTCTGAGGAAGGCCAAGAGATGAAGCCAGGCCTTGGAGGATTTCAGTAAGGGCGTTGGCGGGCAGCGTCAGCCCACGCGCACCGGCACAAACAGCTGCTGGCCGTCACGCTGCACCAGCAGCGCCACCGACTTGTCGGACTTCGCCACGATGCCGCGCACCTGGTCGATGTCTTTCACGGGCTGCCCGTTCACCGACACCAGCACGTCGCCCGGCTGCACGCCGGCGCGGGCCGCGGCGCCGCTGGCCTGCTCGACCAGCAAACCGCCGTCGACCTTGGCCTGCTGCTTTTCCTGCGGCTGCAGCGGACGCAGCGCCAGGCCCAGCTTGCCTTGCGCCGCCTTGTCGTTCTGCGCTACGGCGGCGGCCTTGTCCTTGGCACCACCCAGCTGGGCGGTCAACTGCTCGGGCTTGCCCTGGCGCCACACTTCCAGCGTCACACGCTCGCCCGGCTTGGACAGGCTGATGTGCGCCGGCAAGTCGCCCGACGCCACCACCGGCTGGCCATCGACCTTGGTGATCACGTCGCCCGACTTCAAGCCAGCCGCCGCCGCCGGGCCGCCCGGCTCGACGTTGGCCACCAGCGCGCCTTCGGGCTTGGGCAGTTGGAAGGAATCGGCAAACGCCTGATTGACCTCCTGCACCGTCACGCCCAGGCGCGCGTGGTCCACCTTGCCGGTCGCCACCAACTGCTGTTGCACGTGCGTGGCCAGCTCGATCGGGATGGCAAACGACAAGCCCTGGTAACCACCCGAGCGGCTGTAGATCTGCGAGTTGATGCCCACCACTTCGCCGCGTGCGTTCAACAGAGGACCGCCGGAGTTACCGGGGTTCACCGCCACGTCGGTCTGGATGAAGGGCACGGCGCTGTCATCGGGCAGCGAACGGCCCTTGGCGCTGACCACGCCCGCGGTCACGCTGTTCTCAAAGCCGAAGGGCGAGCCGATCGCCATCACCCACTCGCCCGGCAGCAGCGCCTGGCTGCTGCCCAACGGCAGCGTGGGCAGGCCCTTGGCGTCGATCTTGATCACCGCCACGTCGGTCTTGTCGTCGCGGCCCAGCACCTTGGCACGGAATTCGCGCCGGTCGGTCAGCTTGACGTTGACTTCCTGCGCGCCGCGCACCACGTGGGCGTTGGTCAGGATCAAACCGTCCGGGCTGACGATGAAGCCCGAGCCCTGGCCCTGCATAGGCCGCTCCTGCGCCGGACCCCCTCGGCCCTGGCCGGGCATTGGCCCGAACATGCCGGGCGGCAGGCCGAACTGGCGCAGGAATTCCTGCATCTGCGCGTCCGGGCCGGCGCCGCGCTGGGCGGCTGGGCCGGCTTCGGCGTCGTCGCCCTCGTCATCGTCGCCGTTCATCGACACCTTGCGTGTGCCGCTGACGCTGATGTTGACCACCGCCGGGCCGTACTTGGCCGCGATCGCGCTGAAGTTGGGCAGCGCCGCCGGCGCCACCGCCTGCGCGGCAGGCGCTTGCGCGGGCGCGGCCACCACCGGCGCCGGCTGCGCGTGCGCCGGCGTCTGCAGACGCCCCACCGCGGTAGCGCCCACGCCACCCAGCACCCCGGCCGCCAGCAAGGCCGCCACCAGCTTCTTCGATTTCAGTTCCATCGTGTTCATGTCCCAATCCTTGTGTCCAGGCCGCCGATCTGGCGGAATGGTGCAAATGTGGGGCAGGACAGTTAGGTGAAACTTAGGGCGCGCGGCGAGCCCGGTAACGCACCAAAAGTGATAGCAGGCCGCGCAGATCCAGCGCGCGCCAGAGCCTCACCAGGCCAGCGTGACACGCAAGCCGCCCAGCGTGGGTGAGTCGTCCAGGCGCAGGCGCGCGCCGTGCTGGTCGGCCACCGACTTCACGATGGCCAGACCCAGTCCGCTGCCGTGGCCGGGGGCGCCGGGGGCGCGGTAAAAGCGGTCCAGCACGCGGTCGCGCTCAGCCGGTGGCACGCCAGTGCCGCTGTCCTCCACCGTCAGCACGGCGCGGTCGGGTGCGGCATCGGCGCCGGTCAGCGCCTGCACCTGAACGGTGCCGCCATCGGGTGCATGGCGGAGGGCGTTTTCGAGCAGATTGCGCAGCAACACGGCCAGTGCCCCGGGCTGGCCCTGCAGGGGCACGGGCGTTGGTGCGACCAGGTCCAACCAAATGCCGCGCGCCGCCGCGGTGCCGGCCAAATCCTGGACAGCAGCGCGCGCCAGCGCAGCCAGGTCCAGCGTCACCGCGTCGTCCGGCGTCGTGCCTTCCTGCCGCGCCAGCGCCAGCAGCTGCTCAACCAGGCGCGTGGCGCGGTCGATGCCCGACAGCAGGCGGTCAGCGGCGATATCGCGGGCGGCGGCGTCCGGTGCGCGCTGCAGGCCTTGCACCTGCAGGCGCAGCGCGGCCAGAGGGGTGCGCAGCTCGTGCGCGGCGTCGGCGGTGAAGTGGGTCAAGGTGTCCCAGGCCTTGGCCAAGCGGGCCAGCAGGGCGTTCAGCTCGTCGATCAGCGGACGCACTTCCAGCGGCACGCCGGCGGTGCCGATGGGCGCCAGGTCGCTGGCGCGGCGTTCGGCCAGTTGGCGACGCACGCGGTCCAGCGGGGCCAGCGCACGGGTGACGACGCCCCAGACGATCAGCATGAGCAGCGGTGCCAGCAGCGCGATGGGCAGCACCGCGCGCAGCGCCAGCTGGCCGGCCGCCTGGCGCCGCGTGGCGGTGTTTTGGGCGATCTGGATCACCTGCGTGGGCGTGCGCAGGGCGTAGACGCGGAAGTCGGCCGCGCCGGTGCGCACGTTGGAAAAGCCGATCACCGCTTGCGGTGGCAGCAGTTGGGCACTGGGCGATCGGTACAGCATGACGCCGTCGGCGCGCCAGACCTGCACGATCAGATCGCGCGCGCCGCGCCCGCTGGCCAGTGCGTCGTCGCCCAGCACACTGGCGGCCAAGCCGCCGGTCAGTGACAGGGCGATGCGCTCCATCTGACCGTCGAACACGGCTTCGGTTTCGCTGAGCGCAGTGCGCCAGGTCACCAGCGCCTGCAATGCGGCGATGACGGCGACGGCGGCCAGCAGCAGGCCGATCAGGCGACCGCGCAGTGACGGGGCGGGCTTTTCAGCATCCAATTGGCCTTTTGCCTTAGAACAATCTGCGCGAGCAGCTATTGAATCAGGAGCATTCATGGCGCGCTCAATTGGCCGCACCCGCGCCGTCCGGCCCCTGTGCCGGCACCAGGTAGCCCAGGCCGCGCACGTTCTGGATCAAGTCCGCCCCCAGCTTCTTGCGCACGCCGTGGATGTAGACCTCCACCGCGTTGCTGCTGACGTCGTCGCGCCAGGAATACAGCTTTTCTTCCAGCTGCTGGCGCGACAGCACGCGCCCGGGCCGCGCCAGCAGGGGTTCGAGCACGGCCCATTCGCGCGCCGACAACTGCACCGGCGCACCGGCTTTGCTGACCTCGCGCGTGGCCGGCACGATGCGCACGTCGCCCCACTCGTACGCCGGCTCGGCGCGGCCGTCGGCGCGGCGCAGCAGGGCGCGGATGCGCGCCAGCAGTTCGTCCAGGTCGTAGGGTTTGACGATGTAGTCGTCTGCGCCCGCGTCCAGCCCGGCCACGCGCTGGCCAACGGCGTCGCGCGCGGTGGCGATCAGCACCGGCAGGCGCTGGCGGCGCGCACGCAGGCCGCGCAGCACCTCCAGCCCGTCCTTGCGCGGCAGGCCCAGGTCCAGCAGCAGCAGGTCGTAGTCGGCGGTGGTGAGGGCCGTGTCGGCCATCTGGCCGTCCTTGACCCAGTCGACGGCGTAGTGCTCGGCGCGCAGGGCGTCCAGCACCACCTCGCCAATCATGGTGTCGTCTTCGGCCAGCAGGATGCGCATGGGGCAATGGTACGGCGGCGGCCGCACACGGTGCGGCGGGGCACTGCGCGCTCATGATTTGCTAGCTGCTTGCGCAGATCCCGGGCGGACCATGGGCCTAAACGATCGTGAATTATTATTGGGGCACATTTCCCCGGGGCACACCGTCCCACTCTCCCTGACAACCTGATCGTCTCTCCGGAACCGCGCCCTTGCGCGCCGTCCCGGGGTGGCGTGGCCCCGCTGGCTTTTCCTGGATGGACCTGGTTTACCTGCTTTTGCTCCCGTTCGCCGGCAGTCTGGTCGCCGCGCTGATGCCGACGCACGCGCGCACGGCCGCCGCCGTCTGGGCGGCGCTGGTGGGCGCCGCGGCGCTGGTCTGGGTCGCCTGGCAGTACCCGGCGCTGGCAGGCGGGCAGGTACTGCGCGAGGAATACCGCTGGATCCCCTCGGCGGGCATCAACTTCGTGGTGCGCATGGACGGCTTTGCCTGGATGTTCGCCATGCTGGTGACGGGCATCGGCACGCTGGTAGCGGTGTACGCGCGCTACTACATGTCGAAAAACGACCCGGTGCCGCGCTTTTTCTCGTTCTTTCTGGCCTTCATGGGCGCCATGCTGGGCGTGGTGCTGTCGGGCAACCTGGTGCAGATGGTGTTCTTCTGGGAGCTGACCAGCCTGTTCAGCTTCCTCTTGATCGGCTACTGGTACCACCGCAAGGACGCCCGGCGCGGCGCGCGCATGGCGCTGACGGTGACCGGCGCGGGCGGTCTGGCCATGCTGGCCGGCATGCTGATGCTGGGCCACATCGTCGGCAGCTACGACCTGGACGTGGTGCTGGCCAGCGGCGATGAGATCCGCGCGCACCACCTGTACACGCCCATGCTGGTGCTGGTGCTGCTGGGCGCGCTCACCAAAAGCGCGCAGTTCCCCTTCCACTTCTGGCTGCCGCGCGCCATGGCCGCGCCGACGCCGGTGTCGGCCTACCTGCACTCGGCCACCATGGTGAAGGCCGGCGTGTTCCTGATGGCGCGCCTGTGGCCGGCGCTGGCGGGCACCGAGCAGTGGTTCTGGATCGTTGGCGGCGCCGGCCTGATCACGCTGGTGCTGGGCGCCTATGTGGCAATGTTCCAGCACGATCTGAAGGGGCTGTTGGCCTATTCAACCATCAGCCACCTGGGCCTGATTACCCTCCTGCTGGGCCTGAACCGCGACCTGGCGGCCGTGGCGGCGGTTTTCCACATCATGAACCACGCGACCTTCAAGGCTTCGCTGTTCATGGCCGCCGGCATCATCGACCACGAAACCGGCACGCGCGACATCCGGCGCCTGGGCGGGCTGTGGAAGGCCATGCCGATCACCGGCACCCTGGCCTTCGTCGCCAGCGCCGCTATGGCCGGCGTGCCGCTGATGAACGGCTTCCTGTCCAAGGAGATGTTCTTCGCCGAGACGATCGACCTTAGCTCCTACCCCTGGCTGGACTACGGCTTGCCGATCGCGGCCACAGTGGCGGGCATCTTCGCGGTGGTGTATTCGCTGCGCTTTGCGGTCAGCGTGTTCCTGGGCCGGCAGCGTTCCGAACTGCCGCTGACGCCGCACGAGCCGGTGCGCTGGATGCGCGTGCCGATCGAGGTGCTGGTGCTGCTGTGCCTGGTGGTGGGCATCTTCCCGCAGTGGTCGGTCGGCCCGGCGCTGGACCTGGCTGCGCGGCCCGTCGTGGGCGGGCAGTTGCCCCCCTTCAGCCTGGCGATCTGGCACGGCGTCAACCGGCCGCTGGTCATGAGCCTGATCGCCCTGGCCGGCGGCCTGCTGATGTACGCCGCGCTGAAGCGCCGCTTGGCGACCGGCCATTACCGCGAAGTGCCCCTGCTGTCGTGGCTGGATGGCCAGCGCATGTTCCAGAGCACGCTCTACGCGCTGGACCGCAGCGCGCGCTGGCTGCTGGGCAAGCTGTCGACCACGCGCCTGCAGCCGCAGCTGCTGATCCTGGTGTTGGCCGCCCTGGCGGCGGGCACGGCGTCGCTGTGGCGCGGTGGCGTGACCTGGGGCGACCGCGAACGCGTGCCCGCCTCGCCCGAATTCGCCCTGCTCTGGCTGATCGGCTGCATCTGCGCGCTGGCCGCGGCCAACCAGGCCAAGTTCCACCGTCTGGCGGCGCTGATCATGGTCGGCGGCGTCGGCCTGGTGACGGTGCTGACCTTCGTTTGGTTCTCGGCGCCCGATCTGGCGCTGACACAGCTGGCGGTCGAGGTGGTGATGACGGTGCTGTTCCTGCTGGGCCTGCGCTGGCTGCCCAAGCGCCTGCCCTACGAGTCGCCCAACCTGGCCTGGCGCGTCAAGCTGCGCCGCACCCGCGACATGGCGGTGGCCGTGGCGTCGGGCGCCGGCATGGCGGCGCTGGCCTACGCCATGATGACGCGACCGGCGCCGCAAAGCATTTCGCCCTTCTTCATCGACCGTGCGCTGCCGGAAGGCGGCGGCACCAACGTGGTCAACGTGATGCTGGTGGACTTCCGCGCGTTCGACACCTTTGGAGAGATCACGGTGCTGAGCATCGTGGCTCTCACGGTGTACGCGCTGCTGCGCCGCTTCCGACCGCCACGCGAAGTGATCCAGCTGCCGCCACAGCAGCGCGCCATTCCGGCCGATCTGGTCACCGATCTGATCAACCCGCGCACCGCGCAGGACACGGCGCTGGGCTACATGATGGTGCCGGCCACCCTGGTGCGCCTGTTGATGCCGGTAGCGGCCGTGATCTCGGCCTACATCTTCATGCGCGGCCACAACCAGCCAGGCGGCGGCTTTGTTGCCGGCCTGGTGCTGTCCGTCGCCTTCATCACGCAGTACATCGTGGCCGGCACGCACTGGGTGGAAGCGCACCTGCAGCTGCGGGTGGTGCGCTGGATCGGCGTCGGCCTGCTGTTGGCGCTGGCCACGGGGGTGGGCTCGTTCTGGTGGGGCTTCCCGTTCATGACCACGCACACCGCGCACCTGACGCTGCCGGTCGTGGGCGACATCCACGTTGCCAGTGCCCTGTTCTTCGACACCGCGGTGTTCGCCGTGGTGGTGGGATCGACCCTGCTGATCCTGACCGCGCTGGCCCACCAATCGGTGCGTAGCCACCGCAAAGCGCCCGAGAAAACGATCACCCCAACCACCGGCCCGAGGGAGATCGACTGATGGAACTCATCATCGCCATCGCCATCGGCGTGCTGGGCGGTTCGGGCGTCTGGCTGGTGCTGCGCCCGCGCACCTTCCAGGTCCTGATGGGGCTGACCCTGCTGTCCTACGCCGTCAACCTGTTCATCTTTGCCATGGGCAGCCTGTCGATCGACCGCGAGCCGATCGTGCAGGCCGGCCTGACGCCCAACCTGATCGACTACACCGACCCGCTGCCGCAGGCGTTGGTGCTCACCGCCATCGTGATCGGCTTTGCCACATCGGCTCTGTTCCTGGTGATGCTGCTGGCCTCCCGCGGTCTGTCCGGCACCGACCACGTGGATGGTGAAGAGCCGGACGACGGCACCGCCGCCATCCTCCCGACCGACGCCCGCCAGGAGGTCCAGCCATGACCTTCGCCCAAGTGGTCGAGCGGCTGATGCCGCACCTGATCGTTGCGCCGATCCTGCTGCCCATGGCCACCGCAGCGGTGATGCTGCTGCTGGGCGACAAGCGGCGACCGCTGAAGGCGGTGGTCAACATCGCGTCGTGCGCACTGGGTGTGTTCATCGCCATCGCCCTGGTGTACTGGGTGCAGCACATGGGTGCGCCGCAGGCGGTGGGCGTGTACCTGCCGTCCAACTGGCCGGTGCCCTACGGCATCGTGCTGGTGGTGGACCGGCTGTCGGCCATGATGGTGCTGCTGACCAGCGTGCTGGGCATGGCCGCGGTGCTGTACGCCAGTGCGCGCTGGCACAAGGCGGGCGTGCATTTCCACCCGTTGTTCCAGCTGCAATTGATGGGCTTGTACGGCGCCTTCCTCACGGCCGACCTGTTCAACCTTTTCGTGTTCTTCGAGATCATGCTGACGGCGTCCTACGGCCTGTTGCTGCATGGTTCAGGCTGGGCACGGGTGCGTTCCGGCCTGCACTACATCGCCATGAACCTCATGGCGTCGTCGCTGTTCCTGATCGGCGTGGCGGTGCTGTACGGCGTGACCGGCACGCTGAACATGGCCGACCTGGCCATCCTGGTGCCCGCCATCCCCGAGGACGACCGTGGCCTGCTGCACGCGGGCGCGGCCGTGCTGGCGATCGCCTTCCTGATCAAGGCCGCGGCCTGGCCGCTGAATTTCTGGCTGCCTTCCAGCTACGCCAGCGCCAGCGCGCCGGTGTCGGCCCTCTTCGCCATCATGACCAAGCTGGGGCTGTACGCCATCCTGCGGGTCTGGACGCTGCTGTTCCCGCAGGACGCGGGCGTGTCCTCGCTGTTCGGCAGCCCGGTGCTGGTCGGCCTGGGGCTGGTCACGCTGACGTTTGGCGCCATCGGCATCATCGCGACGCAGCACCTGGGGCGCATGGCCACGTACTGCGTGATCCTGTCGTCCGGCACGCTGCTGGCGGCATTGGGCTTTGGCCAGCCCGCCGTGACGGGCGGCGCGTTGTACTACACGCTGGGCTCCACGCTGGCGATCAGCGCCTTCTTCCTGCTGGTCGAGCTGATCGACCGCACGCGCGAGGTGGAAGAGCTGCCGCTGTACATCAGCGAGGTCGAGCCCGAAGACGAAGCCTTCGCCTACCCGGTTGATCTGCTGCCGGTGCGCGACGTCAACCTGGACGAGGACGAGCAAGCCCTGTTCGGCCGCGCCATCCCCGCCGCCATGGCCTTCCTGGGTCTGGCCTTCATCGTCTGCGGGCTGACGATCGCCGGCCTGCCGCCGCTGCCGGGCTTCGTGGGCAAGGTCGTGATGTTGTCCGCCCTGCTCAACCCCGAAGGCTTTGGGCACGACGCCAACGTGTCGCTGGGCGCCTGGGTCCTGCTGGCGCTGCTGGTGATCGGCGGTCTGCTGACCACCATCGCCATGTCGCGCGCCGGTGTGCGCTACTTCTGGGCGCCCGACGGGCGGCCGGTACCGCGCCTGCGCGTGATTGAAACGGTGCCCATCGCCGGGCTGCTGCTGCTGCTGGGCGTGCTGGTGTGGCAGGCCGATGCCGTGCTGCGCTACGCCAACGCCACCGCGCGCGGCCTGCACGACCCCAAGGACTACATCGGCGCCGTGGTGACGACCAAGCCCGTGCCCTCCCCCACGGCCACCGGTGAAGGAGGTCTGCGCCGATGATCCGCCGCCTGCTGCCTTCGCCGCTGCTGTCGCTCGCGCTGACCGTGATGTGGCTGGTGCTCAACGAGTCGGTCAGCCCCGGCCAAATCATCCTGGGCGTGGTGATCGGCGTGGCGGCGCCCGGTTTGCTGGCCCCGCTGCGGCCGGCGCGCCCACACATCCGCCACCCGCTGGTGCTGATCCGCCTGATCTTCGCGGTAGGGCGCGACGTGATCCAGTCCAACCTGGAGGTGTTCTGGACACTGCTGCGCATCAAGCAACGGCCGGTGCACAGCCGCTTCATTGAAATCCCGCTGGACTTGCGCGACCCGAGCGGCCTGGCCTCGCTGGCGATGATCACCACCGTGGTGCCCGGCACGGTGTGGTGCGAGCTGGCGCGCGACAGCAGCGCCGTGCTGCTGCACGCCTGGGACGCGCCCGACCCGGACGCCTTCATCGCCATGTACAAGGCGCGCTACGAGCGCCCGCTGATCCAGATCTTCGAGTCCGTGCCATGAGCCCCCTGCTGTCCTACGCCATCACCGCCACGCTGATCCTGTACGGTGTGGCCATGCTGCTTGCGCTGTGGCGCGTGCTGCGCGGCCCGTCGGCGCAAGACCGCGTGCTGGCGCTGGATTTCATCTACCTGATCGGCATGCTGATCGTGCTGGTGATCGGCATCCGCTACGGCAGCAGCATGTACTTTGAGGCGGCGCTGCTGATCGCCCTGTTTGGCTTTGTCAGCTCGGCCGCGATGGCCAAGTTCCTGCTGCGCGGCGAGGTGATCGAATGAACACGCCAGAAGCCGTGCCGCTGTGGGCCGAGATCGTGGTCGCCGTGCTGCTGCTGGCCAGCGCGTTGTTCACGGTGGTGGCCGCCATCGGCCTGGTGCGGCTGAAGGACTTCTTTCAGCGCATGCACCCGACAGCGCTGGTGTCGACCTGGGCCGCCTGGTGTGTGACGCTGGCCTCGATCGTCTACTTCACCGCGCTGACGGACAAGCTGCAGGTGCACGTGTGGATCATCATCATCCTGCTGTCGATCACCGTGCCCGTCACCAGCATCCTGCTGGGGCGCGCTGCCCTGTTCCGCGGTCGGCAGGCGGGCAACAAGGCGCTGCCGCACGCGCTGGTGCCGCGCCACGTGCAGCTGCCCGAAGGCACGGCAGACGACGGCGGCTGATCCCTCCCCCAAGCCACCGATTTCAAGAGAAATCGGCAACCAGCCCTACAACCACCTGCGCAGGCAGCTATTGTTCATATAGCACTCTGCGCACCTGTGTGGCGTCAGACCGGTCGCTTCATGCGGCAGCTGTGCGCCATCGCCGCGTCATCAGCGCTGAGCTGGCGCACCACGCGGAAGCCATAGCCCGAGCCTTCCACGTCAAAGGGCACGCCGGTCGTGCCCTGCCGCTCCATCACTCCCACGGCCAGGCCCTGCAGGAACTGGTGGTCGGCCGCGCGCATGTGACCGCGCTGGCCGGCCAGGGTGACGTCGGCCCGCTCCAGCGCCTGGGCGACGCGCAGCGCGTCATCGCTGCGCGCGCGGTCGATGGCCTGGGCCAGCGCTTCGATCATCAGTTGCATGCGCATGTGCACGTAGTCGTCCTGCGGGCGCGGAAAGCGCGTGCGGAAGGCGCGGTAGAACTCGGCGCTTTCGGCCGTCGGCACGTTGGGCAGCCAGTCGGCCACCGCCACCACCTTGCCGATGCCGGCCTCGCCCATGGCCGCCGGTGCGCCCAGCGCGTTGCCGTAAAAGGTGTAAAAGCGCCCGTCAAAACCGACGTCGCGCGCGGCCTTGACCAGCAGCGTCAAGTCGTTGCCCCAGTTGCCCGTCAGCACCGCCTGTGCGCCTGAGGCCTTGATCTTGGTCGCGTAGGGCAGGAAGTCCTTCACCCGCCCGATGGGGTGCAGTTCGTCACCGACGACGGCGACGTCGGGGCGCTTGTCGGCCAGCTGTCGCTTGGCTTCGCGCAGCACGGCCTGGCCGAAACTGTAGTCCTGACCGATCAGGTAGATGCGCTTGAGCTGCGCGTCTTCGCCCAGCAGCTGCATCAGCGCGGTCAGGCGCATGTCGGCGTGCGCGTCGAAGCGGAAGTGCCAGAAGCTGCACAGCTCGTTGGTCAGAATCGGATCCACGGCTGAGTAGTTCAGGAACAGCACGCGCCGCGCCGGCTCGCGGTCATTGTGTTTGTTGACGGCGTCGATCAACGCCGCCGCCACCGCCGACGAATTGCCCTGCAGCACGAAGTGCGCGCCGCTGTCGATGGCCGCGCGCAGCATCGCCAGCGATTCCTCGGTCTGGCCTTTGTTGTCGAAGCGCTCCAGCGCCAGCGGGCGCTTGCCCTGCGCGGTGGTGACGCCGCCGCGCGCGTTCACGCGCTCGATCGCCCAGACCAGGTTGCGGTAGACGGCTTCGCCGGTGTTGGCGAAGGGGCCGCTCAGCGATTCGATCAGCGCAAGCTTGACCGGGTCGGCAGCGGCGCCGCGTTGCGCGGCAGCCGCCAGCGGCACGGCACCGGCGAGCAGCGACAAGGATTGCACAAGGGCCTGGCGGCGACGCAAGGAGAACATGGAAAACTCGACAAAAAAGGGATGAGCGCCGGTGGGCGCTCCGACAGCGGGAAGAGCGGGGGCCGCGCGGCGCGCAGCAAGAGCGTGCTCAGGGCAGCTCTTCTTCCTCCGTTTCCTTGGGCGGTACGGCGTTGCCGAGGTAGTCGCTCAGGCGATCAAAAAAGCGGTGGTACAGCTTGGCGTCGGTCACGGTGGTGCTGGCGACCTTGACCAGCGAATCCAGGCCGCCTTCCACCGGCAGCGACAGCGAGCCAAAGCCGCCCACGCCCAGCGAAGCCGATTCCTTGATCTTGCGCGCCACGTACTGCTCCTTCAGCGCGCTGACGAAGGCCACGGTGCGTTCGCTTTCGCCCTGCTCGGGCGCGCAGACGACGCGAAACTCCAGCTGCACATGCTGCTCGGGCGCCGGCTGGAAGTACTTGCGGCCCGACACCTGCTCGGGCTTGGCGACAGCGACGACGTAGCCCTGGCTCAGCAACGCGCGACGGGCCGCCTCGCAAGTCTGCGCCGGGCTGACCGCGAAATGGCGGCTGTGGGCGGCGGAATCGAAGTTTTCGGGCTGGATGTCCACCAGTTCGGTGGTTTTTCCCGGCAGATTGGAGCAGGCGGCCAGGGCCAGCGGTAACAGCACCAGGGCGGCGCAGCGCCCAAGGGAAGCAAGGCTCATGCGTGAACAGCTTTCGCTATCAAAACAACAGCTGATGGTAACGCGAGTCGCTTGCGCGACGTGACATGTGGCGCAGCGTTTTGTAACCACGCGGCCGCCGGTGCGGCGCGTGACGGCGTGTTTTTTCGCACGGACGGGCGCTTGAAATCGCGCGCCGCGCGCTCAAGTGAGGCAGCAAGAGAGTCGGCGACGCTGTGTCGGCCGGCCAACCAGAACCTTTGATAGGACCACGACCATGATCTTCACCGCCGCCAACCCCAACCTGCGCCGCTCGGTCTACGCCCCTGCCCTGCGCTCGCTCGACCGCTTCCTGGACGACGCCATCGCCGTCGCCAAGACCGCCGGCACCCAGCTCAAGGAAGAGGACAAGCACTGGGAGCTGAGCATCGACGTGCCCGGCGTCAGCCGCGAGCAGCTGAACATCGCCATCGAAGGCGCCACCGTGCGCGTCACCACGGTGGAAGATGCCCCGCGCCAGTACAAAAAGGCCTACGAGTTCACGCAGGAAGTGGACACCGCCGCCAGCAGCGCCAAGCTGGAAAACGGCGTGCTGACGCTCAAGCTGGTCAAGCTGGTGCCCGAAAGCAAGGCCACCACGCTGTCGATCGACTGATCGGCGCCCGCGCCCAGCGGCCCGCCCGGGCTGAGCATGTGGGTGGTGGGCCGCGCCACGAACGCAAAAAAAGGAAGCCGCGGCTTCCTTTTTTTGTGGCCCAACCCCCAACCACCGCTGCCGGTGCGCCAGAACGCGCTGCCGCCTCAGGCGGCCAGCGGGAGCTGGTCCAGCGGCCAGCGCGGTTTGACGTCGAAGGCGTAGTCCGCGCTGGGCGCTTCGATGCCGGCTTGCATGCGCATGGCACCTGCCAGCGCGATCATGGCGCCGTTGTCGGTGCACAAGTGCAGTTCGGGGTAGTGCACGCGCACGCCGCGCGCGGCGCAAGCGGTGTTCAGGTCCTCGCGCAGGCGCGCGTTGGCGCCCACGCCGCCTGCGACCACCAGGCGTTGGAGGCCGGTGGCCTTCAGCGCGGCGAGCGACTTTTTCACCAGCACCTCGACGATGGCCGCCTGCGTGCTGGCGGCCAGGTCGGCGCGCTGCTGGTCGCAGGGCGCGCTTTCCATGCGCCGCGCCTGGGTGAGCACCGCCGTCTTGAGGCCGGCGAAGGAAAAGTCCAGGTTGCCGCTGTGCAGCAACGGCCGCGGCAGCTTGAAGCCTTCCGGGTCGCCAAACTCGGCCAGGCGTGCCAGCGCCGGGCCGCCGGGGTAACCCAGGCCCAGGAGCTTGGCGGATTTGTCGAAGGCCTCGCCCGCGGCGTCGTCAATGGTTTCGCCCAACAGTTCATAACGGCCGACGCCGTCCACGCGCATCAGCTGGGTGTGGCCGCCGCTGACCAGCAGGGCGATGAAGGGGAATTCGGGCGGGTCGGCGCTCAGGAACGGCGACAGCAAATGCCCTTCCAGGTGATGCACGCCCAGCACCGGCTTGTCCAGCGCCGCGCCCAGGGCGCAGGCCAGGCCAGCGCCCACCAGCAGCGCGCCGGCCAGGCCCGGGCCGCGCGTGAAAGCTACCATATCAATAGCTTCCAGCGCAGTATCTGCCTGGGCCAGCACCTCATTCGCCAAGGGAATCACACGGCGGATGTGGTCGCGGCTGGCCAGTTCGGGCACCACGCCGCCGTAGTCGGCGTGCATGGCCACCTGGGTGTGCAGCGCGTGCGCCAGCAGCTTCGGAACGCCGACGCCTTCGGCGCGCACCAGCGCCACGCCGGTTTCGTCACACGACGATTCAATGCCCAGGACCAGAAGTGACATGGGCCGATTATCCAAGGCCCGGCGCGCGCCCGCTGGCGCCGGCGCTTCAGGCCATGTTGCCGGCGATGTAGCTTTCCATCTGCGAGATCAGAAAGCGCTGTTCGGCCAACTGCGCGTTGACCAGGTCGCCGATCGACACCAGCCCCAGCACCTGGCCGCCGTCGACCACCGGCAGGTGGCGCAGGCGCGCCTGACTCATGATGCCCATGCATTCCTGCACCGTCTGCCGCGGGCTGACGACGTAGAGCTTGGCCGTCATCACGTCGGCCAGCAGCGTGTCGGCCGAGGCCAGGCCTTTGAGCGCCAGTTTGCGGGCGTAATCGCGCTCGGTGAAGATGCCCAGCAGCGCATCGCCCTGCATGATCAGCACCGAGCCGATGTTGCGGTCGGCCATCAGCTGCAGCGCGTCGCGCACGGTCGCGTCGGGCGGCAGCGCCGCCAGCGCGCGCTTGTCGGGGGTGGCAAGGATGTCGGACACACTGGGCATGGGCGGCTCCTTCAAAGACCGGGACGGCGGGAAACGGTGCCTGCATCCTGCCAGAAGCCGCCGCGCCACGCCACCGTTTCGGTGACAAAGCGCAAGCGGTCAACCGGGGTGGGCGTGCGAGCGGGCCGCGAGGCAAGCGCTGCCGCGCCCTCCTCCGCATGGCCAGCGCCGCAGCAGCGGCGAAAGGGGCTGGCGCCAAGCGCCCATGTCTTCGCGGCCCGGCGCCTGGGGCCATTGCGCGCCGGTGCGGGCGCGGCGCCTGCCTTGCGCCCACAATGGCCCCAGCGCCCCGCCGCAGCGGCGGTGGCCAGGCACCGGAATGCTATGCTTAGCGTAGCTGCTCGCGCAGGTGGTTGTAGGGCCAGCGCCGTATTTCACACCCATATCCAGGAGACACCGCGCCCCATGTCCATCTCGCTCTGCCTGATTTCGTCCATGGCCACCAAGAAGGTGCTGACCGAGTTGCTGGCCCAGTACCGCGAACGCTACCCGCAGGTCACGGCCGGGCTGGAGTCGGTCGGCGGGGTCGATGCGGCCAAGCGCGTGCAGGCGGGCGAGCCGTTTGACGGCGTGCTGCTGGCCAGCGACGCCATCGACAAGCTGATCGCCAGCGGCCACGTGCTGCCCGGTAGCCGGGTGGACTTGGTGCGCTCGGGCGTCGCCGTGGCGGTGCGCGCCGGCACGCCCGGCCCCGATATCGGCAGCGAAGACGCGGTCAAGCGCGCCGTGCAGGCGGCGCCCACGCTGGGCTATTCCACGGGCCCGAGCGGCGTGCAGCTGGCCAAACTGTTCGAGCGCTGGGGCATCGCCGACGAGGTGAACGCCAAGCTGGTCACCCCGCCGCCAGGCACGCCGGTGGGCCAGCTGGTGGCCAGCGGCGAGGTGGCGCTGGGCTTTCAGCAACTGAGCGAACTGATGAACCTGCCCGGCATCGAGGTGCTGGGCCCACTGCCGCCCGCCATCCAGATCACCACGGTCTTTTCCGGCGGCGTCGCCGCCACGTCGCAGCAGGCGGACGCCGTGCGCGAGCTGCTGGACTTCCTGGCGTCGCCGCAGACCGAGGGCATCAAGCAGGCCAACGGCATGGCCCCGGCTTGAGCGGGCGCGCCCCCGCCGCACGCGGCGCGCCCCTGTCGCGTCGAACCTGTTTTCAAATAAAAACGGCTTGACGCCGTAGAACCACCTGCGCGAGCAGCTACGCTAACGATAGCACATCAGCGCTGTGGCGGGGCCACATTGCGCGCCCCTGCCCGCGCCAAGAGCTGCGCCAGGTAAGCGTCGAACAGCGCGCGCGACTGCAGCTTGAACATGCGGATGCGCCCGGTGTGGCTGAGCACCAGCAGGCCCACCACGTGCGCGAACAGCGCGGTGACTTCGGCCACGGCCTGCGCTTCGGACAAGCCCAGCGCCTGTAGGCATGCCTGCTGTGGCGCCAGCGCGGCGCGCAATTGGGTGTTGAGCTGCTCGTCCAGCTCGGGCGTCAGCCCGCGCGGCTGCATGCCCTGGAACAGGTAGAAGCCCAGGTCCAGATCACGCGGGTTGTCGGCATAAAAGTCGTAGAAGGCGGTGGCGGTGGCGCGCAGGCGTTCGGCCAACGCGGCGGGCGTGTCACCTGGCGACCCTTCAGCGCCTTGTGCCGCCCGCGCCACGCAGCCGTTCAACCGCGCCAGCGATTCGCCCAGCAGCGCCGCGTACACCGCTTCCTTGCTCGGGAAATAGCTGTAGATCGCGCCCGGCGTGTAGCCAGCGCGCTGCGCAATCGCCCGCACGCTGGCGCCCTCCAGACCCAGCTCGAAGAAAGCCGCGCGGGCCGCGTCGAGCACATGGGCGCGGCGCTGGTCGGACTGCACCTTCTGCCGGTCGGCGCGCGACAGCGGTGCGGCGCGGGCGCGTTCGCCGGCCAACGCCGGTGCCGCTACGGGAATCGCCGTTCGTGCGGCGCGCGGGCGCTTGGCCGCCGGCGTCGCCGCGTCGGTGCTGGAGCGGGCCGCGCGCGGGCGCGGCGTGGGGGTGCGTGAAGCCATGGGCTGAAATATACATTGACCGATAAATTGAACAGTGTTCAAATTCACGCAAACATCATCGATCCCACGACGAAAGGCCCACCCATGGACACCGCCCGCACTGCCCCCACCGCCGCCCAGTTGATGAGCGGCGACGACTACCGCGAATCGCTGCGGCGCCTGAAGCCGGTGGTCTACGTCGACGGCCGCCTGGTCGAATCGGTAGCTGACGACCGCGCGCTACAGCCGGGCGTGAATGCGCTGGCCTTCACCTACGACTTCGCGCGCAACCCGGACTACGCGCCGATCGCGCTGGCCACGCAAACCAGCCGCAACCGCATCGTCAACCGCATGCTGCACGTCAACGAATCGGCGGGCGATTTGCTCAACAAGTTGGAGGCCGTGCGCGTGCTGTGTCAGGAGACGGGCTGCGCCCAGCGTTACCTGACGCACGACGCGCTGAACGGCATTGCCCAGGCCACCGCCGCCATCGACGATGCGCGCGGCAGCACGGAGCACCGCGCGCGCTTCAACGCCTACCTGGCCGACGTGCAAGAGCGCGACCTGGCCGTCGGCGTGGCCATGACGGACGCCAAGGGCGACCGCAGCCAAAAGCCGCACCAGCAGGCCAACCCCGACACCTACGTGCACGTGGTCGAGCGCAACGCCAAGGGCATCGTCATCAGCGGCACCAAAGCCATCGTGACCGGCGCGCCCTACATGCACGAATTGCTGGTCATGCCCAGCCGCAACATGGGCCAGGCGGACGCCGACTTCGCCGTGTGCTGCGCCGTGCCGGTGGACGCCAAGGGCATCACCATGGTGTCGCGCCCGGCCGGCCGCCCGGGTGAAAAGCTGGAGCATGGCGACGCGCTGTTCTCGCGCCAATACGGGCAGAGCACGGCCGTGGTCATCTTCGACAAGGTCTTCGTGCCCTGGGACCGCGTGTTCTTTGAAAGCGAATGGGAGCACAGCCACGTGCTGACCTACAGCTACGCCACGCACCACCGCCACAGCTGCATCGCCGCGCGCGCCGGCTTTGGCGACCTGCTGATCGGCGCCGGCGCGCTGATGTGCGAGGCCAACGGCCTGGACCCGAACGAAAAGAGCAACCTGCGCGAGCCGATGGTCGAGCTGATCAAGATCACCGAAGGCTTTTACGCCTGCGGCGTGGCCGCGAGCGTGTACGCCACGCAAGACCCGCACAGCGGCAGCTTCATGCCCGAGCCGGTGTTCAGCAACATCGGCAAGCTGCTGCTGGCCACGCAGATCTACGACATGCACCGGCTGGCGCACGAGGTGTCGGGCGGCCTGATCGTCGCCCTGCCCGGCCCCGAAGAAGACCACAACCCCGCCACCGCTGCCACGCTGGCCGAAGTGCTGCGCGCCAACCCGGCTGTGCCCTACGACAAGCGCATTGAAGTGGCGCGCTTCATCGAAGACCTGACGGCCAGCTACCAAGGCGGCTGGTACTCGCTGATCAGCCTGCATGGCGGCGGCTCGCCCGCCGCGATGAAGCAGGAGATCTGGCGCAACTACCCGGTGGGCAACAAGGTCGAGCTGGTCGAGCGCCTGCTGGACCGCGGCGTGCTGGCGCAAAACGACCGTGCCATCACCCGCAACCGCCAGCCCGGCAAGTGTTGCGACCAGGGTTGCAGCGCGCCGGGGCAGCCGATCATGATCGACCTGCCCAAGCGCCCGTCGCAGGTCTGAGCGCCGGGCAATGGGACAATCGCGCGAAGCCACCGCACTAGACGGCGCGGCGGCACGCTGCGACGCCCCCTTGCCCATGAGCCACGCCCTGACCGACCCCGACCTGCTGACCCTGCTGCGCGACACGCTGGCCGGCGGCGACGCGCCCGGTGCGGTGATCTGCCTGTGCGCCGACTGGTGCGGCACCTGCCGCGAGTTTTCGCCCGGCTTCACGCAGGCCGCGCAGGCCCACCCCGAATTGGCCTTCCGCTGGGTCGACATTGAGGACGAAGCCCACGCCATTGGCGACCTCGACATCGAAACCTTCCCCACCCTGGTGATCGGCGCACGCGATGGCAGCGTGCGCTTTGCCGGCCCGGTGCTGCCGCAGGCCGGGCAGATCGGGCGGCTGCTGCAAAGCCTGGGTTTGTAGTGCGGGGATCGGCCGGCGGCCCCAATCCGGCGCGAAAATTGCTTCCCAGGCTTAGTTTGGCAAAAATTGACACGTGTCAATGGATGCCGCCCAGCCACTGAACCACAATGCCACCATGGGAATCAGCCCTTACCTGAAGATTATTGGCCGCGGCAGCGAAGGCGCGCGGGCCTTGTCGCGCGAACAGGCGACCGACCTGATGGGTCACATCCTGGACGGTCGCTGCACCGATCTGGAAATCGGCGCGTTCTGCATTGCCATGCGCGTCAAGGGCGAAACGCCCGAAGAAATGGCCGGCTTTCTGGACGCCGTGGGCGAGCGCATGACCCACCTACCCGGCAGCGAACGCCCGGTGGTCGTTCTGCCCAGCTACAACGGCGCGCGCAAGCTGCCGGTGCTCACGCCCATGCTGGGCCTGATGCTGGCGCGCAAGGGCCTGCCGGTGCTGATCCACGGCACGCCGACCGAAGACGGCCGCGTCACGTCACAAGAAGCGCTGGCCGTCGCTGGCTTCATGCCGCAGCCCGCCGACCGCGGCATCCGCCCTGGCCGCCTGCATTACGTCGACACCAACAGCTTGCTGCCGGGCCTCAAGCGCCTGCTGGACGTGCGCCGCACCATTGGCCTGCGCAACAGCGCACACAGCCTGGTCAAGCTGATGAACCCCGTCGCCGGCCCCGCCCTGGTCGTGGGCAGCTACACGCACCCCGAATACGCCGAATCCATGGCCGCCACCTTCGAGCTGATGGGCACCGACGCCATGCTGCTGCGCGGCACCGAAGGCGAGCCCGTCGCCGATCCGCGCCGCACACCGCGCATGGACGTGTTCCTGGGCGGCCAGCCGCACCTGGTGCAGGAAGCGCGGGGTGGTCCGCTGGCCAGTCTGCCGTCGCTGCCCACGCGGATCGACCCCATTTCCACCGCCACCTACGTGCGTGCGGTGCTGGAAGGCCATGTCCCCCTGCCCGAGCCGCTGATCATCCAGGCCGACCACATCGTGCGCGCCTGCAAGGCGATCGAGGCATCGGGCGACCCTTCGGTGCTGGCGCCGCTGACCGCATGACCGACAAGCCGCCCGCTTCCACCGCGCCTGGCCGCATCACCCTGGTGGGCGCCGGCCCTGGCGACCCTGAGCTGCTGACGCTCAAAGCCGTCAAGGCCATCCAGCGCGCCAGCGTGATCCTGGTGGACGACCTGGTCAGCGACGCCATCCTGGCCCACGCCCGGCCCGACGCGCGCATCACCTACGTTGGCAAGCGCGGCGGCTGCAAGAGCACGCCGCAGGCCACGATTGAGCAGCTGATGCTGGAAGCCGTGCGCGCCGGCGACGACGTGGTGCGCCTTAAGGGCGGCGACCCGTTCATCTTCGGCCGCGGCGGTGAAGAAGTTGAGAGCCTGCGCGCCGCCGGCATCGAGCCGGACGTGGTCAACGGCATCACCGCCGGCCTGGCCGCCCTGACCAGCCTGGGCGCGCCGCTGACGCACCGCGAACACGCCCAAGGCGTGGTCTTCGTCACCGGCCACCCACAGAAGAACGGCCCCGGCCTGGACTGGGCGCACCTGGCGGCCTCCGCCAACGACCTGCGCCTGACCCTGGTGATCTACATGGGCATCAGCAGCGCCCCGCGCATCCAAGCCGGCCTGCTGCAAGGCCTGCCCGCCGACACCCCCGTGGCCGTGATCGAACGCGCCACCCTGCCCGCGCAGCGCCAGTGCCTGACGACGTTGGGCGAGCTGGTGCACGACCTGGCCGACAGCGGGCTAGGCAGCCCGGCGATTGTGGTGGTGGGAAATGTGGTGTTGGGGGTGAGGGCGGCGTTGCGGGAATTGGCGGCGGCCTGAAGCGCAGGTCTCGCCCGCGCGGCGTTGAGCAACCCGGCAGGTTTGAAGAGAAAGCGGGCTCTGGCCCTACTGTGATCTGCGCGGGCAGCTATTGAATCTGCAGCTCTCCCGTTGCGTGCTCATCTGGCTTCTTCGCTTGATCGAAGCTGAGAGGCCGGGATATGCGCCCGGCGGCGCAGTTTCTTTCTTTGTCTCGCCAAAGAAAGAAACCAAAGAAAGGCGACCCCACGTCTGCGACCCCTGCGCTGCGCTCCGGGGCAAACCTGCGTCGCGCTTCTGGCGGGGTGGGCCGCAGAACTCACTTCGCTGCTGCGCAGCT
>JAEZWW010000094.1 GCA_023442945.1 Pseudomonadota bacterium | reverse complement strand
GCCCCCGCGCGTCGTACTGGCCGCCACGCGGGCCGGTGCGGCCGAACAGGGCTTCCTTGCCCCACTTCCGCGCGTCATCCATCCGGCCGCCGCCTTCGGCCGCGGGCGCGCCCGGGGCGCCGGCCGGGCCCGCGTCACTTGCACCCGGCACGGCCACCGCCTGCGCGCCGCGCGCGGCCAGCAACTCGTAGGCCGACTCGCGGTCCACGGTTTGCTCGTAGGTGCCGGCCACCAGCGAGTTCTTGACGAGATCGGCGCGCTGCGCGTCGGTGATCGGGCCGATCTGGCTGCCGGGCGGGATCACGTACACGCGCTGCGTGATGCCAGGGCGGCCTTTCTCATCCAGAAAGCTGATCAGCGCTTCGCCTGTCGCCAGCTCGGTGATGGCGGTTTCGATGTCGAGCTTGGGGTTGCCGCGCATGGTTTCGGCAGTGGCTTTCACCGCCTTCTGGTCGCGCGCGGTGAAGGCACGCAGCGCGTGCTGCACGCGGTTGCCCAACTGCGCCAGCACGGTGTCGGGCACGTCGATGGGGTTTTGCGTCACGAAGTACACGCCCACGCCCTTGCTTCGGATCAGCCGCACCACCAGCTCGATGCGCTCCAGCAGCACCTTGGGCGCGTCGTTGAACAGCAGGTGCGCCTCGTCGAAGAAAAAGGCGAACTTGGGTTTTTCGGGGTCGCCGATCTCGGGCAGGCGCTCGTACAACTCGCTCAGCATCCACAGCAGGAAGGTGGCGTACAGGCGCGGCGACTGCATCAGCTTGTCGGCACTCAGGATGTTGATCACGCCCTTGCCCGACACGGTCTGCATCATGTCGTCGAGGTTGAGCATGGGCTCGCCGAAGAACTTGTCGCCGCCCTGGCTTTCCAGCGTGAGCAGGCCGCGCTGAATGGCGCCCACGCTGGCCGTGCTGACGTTGCCGTATTTCGTGGTGAAGTCCTTGGCGTTCTCGCCCACGTAGGTCAGCATGCTGCGCAAGTCCTTCAGATCCAGCAGCAGCAGGCCGTTGTCGTCGGCGATCTTGAAGACCAGGTTGAGCACGCCGCTTTGCGTGTCGTTCAGATCCAGCATGCGCGCCAGCAGGAGCGGCCCCATGTCGGAAATGGTGGCGCGCACCGGGTGGCCCTGCTCGCCGAACACGTCCCACAGCGTGACGGGGCAGATCACGGGCTCAGGCGTGGGCAGGCCACGTTCCTTCAGGATCGCAGCCATCTTGCCGCCGATGCTGCCGGGCTGGCTGATGCCGGTCAGATCGCCCTTGACGTCGCTCATGAACACCGGCACGCCGATCTGGCTGAACGACTCGGCCAGCTTTTGCAGCGTCACCGTCTTGCCGGTGCCGGTGGCGCCGGTGATCAGGCCGTGGCGGTTGGCCAGGCCGGGCAGGATGAAGCACTGGGTGTCGCCGTGCTGGGCGATGAGGATCGGGTCGGCCATGTCGGTTCTCGTGCCTGAGGCGCAAAAGTAAAATCGCTCGATTATCAAACGACTTCAAGAAGGCAGAGTTTCATGGCCGGCCACAGCAAATGGGCGAACATCCAGCACCGCAAGGGCAGGCAGGACGAAAAGCGCCAGCGCATCTGGACGCGCGTGGTGCGCGAGATCATGGTGGCCGCGCGCACCGGCGGGGGCGATCCCACCGCCAACCCGCGCCTGCGGCTGGCGATTGAAAAAGCCAAGGCCGCCAACATGCCGGCCGACACCGTCAAGCGCAATATCGACAAGGCCACCGGCAACCTTGAAGGCGTGAGTTACGAAGAGATTCGCTACGAAGGCTATGGCATCGGCGGCGCCGCCATCATCATCGACACCATGACCGACAACCGCGTGCGCACCGTGGCCGAAGTGCGCCACGCGTTCAGCAAGTACGGCGGCAACATGGGCACCGAAGGTTCGGTGGCGTTTCAGTTCAAGCACGTCGGTCAATTGATCTTCGCGCCCGGCGTGAGCGAAGACAAGGTGATGGAAGTGGCGCTGGAAGCCGGCGCCGACGACGTCATCACCGACGACGAAGGCGCCATCGAGGTGCTGACCGATCCGGCCGCTTTCGAGGCGGTCAAGAACGCGCTGGAAGCCGCGGGCCTGACGCCGGAGCTGGCTGAAGTCACCATGCGCGCCGAGAACACCATCGACCTGACCGGCGACGACGCGGCCAAGATGCAAAAGCTGCTCGACGTGCTGGAAGACCTGGACGATGTGCAGGACGTGTTTCACAACGCCAACGTGGAGGCGGTGTGAAACTTGCCGCCTGGCTGGCCACGCTGCTGCTGGTCGGCTGCGGTGGCGGCAGCGAGGTGTCGTGGTGCATCGGCGGCGGATCGGGCGGCGTCTCGGCCGGCTACAACACCACCCAGTGCCCACCTGAATCGCCGGCCAAGAATTCCACCTATGCAGCGTCGTTTTGAATCAAATTGGCCTCCAGCGCTTGTAGGATAAGCGCAAGCAGCTCCTGTTTTTGAAGTGACCCCATGAAGATCCTCGTCATCGGCTCCGGCGGACGCGAGCACGCGCTGGCCTGGAAGCTGTCGCAATCGCCCAAGGTGCAGCAGGTCTACGTCGCGCCCGGCAACGGCGGCACGGCGCTGTCGCCCAACCTGAAGAATGTGCCCATCACCGACCTCGCCGCGCTGCGGGACTGGGCGCTGGCCGAGAAGATCGCGCTCACCGTCGTCGGGCCCGAGCAGCCGCTGGCCGCCGGCGTGGTGGACGACTTTCGCGCCCACGGGTTGCGCATCTTCGGGCCCACAAAGGCGGCGGCGCAGCTGGAAAGCTCCAAGGCGTTCAGCAAGGACTTCATGAAGCGCCACGGCATTCCGACGGCGGCGTACGAAACCTTCAGCGATCCGGGCGCCGCGCACGCCTATGTCGACCGGCTCGGCGCGCCTATCGTCGTCAAGGCCGATGGCCTGGCGGCGGGCAAGGGCGTTGTCGTGGCTGCTACCAAAGAAGAAGCGCACGCGGCCATCGACGACATGCTGGGCGGCAACACGCTGGGCGTGGCGCACAACGACGGCGGCGCGCGCGTCGTCATCGAAGAATTCCTGCAGGGCGAAGAAGCCAGTTTCATCGTGCTGTGCGACGGCAAGAACGTGGTTGCCATGGCCAGCAGCCAGGACCACAAGCGCCTGAAGGACGGCGACGAAGGCCCCAACACCGGCGGCATGGGCGCCTACTCGCCCGCGCCGGTGGTCACGCCCGACGTGCATGCGCGCGCCATGCGCGACGTCATCCTGCCGACCATTCGCGGCATGGACAAGGACGGCATCCCGTTCACCGGCTTTCTGTACGCCGGCCTGATGATCGATGGCGACGGAAAACCGAAGACGCTGGAATTCAACACCCGCATGGGCGACCCCGAGACGCAGCC
>JAEZWW010000022.1 GCA_023442945.1 Pseudomonadota bacterium | reverse complement strand
ACGCAGCAGTGGCCGGCGGCGTGCCGGGCAGCGGCGCACTGGCGTTCTGCAGCCCGGCGGTGGACGCGGGCGTCAGGGGCTGCAGCACCATGACGTGGTTGACCGAGCTCAGGTTGGCCAGCGGCTGGCACACGATGCGGGCAAAGCTGGTGTCGCCACGCCGGTCCACGCGCACCACCTTGGCCACCGGCAGGCCGGGCGCGTACACGCCGTCCACGCCGCTGGTGGTCAGCAGGTCGCCTTCCTTGACGTCTTCGGTCACGGACATGTAACGCAGCTCCATCATGCCGCCGTGCTGCGCCGGGTCGCCGTAGGCCACGCTGCGCGCGCCGGTGCGGGCGTTCATGACGGGGATGACCTGGTCGCGGTCGATCAGCAGCGTGATTTCGCTGACGAAAGGGTAGACGCGCGTGACCTGGCCGAGCACGCCGGATTCGTCCATCACGGGCGAGCCGGGCGCGATGCCCTGCATCTGGCCCTTGTCGATCACCACGCGGCGGCTGTACGGGTCGGTCGCGTCGTACAGCGCCTGCGCGGCCGTGGCGGGCACCTGCACGCGTTCGCGCAGCTGCAGCAGGGCGCGCAGGCGGTTGTTTTCCAGCAGCAGCTGTTCGACCTGACCGGCCCGCTGCGACTGCTCGGCCAGCTTGCGGCGCGCGGCTTCTTCCGTGACGTGGGCGGTTTTCAGGTCCGTCAGGTAGGCGGTGAACTCGTGCACCATCTGCACCGGCTGCAGCGCCAGCCACTGCGCTGGGTACAAGGCCGTGGCGATGGCGGCGCGCAGCGGCTGCACCAGGTGAAAGCGGGCGTCGGCCACCATCAGGAACAGTGCCAGCGCGCTGAAGAACACCAGCCGCGACAGCGCCGACGGCCCTTGCTTGAAGAAGGGCGGCGGCGAGCGGTCGAGTGTTTCGAGAGGCATGGGGCGTCAGCGGGGGCCGGTCGCTGGCGAAGGCGGGGGTGGTTCGCTACGGAAATGTGAGCATTATGCGCAATTCCCGGTAGCGCGGGCGGCGCATTTTGCATTCACCCCTGGATTTCACCCCTGGCGTCGGCGGCCAGGTGGCGCCCAGCGCCCCGTCACCGCCGCGGCGCGCCCGCAGATCACTCGTTGGTGAAGATGTTGCCCAGGCGCTCGATGCGCTCCAGCGCGATGCCGCAGCCGCGCACCACGCAGGTCAGCGGTTCTTCGGCCACCAGCACGGGCAGGCCGGTTTCTTCGGCCAGTAGGCGCTCGAGGTCGCGCAGCAGGGCGCCGCCGCCGGTTAGCATCATGCCGCGCTCGGCGATGTCGGCGCCCAGCTCGGGCGGGGTTTCTTCCAGCGCCTTCTTCACTTCCGACACGATGCTGTTCAGCGGCTCGGTCAGCGCTTCGAGGATCTCGTTGCTGCTGATGGTGAAGCTGCGCGGCACGCCTTCGGAGAGGTTGCGGCCCTTGACCTCCATCTCCTTGACTTCGCTGCCCGGGAAGGCGCTGCCGATGTGCTTCTTGATGGCTTCGGCCGTCGGGTCGCCGATCAGCATGCCGTAATTGCGGCGGATGTAGTTGACGATGGCGTCGTCGAATTTGTCGCCACCGACGCGGGCGCTGCCCTTGTAGACCATGCCGCCGAGCGAGATCACGCCCACTTCGGTCGTGCCGCCGCCGATGTCCACCACCATGGAGCCGCTGGCTTCGCTGACGGGCAGGCCGGCGCCGATGGCCGCGGCCATGGGTTCCTCGATCAGGTAGACCTCGCTGGCGCCCGCGCCCAGGGCGGACTCGCGGATGGCGCGGCGTTCGACCTGGGTCGAACCGCAGGGCACGCAGATGATGATGCGCGGCCCGCTGAAGAAGTTGCGGCGGCTCACCATCTTGATGAACTGCTTGAGCATCTGCTCGGTGACGGTGAAGTCGGCGATCACGCCGTCTTTCATCGGGCGGATGGCTTCGATGTTGCCGGGCACCTTGCCCAGCATGGCCTTGGCTTCGCTGCCCACGGCCTGGATGGTTTTCTTGCCTTGCGGACCGCCTTCGTGGCGGATGGCCACGACCGAGGGCTCGTCCAGCACAATGCCCTTGTCGCGCACATAGATCAGGGTGTTGGCGGTGCCCAAATCGATGGCCAAGTCGGTGGAAAAGTACCGACGGAAAGCTCCAAACATGAAATGTCCTTGAGGCTGCAGGCCGACACCCTGCGGCCGGCTGCGCTTGTTCGATGCGATTTGCGAGAGATTTGGGTGCAAATACGGCCCGTAGAAGGGCCGTTGCGCAAAGGCGGGATAATACCGCATTGGCCCGTCTGGAACGTCTGTCCAGCGGGCCAAAACCGTCAAATTTCGCACCCTGATACTGGCCCCTCCATGGCGCTCACCCCCTCCGACGTCGACCGCATCGCCCATTTGGCGCGCTTGGCCCTGACCGATGACCAAAGCAAGCAAATGCTTGCCAAACTCAACGGCTTTTTTGACCTCGTGCAGGCCATGTGCGATGTCGACACCCAGGGTGTCGAGCCGCTGCCGCACCCCGTGGCGGCGATCGAGGACATCACCCTGCGCCTGCGCGACGACGTGGTGACCGAAACCAACCAGCGCGAAGCCAACCAGCGCAGCGCCCCGTCCGTCGAGGACGGCCTGTACCTGGTCCCGCGGGTGATCGAGTGATGAGCGACGCCCTGCACGACCTGACGGTGGCTCAGCTGGCCACCCGCCTGAAAGCCCGCGACGTCTCCGCCGAAGAGGTGGCGCGCCACTTCCTGGCGCGCAGCCAGGCCGCGACCGACCTGGGCGCCTACCTGGCGCTGGATGAAGACGTCACGCTGGCCCAGGCCCGCGCGGCCGACGCCCAGCTGGCCCAGGGCAATGCCCCGGCGCTGGCGGGCGTACCCATCGCCCACAAGGACATCTTCGTTACGCGCGACTTCGCGACGACGGCGGGCTCGAAGATCCTGAAAGACTACCGCTCGCCATTCGACGCGACCGTGGTGCGCCGCCTGGCCGATGCCGGCATGGTCACCCTGGGCAAGCTGAACTGCGACGAATTCGCCATGGGTTCGGGCAACGAGAACTCGGCCTACGGCGGCGCGCGCAACCCCTGGGACACGGCGCGCGTGCCGGGCGGCTCGTCCGGCGGCAGCGCCGCGGCTGTGGCTGCGCGCCTGGCCCCCGCCGCCACTGGCACCGACACGGGGGGCTCGATCCGCCAGCCGGCCAGCTTCTGCGGCATCACCGGCATCAAGCCGACCTACGGCCGCGCCAGCCGTTACGGCATGATCGCCTTCGCCTCCAGCCTGGACCAGGCCGGCCCCATGGCGCGCACCGCCGAAGACTGCGCGTTGTTGCTGTCCGCCCTGTGCGGGCCCGATCCGGACCGCGATTCGACCTCGCTCGACGTGCCGGCCCAGGACTTCACCCTCGGCCTGGACGCCGACCTGCGCGGCCTGCGCATCGGCCTGCCGTCCGAGTTCTTCGGCGACGGCCTGAACGCCGACGTGCGCACCGCCGTCGACGCTGCTTTGGCCGAGCTGCGCCAGCTGGGCGCCACGGTGGTCGACATCTCGCTGCCGCGCACCCACGCCGCCATCCCGGTGTACTACGTGCTCGCGGCGGCCGAGGCCAGCTCCAACCTCAGCCGCTTTGACGGCGTCAAGTTCGGCTACCGCGCCCCCGAGTACACCGACCTGGAGGACATGTACAAGAAGACGCGCACCCAGGGCTTCGGCGCCGAGGTGCAGCGCCGCGTCATGACAGGCACCTACGTGCTGAGCCATGGCTACTACGACGCCTACTACCTCCAGGCCCAGAAGGTGCGCCGCCTGATCGCGCAGGATTTCCAGCAGGCGTTCGAGCACTGCGATGTGATCGCTGGCCCGGTGGCGCCTTCGGTCGCCTGGGGCATCGGCGCGCACGGCGACGACCCGTTGGCCGACTACCTGGCCGACGTCTACACGCTGCCCGCCTCGCTGGCTGGCCTGCCGGGCATGAGCGTGCCCGCCGGCTTCGGCGAAGGCGGCATGCCGGTCGGCCTGCAGCTGATCGGCAATTACCTGCAGGAAAGCCGGCTGCTGAACGTGGCCCACCGCCTGCAGCAAGCCACCGATTTCCACCTGCGCCGCCCGTCGGGCACCTGAACCCACCGCGCGGCTTTTGCCCCCAACGGAGTTCCCCCATGCGCTTGTCCCCAGGTTCCTTTCTCGCCGTCGCTTTCGCCGCGCTGATCGGCGCGGCGCTGCCAGCGCACAGCACGTCCGCACCGCCTGTGCCGGTGCAAGCGCCCAAGGCCGCATCGGCCCAGGCCTGGCAGGGCACCTACGTGGGCGAGTTGCGCTGCGCCGACTGCGAGGGCATCCGCGTCGAAGTGAAGCTGCTCCCCCAACACCGCTACGTCGTGCGCGAGGTGTACCGCGGCAAGCGCAGTGCGCCGCGGGTGTCGCGCGGCCAGTTCCGCTTTGACGACCAGACACCCGACCTGGTCGTGCTGCGCACGCAAGGCGGCGGCAGCCTGGCGTTCCGTGTGCGCGACAACGCGCTGGAGCTGCGCGAGCACGGCACACACGCCTCGCTCGGCGACGATGCGCGTTACGTTTTTCCCAAGCAGGCGCAGCCATGAGTGCGCGGCAGCCCCTGGTGGCTGCCTGCGGCTGAGCGCCTGCCCATTGCCCTTCTCTTTTTTGTCCTGCCCCATTCCATGAGTGCTCCGCTCGTCCAAGGCTACGAAGTCGTGATCGGCTTCGAGACCCACGCCCAACTGCAAACGCAGAGCAAGATCTTCAGCCGCGCCAGCACCGCCTTCGGTGCTGAGCCCAACACGCAGGCCTGCGCGGTCGACCTGGCGCTGCCCGGCACGCTGCCGGTGATGAACCGGGAGGCGGTCGCCTGCGCTATCAAATTGGGACTCGCGCTCGGCTCCCACATTGCGCCGCGCAGCATTTTTGCCCGCAAGAACTATTTCTACCCGGACCTGCCCAAGGGGTACCAGATCAGCCAGTTCGAGATCCCGGTGGTGCAGGGCGGCGAGGTCAGCTTCTTTCTGGAAACCGGCAAGGGCGCCGACGCCACGCGCGAGAAGAAAACCGTGCGTCTGGTGCGCGCGCACCTGGAGGAAGACGCCGGCAAGTCGGTGCACGACCAGTTCCCCGACGCGTCCGGTATCGACTTGAACCGCGCCGGCACGCCGCTCTTGGAGATCGTGACCGAGCCCGACATGCGCAGCAGCGCCGAAGCCGTGGCCTACGCCAAAGAGCTGCACAAGATCGTCACCTGGATCGGCATCTGCGACGGCAACATGCAGGAAGGCAGCTTCCGCTGCGACGCCAACGTCAGCGTGCGCAAGCCGGGCCAGCCGCTGGGCACGCGCCGCGAGATCAAGAACCTGAACAGCTTCCGCTTCATGCAGCAGGCGATCGACTTCGAGATCCGCTGGCAGATCGAGCAGATCGAAGACGGCCTGGCGATTCAGCAGGCCACCGTGCTGTTCGACCCCGACACGGGCGAAACCCGCGCCATGCGCACCAAGGAAGACTCGGCCGACTACCGCTACTTCCCCGACCCCGACCTGCCGCCGCTCAGCGTGTCGGCTGAATGGATCGAGAGCACGCGCGCCACCATGCCCGAGCTGCCGCGCGCCATGGCCGAGCGCTTTGTGGCCGATTACGGCCTGCCCGAATACGACGCCACCACGCTGACCCAGTCGCTGGCCATGGGCGCCTACTTTGAAGCCGCGGCGCAGGCCAGCGGCCAGCCCAAGCTGGCCAGCAACTGGGTGATGGGCGAAATCTCGCGTCGTCTGAACGCGGAAGAAATCGGTATCGAAGCGGCCAAGGTGTCGGCCGCGCAACTGGCCGCGCTGATCGGCCGCATCCACGACAACACCATCAGCAACGCCGCCGCACGCCAGGTGTTTGAGGCGCTGTGGGCGGGTGAAGGGCAAAGCGCGGAAGCCGCGGACACCGCCGCGGCGGTCGACGCGCTGATCGAGGCCAAAGGCCTCAAGCAAATGAACGACTCCGGCGCGCTGGAGGCGATCATCGATCAGGTCATCGCCGCGAACCCGGACAACGTGGCCCAGTTCCGCGCCGGCAAGGACAAGGCCTTCAACGCGCTGGTCGGTCAGGTGATGAAGGCCAGCAAGGGCAAGGCCAACCCGGGGCAGGTCAATGAGCTGCTGCGCCAGAAGCTGGGCGCCTGAGGGCCTTCGGGTCGGCAGGAAAATGCTCCTGAATCAGGAGCTGCTTGCGCAGTTGGTTGTAGGGCTGGCGCCCTGTTTTGTTTGAATTTCCGGGGCGCTTGGCGCCGCGGGGCGCCACCACCGGCGACCGATCAGCGCTTGCTGCCGTTGACCGTGGATTTGGGCGGCGTGGCCGCGGGGGCCGATGCCGTGGTCGGGCCCGATGTGGCGGGGTGCGCCTGCCACAGCGTCTTCAGGCGCGCCAGCTGCGCGTCAAAGTGCGCGTTGATGCGGTCGCGCTCGGCCTGCTGCGCGTCGATGGCGCGCTGCTGCGTGGCCTGGGCCTCGGCATTGGCTTCCACTGCGCGGCGCACCTTGGCGGGCGCCTTGGACGGGTCCTTCTTGTAGAACTCCATCTCCTCGTTCAGGCCCTTGCGCTCCTGGTTCAGCTCAGCGATGCGTTCCTTGGCGGCGTCCACAATGGTCTGGCTTTGCACCAGCGCCTTCTTGCGGCCCTCGTCGTGCGCGGCCTGGTTGGGGTAACGGGTGATCAGCGCCTCGTCGCGGCGGATGGCGTCGCGCGCGCGCTGGCGGTCCAGGTCAGCCTCGCGCTGGCGGGCTTCCTCGGCCTCGCGCTCCTTGGCCGTGAGCGTCGGGCCGACCACGCGCTTGGTTGTGCCGCTGCGGTTCAGCTCGCGCTGTTCGCGGTCGTTGCAGGCCAGGATCGGCCGGTCCGACGTGATGCGGCGGCCGGTGGCGTCGACACAGGTGTAAATACTGCTTTGGCTTGACTGCGCACTGGCCACCGGGGCCCAAAGCGCCAGAACGGCAGCGCTGGCCGCCAGGGTGGTGGCGGCAAAAATGGGGCGGAGGCGCAGGCTGGGTGTCATGTCCTTAGATCAACGCCGTACCGCATCCGGTAGGCGGACACGGCGTCGACGTAGGGCAAAAATTTGTCAGTTGACTGCAGATGAAGCAATAACTGGGCCAAGTTCGCGATGGCGCACACCTGCAGGCCCAGCGTCTGGCGGACATATTGCACGGCGCTCCAGTCCACGTCCTGGCCATCCTCCGTCGCCTTTTCCTGTCGGTCCAGGGCGATCACCACGGCGTGGGGCTTGGCGCCGGCCGCTTCGATCATCGCGATCGACTGGCGCACGGCGGTGCCGGCGGAGATCACGTCGTCCACGATCAGCACCCGGCCCTGCAGCGGCGCGCCGACTAGGGTGCCGCCTTCGCCGTGGTCCTTGGCTTCCTTGCGGTTGTAGGCAAAAGGTTTGTTGATGCCGTGGCGCGCCAGCTCCACCGCGACGGCGGCGCCCAGCGGAATGCCCTTGTAGGCGGGGCCGAAGATCACGTCGAACTCCAGGCCCGATGCCATCAAGGCGCGCGCATAGAATTGCGCCAGCCGCGCCAGCTTGGCCCCGTCGTCAAACAGCCCGGCGTTGAAGAAATAGGGGCTCATGCGCCCCGCCTTGGTCTTGAATTCGCCAAAGCGCAGCACCCCTGCGTCGATGGCAAATTGCACGAATTCCTGCGCCAGCCCATCCTGGTCGCTGGCCGCCCCGGCGGCCGATGGCGCGTGGTTCACGGCGCTGTTCATTGGAGAATCCCCTTGTTCAAGCTCACCAGCCTCAACCTGAATGGCATCCGTTCGGCCACCACCAAAGGCGTGGAAACGTGGCTGGAGCAGCACGCGCCGGATTGTATTTGCGTGCAGGAAATCAAGGCCCAGATGCCCGATTTGGCCGGCAAGTTCGAGATCCTGGCCGGGATGACCGGGCACTTTCACCTGGCTGAGAAAAAAGGCTATTCGGGCGTCGGCGTCTACACGCGGCACGAGCCGACGGCGGTGATTGCCGGCTACGGCTCGGAAGAATTCGACGCCGAAGGGCGCTACCTGGAAGTGCGCTTTGACACCCCCAAGCGCAAGTTTTCGGTCATCAGCTGCTACTTCCCCTCGGGCTCGTCGGGCCCGGAGCGGCAGGAGGCCAAGTACCGCTTCCTGGCCGAGTTTTACCCCGTGCTGCACCGCCTGCAGACCGAGCGCGACTTTGTCCTGTGCGGCGACGTGAACGTGGCGCACCAGGAAATCGACCTGAAGAACTGGAAGAGCAACCAGAAGAACAGCGGCTTTTTGCCCGAAGAGCGCGCCTGGGTCAGCCGCGTCATCGACGAGCTGAAGCTGGTCGACGTCTACCGCCACCTGCACCCCGAAACGACGGGCGAGGCCTACACCTGGTGGAGCAACCGCGGCCAGGCCTACGCCAAGAACGTGGGCTGGCGCCTGGACTACCACCTGGCCACGCCCGCCATCGCCGAGTTGGCGCGCGAGACGGCGATCTACAAAGACCAGAAGTTCAGCGACCACGCGCCGATCACCATCGACTACGATTTATCGCTAAAAATTCAGTAGCTGCTCGCGCAGAGGGTTGTAGGGCTAACGGCCCATTTCATTCGAAACCATGGACAACAGCCGCCTTGCCGGCCAACTGGCCTTTCTGCGCAAGGCCGAGCGCCTGAAAAGCGTGCTGCGCAGCGCACACACCGCCACCGGCCGGCCCGAAAGCACGGCCGAGCACAGCTGGCGCCTGTGCCTGATGGCGATCGTGTTCGAGCGCGAACTGGCGCCGCTGGATTTGCGCAAGATCCTGCAGCTGTGCGTGATCCACGACCTGGGCGAGGCGCTGCACGGCGACGTGCCGGCCGTGGAGCAGGCGCAGCACCCGAACAAGAGCGAGCAGGAGCGCCAGGACCTGATCACGCTCACCCAATCGCTGGATGCGGTTCAACAGGCGAACATCCTCGCGCTGTGGCAGGAATACAAAGACGCCGCCACGCCCGAGGCGCAGGCCGTCAAGGCGCTGGACAAGCTGGAAACCCTGCTGCAGCACACGCAGGGGCAGAACCCGCCGGACTTCGACTACGCCTTCAACCTGCAGTACGGCCGGCGCTACACCGACGCGGCGCCCTTGTTTGCCGAGCTGCGCGCGCTGATCGACGAAGAGACCCAGCGGCGCCTGCGCGAAGGCGCGGCGGGCACCGTCAGCGCCCACCCACCGACCGGCTGAACGGGTCGCGCCTCAACCCGCCGCCGGCGGCTGCGTGCGCTGCGTCTTGGTGGCGTAGTACACGCAGTGGCGGTAGGCGCGCGCCACGTTGGCGGCGCTGGCCTGCGGGTACGCGGCCTGAAAGCGCTGGGTGAACGCGGCTTCCACGTCCTGGGTCAGCCCATCGGTCGTCAACGTCAACGCCAATTGTTGGCCGGCCAGCACGGCGCCCTGGCATTGCGCGTTGACGCGGTCGAGTTCGCCCGCGCTTAAAGCCGGGTGGAGCGCCTTCAGCTTGGCCTGGATCGGCGACAGCTCGCCGTCAAAGTTCAGCACCAGGTCCAGCCCGTCGTTGAAGACCGCCGCGCCATCGGCGTCAGGGCGGCGGCTTTGCCACGGCCATCGCATATCGCATCCTCCTGTGCGGGCCACCGGCCGCGGGGGCGCACGGTGCGCTGGCGACGCCGGGTGGGTGTGCCCAGTGTGGCACCGCGCGGGCGGACGTGCCTCGGGCGTTGGCGAAGGCAGGTTCAGGCAGCGCCGGAGGCTGCGCTCGGCACCATCCGTGCGCTGGGTGCGCGCCGCAGTCAGCGGTTGATTGCTATGAATACGGGAGCTGCTCGCGCAGGTGGATCCAAGGCAAAGCCCCGATTTAGCCAAAAACACAAGGCGGACAGCGCTGTCGCCGTCCGCCCCGCGCGCGCCGCCGCGCTCGTCCTCAGCCGCGCGCCGCCTGGTAGCGCTGCGCCGCCTGCCAGCCCAATTCGGCCAACGGGCCGGCCTTGGCGCCGGTTTGCACCGCGTCGGCCGACGCCGCATTGCCGTCCTGCGCGCGCTGGGCGATGCCGTGCAGGATGGCGGCCATGCGGAACAGGTTGTAGGCGATGTAGTAGTCCCAGTGCCCGGCGGCGTCGCGGCCGGTCGCTTCGCCGTACCAGCGTACGTACTCGGCTTCGGACGGGATGCCGAGTGCCACCAGGTCCAGCCCGCCAATGCCGCGCCACACATCGTGCGGGATGCGCCAGCCCATGCACTGGTAGGCCAGGTCCGCCAACGGGTGGCCGAGCGTGGACAGCTCCCAGTCCAGCACGCCGATCACGCGCGGCTCGGTGGGGTGGAAGATCAGGTTGTCCAGCCGGTAGTCGCCGTGCACCAGCGTGGTTTCGTCGCCGTCCGGCAGGTGCGCGGGCAGCCAGTCCATCAGCTGCTGCATGGCGACGTTCACGGGCAGCGTGGATTCGCGGCATTGGCGGGTCCAGCGGGCGATCTGGCGGCCGACGTAATGGCCCTCTTTGCCATAGTCGGCCAAGCCGACGGCCTTGTAGTCCACCGCGTGCAGCGCGGCGATGACACGGTTCATCTCGCGGTAGATCGCCAGGCGCTCGGCCGGCGCCATGCCCGGCAGGCCCTGGTCCATGAAGACGCGGCCTTGCAGGAATTCCATGACGTAAAAGGGCGTGCCGATCAGCGCGTCGTCCTCGCAGTACGCCAGCATGCGCGGCACCGGCACGCCGCTGCCTTGCAGCGCCTGCATCACGCGGAATTCGCGGTCGATGGCATGGGCCGACGCGACCAGCGTGCCGGCCGGCTTCTTGCGCAGCACGTACTGGCGCCCCGGCCCCGCGTCGATGCGGAAGGTGGGGTTGGACTGCCCACCCGCCAGCACGCTGAGCTGCGGCGCGGCGTCGCCCAGCAGACCGTGCGCGCGCAGGTAGTCGGCCAGCGGGCCCATCGGAAGGGTCGGCAGCGCGGGCGCTGCGTGGTTCGCGCCGCTCACAGTCCGCTCACCAGATGACCGCCGTCGACCGCGACGGTGGCGCCCGACATCGCCGCGCCCGCGTCGGACGCCAGCAGCAGCAGCGGGCCGTCCAAATCGCTCAGCTCGCTGAAGCGGCGGCTGGGGATGCGCAGGCGCAGCTTTTCACCCGCCTCGCTGGTCAGGAAGTCGCGGTTCAGGTCGGTGATGACGTAGCCCGGCAGCAGCGCGTTCACGCGGATGTTGTAGCGCGCCAGCTCCAGCGCCATGACCTTGGTCGCCTGGATCACGCCGGCTTTGGAGATGGCGTAGGGCGCCACGCCGCCGCCCACGCGCTCGCCCAGGATGGACGCCACGTTGACGATGGCGCCGCCCTTCTTGGCCGCGACCATGCGGCGCGCCGCTTCGGTGGCGACCAGCCAGTTGCCCTTGAGGTTGGTGTCCACCACGCTGTCGAAGTCGGCCTCGGTCTGCTCCAACAGCGCGCGCGTCACCGTCACGCCGGCGTTGTTGACGACGACGTCCGGCACGCCCAAGGCGCTGACGGCGTCAAAGCAGGCTTGGACGCTGCCCGCATCGCCCACGTCCAGCGCATAGGCGCGCGCCTCGCCGCCGGCTTGGGCGATCGCGTCGACCACGGACTGCAGCTTGTCCGCGCGCCGCGCCGCCACGGCGACGCGGGCGCCGCAGCCGGCCAGCAGCTGCGCGAAGTGCGTGCCCAGGCCGCTGGATGCGCCGGTGACCAGCACCAGTTGGCCGGCCAGGCTGAACTTGGCCAACGCGGGGTTCAGGTCACGCGCGCTCATGCACCGGCCTCCGCCGCCGCAGCGGCTTTGTCCGCCATGTGCACCAGCTTGCGCGCCATGCTCCAGCGGTGCACTTCGCTCGGGCCGTCGTAGATGCGGAAGGCGCGCATGTCGGTGAAGATGCGCATCACCGGCGTTTCGCCCGTCACGCCCTGGCCGCCCAGGATTTGCACGCTGCGGTCGACCACGCGCCATTCGGCTTCCGAGCACACGACCTTCGCGCGGCTGGATTCGAAGTTGCCTTTTTCGCCCTGGTCCAGCAGCCAGGCCGTGTGCCAGATGTGCAGGCGCGCGGTGGTCAGGTCCATGTCGTTGTCGGCCAGCATGAAGCCCACGCCTTCGTGCTCGGCCAGCGGCTTGCCGAAGGCGTGGCGTTGGCGCGCGTAGTTCAGCGCCGTGTCGTGCGCGCGCCGCGCCTGGCCCAGCCAGCGCATGCAGTGCGTCAGGCGCGCGGGCGCCAGGCGCACCTGCGCGTAGCGAAAGCCTTTGCCGATCTCGCCCAGCACGTCGGCGGCGGGGATGCGCACGTTGTCAAAACGCAGCACGCCGTGGCCGCCGGCAAAGCAGGCGTCCATCGCGTCCATGTTGCGCACCAGGCTGATGCCTTCGCGGTCCATGTCGGTCAAGAACATGGTGGCCGAGCCGTCTTCCATGCGCGCCATGACGATGGCGTAATGCGCGCCTTCGGCCCCGGTGATGAACCACTTGTCGCCGCTGATCAGGTAGTCGTCGCCGTCGCGCACGGCGGTGGTGGCCAGCATCGACGGGTCGGCGCCAGCGCCGGGCGAGGGCTCGGTCATGGCAAAGCAGGACCGCCATTCGCCCGCCACCTGCGGGCGCAGCCAGCGCTCTTTCTGCGCCGGCGTGGCCACTTCTTCCATCAGGTGGATGTTGCCTTCGTCCGGCGCGTGGATGTTCAGCGCCGTCGGGCCGAGCCAGGAATAACCGGCCTCCTCAAACACCACGGCTTTTTCAACGTGCGTCAGGCCCATGCCGCCCAGCTCGCGCGAGGCGTGCGGCGTCAGCAGGCCGGCGGCCTTGCCGCGCGCCACCAGCTCGCGCCGCAGCGCCTCGCTCGGGCCGTGGTGCGACTGGCGCTCGTCGTTTTCCAGCGGAATCACTTCTTCGGCGATGAACTGCCGCACGCGGTCACGCAGGGCGATCAGCTCGGGCGAGAGGGAAAAGTCCATGGGGCACCTCCAAATGCAGGGGCGCCGGGGTATCCGGCGATGTGTCGATCATATTGTCAGACAATATTGAAAGCAATCCCCGGGCGCTTGTGATACCGTCAATTGCATTGTTGCGGGCTCCCAGCCCCGTCGCACCCGCCATGCCCACCCGCTTGCAGCCTGAACCCCTTGCCGACGAAGCCCCGGCCTCGGCGCCTGCCGAGGCGCCCACGTCTGCGTCCGCAGACATCCCCGGCTCTGCGTCCGCAGACACGCCCGTCACCGCGGCCGACACGGTGTTTCACGGCATTGTCCAAGGCCTGTCGCAGCAGCGCTTCGTCCCCGGCCAGCGGCTGGTGGAGGTGGACTTGGCCGCGCAGTTCGGCGTCAGCCGCGCCTCGGTGCGCGAAGCGCTGCAGCGCCTGGCGGCCGAAGGCGTGATCGAGCTGCACCGCCACAAAGGCGCGGCGATCCGCACGCTGACGCCGCAGGAAACGCTGGAAGTGCTGGACGTGGCCGAGCGCATGACCGGCCTGCTGGCGCGCAGCGCCGCGCGCGCCGTGGCCGCGGGCGCGCCGGGCGACGCGATCGAAGCCGCGTTGGCCGCCATCGACGCGGCCGACCGCAGCCACGACGCCGACGCCTTCGCCCAAGCCCGCCGCGCGCTGTACCGCGCCCTGCTCACCACCAGCGGCAGCCGCGAACTGCGGCGCCTGCTGCCGTCGATTCACATGCCCATCGTCTACGCCCAGCACCGCCCGGCCACGCTGCAGCAGGTGCGCCTGCGCGACTACCAGGCCATGGGCCAGGCCATCCTGGCGGGGGACGAAGCCGCGGCCGACGCCGCCGGCATGCAACACGTGCGCAACGTGCGCGACGCCATCGCCAGCCGCCTGGCCGCGCAGGGCGACCTGCACTGACCGATTTCAAGCATTTTCACCCTCCGGCCCTACAGCCACCTGCGCGAGCAGCTCCTAAAAGAAGAGTAAACCATGTTACCCAACCTGTACCTGTCTGCCGAAGAGAAAGCCGAACTGGCGGCCTTCACCGATTCGCTGGAGCGCTTTTGCGACGCCGAGATCGAGCCGCATTACGCTGCCTGGGAAAAGGCCGGCCTGGTCGACCGCGAGCTGTTTCGCAAGATGGGCGAGCACGGCTACCTGTGCGCCGACGTGCCCGAGCCCTACGGCGGCGTGGGCGCCAGCGTGCACTTCTCGTTTGCGGTGATCGAGGTGCTGTCGCGCCGCGGTTACGGCGGTTTCGTCGGTGGCCTGCAGGTGCACACCGACATCGTCCCGCCCTACCTGCTGCACTGCGGCACCGAAGCGCAGCGCGAGTACTGGCTGCCGCGCATGGTCAGCGGCGACGCCGTGGCCGCCATCGGCATGACCGAGCCCGGCGCCGGCAGCGATTTGAAGGCGATCCGCACCACCGCCCTCCGTGACGGCGACGGCTACGTCATCAACGGCAGCAAGATCTTCATCAGCAACGGCCAGCATTGCGACCTGCTGGTCCTGGCCGCCAAGACCGACCCGGCCGCCGGCGCCAAGGGCGTCAGCCTGTTTTTGGTCGACACCCGCGCCGCCGGCTTTGCGCGCGGCAAGAACCTGGACAAGGTCGGCCAGCACGCGGGCGACACGTCCGAGCTGTTCTTCGACAACCTGCGCGTGCCCGCCGACGCGCTGCTGGGTGGCGTCGAAGGCCAGGGCTTCGTGCAGATGATGCGCGAGCTGCCGCGCGAACGCCTGATCATCGGCGTGCAAGCCGTCTACGGCGCCAAAGGCGCACTGGACGTGGCGCTGAAGTACGTGCAAGAGCGCCAGGCCTTCGGCCACGCCATCGGCCAGTTCCAGAACACGCGCTTCACCCTGGCGCAGTGCGCCACCGAAGTGGCCACGTCGGAAGCCTTCTTGAACGCCTGCATCGCCGCCTACCAGCAAGGCCTGCTCACGCCCGACGCGGTCAGCGCGCTGAAGCTGCAAACCACTGAAATGCTCGGCCGCGTCGCCGACGCCTGCCTGCAGCTGTTCGGCGGCTACGGCTACATGACCGAATACCCCGTCTCCCGCTTCTGGACCGACGCGCGGGTGCTGCGCATCTACGGCGGCACGTCGGAAATCATGAAGGAGCTGGTGGCGCGGTCGATTCTGGGGCGGTGAAGCGCGGGCCATGTCCTCGTTGCGCGCGTGGTGCAGTCGCTCAATCGGACCAATTACTTGCTTTTTGATAGCTGACCGCGCAAGCAGCTGTAGGGCCAGCGGCTGGTTTGCCTTAAAGTAGCGGGATGTCTGCCGAAACGCCTTCTGCCCCTGCCAGCCACGCCGCCGACAGCGCCGTGCTGCACTACCGCACCGTGCCCGTCACCGCCTTTGCGCAAAACTGCTCCATCGTCTGGTGCGGCGCCACGCGCGACGCGGCGGTGATTGACCCGGGGGGCGATCTGGCGCGCATTGAAGAAGTCGTGGAGGCGCTGGGCGTCAATCTGAAAGCGATCTGGCTGACCCACGCGCATATCGACCACGCGGGTGGCACGGCCGAGCTGAGCGCGCGGCTGGGCTTGCCGATCATCGGCCCGCACCCGGGCGACCAGTTCTGGATCGACGGCATTGCCGAGCAGGGCCGCATGTTCGGCTTTCCGCAGGTGGAGCCCTTCACGCCCACGCGCTGGCTGCAGGACGGCGATACGGTGCAGATCGGCCAGTGCGTGCTGGACGTGCGCCATTGCCCGGGCCACACGCCGGGGCACGTGGTCTTCCATTCGCGCCAGGCGCAGCGCGCCTTTGTGGGCGACGTGCTGTTTGCCGGCAGCATCGGCCGCACCGACTTCCCGGGCGGCAACCACGCGCAGCTGCTGGCCAGCATCCGCGACCGCCTGTGGCCGATGGGCGACGACACGGTGTTCATCCCTGGCCACGGGCCGGAAAGCAGCTTTGGCGAAGAGCGCCGCCACAACCCCTACGTGCGCGGCTGAGGGGTGTAACGCTTCAACAAGCGCATGGAATCGGCGCGGGCTGCGTCAATAATAGGAGCAATGAACCGCGCCCTGCCTGCTTTGCGCCCCGTGGACGGCCATGGCCGAACGCCGCGTCGGGAACGCTCGGCACGCCAGCGCCGCCGTCGAAAGGCCGCCTTGTCTGACACCCCATCGGCGGCCGGCGCCGCCAACGCACCGCCGCCCCCACCGCGCACCGGCTGGGCCGATGCGCTCAGGATCTACCTCGCGCCCAACAGCTTGCGCATGCTGGCGTTGGGCTTTTCGGCTGGTCTGCCGCTGCTGCTGGTGCTGGGCACGCTGTCGTTTCGCCTGCGCGAGGCGGGCATCGACCGCTCGACCATCGGTTACCTCAGCTGGGTCGGCCTGGCGTACGGCTTCAAGTGGGTGTGGGCGCCGCTGGTCGACCGTGTGCCGCTGCCGGGGCTGACGCGCTGGCTGGGCCGGCGGCGCAGTTGGCTGCTGCTGGCGCAGATCGGTGTGGTGGCGGGGCTGGTCGGCATGGCGCTGGCCGACCCGCGCGTGTCGCTGGCCGGGGTGGTGTGGGCCGCGCTGGCGGTGGCGTTTGCGTCGGCCACGCAAGACATCGCGCTGGACGCCTACCGCATCGAATCCGCGCCGACCGAGCAGCAACCCGCGCTGGCCGCCAGCTACCAGACCGGCTACCGCCTGGCGATGATCTGGGCCGGTGCCGGCGTGCTGTGGGTGGCGGCGCGGGCGCAGGGCGCGGCCACGGGTTACGACAACCACGCCTGGCAGGTCGCGTACCTGGTGATGGCCGCGTCGATGGCGCTGGGCGTGCTGACGGTGCTGGTCTCGCCCGAGCCGCCGCCCGCCCCGCGCGTGCCCGCGCGCACCGCCGGCGAATGGATGCAGCGCGCGCTGGTGGAGCCCTTTGCCGACTTCTTTCGCCGCTACAAATGGCAGGCCGCGCTGATCCTGGCGCTGATCGCCGTGTACCGCATCAGCGACGTGGTGATGGGCATCATGGCCAACCCGTTCTACGTGGACATGGGCTACACCAAGGACGAGGTGGCGGCCGTGACCAAGATCTATGGCGTGGTCATGACGCTGGTGGGCGCCTTCGTGGGTGGCTCGCTGGCCCTGCGCTTTGGCGTGATGCGCATCCTGATGCTGGGCGCGCTGCTGTCGGCGCTGACCAACCTGCTGTTCGCCTGGCTGGCGGGCTACGGCCACAGCGTGCCGGCGCTGATCGTCGTGGTCTCGGCGGACAACCTGGCGTCGGGCATCGCCTCGGCCGCGTTCGTGGGCTACTTGTCCAGCCTGACCAACATCAGCTATTCGGCCACGCAATACGCGCTGTTCTCGTCGCTGATGCTGATGCTGCCCAAATTCGTCGCCGGTTTTTCGGGCGACTACGTCAACGCCTTCGGCTACGCCGGCTTTTTCACCAGCACGGCGCTGCTGGGCTTGCCGGTGCTGGTGTTGGTGGCGCTGGCGGCACGGTCGGGTAAATCTGCATCGAATCGACCACCGGCCTAGGTGGTATATGCGCAGGCAGCTACTGAATTGATAGTTACTCGCGGAGCGCCTGCGCCCGCGTTTACCTATCTTTACCCAGCCTTCAAGCCCGGCCAGCGCGGCACCGCCAAGATGTTGGCCTGAGGTGCCCCGTCGGCGCCCCGGCCCGTGCTAGAAAGGAGCGCATGAGCACCCAACGCCTGTTGATGATCGAAGACGACGTGCGCCTGGCCGGCATGGTGGGCGAGTACCTGTCGCAGTCCGGCTTTGCCGTGGACCACGCTGTGGACGGCGTCGCGGGCTTGGCTGCCCTGCAGGACAAACCGGTTGACCTGGTGGTGCTGGACTTGATGCTGCCCGACATCGACGGGCTGGAAGTCTGCCGCCGCCTGCGCGCGCTGCCGGGCGACGTCGCCCGCACGCCGGTGCTGATGCTGACCGCCAAGGGCGACCCGATGGACCGGATCGTCGGCCTGGAGCTGGGCGCCGATGACTACCTGCCCAAACCGTTTGAGCCGCGCGAGCTGCTGGCGCGCATCCGCGCCGTGCTGCGCCGCCACCAGCCGGGCGCCGCGCCCGAGCACAAGGTGCTGCGCTTTGGCTCGCTGGAGATCGACCGCGACGCGCGCATCGTCACCGTGAACGGCGCCGCGGCGGACCTGACCAGCTACCAGTTCGACCTGCTGGTCACCCTGGCCGAGCGTGCCGGCCGTGTGCTAACGCGCGAGCAAATCATGGAGGCCGTGCGCGGGCGCGAGCTGGAGGCGTTTGACCGCAGCATCGACGTGCACATGGGCCGCATTCGCGCCGCCATCGAAGAAGACGTGAAGAACCCCAAGCGCATCGTCACCGTGCGCGGCGTGGGCTACGTCTTCGCCAAGCAGCAAGACTGACGCATGCGCCTGGCCAACCCGATTGCACGCAAGCTGTATTTGCGCATCTGGCTCGCCGTGGCGGGCAGCGTGGCCGTGCTCAGCCTGCTGGTCGGCTGGGCCTGGCAAAAGGCCGACGAACAGCGCGACCGCGAGCGGATGTCGCAGCCGCCGCGGGAAGTCATGGTGCGCAACGCCGCCGGCGATTTGATCGGCATGGCCGAAGCGCAGCCGCGCCGCGTGCCGGGCGAGCCGCCGCTGTTTGAATTCGTCGTCACCCTGCAGGACGGCCAGGTGCTGAACCTGCAGATGCCACCGCGCAAGCGCTCTGAAGCCGGCCACCGCGGGGGCAGCCCGGTGCTGGCGTGGTTGCGCCCGCCTTATGGCTTCTTGTGGGTATTGGGCCTGGCCGGGCTGATGGTGATGGTGGGCGTGTTCCCGGTGGCGCGGCGCCTGACCCAGCGCCTGGAAGGCCTGCAGCGCGGTGTGCAGCGCTGGGGCGAGGGCGATCTGTCGGTGCGCCTGCCGACCGCAGGGCAGGACGAGGTGGGCGATTTGTCGCGCCGCTTCAACGACGCGGCCGAGCGGGTGCAAAGCCTGATGGATTCGCAGGCCGCGCTGCTGCGTTCACAGAAGTCGCTGCTGGCCAACGCGTCGCACGAGTTGCGTTCGCCCTTGGCGCGCATCCGCATGGCGCTGGAGTTGTCGGGCACGGCGCCGTCCCCAGCCGCGCGCGCCGAAATCGGCCGCAACATCGTCGAGCTGGACCAGCTGATTGACGAGATCCTGCTGGCCAGCCGCCTGGACGCCAAGGAGCTGGACCTGGGCACCATGGAAGAGGTTGACTTGGTGGGGTTGGTCGCAGAGGAGGCCGCACGCGTCAATGCATTGTTCGAGCCGGCGCCGGGCGTCACCAGCGCGCTGGTGCCGGGCGTCAACCGACTGCTGCGACGAGCGGTGCGCAACCTGCTGGAAAACGCCCGCCGATACGGCGGTCAGGATGTGAGCGCCGAGCTGTGGACCGAGAACGGCCAGGCCGTGGTGGTGGTCAACGACCGCGGCCCGGGCGTGCCGGAAGACCAGCGCGAGCGCATCTTCGAGCCCTTCTACCGCATGCCCGGCGCCAGTGAGAGCCATGGCGGGGTCGGCTTGGGGTTGGCGCTGGTGCGCTCCATCGCCGAGCGGCACGGCGGACAGGTGTCTTGTGGCCCCCGCGAGGGCGGTGGTGCGCGGTTCCGGTTGGTATTTCCGTTGGTTTAAACCAACAAATTAAATCTTTGGTGTGAATTTTCACCCAATCTGCCATCCGTCCCCCGGAATGAGGGGTTTCCACATTTTGCGCAACTTGTAAAGTAGGTGTTTTGCTGTCACACTCCACGTCGGCCATTGGTTCTCTTGTTCGCGCAAGCGCTCGGTGGCCGTGAGAGTCAGGTCCTCACGAAGAAGCGTCCAGGAAACCGCCCCTACCCAGGGGCGGTTTCTTTTTTGGGCGCAGCGAAAAGAGGGGGTGACGCCCCACAGTCGGCACGTTCCGTCGCCTGGGTGGCCAAGCTCAGGCGCTGGCGGCACGCTGCGCTGGCGGCTCCGGGTGCAACGTCGCCAGCAGGAAGATCAACAGCGCCAAGTACATCATCACGCCGTTGTAGTGCGCGAAAAATACCTGCGTCAGGCCAAAGCCGACATGGGCACCGACCACCGTCACGCCCAGCAGCCGGATGCAGATCTCGTCGTCCGGCGCCAAGCCGGGCGACGTGCCCAGCACGCGCCTGCGCGGCCAGAACAAGGCCAGCGGCACCAGGTACAGCACGCCCAGCCCCGCCACGCCCAGCAGTCCGCGCTTGACGAACTGGTCCACCACCTCGTTGTGGGCGTGGCCATACTCCAGCACCACCGGGCTGGCCTGCCCGGCGGCCACGCGGCGCGCTTTTTCGGTCACGTAGCCGGCCTCTCCCCAGCCCAGCAGCGGCTTGTCCAGGCCCATGGCCCAAGCCAGCTTCCAGTGGTCCAGCCGCTGGCCGACCGAGGTGTTGGCGTTGCCGCTGGTCTCGTACGAGGTGACGTCGTGGATGGCAATGTCCAGACGCTGTTCCAGCTGCGGCGCCATGCGCCAGCCCAGTGGCACCAGCAGCACGCACAGGACGATCACCCCAATCGCCGCGCGGCGCCGCGACACCCAGCGCGCGATCAGCCAGAACAGCACCGGCAGGCACAGCGCCAGCGCCAGCCAGCCGCCGCGCGTTTGCGACAGCAGCGAGCCCAGCAGGCCCAGCGCGCAACAGGCCAGCACCGCCAAGCGCAGGGGCCAGCGCCAGCGCGGGCCATAGACCATCAGTTGCAACCAGCACATCAGGCCGAACATGCCGCACAGGTTGCCCAACTGGATGGCGTTGCTGGTTTTCTCTGCGCTGGTCCACGGGCGCTCCAGGCCGAGGAGGAACACCTCGTAGACGGCGCGTAAACCACCGCAGGCCGCGCCGACGGCGATGCCAGCCAACAGAAAGCGCAGCTGCGGCGGAAAGCGCATCAGGTACAGCAGGCAGGGGATCACCAGGGCGTAGCGGACCGGCTTGTTCAGCACACTGATGCCTTTGGACCAATCGCTGCCGTGCAGCCAGACCAAGGCCATCACCAGCACGGCGCCGGCGAGCCAGCGCGTGTCGCGTGCAAGCGGCCAGCGCAGCCAGTAGGGCGCGCCCAGCAGCGCGCCAATGAACAACAGGGCGCACCCCCAGGCGTAGCCGGACGGCAGCCACAGCGCCAGCGCCGGCACCAGAAAGGCCGACAGGCTGGTCAGTCGCAGGTGGGTCGCTTCGGTGAGCTGCAAAGTGCGCGGGGGCGGGCTGGGGCGGGCCGCGTCACGCCAGCCTGCCAAACGGATCCAGAGAGGCGGCGCCTGGGCCGCGGCCGGTCAGTGCGAGGCGACGTGCTCGCCGGCCTTGAGCTGGTAGACGGTCCCGCAGTACGGGCACCTGGCCTGGCCGGTGTGGGCCACGTCCAGGTACACCTTGGGATGGGCATTCCACAACTCCATCTTGGCCAGCGGGTTGGGGCAGAAAACGCCGCCCTGGGGCGTGAGGTCTTTGGCCAGCAGCGTGACCGGTTCGGAGGGTGTCGTGCTCATCGGTGAACGGGTTCGAAAGAAGGGGCCTGAACGGCGCCCAGGATGGGCAGCGCGGCGGCGATCCCGCTATTGTCCAACGTTTTACTGCGGGTCGGGCGCCGCCTGGGGCCGCACGGCGGGCACGCGGCGTTGCAGGTCCAGCTCGCGCAGGTAGAAGGTCTCCAGCTCGCGCAGCTTGCCGGCGACGTCGAAGCGCTCGACCGGGTAGGCGCGTCGACCTGGGCGCTCGGCCGCCATCTGTTCCAGGGCGGCCATCAGCGCCGCGCGGTCGTCGATCGGGACCGAGACCGGTTCCATGGCCTCCGCCAGGTGCAGGGCGCCTTCGGTGCGGGTGGCGATGATCGGCAAGCCGGCCTGCATGGCTTCCAGCAGCACCAGGCCGAAAGGCTCTGACCGGGCGGGGCTGACGAAGGCGTCGAAGGCGCTCAGCCAATCCTTGGGCTCGCGCGAAAAGCCGGGCGTGATCACCCGCTCACCCGAGCGCCGTTGCAGCTTGGCCAGCGACGAGCCGTGGCCGACCACCACCAGCCAGCAATTGGGCAGGTTCGCCTGCTCGAAAGCGTCGATCAAGGTGTCAAAGCCCTTGCTCGCCTCGGCGCGGCCCATGGCGCCGAACACCCACGCGTCCTGCGGGATGCCGTGCTGTTCGCGCAGCCGCGCGCGGGCGTCGGGGGCCGGTGTGTGCGGCAGGATCCAGTTGTCGATCTGCGTGGTGTGCTGGCGCAGCGGGTCCGGGATGTCGCACAACTGCCAGGGCGCGATGGCGACCAGCGCGTCCAGGTCGGCGTGCTGCTGCGGCTTGTAGCGGATGTGCAGGGTGGCGACGCGCAGACACAGGCCCGGCACCGCACGCAGGGCGCGGCAGGCGGCGCTGAGGTGGGCGTGGGCGACGTCGGGTTGCAGGCGGCGCAGCGCGCGCGCCGCGTGCCACCATGGGAGCCAGTCCGGCACCAACACCAGCTGAACGCGCGGGTCCACCAGGTCGGCGTAAGCGTCTTCGTGGGTGCCAGCGGCGCCGCGGCGCAGGACGAGCGCGACGTCGTGCTCGCGTGACTGCGCATTGGCCAACTCAATCGCGTGGCGTTCGCTGCCTGCGAAGTGGCGTGTGAGGATCAGGTGCGCGATACGCATGGCCTGGGCGCTGGGCCGACGGCCTGCGCTGAACCGTGTCTTCGGTCCAGTTATACCTTGGTCAGCCAGTGGGCGTATTTCGGATTGCGTCCGTTGACGATGTCAAAAAACGCGTTCTGGATCTTCTCGGTGACCGGGCCGCGCTGGCCGGCGCCGATCTCGATGCGGTCCAGTTCGCGGATGGGCGTGACTTCAGCGGCCGTGCCGGTGAAGAACATCTCGTCGGCGATGTAACACTCGTCGCGCGTGATGCGCTTTTGCACCAGTGGGATACCCAGGTCCTCGCAGATGTGCAGCACGGTGTTGCGCGTGATGCCGTTCAGCGCGCCGGCCGACAGATCGGGCGTGTAGACCACGCCGTCCTTGACGACAAACACGTTCTCGCCCGCGCCTTCGCTGACGAAGCCGCTGGTGTCCAGCAGCAGCGCTTCGTCGTAGCCGTCGTCCAGCGCTTCCATGTTGGCGAGGATCGAGTTGCTGTAGTTGCTCACGGCCTTGGCCTGCGTCATGGTGATGTTGACGTGGTGGCGGTTGTAGCTGCTGGTTTTGACGCGGATACCGCGCTTCAGACCCTCTTCGCCCAGGTAGGCGCCCCATTCCCAGGCCGCGACCATCAGGTGGATGGTGTTGCCCTTGGGGCTGACGCCCAGCTTTTCGGAGCCGATCCAGGTCAGCGGGCGCAGGTAGGCGCTTTTCAACTGGTTGGTGCGCACCACTTCCTTTTGCGCATCGTTGACCTGATCCTGGGTGAAGGGAATCTGCATGCGCAGAATCTTCGCGCTGTTGAACAGGCGCTGCGTGTGTTCTTGTAACCTGAAAATCGCGGTACCGTTCACCGTGTTGTACGCCCGCACGCCTTCGAAAGCGCCGCAGCCGTAGTGCAGGGTGTGCGTCAGCACGTGGATCTTGGCGTCGCGCCATTCCACCAGTTGACCATCAAACCAGATCTTGCCGTCGCGGTCGGCCATCGAAAGAGGTGGGGTGCTCATGGCGGTCTCTGAAGTCCCTGGGTGCGTGCGCGGTGCTCGCGCGGTCAACCGGCGCCAGAATGCCCGCGCCAGCCAAAAGGTTAACCGGCGATTTTATGCCTGCGGGGCTCGCGCGTCGACTGGCGCGGCGGGCGCTGTCGGGGCGCCGTCAAGGACTGTTACCTTTTCGCTTACCGCGGGCGCAGATGCTTCGTCGACGGGCACGTCCGGGCGCTCCAGGCGCCAGCGCACGAGTTTGCCGCCCTCGAAGTCGGCCGTGACGTGCGAGCCGCCCGGGTCGGTCCAGCGGTACACCTCGGGCTCGGTCCCTTCGGGCGACAGCGTCTGGCCAAGCGACCGGGTCAGGGCGATGACGTGCAGCAGGCTTTTGCGCGGCTTGAGCTTGGCGTTGAGCATCACCGCGCTGCCGACGTAGCCGACGGGCCGGTCGGCCGCGCGCTTCATCACCTGGATCAGGCGCGTGTAGTACAGCATGAACCACAGCACCAGGGCGCTGCCAGCCAAAGCCAGGCCGGCCCAGCCGCCGGCGCGCCAGGCACCGGCGCCCAGGGCGACGGCGATCACGAGGGTCAGAATGCGTTGCCAGGTCATGCCGTGATTGTCGCTGCGCCGGGTGGCGGGAATGGGTTTTGAAGAGAAATTGGCGCCTGGCCCTACAACCATCTGCGCGACCAGCTATTAAATTAATAGTAATTGGCGCCAGCGAGGGCTGCTGCCCCTGCCCTCAGCGCGCCGCGGCGGCGCGCGCCTGCTCGATCCAGCCGTCGAACAGCGCCTGATGCGCCTTGATCCAGCCTTCGGTGTGGCGTTCGATGTCGGCAGGCTGGCTCTGGCCGTCGTTCATGGCGTTGTTCTGCGCGGTGATGTCGGTCACCGGCAGCTTCATCAGGCTGAACAGCTTGGCCGCGTCCGGGTGCGCGTCGATGAAGGCGCGGTTGGCCAGGATGCGCTGGGTGTTGATGACCGAGCCGTAGTTGCGCCCGTTGGGCAGCGTGGTGTCCAGCTTGGCCTGCTCGCCCGGCAGCGCCGAGAATGGCACCTGCAGCCAGACCACGTCCTTGCCCGGCACCAGCACGCTGCTGACCCAGTAGGGCGTCCAGGTGAAGTACAGGATCGGCTTGCCCGCCTTGTAGCGCTGGATCACGTCGGCCATCAGCGCCGGGTAGCTGCCCTGCTGGTGCTGCACGGTGCCGCGCAGCTTGTAGGCGGTCAGCTGGGTTTCGATCTGCGCTTCACAGCCCCAGCCGGGCGTGCAGCCCGTCAGATTCGCTTTGCCGTCACCGTCGGTGTCGAACAGCTTGGCAATCGCCGGGTCGGACAGCTGCTGCAGGTTGGTGATGCCGTGGGCGTCGGCGGTCTTCTTGTCGACCAGGTAGCCCTGGATGGCGTCGGCGGAATAGGCGTTGTCGCGCCACAGCTTGGCGTCGCCGCCCGAGTTCTTGTAGTAGTCGTCGTGCAGCGGCTGCCAGTGGTCGGCCAGGAAGGTGGCGTCGCCGTTGGCGATGGCCAGGTGGGCGGTCGGGTACTCGACCTCGCGGATCGGCTGCACGTCGTAGCCCAGGCGCTCCAGCGCCTTCATCACCAGCAGGGTCTGGAAGGTTTCTTCGGCGATGGTGCTTTTCAGCGGCTGCACGCGCACGCCCTTGCCGGGTTGGTTGGGGTCGGCGGCGAAAGACGGGGCCGCGGCGGCGGCCAGGGTCAGCGCCAGCAGGGCGGTGCCGGCGGCGCGCCAGCGCGGGGCGCGGAGGGACAAAACGGTGTTCATGGCGATTCCTTCAAATGCGGGGCTCAGGCCGGCTGGGCCTGCGGATGGGCGGTGGCGGCGGGCGCATCGCCCGCGGCGCTGGCCGGGCGGCGCACCAGCGCGCGCCGCACCAGACCGATCGGGCCGCGCGTGGCCCAGCTCTGCCCATGGCGCTGCGGCTGGCTGAGCGCCTGCGTCAGGCGGTCCAGCACGATGGCCAGGATCACGATGCCCAGGCCGCCCACGCTGGCCAGGCCCATGTCCAAACGGCCAATGCCGCGCAGCACCATCAGGCCCAGGCCGCCCACGGCGATCATCGAAGCGATGACCACCATCGACAGGCTCAGCATCAGCGCCTGGTTAATGCCCGCCATGATCGACGGCATGGCCAGCGGCAGCTGGACCTTGGTCAGCAGCTGCCAGGGCGAGGCGCCGTAGGCGGTGGCCGCTTCCACCAGGTCCGGGCGCACCTGGCGGATGCCCAGGTTGGTCAGGCGCACCAGCGGCGCCAGCGCGAAGATGATGGTCACGATCACGCCCGGCACGTTGCCGATGCCGAACAGCATCACCACCGGCACCAGGTAGACGAAGGCCGGCGTGGTCTGCATCGCGTCCAGCAACGGGCGCACCAGGCGGTTGGCGCGTTCGCTGCGCGCCAGCCAGATGCCCAGCGGCACGCCGATCAGCACGCAGAAGGACAGCGCGGTCAGCACCAGAGACAGCGTCACCATGGCTTCGTTCCAGATGCCCAGCAGGCCGATCACCAGCAGCGACACCACCGTGAAGATGGCCATGCGCGCGCCCGCCAGCTGCCAGGCCAGCAGCGACAGCAGGCCGATCATCACCAACGTGGGCGGGTACAGCAGCGCCGCTTCCACGCCGCCCAGCAGCGCATCGACCGGCTGGCGCAGCGCCTGGAAGGCGGGGCGGAAGTGGTCGACAAACCAGCCCAGGCCGTCGTTGATCCAGCCCTGCACCGGCAGCGCGCCGTCGAACCAGCCGGCCACCGTGTGGGCGCCGCTGTCGGCGGCCTGGGCCGCTTGCGCGGGCGCGTCACCGGCGGCGGCCAGGCCGCTGCCCGACCCGCTCACGTCCTGGGTGACAGCCTGCGGGCCGCCCAGCCACGCCGGGTGCGCGTCGACCGGCGCGGCCTGGTAGGGGTCGTGGAAGGTGGAAGGTGCCGAGGCAGCGGCTTCGGCCATGGGTGCGGCGGCGCTGGCGTCGGGGCCGCCCAACCAGGTGGCGCCGCCGTCGGTGGGCGCGGCCTGGTACGGGTCGGTGAAGGTAGAGGAAGTGGGGGTGGATGTGTCGGTCGTGCTCATGGCGGACTCTCCAGAAAATTCAGGGCGTCAAACGGGCCGGGCTCACGCGCTCAGCGCGGCTTCGGGCTCGGCGGCAGGGGCGGCGGCTTCGGCCGGCTCGGGCAGCGGGTTGCCGCGCGGGTCGGTGGTCGGGTCGAGGAACTTCAGCAGCGTGTTCTTGCTGATCGTGCCGACGAAGCGGCCGTCCTCGGCCACCACCGGCAGCGGCGCAGGCTGCGTGACCATGCGGCTGTACAGGTCGGCGATGGGGGTGTCGGCGGCGACCGGCTCGACCTCGGTGACGAAGGCGTGGCGCAGGCCCAGCGGGCCCTCGTGCCCATGCAGGGCGGCGCGCAGCGAATCGGCCGACACGGCGCCCAGGTACTGGTGGCGCGTGTCCACCACGTAAGCCCATTCTCGGTCCTGGTCCTGCAGGCGCTTCAGGGCCGGGCGGCAGCCGCGCGTGGGGCTTTCGGACACCTCGACCTGCGTCTTGCGCGCGATGTCGGCGGCCTTGAACACGGCGGCCGCGTCCACGCCGCGCACGAACTGGCGCACGTAGTCGTTGGCCGGCTGGCGCAGGATGTCTTCCGGCGTGCCGACCTGCTCCACCTGCCCGTCTTTCATGATGGCGATGTGGTCGCCGATGCGCATGGCCTCGTCCAGATCGTGCGAGATGAAGACGTTGGTGCGGCGCTTGATCTGCTGCAGGCGCAGCAGCTCGTCCTGCATTTCGGTGCGGATGATGGGGTCGAGCGCGGAAAACGCCTCGTCCATCAGCAGGATCGACGGGTCGGCCGCCAGCGCGCGCGCCAGGCCCACGCGCTGCTGCATGCCGCCGGACAGCTCGTCCGGGTAACTGTCGGCCCACACGGCCAGGCCGACCTGCTCCAGCGCGTCGCGGGCGGCGGCGTCGCGCTCGCCCTTGGGGATGCCGGCCAGCTCCAGCCCGAAGGCGGTGTTCTGCAGCACCGTCAGGTGCGGCAACAGAGCGAACGACTGGAACACCATGCTGATGTGCTTGCGGCGGAACTCGCGCAGCTGGGCGTCGTTGTACTGGGCGATGTCCTCGCCGTCGACCACGACGCGGCCGGCCGTGGGCTCGATCAGCCGGTTGAGCATACGCACCAGCGTCGATTTGCCCGAGCCGGACAGGCCCATGACGACGAAGATCTCGCCCGCCTCGATGGTGAAGCTGGCGTCGAACACGCCAATCGACTGGCCGGTCTGGGCCACGATGGCCTGTTTGGACAGGCCCTGGCTCGCCAGGGCGAGCGCGCCTTCGGGCGCGTCGCCGAACACCTTGAACAGGTGGTCAATCTCGATTTGTTTGGCCACGGTGAATCCTCCGGATGGAACCAGCCACGGCAGGGGGTCTGCGCTGCAAAAGACGACGCCAATGACGCCGACAACGAAAGCCTGTGCGAATGCCGGGGCCCGGTTGTGGGTAATGGGGTTTTTCACGCGGGCGCCAAGAGGCCCGCGGGTGGGCGATGTGCGGCGTGGTGCGCGCAGCAAGTCCACCAAAATCATGGGCGGCGTGGCCGCCCGGCCAGCGGGGAAAAGAGCGGATGGACCGCCGCGCCCCGTTGGCGAAGCCCTCTATTATATTTACAAATGCATGTAGATGTCAACATTTGCGGCGTTTTTGGCATGAAGCGGGGCGCTGGCGCTTCTGTGGCCGCCCTGGCTGCCGCGGGCTGTGGGAAGGCGAAAAATCAATGAAATCGGCCTCTGGCCCTACATAAATCTGCGCAAGCAGCTATCAAATCAGGAGAAGCCATGGCCAACGCTCGCTGCCTGTATCCGCTTGTGAGAACATCCCAGGCTTGTCCTCTCTTTGCACAAAGGTTGCTGCCCCCATGACACGTACCGCATCCCGCCGTCTGGCCGTCGTCACCCTGGCCGCCGTGGCCGCCCTGGGCGCCACGTCCTGGGCCCAGGCCCAGACCGGCACCAAGTCCATTGGCATCACCGCCATCGTCGATCACCCGGCGCTCGATTCGGTGCGCAAAGGCGTGCAGGACGAGCTGAAGGCGCTCGGCTGGGAAGAGGGCAAGAACCTCAAGCTGAGCTACCAGAGCGCGCAGGGCAACACCGCCACCGCGGGCCAGATCGCGCGCAAGTTCGCCGGGGACAAGGTCGACGCCATCGTCGCCATCGCCACGCCCAGCGCCCAGGCCGCCGTGGCCGCCAGCAAGACCATCCCCGTGGTCTTCACCGCCGTGACCGACCCGGTCGCCGCCAAGCTGGTCAAGGACTGGAAGGCCTCGGGCACCAACGTGACCGGCGTGTCCGACGCGCTGCCGCTGGCCGCGCAGATGGACCTGCTGCTCAAGGTCAAGCCGGGCGCCAAGCGCGTGGGCTACGTCTTCAGCCCGGGCGAGGTCAACTCCACCATCGTGCTCAAAGAGCTGAAGACCGAGCTGCAAAAGCGCGGCATGAGCGTGGTTGAAGCCGCCGCGCCGCGCACGGTGGACATCCCCTCGGCCGCCAAGAGCCTGGTCGGCAAGGTCGACGTGATCTACACCACCACCGACAACAACGTCGTGTCGGCCTACGAATCCATGGTGCGCGTGGCCGAAGAAGCCAAGCTGCCCCTGGTCGCCGCCGACACCGACTCCGTCAAGCGCGGCGCCACCGCCGCCCTGGGCATGAACTACTACGACCTGGGCCGCCAGACCGGCAAGGTGGTGGACCGCATCCTCAAAGGCACCAAGCCGGGCGCCATCGTGCCGGAAGTGGGCTCGAAGATGTCGCTGGTGGTCAACCCTGGCGCGGCTGAAAAGCAGGGTGTGAAGCTGTCCGACGCGCTGGTCAAGGAAGCGGCCGAAGTCATCAAGTAAGCGCCCGGCGCGCCGGCGGCACCGCGCGCCGCCGGTGGCGTGGCTGCGGGCGTGGCCCCGCCCCCGCCGCACCAGGGCCCGGCCGCCTTCGGGTCTGCCCCCTTGGGC
>JAEZWW010000088.1 GCA_023442945.1 Pseudomonadota bacterium | reverse complement strand
GTCGACACCTCAGGCGGTGGTGGCGGTGGCGGTGGTGGGGGCGGCGGTGCCTCCTCCTGCTGTGCCTGCACTTGCGCCTGCGCCAAGGCGCGGCTTTCCTCGTACGGGATCAGGTGCGCGGACGCGTCGAAGACTTCCTGGCAGTGGCCGCAGCGCACCCAGCCGCCGGAGATGCGCAGCTGGTCCGCGACGACCTTGAACAAGGTCGAGCAGGTCGGGCAGCGCGTGATCAGGCTCATTGGGCGTCGATTGTAGGCAGCGGCGCGGCTGCCCAGCCCCGCATCAGGGGCGGCGGGCCACCAGCAGCACCCAGCCGTCCTCGGTGTCGGCCACCTCCAGCGGCAGGTACTCGGCGTAGGCCTGTTGCAATTCGGCCGTCTGGCGCTCCAGCACGCCGGCCAGCACCAGCGCGCCGCCGGGCGCGACGTGGGCGCACAGCAGCGGCGCCAGCACCTTGAGCGGCGTGGCCAGGATGTTGGCCAGCACGGTGTTGTACGTGCCCTTGGCCGCGTCGGGCAGGCCAACGGCAGCCAGGCGCGCCTGGTTGGCCGCGGCGTTGTCGCGCGTGGCGCCCACGGCGGCCTCGTCGATGTCGACCGCGTCCACCTCGGTCGCGCCGTGCAGCGCCGCGCCGATCGCCAGGATGCCGGAGCCGCAGCCGTAGTCCAGCACGCGCTGACCGGTGGGCGGGTGGCCGGCGATCCAGCGCAGGCACATGCGTGTGGTGGGGTGCGTGCCGGTGCCAAAGGCCAGGCCCGGGTCCAGGCGGATCACGGTCTGGGCTTCGGCCGGCACCTCGTGCCAGGTCGGCACGATCCAGAATTCCGGCGTGACCGGCACGGGCTCGAACTGCGATTGCGTCAGGCGCACCCAGTCCTGCTCGGGCACGGCAGCGATGGCGACGACGTCGCAGCCTTCGAAGAAGTCCTGCAGCGCCAGCAGACGCGCGGCTTCTTCGGCCGCCGCTTGGGTGGCGAACAGTGCGACCACCCGGCTGCGGGCCCAACTTTGCGCGGGCGGCGGCAGGCCGGGCTCGCCGAACAGCGCGCGCTCGGCGTCGGTGTCGGCGTCGGCGTCTTCCACCGACACGCTCAGCGCGTCGAGCGCATCCAGCGCGTCGGTGATCGGCTCGACACGGTCTTCCGGGCAGGTCAGGCGCAGTTCAAACATGGCGCTTCTTGGAATGCTGAAACTATCTTTTTCATAGCTGGCCGCGCAGGTGGTTGTAGGGCCAGTGGCCTGTTTGGCTTACATAGCGGGGCGTTGCCGCGCCTCCAGCCAGCGCTCCAGGTAATGGATGTTGGTGCCGCCTTCCATGAAGCGCGCATCCATCATCAGCTCGCGGTGCAGCGGCACGTTGCTCTTGATGCCCTCGATCACCGTCTCGGACAGCGCCGTCTGCATGCGCGCCAGCGCCTGTTCGCGCGTGTCGCCGTAGACGATGATCTTGCCGATCATCGAGTCGTAGTTGGGCGGCACGAAGTAGTTGGCGTAGACATGCGAATCCACGCGCACGCCCGGGCCGCCCGGCGCGTGCCAGGTGGTGATGCGCCCCGGCGAGGGCGTGAAGTTGAACGGGTCTTCCGCGTTGATGCGGCATTCGATGGCGTGGCCCTTGATCTGGATCTGGCGCTGGGTGAAGGGCAGCTTTTCGCCCGCGGCCACCATGATCTGGGTGCGCACGATGTCGACGCCGGTGATCAGCTCGGTCACCGGGTGCTCCACCTGCACGCGGGTGTTCATCTCGATGAAATAGAACTCGCCGTTCTCGTACAGAAACTCGAACGTGCCCGCACCGCGGTAGCCGATCTTCTTGCACGCGGCCACGCAGCGGTCGCCAATGCGCTCGATCAGGCGGCGCGGAATGCCCGGCGCCGGCGCCTCTTCAATCACCTTCTGGTGGCGCCGCTGCATGGAGCAGTCGCGCTCGCCCAGGTAGACGGCATTGCGGTACTTGTCGGCCAGCACCTGGATCTCGATGTGGCGCGGGTTCTGGAGGAACTTCTCCATGTAGACCGCCGGGTTGTTGAAGGCCGCAGCGGCCTCACCCTTGGTCATCTGCACCGCGCCGATCAGCGCCGCTTCGGTGTGCACCACGCGCATGCCGCGCCCGCCGCCGCCGCCCGCCGCCTTGATGATGACGGGGTAGCCGATCGACTTGGCGATCTTGCGGATGGCGGCCGGGTCTTCCGGCAATTCGCCATCCGAGCCAGGCACGCAAGGCACGCCGGCCTTGATCATGGCCTGCTTGGCCGACACCTTGTCGCCCATGATGCGGATCGACTCGGGCGTGGGGCCGATGAACTGGAAGCCGCTTTTCTCGACCCGCTCGGCAAAGCCGGCGTTCTCGCTCAAAAAGCCGTAGCCGGGGTGGATCGCTTCCGCGTCCGTCACCTCGGCGGCCGAGATGATGGCCGGCATGTTGAGGTAGCTCTGCGCCGACGGCGCCGGGCCGATGCACACGGCCTCGTCGGCCAGGCGCACGTACTTGGCGTCCTTGTCGGCCTCGGAATAGACCATCACGGCCTTGATGCCCAGCTCGCGGCAGGCGCGCTGCACGCGCAGGGCAATCTCGCCGCGGTTGGCAACCAGAATCTTCTTAAACATGGGATCTCCCGCGTCCCGTCGCCCTGGGGGAAGTCCGCGCGCCCCAGCGGAGCGCAGCGGGCCCGGCGGCCACGGGGCCGCCAGCGACGAAGACTGATTGGAATGGCAAAGCCGAACCGGCGCCAACCACACCGCACGCCGCCGTGCACCCGTCAGTCCGGGTGCGCGGCGCCAGAGTGTGTGCGCCGCCGTCCACTTACTCGATCACGAACAGCGGTTGGCCGTACTCCACGGCCTGGCCGTTTTCGCCCAGGATCTGGGTCACGGTGCCGGACTTTTCGGCTTCGATCTCGTTGAGGATCTTCATTGCTTCAATGATGCAGAGCGTGTCGCCCTCTTTCACCTGTGCACCCACTTCAACAAAGGCCTTGGCGCCCGGGCTGGCCGAGCGGTAGAAAGTGCCGACCATGGGCGACTTGACGATGAAGCCGTTGGTCACCGGGGCCGCGGCGGGTGCGGCGGCGTCGGTCGCTGCGGCGGCTGGGGCCGGGGCGGCCGCAGCCTGGGGCACCGCGACCGGTGCCGCGACGGGCGCGTACACGGCCTGGATCGGTGCCTGCCCTGCCTTGACAATGCGCACCTTGCCTTCGGCTTCGGTGATCTCGAGCTCCGACACATTGGATTCGGAGACGAGGTCAATCAGGGTCTTGAGTTTGCGCAGGTCCATGAAACTGCCTGTGGAATTGGAAAACGTACGAATTTAACTCAATTTCGCCGTATTTCTGATAATTTGGTTTCAATTTCGGCGAATGCCACGGGACTTTCTGACGTCCGCTGACATCCTGAAGCCGCATTTTGGCGCTGCAGACGGCCTTGCGCTAACGGCGCGGGTCAGCTCTTCCAGCGCGCCAATTCCGCCGCGTCCAATTGGCCGATCTTGCGCTGGTGAATGCGCCCATCTGCATCGAACAGCACCGAAAAAGGCAGTGCGCCGACGTTATTGCCCAGCGTTCGGCTCAGCTCCGTCCCCTCCAATCCAGCCAGCGCGACGGGAAAGCTGACCGGCGCGCGGGCCAGGAATTGCGTGACCGGCGCGGCCTTGTCCACGGCCAATCCCAGCAAATGCCAGCCGTTGGCCTTGTTTTCGTTGTAGAAGGCACTGAGAAGCGGCAATTCCTCCACACACGGCGGACACCAGGTGGCCCAGAAGTTGATCAGCAGGCGCTGGCCGCGCAGGCTGCTGAGCGCCAGGGTGCCGCCGTCGGGCGTGGGGAAGCTGCGCTGCCAGAAGTCGGCCAATTCGGCGTCAACCACGTCATCCGGCGTGTAGCGCTTGATGGCCAGACCCGCGCCGGCCGCAGCGGCCAGCACAGCGACGGCGCCCATGGCCCAGCGGCGTGAGCGCGCGCCGGGTGCGGGCGCTGCGGCGCTGTTGATCGGGTCGGTGTGGGGGGAGGACGGGGTCGTCATGGCTCGGTGGCCTCCTCCTGCATGCGGCGCGCCAGCGCCCGGGCGTCGCCGCGCGGGGCGCGGCCTTGGCTGCCAGGCTTGAGGGCGCCGCGCAAATCGTCGTGGTCGTGGATCATCAGGTGCACGCCGATCGGCTCACCCAGCTCTGGCGACGGGCTGGTGAAGCTCAGCGCCTCCACCTGTGCGCCGTTGAAGCCCGTCACGCTGCGCGCGTCGTAGGCCACGCGGTTGTCGATCAGCGCGATCTCGGCGGACTTGGGGTCGTCGCAGAACAGCTGCAGATAGATGTCGGACAGGCGCGTTGCCGTACCGTTCCAGACCGCGCCGGCGATGTGCGGGCGGAATTCCGCCAACCGCTCCATCCACAGCAGGGCCAGGCGGCGCAGCGCGGCCAGTTCGGCCGGCTGGGTGTCGCCGTGGAACAGCGCGATGTAGCTGCGCACCTCGGCTTCGACCAGGTCGTTGTCGGGCAAGGCGGTGCGCGGCGGCACGCCCATCGTTTTGAGCGCGCGGCGCTTGGCGGCACCGTAGTCCAGCCCTTCTTCGACCACCAGGCGCGCAGCGTGCGCGGCGATCTCATGTGTCAGGGTTTCCATGGGCCCGATTCTGCCTGTCTGGCGCCGCCATCCCGTAAAGTGGCGGCTAAGCCCCTAACGGTTAAAACAAAAGGAGACAGCCTTGGACACGACGATGATGCAGGTCCCGCTCTCGCTCAACCACCTGCTGGAGCGCGCGGGCCGGCTCTTCCCGACCAACGAGATCGTTTCGCGCCGCCCGGACAAATCCCTGGTGCGCCACACGTACGGCGACTTTTTCCGCCGAACACGCGCCCTGGGCAGTGCCCTCCAGCGCAAGCAGCTACAAAAAGGCGAGCGCGTCGCGACCCTGTGCTGGAACCACCACGCCCACCTGGAGGCTTACTTCGGCATCCCGGCCGCGGGCGGGGTGATGCACACGCTCAACCTGCGCCTGTCGCCCGAAGAAATCGGCTGGATCGCCGCCGACGCAGGCGACCGCTTTTTGATCATCGACGACGTGCTGCTGCCCTTGTACGAGCAGTTCAAGCACTTGCACCCGTTTGAAGAGGTGTTTGTCGTGCCCTTCTCCGGCGCCCCGGTGCCGGCAGGGTTTACCGATTACGAAGCGCTGCTGGCCGGCGCTGACCCGGACGGCTTCCAGTACGCCGAGCACCACGAGGACGACCCGGTGTCCATGTGCTACACGTCCGGCACCACCGGCCGCCCGAAGGGCGTGGTGTATTCGCACCGCTCCACCGTGCTGCACACCCTGGTCGCCAGCCTGGCCGACTTCTGGGCGCTGCGCGGCAGCGATGTGGTGCTGCCCGTCACCCCCATGTTCCACGCCAACAGCTGGGGCATGCCCTACGGCGCCGTGATGATGGGCGCCAAGCTGGTCTTCCCTGGCCCGCACCTGCACCCGGACGACCTGCTGGACCTGATCCAGCAGGAGCCGCCGACCCTGTCGCTGGGCGTGCCGACCATCTGGCTGGGGATGATCCAGACCTACGAGGCTTCGCTCAAACCCGACTCGCCCAACCATGGGCGCTGGCAACTGCCGGCCGGCATGCGCTCGCTGGTCGGCGGTGCGGCGGTGCCGGAGTCGCTGATTCGCGCCTTCGACCGCCACGGCGTGTGGCTGATGCAGGGCTGGGGCATGACAGAAACCTCGCCGCTGGCCACCGTGTCTTACGTGAAGTCCGAGCTGAAGGACGCCCCGATGGACGAGCGCTACCGCCGCGCCGCCATGGCCGGCGTGCCCGCGCCCCTGGTCGATTTGCGCACGCGCGACGACGACGGGCAGGACCAGCCCTGGGACGGCACCAGCGTGGGCGAAGTGCAGGTGCGCGGGCCCTTCATCACCGGCGGTTACTACAACGTCGGCTCGCCCGAGGACAAATTCAGCGCCGACGGCTGGTTGCGCACCGGTGACGTGGCCAGCGTGGACGCAATGGGCTTCATGCGCATCAGCGACCGCACCAAGGACCTGATCAAGTCCGGCGGCGAATGGATCAGCTCGGTCGACCTGGAAAACGCGCTCATGGCCCACCCGGCCGTGGCCGAGGCCGCGGTCATCGCCATCCCGCACGACAAATGGGGCGAGCGCCCGCTGGCCTGCGTCGCCTTCAAACCCGGCGAAAGCGCCACGCCCGAGGCGCTGAACGCCCTGCTGACCGACAGGGGTTTCGCCAAATGGCAGCTGCCCGAGCGCTACGAAACCATCGACGCCGTCCCACGCACGTCCACCGGCAAGTTCTATAAGCTGCAACTGCGCCAGCAGTTTCCCCAGTAAGCGGCGCGCCCACCCCAACGGCCGACCATGAACGACACCGACGCCTCCACCGCCGCCAGCGCCCCGCTGCCGGTGCCGGTGCGCGCGCCGGGCACGCCGCACCAGGTGGTCATCGTGGGGGGCGGCGCTGGCGGGCTGGAGCTGGCCACGCGCCTGGGCGACACGCTGGGCAAGCGCGGGCGCGTGGCCGTCACGCTGATCGACAGCGCCCGCACCCATGTCTGGAAGCCCAAGCTGCACGAGATCGCCGCCGGCAGCATGAACATGGACGCGCACGAGCTGGACTACCTGGCCCAGGCGCATTGGCACCACTTTGAATACCGCACCGGCCAGATGGTCGGGCTGGACCGCACCCGGCGCGAAGTGCTGCTGGCGCCGCTGGTCGACGACGAAGGCCAGCAGGTGATCGACGCACGCCGCGTGCCCTACGACACGTTGGTCATGGCGGTGGGCAGCCTGACCAACGACTTCGGCACGCCCGGCGTGGCGCAGCACGCCATCAAGCTGGAAACCGCGCCCGACGCCAAGCGCTTCAACCAGCGGCTGATCAACGCCGCGCTGCGCGCCCATTCCCGCGCCGACCAGGACCTGGACGGCGATCGCGTGTCCGACACCCCGCGCCACCTGCGCGTGGCCATCATCGGCGCCGGCGCCACCGGGGTCGAGCTGGCGGCCGAGCTGCACCACACGCTGCGCGAACTGGTGTCCTACGGCCTGCAGCGCATCCAGGTCGACCGCGATTTGCGCATTGATTTGATTGAAGCGGCCGACCGCATCCTGCCCGGCCTGCCGCCGCGTCTGTCCAGCGCGGCCGAAGAGCTGCTGCGCAACCTGGGCGTGCAAGTCCACACCAGCGCGCGCGTCGCGGCGGTGGAGCCGCACGACGTGGTGCTGGCCGACGGGCGCCGCATCGACGCCGATTTGATCGTCTGGGCGGCCGGCGTGCAGGCGCCCGCCTTTCTGGCCGATCTGGACGGGCTGGAAACCAACCGCATCCACCAGCTGGTGGTCAACGCCACGCTGCAAACCACGCGCGACGACAACGTCTTCGCCCTGGGCGATTGCGCCGCCTGCCCCTGGCTGGGCACCGACAAGCTGGTGCCGCCGCGCGCCCAGGCCGCGCACCAGCAGGCCAGCTTCATGCTCGGCCAGCTGCGCCGGCGCCTGGCCAGCGAGCCGCTGCGCGAATTCCGCTACCGCGACTTCGGCTCGCTCGTCTCGCTGGGGGACTACAGCACCGTTGGCAGCCTGATGGGCGCGCTGGTCGGCGGCAACATGGTGTTTGAAGGCCTGTTCGCCAAGCTCATGTACAAGTCCTTGTACAAGCAGCACGAGCTGGCCCTGCACGGCTGGCCCAAGGTCATCCTGGACACCATCGCCCGCGCCATCACCCGCCGCACCGAGCCGCACGTCAAGCTGCATTGACGGCGGCGCCGGCGCCCCCAGCCCGCGCCAGCGATGGGCGCGGCGCCCGACCGATTCGGTCCAGCCCCGGCCGACCCGGCGACCGGCCCCGCAGTGCGCGATCGGCGTCCGCCTCGTCCTCCCGCCTCTTTTTTCGCTACCAATACGGTAGCTGCCTGCGCAGATTCCATTAGGGCGAACGGCTCATTTCGCCTGGAAACAGGGCGAAAAACCTCTCAGCCCAGGGACCGCACCCATCCGTCCCCCGCCAGCAGATGGACCCGGCGGGGCGTCAGCCGCGTCATGCGGGACACACAGCGCGCGCCAACCGCGCACACCGTCCGACTTTGCCCACGCATCAAGCGACGCAGTCCGGCCGAGCCCTGACCCATAGCGGTAACCGCCAGTCACCGCTTCCGCTATCGGAATGAAAGCTGCCTGTGCAGATCCGGCGCCGGCTGGCGGCCCCAATCGCTTGAAATCACCGCACCGCACAGCGCCTACAATCACCGCCCATGCACATTCACATTCTGGGTATTTGCGGCACCTTCATGGGCGGTGTGGCCGCCTTGGCGCGCGAGGCGGGCCACCGCGTCACCGGTTGCGACGCGGGCGTGTACCCGCCGATGAGCGACCAGCTGCGCGCGCTGGGCATCGAGCTGATCGAAGGCTATGGCGCCGACCAGCTGGCGCTGAAGCCGGACGTGTTCGTGGTCGGCAACGTCGTCAGCCGCGCCCACCTGCCGGACGGCACGCCCAAGTACCCGCTGATGGAGGCGATCCTGGACGCCGGCGCGCCCTACACCAGCGGCCCGCAGTGGTTGGCCGAACACCTGCTGCAAGGCCGCCACGTGCTGGCCGTGGCCGGCACACACGGCAAGACCACCACCACGTCGATGCTGGCCTGGGTGCTGGAAAGCGCGGGCCTGCAGCCGGGCTTTCTGGTGGGCGGCGTGCCATTGAACTTTGGTATTTCGGCGCGCATTGGTGGTGAAGCGCCCGGCACCGAGCCACCGCCGGGCCGCCCCCAAGGCGGCGAGCGGCCCCCCCGGGGGGCAGCGCAGCAGGCGCAGCCGCGCAGCGTGGGGGCCTGTTTCGTTATCGAGGCCGATGAATACGACACCGCCTTCTTCGACAAGCGCAGCAAGTTCGTCCACTACCGCCCGCGCACGGCGGTGCTGAACAACCTGGAGTTCGACCACGCCGACATCTTTGACGACTTGGCCGCGATCGAGCGCCAGTTCCACCACCTGGTGCGCACCGTGCCGCCCATTGGCCGCGTGGTCGTCAACGACCTGGAAGAAAGCCTGACGCGCGTGCTGGCGCAAGGCTGCTGGAGCGAGCGGCGTGGCTTTGGCAGCACGGTCAGCGACTTCAGCGCGCATGGCGAGCCGAGCGACTTTGAAGTGCGCCTGCGCGACGTGCCCGTCGGCCGCGTCACCTGGTCGTTGTCGGGTACGCACAACCAGCTGAACGCGCTGGCCGCCATCGCCGCGGCCGAGCATGTCGGCGTGCCGCCCGCCGTGGCCTGCGCCGCGCTGGGCAGCTTCCAAAACGTGCGCCGCCGCATGGAAGTGCGCGGCAGTGTGGCATGGGGCGGCGGCGACGTCACGGTGTACGACGATTTCGCGCACCACCCGACGGCGATCCGCACCACCGTCGATGGGCTGCGCCGCCAGCTGAACGCGGCGGGCAAGCAAGACCAGCGCATCCTCGCCATCTTCGAGCCGCGCAGCAACACCATGAAGCTGGGCACCATGAAGAGCCAACTGCCCTGGTCGCTGGAGCAGGCCGACCTGGCGTTTTGCCACAGCGGCGGTCTGGACTGGAACGCCACGGCCGCGCTGGCGCCCATGGGCGAACGCGCCCAGGTCGCACCCGACATCGACACGCTGCTGCGCCAGGTGCTGGCCGCCGTGCGCGCGGGCGACCACCTGCTGTGCATGAGCAACGGCGGCTTTGGCGGCGTGCACGGGAAGCTGCTAGAAGCGCTGAAGTCACCAACGGCGGGCTCAACAGGCGGCCGCGACGGGCGCCCTCCAAGCGCATCGGCTCAGGCGGGTCGCTCTTAATTCAGTAGCTGGCCGCGCAATCGGATCTAGGGCCCGCGGCGCTTTTCTTTCAAAGAACGCTCAGTACGACACCGTCATCGCGCGCAGGTCGACCGAGACCACGGGCCGCGCCAGCGCTGCGCTGGCGGCGCGGGCGAAGTCGGCGCCCCAGGCGGGGTCGCTCAGCTTGGCCGGACCGGCGTCGCGCGCGACCACCAGGACCTTGTCGGCCAGCAGCAGCTTGCCGGTGGGGCGCAGCGGCTCACTGCCCAGCGCAACGAATTGCGCGTCCAGCCAGTCGCGGCCTTCTTCCTGCGTCATGGGCGGTTGGTGGTCCAGTGCAAAAGTCCATTCCTGGCGTTCGTCCTGGATGACGCGCACTTCACTTTGCATGGCAATCTTTCTTCATGGATCAGCGGTGCGGCGACTGTAGCCGATGCGCGGGCATTGCGGTGGCAGAAGGCCAGAAATTCATGCCATTTCGGCCTTCAGCCTTAGAACGATCTGCGCGAGCAGCTTCTCTATTGATAGCAAAAATTCCTGCCAAGAAGCGAGTAAAAGCACCGCAAGCGGCCCGGCAAGGCCCGCACCGGCGCGGCCCGCACGCGCGAACAGCGCGCCAAAGGCAGCACCGGCCAGCCGGCGTCAGCGGCGCTGGCGACGGGCGCGGACGGCGTCGTCCAGCACCTGCAGCAGCTCCAGCGAGCCCTCCCAGCCCAGGCACGCATCGGTGATGCTCTTGCCGTATTCCAGCGCGCCGACGTCGTCCTTGCCGGGCGTGAACTTCTGCGCCCCGGCGTGGATGTGGCTTTCCACCATCACGCCGAAGATCTGCTGCGAGCCGCCGGCGATCTGCGCCGCCACGTCGCGTGCGACGTCGAGCTGCTTTTCATGCTGCTTCAGGCTGTTGGCGTGGCTGCAATCGACCATCAGCGTGGCGGGCAGCTTGGCGGCGGCCAGGTCCTTGCAGGCCGCGCCCACGCTTTCGGCGTCGTAATTGGGCGCTTTGCCGCCGCGCAGGATGACGTGGCAGTCCTTGTTGCCGTCGGTGTGGACGATGGACACCTGCCCGTTCTTGTGCACCGACAGGAAGTGGTGGCCGCGCGCGGCCGCCTGAATGGCGTCGGTCGCGATGCGGATGTTGCCGTCGGTGCCGTTCTTGAAGCCGATGGGCGCCGACAGGCCGCTGGCCAGCTCGCGGTGGACCTGGCTTTCGGTGGTGCGCGCGCCGATGGCGCCCCAGCTGATCAGATCGGCAATGTACTGGGGCGAGATCACGTCCAGGAATTCGCTGCCGGCGGGCAGGCCGATGCGGTTGATGTCGATCAGCAGCTGGCGCGCGATGCGCAGGCCTTCGTCGATGCGGTAGCTTTCGTCCAGGTACGGGTCGTTGATCAGGCCCTTCCAGCCGACGGTGGTGCGCGGCTTTTCGAAATACACGCGCATCACCACTTCCAGCGTGTCGGCGTACTTGTCGCGCAAAGGTTTGAGGCGGCGCGCGTAGTCCAGCGCGGCCTCAGGGTCGTGGATGGAACACGGGCCGATGATGACCAACAAGCGGTCGTCTTTGCCGTTCAGGATCTTGCGGATGGACTTGCGGGCGTTGGATATCAGCGACTCGACGGGTGTTCCGCGGATAGGGAAGAAGCGGATCAGGTGGTCTGGCGGGGGAAGCACGGTGATGTCCTTGATGCGCTCGTCGTCGGTCTGGCTGGTGCGCTCGGGTGTCGAGGGGCGGATGTCCATGTCTTGCACAGCTTTGGCGTTCATCGGGGTTCTTCCTTCGTTGACTCGGTTGGGCGCGGAATCGCGCGGATCGGGCACAAAAAAACCGCCGGGCTTTCGCTGCGGCGGTTTTGTCGGGAGGTCGCTGGTCGCTGTGCTTACACCTGGGCCTCTCGTCCGCCTGGGACCGAGAACCAAAAGTAAAAACCGAAAGCGATGCGCTTGTTCATGACCGTTCAACTGTAGCACACGCCGTGCGGGCCGCGTGTGACAGCTTGAGACTGGCGCTATTGAGGGAGTCGTTCGCTATATTTTGCATAGCTGCCTGCGCCGCTGGCTGTAGGGCCAGAGGCCGATTCTTCATAAAATCGCGCAAAGCGAAGACGGCGCTCAGGCCGTGCCGCCCACCGTCAGGCCGTCGATGCGCAAGGTCGGCTGGCCGACGCCCACGGGCACGCTCTGGCCTTCTTTGCCGCAAGTCCCCACGCCCGAGTCCAGCGCCATGTCGTTGCCGATCATGCTGATCTTCTTGAGCGATTCGGGACCGCTACCGACGATGGTGGCGCCCTTGACGGGGTACTGGATCTTGCCGTTTTCCACCCAATAGGCTTCGCTGGCCGAGAACACGAACTTGCCGCTGGTGATGTCGACCTGGCCGCCGCCGAAGTTGGTGGCGTACAAGCCCTTCTTGATGCTGGCCACGATCTCGCGCGGGTCGCGTTCGCCGCCCAGCATGTAGGTGTTGGTCATGCGCGGCATGGGGATGTGGGCGTAGCTTTCGCGCCGGCCGTTGCCGGTCGGTTTGACGCCCATCAGGCGCGCGTTCATCGCGTCCTGGATATAGCCCTTCAAGATGCCGTCTTCGATCAGCACGTTTTTCTGCGTGGCGTGGCCTTCGTCGTCCACGTTCAGGCTGCCGCGGCGGTCGGCGATCGTGCCGTCGTCCAGCACCGTCACGCCCTTGGCCGCGACACGCTGACCGATGCGACCGGTGAACGCGCTGGAGCCCTTGCGATTGAAGTCACCCTCCAGGCCGTGGCCTACCGCTTCGTGCAGCAGCACGCCGGGCCAACCGGGACCGAGCACCACGGTCATCTCGCCTGCCGGCGCCGGGCGCGATTCCAGATTGGTCAGGGCCGCCGACACGGCTTCATCCACGTAGCGGCCGAGCAGCGCATCATCGAAGTACGCCAAGCCGAAGCGGCCACCGCCGCCGTAGGAGCCGATTTCGCGCCGGCCGTTCTGCTCGGCAATCACGGTAACGGACACGCGCACCAAGGGGCGAACGTCAGCGGCCAGGGTGCCGTCCAGACGCGCGACGAGAACCACGTCGTATTCGCTGGCCAGACCGGCCATGACCTGCACGACGCGAGGGTCCTTGGCGCGCGCGAGCTTTTCCACGCGCTCCAGCAACTGCACCTTGGCCGTGCTGTCGAGCGTGCTGATGGGGTCCAAGCCGGGGTACAGCTTGCGCCCGCGCGCGAGCTGGCGCTTGGGCACTTTGACACGCCCGGTTTGCGCCGCGCTGCTGATGGCGCGCACGGTCTGCGCGGCATCGGTCAGGGACGCCAGGGAAATGTCGTCCGAATAGGCGAAGGCGGTCTTCTCACCGGCCACTGCGCGCACGCCCACGCCCTGGTCGATCGAGAAACTGCCGGTCTTGACGATACCTTCTTCCAGGCTCCAGCCTTCGGCACGCGTGTACTGGAAATACAGGTCGGCGTCGTCCACGCGGTGCTGGGCGATGACACCGAGGGTTTTGGCCAGATCGGACTCGGTCAGGCCAAAGGGGGTCAGCAGCAGATCGCTTGCGGTTTGCAGGCGTTCGATCGTAGGTTCTCTCGAGATCATGGAGCGATTCTAGTGGTCTGCGAGCAAGGGCGCGCCGGATCAGTCCCTAAAGCGGATATCTCCCGGCGCATTTCTCTGACCTGAGGGTATTTTTCAAAAACACAAAGCGAAACGCCCAGTCTCGATGTGAGACTGGGCGTTTGCTGGGCTGTAATAGCCTGACGATGTCCTACTTTCACACGGGAATCCGCACTATCATCGGCGCTAAGGCGTTTCACTGTCCTGTT
>JAEZWW010000055.1 GCA_023442945.1 Pseudomonadota bacterium | reverse complement strand
CGCGCAACCTGCGCCCCACCGCCCTGGTGGGCAATGCGTTGGCAGAGGCCGTCGACAACGTGCGCGGCAAAGACCTGGCTATCGCCGCCGCCGTCGGCGTCGCCAGCTACTTTTTGCTGCGCCCGCGCGGCGGCGAAGCGCGGGCAGAAGCCATGGCCGACGTCCGCACCGGCCTGCGCGGCCTGATCGGGCAGCAGCAACGCCGCGTGGCGGGTGACGTCAACGCCGCCGCGTCGGCGGCCGCGAACGCCGCCAGCGCCGCGGGGGTCGACGCCTTGCCGCGCCGCAGCGCCCGCGGCGTGGGCCTGGCCTTGCTGGGCAGCGGCGCAGCCCGCCAGGGTGCGCGCTGGTTGTGGCAGGGCACGCGCGTCGCCCGCAGCGAAGCCGTCGCCCGCCTGGGCCGCCGCCGCAAAGGCGTCATCGGCGGTGCGTCGCACCTGCTGGCCCAGGCCAACGCCTGGCGCGAGCGCCACGCTCTGGCCCAGGCCCGCCGCGCGCTGGACGCCGACTTGCGCGAACTGCGCCGCGCCGCCCGGCGCCGCGGTTGATCGGCCTTTTTGAGCCAAAACGCCTTCTGGCCCTACAACCACTTGCGCGGGCAGCTATGAATTCAGGATCGACCAATCGCCTCGCCTAAGCGCCTGGCCGTCCGCCATCCTGCGACCCGCGCCGCACCGGCAAGCACCTGCCTGTTCTTTAAGCACCGCCCGCCAGCCCAGGCTGGGCGCTGCCTGCGCGGCTTGTCCACGCCGTTGTCCACAGGTCCGACCACAGCGGCTGGGTAAAAACCGAACGGGCGTGCGGTGAAAAGCTGGGTTGAGGGAGAAAAGTGGCGCTGGCCCTACAACCACTTGCGCGGACAGCTTCTGAACTTATAGCAAGCGCATGGATGACGCCAGCACCCGGGCACTGGCGTCTACGCGACCCGGCAGGGCCTCGCAACGGCTGGCGCCGGCTCTTCGCACGGTGCCGCCGTTGATGGTGGTTCTGGGCCAAATAGCCCTTGGCCTTAAATCCATCTGCGCAGCCAGCTCCTGTTTTTGGAGTGCTTATTCCAGCGTTGCGTTCTGCTCATCGCCCCAAAGGCGTTGTCCGGTACTTGCTCAACACGTCGGCGCCCGGTGCCCTGTCGTGGCGTTGCGATTTCGCGATGACCGCGCCGTGCCGGTGCCAGGTCAGCGTGGGGGGGCTGAAGAAGGGGGCTTGCGCAGGTTGTAGTCCATGCCACCGGAGGGCGCGCTGGGGTCGGTCACACCAGACACCAATTCCACCTGGACGGCCTGACCGCCCACCTCCGTGGTGCCTCCCCCCTGTACCGATCGCGCTTGAAGATACTCCACCCGCAGATGGGCAGGGCCTTGCCAGCGCAGGTTGGCCCCGTACGCTTGGGCGTTCCGGGTGGCGCCAACCAGCGTGGCGGTCGGCGTGCCGGAGGCGGCGGAGCCTTTGGGAACAACGAACAGGTCGTATTTGAAGGTGTCTGTGGCGCCGGTATTGACCTCCACCAGCAGCGCGTCCAGCGGCGGGCTGCCCGGCGAGGTCAATCGGACCACTTCATCGTGTGAAGCCATGGGCTTGCATCCCGTAAGAGCGATCAGCGCGATCGCGACGACGGCGTGTAAGGATGCACGCCATTCGGGCGTTGGTGTCCCTGTGCTCAATCGTTCCAGATGCGCCACAGGCCGGAATTGTAGTAGTCGTAACCCGCCTTGATCTGGGTCTGGTCGGCGGGGTCGTCGCCGTAGGGCCCGTCGTTCAAGTCCCACGGATTGCCGTTGGCAGGTTCGGACGTACCAGCACGTTGCTGCGCCCATCCGGCCCCGCGCAAAGCCACGCTTTCGGGTATTCCCATGGCGGCGGCGGTCAAGCCGAAATTGAAGTTGCCGAAGTTCTGGTACTGCGCGCCCTGCTGCTTGTAGTCCCAGGGGCCTTTGTTGCGCACCTGGTTGTAGAACCAGCCGAGATCTTGGGGGAAGCCGTGGGCCTGGGCGTCTTGGACGTTTTGATCCATGGACGCGTTCGCAGGCTTGGCTGGCGTATTCACCAAGCCGGCTGCCGTGGCTTGATCGCGCGTCAGCACCTTGCCTAAGGCATCGGCGGTGCGTTGGGCAGTGGCCGCGTTGTAGCCCGCGGGATCTGCCAACGTGCCGGTGGCGCCCTGCATGGCCGCCAAGGCAGGCGCCGCCGCCTTAAAGGCTGACGTGCGCGTCGATAGGTCGTCCTGGGGCAGTTTGGAAACGCCGGCAAGAATGTCTTGCAGATGCTTGTCGTCGAACGAGACAGACGGGTAGGCGCTGCCGCCCATGGTCATGGTCATGGTGGTCTGACCGGCCGCCGTCTTCATCACGTCATCAAGCTTGCCTGCTTGCTCGAGCCCGTTGAGCGCTTGCGAAAACTCCTTGGGTGAGTCCTTGAGGCTGGCCAACACCTGGGCGACGGCTTTAGCGTTGTCGTTGCCGTAGCTGCTGGTGGTGACGCCTAGCCCAGGTTTGATCTGCAGGTCGGCGGTCGCACCGCTCTGCAATGCCTGGATGAACGCTGCCTTCTGCTGCGGTGAACCGTGCGCGGAAACCGCGTCCGCCATGTCCTGGGTTCCGAAGGCCTTGGCGGCCCGCGCCAACTGCTGCGGGTCCAGATCTTGCGCCAGCATGTTCAACAAGTCGCGTCGATCGTCGGCGTTGAGCGGACTGTTGAGACCTTTGGTCTCATCGGCCCAATGCTGTAGCTCGTCATCCGATAGCCGCGATACCGCTTCGTTGCGCTCGGCTGGTGCCAGTTCCTTCAGCGCTTGGTTGTTGTCCTTGAGCTCTGACGCTGTGACGTCCCAATCGGTAAAGCTCTCCTTGAGATTGGTCCTAACGCGTTCAACTGCTGCGTCCACGCCCATCTGAATACTCCACATGTGCTAAGTAGTGCCGTCGATTCAAGCAGGCTCGTCGCCGGGCCGCAAGCTAGTAGCGCTCCCACAGCTGCAGTAACGCATAGGGGTCGTTACTAGGGGGGCCAGACGGCGCCAGGAGGGCCGTGTTGCAGTTCGAAACCCGGAAAGCAGATGTGTTGCCGACCGGCAGGACCATGTGGTGCCCGTTTCCCTTGCCCTCGGCAACGTGTAACACAGCCTTTCGTCCCGCAAAGGCTCCGACTGGCAGAGACTGCGGCGCCATCACGCCGCGTTTTACGCCGCCGAACCCACCAACCCGCGCCGGTACTGCACCGCCTCGGCGATGTGGGCGCTGGTGACGGCGTCGCTGCCGGCCAGATCGGCGATGGTGCGCGCGACCTTCAGCGCCCGGTGCGTGGCGCGGGCGCTCCAGCCCAGGCGGGTGGCGGCGGTGGTGAGGAACTGGCGCGCCGCGTCGTCCAGGTGCGCGTGGGCGTCGATGGCCTGGCCGTGCAGGGCGTTGTTGGGCGTGCCCTGGCGTTGCACGGCGCGCTCGCGCGCGGCGGCGCAGCGGGCGCGCACGGGGGCGCTGGGCTCGCCGGGCGGGGCGGCCAGCAGTTCGTCGGCGGGCAGGGCGGCGACTTCGACGTGCAAATCGATGCGGTCGAGCAGCGGGCCGCTGAGCTTGCCCTGGTAGCGCGCGACCTGGTCGGGCGTGCAGCGGCAGGCGCGCACGCGCGAGCCGAGGTAGCCGCAGGGGCAGGGGTTCATCGCCGCGATCAACTGGAACTGCGCCGGGAAGTCGGCGCGCTGGGCGGCGCGGCTGATGGTGATGCGGCCGGATTCCAGCGGCTCGCGCAGGGCTTCGAGCGCGGGCCTCGGGAACTCGGGCAGTTCGTCCAGGAACAGCACGCCCTGGTGCGCGAGTGAGATTTCGCCCGGCCGCGGTGGCGATCCGCCGCCCACCAACGCGACGGCGCTGGCCGAATGGTGCGGTGCGCGCGTGGGGCGCTGGCCCCAGTGGTCGAGCGAGAAGCTGCCGTCCAGGCTGGCGATGGCGGCGCTGGCCAGCGCTTCGGCCTCGCTCATCGGCGGCAGCAGGCCGGCAAAGCGCTGGGCCAGCATCGACTTGCCGGTGCCCGGCGGGCCGATCAGTAAGGCGGAATGTGCGCCGGCCGCTGCGATTTCAAGAGCGCGTCGCGCGGCGGCCTGGCCTTTGACGTCCGCCAGGTCGGCGTAGGGCGGGTCGGGCCGGCGCTGTGTGGACGGCATGCGCGCCCAGCCGTCCGCCGGGGCAGCGTCGTCGGCGATGGTCGGCAGAAACTGCGCCACCACGTCCAGCAAATGCGCGGCGCGGTACACGGCCATGCCGGGCACCAGGGCGGCTTCTTCGGCGCTGCCGCGCGGCAGCACCAGTTGCACGTCGGCGCCGCTTTGGTGCAGCGCGGCGCTCATGGCCAGCGCGCCGCGCACCGGGCGCAGCTGGCCCGACAGCGACAGCTCGCCCGCGAATTCCCAACCCGCCAGCCGCGCGCCGTCGATCTGCCCGCTGGCGGCCAGGATGCCCAGGGCGATCGGCAAATCGAAGCGGCCCGAGTCCTTGGGCAAGTCGGCCGGCGCCAGGTTGACGGTGATGCGCTGGTTGTGCGGAAAGGCCAGGCCGCTGTTGACGATAGCCGAGCGCACGCGTTCGCGCGCCTCCTTCACCTCGACATCGGCCAGCCCGACCAGGGTGAAGCTGGGCAGGCCGTTGGCCAGGTGCACTTCCACCGTGACGGTGGGCGCGGCGAGGCCGAGCAGGGCGCGGCTGTGTACCTGACTCAATCCCATGGCGTGGTGTTCCTGTGGTGGCGGGGCGGGTGAACATCATCGGGCCAAAACGGGCGCCGCGGCGGTGCGCTGCTTCAGCGGATGCGCGTGCCTGTGCAGCAGTGCGCACCCGGTGGCGCGCACGCTTCAGGCCCCAACTTGGTGCGCGGCGCCGATGGTGGGGGGAGCACGCCGTCGGCACCACGGCGGTGCGCAGCCCAGGTCGGCGGCGCTGGCGGGGCGTGGTCGCAGTGCGCGCGGCGCGTTGGCGGGCAGTTGGACGTGCGCTTTGGGGCTATTTGAACGCTTGGCACGGTCTGTGCTTTGACCTTGGGGACGGATTGACACAACCCCTCGGAGGAAGCCCATGACCCCCCATCGCCTGCGCCTGCACCCCTTGGCCTTTGCTGCCGCGCTGCTGGCCTGCTGCACCGGCGCGTTGGCGCAGACCGCCGCGCCGGCGGCTGCTCCCGCTGCCCCTGCGCCGGAAGCCGCACCAACGCCGGAGCACACGTTCGCGTTCAACGCCGCCGTGACCAGCGACTACCGCTACCGCGGCATCTCGCAAAGCCGGCTCAAGCCCGCCATCAGCGCCGGTGCCGACTACAGCCACGCCAGCGGCTTTTACGTCGGCACCTGGCTCACCTCTATCCAATGGATCAAGGACGCCGGCGGCGACGCGCCAGTCGAATGGGACCTGTACGGCGGCTACAAGGGCACGGCCGGGCCGCTGGGCTACGACGTGGGCGTGCTGCACTACCACTACCCGCGCCACCGCCTGGGCGTCAGCCCCAACACGACCGAGGTGTACGGCGCGCTGACCTGGAACGTGCTGACGCTGAAGTATTCGCACGCGCTGACCAACCTGTTCGGCTTTGCCGACAGCAAGCACAGCGGCTACCTGGACCTGTCGGCCACGTTCGATCTGGGCGACGGCTGGTCGGTAGTGCCGCACGTCGGCCGCCAGTGGGTGCGCCACAGCAGCGCATATGCGTACACCGACTATGCGCTGACGGTGAACAAGGACTTCGGCAACGGCCTGGTCGCCAGCGCCGGCGTGCAGGGCACCAACGCCGACAAGGCGCTCTACGCCACGCCCAGCGGGCGCTTCACCGGGCGCACCGGCGTGGTGGTGGGGCTGAAGTACAACTTTTAAGCCAAATCGGCCGCTGGTCCTACCAACATCTGCGCGAACAGCTATCAAAAGAGAAGCATCATGAAACTTATCACCGCCGTCATCAAGCCGTTCAAGCTGGACGAAGTGCGCGAAGCGCTGTCCACCCTGGGCGTGCAAGGCATCACCGTGTCCGAAGTCAAGGGCTTCGGTCGCCAGAAGGGCCACACCGAGCTGTACCGCGGCGCGGAATACGTCGTCGACTTCCTGCCCAAGGTCAAGCTGGACATCGCCGTGGACGACGCGCTGGCCGAGCGCGTGATCGAAGCCATCGAAGGCGCCGCGCGCACCGGGAAGATCGGCGACGGCAAGATTTTTGTCGCCGACCTGGAACAGGTCATCCGCATCCGCACCGGCGAAACCGGCAGCGCCGCGATCTGAAGCCCCGCAGAAAGTCCACCACCATGAAACGACTGATCACCCTTCTTCTGCTGGCGCTCAGCTTCCTGGCCGCGCCGGCCTTCGCAGCGGACGCTGCGGGCGACTTCCCGGCCGCCAAGGTGCTGTTCGACACCGGCAAGGCCGACGTCGGCGCCGAAGGCCAAGCCGCCGTGCGCGCCGTGGCCGATTACCTGAAGGCGCACGCGGGCGCCAAGGTGCAGCTGTCGGGCTTCACCGACACCACGGGCGACGCCGCCGCCAACGCCGTGCTGGCCAAGCAGCGCGCCGAAGCCGTGCAAGCCGTGCTGAAGGCCGCCGGCGTGGCGGACGACGCGGTCGTGCTGTTCAAGCCCGAAGCGTCGGCGCAAGCCGGCAACCCGGACGAGGCGCGCGCCGTCGCGATGACGCTGGCCGCTGCGGCAGCCGCCGCCACGCCCGCGCCCAAGCTCGACAGCGGCGACACGGCGTGGATGCTCACGTCCACGCTGCTGGTCATCCTGATGATCGTGCCCGGCCTGGCGCTGTTCTACGGCGGCCTGGCGCGCAGCAAGAACATGCTCAGCGTGCTGATGCAGGTGTTCGTGGTGTTTTCGCTGATCAGCGTGCTGTGGGCGGCCTACGGCTACAGCCTGGCCTTCAGCGGCGAAGGCAACTTCTTTGGCGGCTTCGACAAGCTGTTTTTGAAAGGCGTGCGGCCCGACACCTTTGGCGGCCTCGCCACGGTGCCGGAATACGTCTTCATCGCCTTCCAGGGCACGTTCGCCGCCATCACCGTGGCGCTGATCGTTGGCAGCTTTGCCGAACGCATCCGCTTCGCCGCCGTGCTGGTCTTTGCCGCGCTGTGGTTCACGCTGAGCTACGTGCCCATGGCCCACATCGTGTGGGGCGGTGGCCTGCTGGCCAAGGACGGCGCGCTGGACTTTGCCGGCGGCACCGTGGTGCACATCAACGCCGGTATCGCCGGCCTGGTGGGCGCGTACATGGTCGGCAAGCGCCTGGGCTGGGGCCGCGAAGCCTTCACCCCGCACAGCCTGACGCTGACCATGGTGGGCGCGTCGCTGCTGTGGGTGGGCTGGTTCGGCTTCAACGCCGGTTCGGCCGGTGCCGCCAACGGCGCCGCGGCGCTGGCCTTCATCAACACCGTGCTGGCCACGGCGGCCGCCACGCTGGCCTGGTCGGCGGGCGAGGCCATCCACAAGGGCAAGGCATCGATGCTGGGTGGCGCCTCGGGCGCGGTGGCAGGCTTGGTGGCGGTGACGCCTGCGGCCGGCTTCGTCGGCCCGATGGGCGCCATCGTCATCGGCGCGATTGCCGGCTTCGTGTGCATCTGGGGCGTGGGCGGCCTGAAGCGCCTGCTGAAGTGCGACGACGCGTTCGACGTGTTCGGCGTGCACGGCGTGGGCGGCATCATCGGCGCCATCCTGACCGGCGTGTTCGCCGCGCCGGCCCTGGGCGGCACGGGTGGCCTGACGCCGGACAACTTCAGCATGGCCGCGCAGGTGTGGATCCAGACCAAGAGCGTGCTGTTCACCATCGTCTGGTCGGGCGTGGTGTCGGTCGTGCTCTACAAGCTGGTGGACATGACCATCGGCCTGCGCGTGACCGAAGAGCAGGAACGCCAGGGCCTGGACATCTCCAGCCATGGGGAGACGGCGTACAACCGGTGAGCGCCACCCGGCAGGCCCCGCGTGGTCGGCCGGGTGAAAAAGACCAGGCCCGCGCCCACCGGCGTGGGCCTTGTGCGTGGTGCGGCGGGGATGCCGTTTTGATGGGAATTCGACCTCTGGCCCTACAGCCCATTGCGCGGGCAGCTATCAAATCAGATGCAACTGCCCACTGGCTCGCCCCGCGTGGCAGTGCGCAGGCGCCCGCGTAACGGCTGGTTCGCCCGACTGGCGCGGCCCGCGCAGGCATTACCATCGCTTGATGTCCCCAGAGTTGCAAGCCATCGTCGACAAAGTGCGCAAGGCCGTCGAACGCGCGCGGCCCTTGCGCGTGCGCGGTGGCGGCACCAAGGACTTTTACGGGCAGACGCTGCACGGCGAGCTGCTGGACACGCGGCCGCTGGCCGGCGTGGTCAGTTACGAGCCGAGCGAGCTGGTCGTCACCGTGCGCGCCGGCACCCGCCTGCGCGAGCTGGAGGCGCTGCTGGCCGAGTCGAACCAGGCCCTCGCCTTTGAGCCGCCGCGCTACGGCACGGGCAGCACCATCGGCGGCGCGGTGGCTGCGGGCTTGTCCGGCCCGGCGCGCGCCAGCGTGGGCGCGCTGCGCGACTACGTGCTGGGCGTGCAGCTGGTCAACGGCAAGGGCGAGGTGCTGACCTACGGCGGCCAGGTGATGAAGAACGTGGCCGGCTACGACGTCAGCCGCTTGATGGCGGGCTCCATGGGCACGCTGGGCGTGATCACCGAAGTCAGCCTGAAGGTGCTGCCCGTGGCGCCGGCCGAATGCACGCTGCTGTTTGAGTTGTCGGAGACCAGCGCGCGCCAGCAGCTCAACCGCTGGGGTGGCCAGCCCCTGCCGCTGAACGCCAGCTGCTGGGCCGGCGGCCACTTGGCCGTGCGCCTGCGCGGCGCCCAGGCCGCCATCGCGTCGGCGCGCAAGACCATGGGCGGGCAAGAGCTGGAGGCCGACCGCGCCAGCCGCCAGTGGACTGCGCTGCGCGACCAGTCGTTGCCCTTCTTCCGCCTGGCGCAGGGTGAGGCGCTGTGGCGCGCCAGCGTGCCCGACACCGCCAGCCCGCTCAACCTGGGGCCGACGCTGGTCGAATGGCACGGCGCGCAGCGCTGGCTGCGCCTGCCGCCCGACGCCGCGCCCGCCGTGCGCGAAGCCTGCGCCCGCGCCGGCGGCCACGCCACGTTGGTGCGCGGCGGCGACGGCCGCGTGCCGGTGTTCACGCCGCTGGCGCCCGCCATGGCGCGCATCCAGGCGCAGCTGAAGGCGGCGTTTGACCCGGCCGGGGTGTTTTCGCCCGGCCGTTTGTCCACGGATTTCTGATGCAAACCAACCTGGCCCCCGAATTTGTCGGCACGCCCGAAGGGCGCGAGGCCGAGGCCATTCTGCGCAAGTGCGTGCACTGCGGTTTTTGCACCGCCACCTGCCCGACGTACCAGCTGCTGGGCGACGAGCTGGACGGCCCGCGTGGGCGCATCTACCTGATCAAGCAGGTGCTGGAAGGCGAAACGCCCACGCGCGACACGCAACTGCACCTGGACCGTTGCCTGACCTGCCGCAACTGCGAAACGACTTGCCCCAGCGGCGTGCAGTACGGCCGGCTGGTCGACATCGGCCGCGAGGTGGTGGAGCGCAAGGTGCCGCGCCCGGCGGACGAGGCGCGCGAGCGCCGCTGGCTGCGCCAGGGGCTCAGTTCACCGCTGTTCGGCCCGGCCATGCGCCTGGGCCAGTCGGTGCGCGGCTTCTTGCCGGCCAAGCTGCAGGCCAAGGTGCCGCCGCGGCGCGACCCCGGCGCCTGGCCCAAGCGCCAACACGTGCGCAAGGTGCTGCTGCTGGAAGGCTGCGTGCAGCCGTCGATGGCGCCCAACATCAACAGCGCGACCGCGCGCGTGCTGGACGCCGCCGGCATCCAGTGTGTGCTGGCGCGCGGGCAGGGCTGCTGCGGTGCGGTCAAGTTCCACCTGGCCGATGCCGAAGGCGGCCGCGCGCAGATGCGCGCCAACATCGACGCCTGGTGGCCGCACATCAGCGCCGGCAGCGTCGAGGCCATCGTCGTCAACGCCTCGGGCTGCGGCGTGCTGGTCAAGGACTATGGCCATTTGCTGAAGGACGACGCCCGCTACGCCGACAAGGCCGCCAAGGTGTCGGCCCTGGCGCGCGATGTGTGCGAGCTGCTGCCGGACATCGTCCCCACGCTCGCCCCGCGCGTGAAGGCGCCGGCCGGCGCGCTGGCCTGGCACGCGCCCTGCACGCTGCAGCACGGCCAGCGCCTGGGCCCCACGCTGGAGCAGCAGCTGCGCGCGCTCGGCTTTGACTTGCGCCCCGCCGCGGCCGAGCCGCACCTGTGCTGCGGGTCGGCCGGCACCTATTCGGTGCTGCAGCCCGAGCTGTCCACCCGCTTGCGCGACCGCAAGCTCGGCCACCTGCTGGGCGAACGCCAGGCCGACCGCCCCAGCGCCGTGCTGTCGGCCAACATCGGCTGCATCACCCACTTGCAGTCCGGCACCGACGTGCCGGTGCGCCACTGGATCGAGTTGCTGGACGAAGCGCTGCAAAAATAATAGCTGGCCGCGCAAGTGGCTGTAGGGCCAGAGGCCGAAATCGTTTGAAATTGGGGTGGTGTGTTCGGCGGTGCGTGGCACGCCGATATGCAGCGCAATGGCTGCCGTCAGCGCTGGCAAATTGCCTGACTGGCGATTGGCTTGCGCTCGCCCGAACGTCGCCTCGTCGATGCCGGCCGAACCTTCAGCCCAACCCCCACTTGCCGTACCGCCACCACGCCCAGGGCAGGTAGTGCACGGCGGCGTCTTTTTTGCCTTCGCGGTGGTGGGAATGGGTCTTGACCTAGCGCTCCACCTCGTACCACCAGGGAGCGAACTGCTCATTGGTGGTGCCGTCAGAGCGCTCTGGGGACATTCGCCGTCCCCAGTACAGCCGGCCCCAATCGGGCGCCCATGGAGAGAATGGGTGCCTTGAGTACTCGATGATCGTCGCGTACATCGAATTGAGAATACCGGTGTCGTACGCGCGCACCTGCACCTCGGGTTGCCACGGGAACGCCTTGTTCCAGAGTGCGAAAGACCGGCTCAACCTGTCTTGGGTCCGCCGGGGCGGGAACTGGTCCAGCCAGACGGCGTCGGGCGACGGGCTGTCCAACGCCAGAATCTGCACGTCCGCCGTGGTGCGCAAGAACGCCAGAAAGTCGCGCTCGTCGCGCGGGGTTATGGCGACGGCGATTTGCTTGCCGGTTCTGGGGCCCATGACGGCCAGTGTAGACAGTGCAGCAGACGGCTGGCGCGCGCTGGCCTCACGCCGCGAGCGCGGCTTCGATGTCCGGCGCCAGCGCTTCAGGCCGGTCGCGCGGGGCGTAGCGGCGCAGCACCTGGCCGTCGCGGCCGACCAGGAACTTGGTGAAGTTCCACTTGATGGCCTCGGTGCCGAGCACACCGGGCGCCGCGCGCTTGAGCCAGACGTAGAGCGGGTGGGCAGCGGGGCCGTTGACGTCGGTCTTGACCATCAGCGGAAAGTCGACGCTGAAGCGCGCGGTGCAGAAGGCGCCGATCTCGTCGGCGCTGCCGGGCTCCTGGTGGCCGAACTGGTTGCACGGAAAGCCGATGACGGTGAAGCCTTGCGGGCCGTAGCGCTGCTGCAGCGCCTGCAACCCGGCCAGCTGCGGGGTGAAGCCGCAGGCGCTGGCGGTGTTGACCACCAGCAGGACTTGGCCGGCCCATTGGCGCAAGGGCACGGCGTCGCCCGCGAGGGTGGTGAGGGTGAGATCGGGCAGGGCAGTGGGGGTCATGGGGCGTGAATTGTTCACACGGCTGCGGTGCGTCAGCCACGCGTCAGTGTACGAATCTGCGCAAGTGCCCGCCACGAGCGGTCGCGCCGCGCCAGAGCAAAGCAGGAAGGCCCGCGCGGGCGCAGAATTTCAGACAGCAGACCGCCCGCGTGGCGGTTTTTTGCGGTCCCCCACCTCATCCCTTCGTGAACCACACCTACGCTCTTGTCGGTTTGACACCCAGCGAAAGCTCGCTGCTGGCGTCGATCTTTGCGCTCGACGCGGAAGACGCGCCGGGCGACGCGCTGGTGCCGGTGGGTCTGGGCGACGAGGGGCGTGCGCCGGATCTGTTGATCGTCAACGGCGACGACCTGGCCGTGGCCCAGCGGCTGAGCGTGGGCTACCCGCGCGCCTTGCTGGTGCTGGTGGGCGCGCCCCGCAGCACGCAGCGTGTGGCCTGGCCGGTGATGCCGCGTCCGCTCGACATCCCAGGCATCGTGGCAGCGCTGAGCGAGCTGGATTGGCCCGAACCCGAGCCAGGTCAAGTCCCCGCCGAGCCGCTGCCGCACGCGCCTGATTCGATCAGCGGGCCCCCGTCGGTGGTGTCGCGCCCTGCGTCGACGGCGTTCCCGTCCGAGGGCATGTCTTCGGCCTTTGCCGCCACCACCGCGTCGGCCCCCTTGTCCGCGGGCGGGGCGCCACGCCCGTCCGAGCCGCTGTCGGCGCGCCTGGCCTGGGCCATGTCCGAAGTCATGCCGTCCGACCCCCTGCCCCGGCCGGCGCCGCGTGCGCCGCAGCCCAGCGCCGCGGGCGCCGCCCACCAGCCGCCGCCTGTGCTGCCCGACGTGCTGGTGGTGCACGCGCGGCGTGACGGGCGCAGCCCATCATTGGCGCGCGGCCTGCGCCGCATGGGCTACGCCGTCGTGAGCGTGGGCTCGCCCGATCTCGCGCTGGCCGAGATGGAGCGCCACCTGGCGCCCTTCGTCTTTTTTGACCAGCACTCGCTGGGAGCGGACTTTCTGCCGCTGGCGCGTGCCTTCCACGCCTTGCGCGAAGCGCCGACCCAACCGCCGCACCTGGCGGTCCTGGCGCGCGGCGGCAGCCCGTTCGATCGGCTGCGTGCCCGGATGGCCGGTTGCGCCTGGATGCAGATCCCGATCGATCGGGACCGACTGGCGAATTACTTTGAGCGGCGCGGTTTGCCACGGCCGCCGGTGCGGCGCTAAGACGGGTCGCTATTCGCGGCGCTGGCGCACCACGGCCAGCAGCGCTGCCAGCATGATCAGCGCACCGCCGAGCCAGGTGGCTACGGTCGGGCTGGCGGCGCCCAGTAACACTGCCGAAGCGCTGGCAAACGCCACTTCCGACAGCATGATCAGCGACGTCGTCTGCGCCGGCAGCCGTGCCGCGCCGTACTGCAGGGCCAGGTTGACGCACAGGAACGCGGCCACCAGCGCAGCGACCCAGGGCAGCCAGCGGGGCCACAAGTCCCAGGGCACGCCGTCCACGCCAAACGCCCAGACCAACACGGCGGACAACCCGAAGCCGCCCAGGAACATGGCGCTGGCACGCGCCGTCTGAGGCGTGTCGCGCCAGCGGCGCAGCAGCGTGTTGGTCAGTGCAAAACTGAAGCCCCCCAGCAGCGCCAGGCCATCGGACAGCCCGGTGGCGCCGTCCAGCGCGCCGGGCTTGTAGAGCACCAGCACCACGCCGGCCAGCGCCAACGCCAGGCGCACCAGCGCGGCCGGGGTGGGGCGCTCGCCCAGCAGCCACCAGGCCAGGCCAGTCGACCAGACCGGCATCATGTAAAACAGCAGCACCACGCGGACCACGTCGCCCACGGTGACCGCCCAGTTGAAGCTGACGTTGGTCAGGCCCGCCGCCAGTGCCAGCAGCCACAGACGCGGGTTGTCCCACAGCCCGCGCACCCCATCTGGCCGCGCCACCGTCAGCACGGCAAAGGCGCTGGCGTAGACGAGCGTGGTGGACCACAGCGGATGCAGGCCCAACTGGTGCAGCGCCTTGAAGGCGATCCAGGTCATGCCCCAGACCCAGGCGTTGCACAGCAGCGCCAGCGCGGGCAGGGCGCGGGCGGTGGAGGCCGGGCGGTTCATCCGTCGTGGCGCTTGCCACGCGCGATGCGCATCAGCTGCTTGACTTCGGCCGTGTGGTGGCGCAGGTTGTGGCGGTACCAGAGCTGGATCAGCAGCATGGCGGCCACCACCACGCCGCCGAACAGGGCGATGGCGCCAAAGGCCGACAGGCCCGCGCCGGTCGAGAAGCTGTAGAGCGCGCCCAGGCCAAGGATGCAGGCCTGCTCATTGAAGTTCTGCACCGCGATGGAGCGACCCGAGCCCATCAGGTTGTGGCCCCGGTGCTGCAGCAGCGCGTTCATGGGCACGACGATGTAGCCGCCCAGACCGCCCATCACGATCAGCAGCGGCACGGCCACCCACAGGTCGCGCACGAACACCATGGCGATGACCAGGCCGCCCATGATCATGCCCAACGGCATCACCGTGGTCGCCCGCTCCAGTTTGACGCGCATCGACGCTGCGATGGCCCCCACCGCGGTGCCAAGCGCAACCACCCCCACCAGGCTGGCCGCCTGGGTCGTGCTGTAGTGCAACGCGGCCGCGGCCCAAGCCAGCACGATGTAGCGCATGTTGCCGGACACGCCCCAGAACAGTGTGGTTGTCGCCAGCGAGATCTGGCCCAGCTTGTCGCCCCACAGGCGCGAGTTGCAGCGCCAAAAGTCGGGCAGCAGGGCCAGCAGCTTGGGCGGCATGGGCCGCATCTCGACCCCGCTGTGCGGGATGCGGAAGTTGAAGATTGCCGCGATCACATACACCACGATCAGCGCGGCGATGGCCGCTTCGGGCGGGGTGTCGATCGGTGTGTCGACGAACGGAAAGTCCAGGCTGAGCAGCGCCGAAGACAGCCGTGGCCCCACCAGTTGGCCGCCCAGCAGCACGCCCAAGATGATCGAGGCGATCGTCAGCCCTTCGATCCAGCCGTTGGCCTTGACCAGCTGCGACGGCGGCAACAGCTCGGTCAGGATGCCGTACTTGGCCGGCGAATACGCCGCCGCGCCCAGGCCGACCACCGCGTAGGCCAGCAGCGGGTGGCCGCCGAACAGCATCAGCGCGCAGCCCACGATCTTGATCGCGTTGCTGATCAGCATGACCCTGCCCTTGGGGCGCGAATCGGCAAAGGCGCCGACCCAGGGCGCCAACACCACATAAAACAACGCAAACATCGGCACCAGCGCGGCCCGTTGCCATTCGGCAGCGCCGTCCGCGCGCAGCAACTCCACCGCGGCGACAAAAAGCGCGTTATCGGCCAGCGAGCTGAAGAACTGCGCGGCCATGATGGTGTAGAAGCCGCGCTTCATAGGTGCGTGGTCCGGCGTGCCGGGCCGGTGCGATGCAGAAACAAAAGTCGTTGCAAATCGATGCGGAGCGGGGGTTATAGCATGCGCTCTACCGCATTGGATGACGGGTTTGCCAGAGGGCGGGAGGTGCCAGAATCCGTGATATCCGTCACTTGCGCGCCGCCTTCGGCGCGGTCCGATTCGCCATGCCACGCCCCATCCAAGCCACTGTCCACACCGGCGCGCTGCGCCACAACCTGGCGCAGCTGCGCGCGCGCGCGCCGGGCGCGCGCCTGTGGGCGGTGGTCAAGGCCGACGCCTACGGCCACGGCATCGAGCGCGCTTTTGAGGGTTTGCGCAGCGCCGACGGCTTTGCGCTGCTGGATTTACAAGAGGCCGAACGGGTGCGCCAGCTGGGCTGGCGCGGGCCGATCTTGCTGCTGGAAGGCGTGTTTGAGCCACGCGATCTGGAGCTGTGTTCGCGCCTGAACCTCTGGCACGCGGTGCACAGCGACGCGCAGATCGACTGGCTGGCCACCCACAAGACGCACCAGCCACACCGCGTGTTCCTGAAGATGAACACCGGCATGAACCGCCTGGGCTTCACGCCCGAGCGCTACCGCGCCGCCTACGCGCGGCTGGCGGCGTTGCCGCAGGTGGATGAGATTTCGCTGATGACGCACTTCGCCGACGCGGATGGCGAACGCGGCGTGGCCGCGCCCTGGGACGTTTTCACGCGCACCACCGACGGCCTGGCGGGCGAGCGCAGCGTGTGCAACAGCGCCGCCGTCCTGCGCTTTGGAGAGGATGGTGCCTTGCGCGGCGACTGGGTGCGCCCGGGCATCGCGACCTACGGCTCCTCGCCCGACTACCCGGCGCACGACGCGGCGCACTGGGGCTTGCGCCCGACCATGACGCTCAGTGCGCAATTGCTGAACGTCAACACCCTGGCAGCGGGCGAGCGCGTGGGCTACGGCGGCTTGTTCACGGCAGAGCAACCAACGCGCGTGGGCATCGTCGCCTGCGGTTACGCCGACGGTTACCCGCGCGTCGCCCCCACCGGCACGCCGGTGCTGGTGGACGGCGTGCGCACGCGCACGCTGGGCCGGGTCAGCATGGACATGCTGGCTGTCGATCTGGACCCGGTGCCCCAGGCGCAGATGGGCAGCGAAGTCACGCTGTGGGGCGTGGCCCGCAACGGCGCCACGCTGTCGATCGACGAGGTGGCCCGCTCGGCCGGGACGGTGGGGTATGAGCTGATGACGGCCGTGACCGCGCGCGTGCCCAAGCAGGCGTCGGACGCATGACGGCGTGGGATGCGCGGCATGGCTGAGCCGCCCTGGGACGGCCAGCGACACGCCGCGGAAAAGCGCGGCTTCATCGCCAGCCGCCTCCACGGACGCTCGGTCAAACTCCACACCGCGCTGATCTTTGCCCTGACCTGGGGCGCGGGCTGGCTGGCCAGTGCCGGTCTGCTGCGCCTGGGCTGGACGCACATGGCAGGGCGCTACGCGCTGGCCTTTGCGCTGTCGTACGCCGTGTTCTTCTTGTGCGTGCGCGTGTGGGCCAGCCAGATGCGCTCTGCGCGCGGTTCGGAAGACCTGGGGGGCTGGGACCTGCCCGCCAGCGATCCCGACGGCTGCCTGATGGCGCTTGGCATGCTGCTGTTGGGCGCCGCGGCAGCTACGGCGTTCGCGTTGGTGGGCGGCCCGGCGCTGCTACTGGAAGTGGCGTTTGAAGTGGTGTTTGCCGGCGTGCTGGTCAAGCGCCTGGGCCGGCTGGAGCCCGTGGGCAACTGGGCCGGCCTGCTTTGGCGCAAGACGGCGCTAGCCGCGTTGGTGCTGGGCATCGGGTTGGTGCTGCTGGCGGCCGAACTGCAGCGGCGCACGCCAGAAGCCCACACTTTTGCGCAGGCGGTGGTGCAGCTGTGGCAGGGGCGCTGAGGCGACCCAACGCACCGCGGGCGGCGGTACCAGGCCTTGGGCGATGCGGCGCGGGCCGCATCGGCACATCACCAGGTTTTTAAAGGAAATCGGCCTCTGGCCCAAGAGCAGCTTGCGCGGCCAGCTACTTTTTTTGTAGTTTTCGCTTCAGCGCGAGCGCCCGAAATTCCAGAAGCGGCTGCGCAGCGCGCTCAGGCTGCGGGTGATGGTGGCGACCAAGGTCTGGTCCTCTGGCTCACTGGAGTGCGTCACCCGGCGGCGGTGCACCAGAGCGGGGTTGGCACAGTAACGCTGGTGCTCCTTCAGCGCGGCCGACACGGCCAACTGGAACACGCTGCGGCGCAGTGGCTTAGTGGCAAAGCGGAAAATCTGCGCGCGGTTGATCAGGCGGATCACCAGGTCGGCGTCGGCTGCGCTGGTCAGCATCACGGTGGTGATCAGCGGGTAATGCTGCTTGAGGATGCGCAGGAAGTCGCCGGTCTCCATGGTGCCCACGCGCGCTTCGGTCACGATGACGCCGATGTTGCGGTGTTCCAGGATCTTCAAGGCTTCAGGGATGCTGAGGGCGACCTGCACGCGGTGCTCGGCCTCCAGTACGGAGCGCATGGCGGACAGGTCGCGCGCGCTGTCGTCGATCAGCAGCACCTCGGGCGCGTCTTGGCCCGCCATGGCGATGGCGGCGGCGGCCTCGTTGCCTGCGCGGGCGGCGTCGACCGCGTCGGCCAGCGTGTTCTCCAGGTCCTTCTGGTCCCAGGGCTTGTTGATGAAGCGAAAGACCTCCCCCTCATTCACCGAGCCAACGATGGCCGACAGGTCGGAATAGCCAGTCAGCAGGATGCGCACGATTTCAGGGTGGCGCTGGCGGGTTTTCTCCAGCAGTTCGATGCCCAGCATGCCCGGCATGCGCTGGTCGCTGACCAGCACGTCCACCGGAACGGTGGCCATGATGTCCAACGCGTCCTGGCCCGAGGTGGCGGTGATGACCTTGTACTGGTCGCGGAAGCTGATGCGCAGCAGGTTCACGACCCGGACTTCGTCGTCAACGAAGAGGACGGTGGCGGGCGGGTGGACGGCGGGGTGCAGGCTCATGGCTCAATCGGCGAACAGGGCGTCGCCTTCCTCCTCGATGGCGGCCGGCCGGTCGTCCGCAGGCGCGGCGGCGGCTTGGATGGGCAGGAAGATGGAGAAGGTCGTGCCCTGGCCCGGCACGGAATCCACGACGATGCGTCCGCCGTGCTCCTGAATGATCTTGTAGGAGATCGACAAGCCCATGCCCGTGCCCTGGCCGATCGGCTTGGTGGTGAAGAACGGGTCGAAGATCTTGGGCACCACCTCGGCCGGGATGCCCTTGCCGTTGTCGCGGATGTCGATGCGCACGGTGTTGTCGCTCAGCGTCGCGGTGCGCAGCTCGATCACGCCGGGCTGTTCGCGCTCCGGCATGGCGTGCACGGCGTTGGTGATGATGTTCAGGAACACCTGGTTGATCTGCGAGGGCGAGCCCTGCACGCGCGGCACGTGGCCATAGGCCTTGCGGATTTCCACCGTGTTCTTCAGCAGGTTGCGCGCCAGCAGCAAGGTGCTGTCCAGGCCGTCTTCGACCGAGAAGTCGCTGACCTTTTCGCGGTCCAGGCGGCTGAAGTTCTTGAGGTTCAGCACGATCTCGGCGATCTGCTCGATGCCGTGGATGCCATCGGTCACCAGCGTGTCCATCTCGTGCACCACGCCGCGCTCCATGAGGGTGCGCGCCGTGGTTTCGACGCTGCGGAACTGCTGATTCAGCGCGGTCTTGTCGCGCTCGGGCGCACGCAGCGCCTGAGTGAAGCCGTAGCTTTGCGTGGCCAGCGCCTGGATCGGGTTGAGCTGGTCCTTCAGCACGCTGAAGGTGCCTTTGACGTAGGCCAGCGGTGTGTTGATCTCGTGGGCGATGCCGGCCACCATCTGGCCCAGTGCCGACATCTTTTCAGCCTGCACCAGGTGGACCTGCGATTCCTTCAGCTCCAGGTTGGTCTTTTCCAGCACGGCATTGGCCTGGTTGAGCTGGCGGTAGTAGCGGAACAGGCGCCAGGCGGCAAAGGCCAGCAGCGCCAGCAAGAAGGCCGAGAAGCCGATCAGCGCGCGCTGGAACACCTGTTGCGCCTGCAGCAACTGGTCGTTTTCACGCGCATGCGCGTCCGCCAGATCGTCGATGGCCTTGGCGGTGGGCAGGGCGCTCAGCTCGGCCAGCAGCTTGGCGCCGCGGTCCTGCTGGCGCAGCACGGTGCCGACGTGGGCGTTCAGCGTCTCGACGCTTTCGCGCACTTCGGGTGAGGCGACGGCCGTCAGCTGCTGCAGCTGCTGGGTGTCGGCGCCGATGCTGGTGCGCAGGTTCTCGTCCGGCGTCTGCGCGTAGCTCATGGTGTTGGCCAGCAGGCTGTTCAGCGCGCGCTCCACCGCGACCTTGCTGTCGGCGGGCATGGCGCTGTCGCGCGTGACGTTGACGACGTCGGTGGCCGCCATGGGCAGAAAGCGCGAGGAGTTGCGCAAGATGGCGTTTTGGGACTTGAAGTGCTCGATGGCGGCGATCTTGGTGTCCATCAGCTTGGAATAGTTATCGAGGAGCGGCAAGAGGCGCTCGTTGCTTTCGCTCAGCGCCTGCCAGTAGCTCGACGTTTCGGACGTCAGGTCCTGCTTCAGCTGCTCGATCAACGGCAACGGGCTGGCCACCTCGTCGTAGTTGCTGACCAAGCCCGTCTTGGCGCGCAGCACGTCGACGTTCCATTCGGCGTCGATCTGCTTGAGCTGGCGCAGCGTGGTGATGATGTCGTTGTAGGCGTCGCGGTTGACCGAGCGGGTCTGCACAATCAAAAACGCGAGCACGCCAACCAGCAGCAACGCGCCGAGGACGTAGAACGCGCGGGTGAGAGAGGTCTTGTTCATGGCCAATGCCTCCCGATCATTTCTTGGCCGAGGCCAGCGGTTTGCCGTTGCGCTCGCCCGTCAGCGTGTGCAGGAACTTGATGATCAACTCCTTGTCCTGCGCCGGCGCGCTGCGGCCGAGTTGGTAGCGGAACATCACATCCACCGCGTCGCCCAGCGTGGCCGCGGAGCCGTCGTGAAAGTAAGGCGCGGTCAGCGCCACGTTGCGCAGGCTGGGCACCTTGAAGGCGTGCTTGTCGGCCTCGTTCTTAGTCACGTTGAAGCGGCCCAGGTCTGCCTCAGTCGGGTTGCCGCGCTTGCTGAAGTAGTCGCCCATCACGCCGAAGGTCTGGAACATGTTGCCGCCGACGTTGACGCCCTGGTGGCAAGCCACGCAGCCGTACGACTTGAACAGCTGGTAGCCCTTGAGCTCTTCCACCGTCAGCGCGTTCTTGTCACCGCGCAGGTGCTTGTCGAAGCGCGCATTGGGTGTGACCAGCGAGCGCTGGAACACCGCCAGCGCATCGGCGATGGTCTTGGCCTGCACGCCTTCGGGGTAGATCTGCTTGAACTCGGCGGCCAGCGCGGCGTCCTTGTTCAGTTTGGCGACCACCTCGGCCCAGTTGCTGCCCATTTCCAGGGGGTTGTGGATTGGGCCCGTGACCTGCTCTTCGAGCGAGTTGGCGCGGCCGTCCCAGAACTGGCGGAAGTTGTAGCCCGCGTTGAACACGGTCGGGGAATTGACCGTGCCCTTCTTGCCGCCAATGCCCAGCGACAGCGGCACGTTGTCGGCGCCGCCCTGGTTCAGGTTGTGGCAGCTGACGCACGCCAGGCTGTTGTCCTTGGACAGTCGCTTGTCGTGAAAGAGCTTGTCGCCCAGCGTGACCTTGCGCGCGTCGAATTTGCCGTCGAGCGGCAGGGGCTTGATCGGCTCGTCCAGTTGCGCGTGGGCGCTGGCGATGACCAGCAGGGAGCCGGCCAATGCCGGCAGCCAACGGAGGGCCAGTTGCCTGGCGCGGGCGCATACAGCGCCTTGAGAAAGAGGTGACATGTGGATGACATGGGATGCCAATGTCAGCCGAGCGTAAGGCGCTATGCAGTTACTCGCATAGGTTATTTGTCACACTTCCGTACAAAGCTGTGCGCAAGACGCACATGCTGTGCGAATTGGCCACGTGCAACGGTGTCCAACTGCGTTTATTCGGGCCGAAATGGGTCTATCTGCGCCGGGGGATCAGGCCGCGGTGCGCAGAAAGGCGTCGTACCCCGTCTTCAGGATCAGCACCGAGACCACGAAGATGAACACACCGCGGACAAAGCCAGCGCCATGTTTGAGTGCCAGGCGCGTGCCGATCAGGCTGCCCACCACGTTGGCGACGGCCATGGTCAAGCCAATGTGCCACCACACATGGCCCTTCATGGCGAACAGGGCGATCGCCGCCAGGTTGGTCGCCACGTTCAGGAGCTTGGCCGAGGCCGAGGCGTTCAGGAAGTCGTAGCCCAGCACCCGCACCAGCAGGAAGATGAAGAAGCTGCCCGTGCCAGGGCCGAAGAAGCCGTCGTACCAGCCGATGGTGGCGCCAATCAGGCAGGCCAGTGCGGTCTCGCGGCCAGGCGCATACCGCGGCGCGTGGACGCGCCCCATGTCCTTCTTCGCCAGCGTATAGAGCAGCACCACCACCAGAACAAAGGGCAACAGGCGGCGCAGAAAGTCGGGGTTGATCACCGTGACCACCCAGGCCCCAAAGAAGGAGCCCACCAGGGCCGCCAGCGCGGCGGGCAGCATCACGCCCCAGCGCATCTGCACGCGGCGGCTGTACTGCCAGGTGGCGATGGTGGTGCCCCAGACCGAAGCGGACTTGTTCGTGCCCAGCAGGGTCGCCGGCGGCGCACTGGGGTAGATGGCGAACAGCGCCGGCACCAGGATCAGACCGCCGCCGCCCACGATCGAGTCGATGCCACCGGCCAGCAGCGACGCCAGGGAGGCGAGAATCAGGTCCATACGGCGTAAAAGCTATGAAATTAGGAGCTTCTTGCGCAGATGTGGCAAGCGCTGGAGGCTAAAACGACCAACATTATGCGCCCAGCGATGCCCGGGTGCTGTGCGCAGACGCGCGCGCTGACGCGCAGGGGGCGACGTCGTCGGATGCGGGCCGCGATCTCCGCCCTGAGCCTTGGGCGACGGGGCGACGGGGCGAGGAGGCGCGGTCGCCGCGGGCGACGCCAACGGGGCGCCCAGCGGGCCGCCTTCGCCAAGCTTACTTTTGCCCGTCGGACGATCAACGGCTCAATCGCCACCCCAAAAGAAAAAGGGCACCGGCCGGAGGTGCCCTTTCAAAAACCAAAATTGTGACGGATTGGATTGGAATTCTTGCTGTCGCGGTGGTCTCGCTTTTTTCGTCTCCTCGGCCCCTCGGTCACCGCACCCACTGCCTGCGTCAACCAAGTTGTTCAAATGTAGCACCGGGTTGCCTGGGGATAAATTGGGGTTGTTCCCTAGGATGCGCACAACTCTGGTGCGCTGTATCCCTGGACGCCCAGCAGCTGTTCGAAAGCCAGGCAAGACGGGCGTTTTGCACCCGATTTGTGTCCCAATCAGCGGCCATCGCGCTCCAAGCCCAGCTGCGGCAGCATCGAGCCTTCACCCAGCTCCAGCAGGCCGGTGCGTGCGTACACGCTCAGTTTGCCGCGCGTGTCCGTGATGTCCAGGTTGCGCATGGTCAGCTGGCCGATGCGGTCCAGCGGCGTGAAGGGCGCGTTTTCCACCTTTTCCATCGACAGCCGCTCGGGCGCATACGTCAGGTTGGCGGATTCGGTGTTGAGGATCGAATAGTCGTTGCCGCGGCGCAGCTCCAGCGTCACTTCGCCGGTGATCGCGCCGGCCACCCAGCGTTGGGCGGTTTCGCGCAGCATGATGGCCTGGGGGTCGAACCAGCGGCCCTGGTACAGCAGGCGGCCCAGACGCAGGCCGTTGATGCGGTACTGCTCGATCGTGTCTTCGTTGTGGATGCCGGACAGCAGGCGCTCATAGGCGATGAACAGCAGCGCCATGCCCGGGGCTTCATAGATGCCGCGGCTTTTGGCTTCGATGATGCGGTTCTCGATCTGGTCGCTCATGCCCAGGCCGTGGCGGCCGCCAATGCGGTTGGCTTCCAGGAACAGCTCGACCGGGTCGGCAATCTCCTTGCCGTTCAGCGCCACCGGGCGGCCTTCTTCAAAGCGCACGCGCACTTCCTCGGGCTTCACCTCCACCTCGGGCTTCCAGAAGGCCACACCCATGATCGGGTTGACGATGCGGATGCCGCTGTTCAACTCTTCCAGGTCCTTGGCCTCGTGGGTGGCGCCCAGCATGTTGGAATCGGTTGAATAGGCTTTTTCGGTCGACATCTTGTAGTCAAAACCGGCCTTCTGCATGAATTCCGACATTTCCTTGCGGCCGCCCAGCTCGTCGATGAAGCGCTGGTCCAGCCAGGGCTTGTAGATCTTCAGCGACGGGTTGGTCAGCAGGCCATAGCGGTAGAAGCGCTCGATGTCATTGCCCTTGAACGTGCTGCCATCGCCCCAGATGTTGACGTCATCTTCCTTCATCGCGTTCACCAGCATGGTGCCGGTGACGGCGCGCCCCAGCGGCGTGGTGTTGAAGTAGGTGACGCCCGCGGTCTGGATGTGGAAGGCGCCGCACTGCAACGCAGCAATGCCTTCGTTGGCCAGCTGCGTGCGGCAATCCACCAGGCAGGCTTTTTCGGCGCCGTATTCCATCGCTTTGCGCGGGATGGCGTCGTAATCGGACTCGTCCGGCTGGCCCAGGTTGGCGGTGTAGGCGTAGGGCACAGCGCCCTTCTGGCGCATCCACAGCAGCGCGGCACTGGTGTCCAGGCCGCCCGAGAAGGCGATGCCGACCTTCTGGCCGGCGGGAAGCGATTGCAGGATGGTGTGGGACATGGTGGTCGACGGGCGAAATCGCCCCCACGGTGGCGTGGGCGCGGGGCGTTGGTAAACCGCCTATTGTCGGGCCATTTGGTCGGGCCATTTGGCGCGAAGGTCTGTGCTCGCCGCCACCGGCGGATGCACCGCGCAGGGCGGGCCAACCGCTGTGCACGGCCGTCCGCGGGGGAGGCAGGCCTTTGCGTGGTCTCCGCCGAGCCGCTGGCGGCGCATTGTCAGACGCGCCCTCGCCGGCCATTCCGGCGCGTCAGCGCAACTCGACCAGCTTGCGTCCCTCAACGCGAAAGCGCCGGTGTTTGCGCACCGTGGGCTCGGCCATCATCGACGCGCTTTCCGTGCGGTCGAGGTACGAAATGCTCAAGGCGCCCTGGTGCGGATCAAATTCCATCCAGTACGGAATGACCCGGTCACCCAGCGGCACCAACTGTGAACCTTGCTTGCCATCGGCAGCGCCGGACACCACGCCGAGCGAATAAAACGTGCCGCTGCCAGCGCCGTCCATGACGACGATCACGGCGGTGTGCGGTGTGCCGTCCGCGGTTTTGAAGTCGAGGGAAGGTGCCGGAATCGCGGCGGCCAAGCGGTAGGTCGTGAATTCGCTCAGACCGTGGTCTTTGGATGCGACGCGGCCGCTGGCGCGATCGACGTAACCGGGGCTCGCTCCGCGCGGGCAGGCCTTCGGTGATCCGGCCACCACGCGCCCGCTGGCTTGTTGCAAGCAGACAGCGTCGGCGGCCTTGGCACGGCCCCTGCTGTCCTGGTAGATGGCAGCGCTGCCGTTGCGCAGGGGCACGGTCTGTGCCTCGTCGAGGAACACCGCCGCGGCGGGCACCGGTTGGGCCGCCTGAACAGTACCGAAAGCAGCAGCCGCCAGCAGGGCAAGAAGGACGGGCGAAGACAAACGCATGGCAGAGTGATCAAAAATTAGAACCTAAGAATTATTCACCAGCCACGTGGCAGCGCTGTTTCAAACCGTGCACTCTAAGGTGGACAGGCGCCAGCGCTCGTAAATGCCCGCGGCTCGGCGGCTCGGCGGCTCGGCGGCTCGGCGGCGCAATGGTGCTGCATGGTCAGCCAATGGCGCCTTCACTCGGACGGCGTACGCCTGTACCACTCAATCGCCACCGCAGCCGCCGCAACCACCGCCGCCATCTCCTCCACCGCCGCTGCTGCCACAGCCACCCGATCCGCCCGAGCAACCGCTGCCACCCAGGCGGCGCGGGTCCAGCAAGACCAGGGTGTCGTGCAGCGGTGCGAGGCTGGCACCCAGCGCACCCAGGCCCAGCAGCGCCAGACTGATCGGCATACGCGGGTCGTTGGGCCCGACGCAGGCGGGCGCTGAAGGGGTGGCCGTCGCGCGGGTCGTCCCACGGGTGGGTGGCCAGGCGCTGCCACAGTGGGCAGGCGGCCAGGCGCGCGGCGGCGGGGGATGGGGCTTGCACCGTCGCCGCGTGGGGGTTGCCCCGATGGCGGTTGGCGGGTTGCAGCCTGTCGCGCTGGGCGCGGGGGCGGCGGGTCAGTTGTGGCATGCTGCCTTCTCCTTTCTCTTCTTGTTGTTGTTCTGATCTACTTCTTCTTGTTGGTGCCACTTTGAGACAGAAATGTGACAAAACGATGACGACGTGCGCGGCCCGCGACACGTCCCCGCCAACGCAAGGCGACCGCCATGTCTGAGCTGGTCTTTGACTACATCGTGGTCGGCGCCGGCACCGCCGGTTGCCTGCTGGCCAACCGCCTGTCGCGCGACAAGAGCAAGCGCGTGCTGCTGCTGGAGGCCGGCCGCAAGGACGACTACCACTGGATCCACGTGCCGGTGGGCTACCTGTACTGCATCGACAACCCGCGCGCCGACTGGCGCTTCAAGACCGAGCCCGCCGCCGGCCTGAATGGCCGCAGCCTGCTGTACCCGCGCGGCAAGACATTGGGCGGCTGCAGCAGCATCAACGGCATGATTTACATGCGCGGCCAATCGCGTGATTACGACCAGTGGGCCGCGCTGACGGGCGACGACGCCTGGCGCTGGGACAACTGCCTGCCTGACTTCAAGGCACATGAAGATCACTACAAAGGTGATAGCGGATCGCGCAATGCCGACCAGGGCCAGAGCCCGGTTTCATCTGAATTCAACAACTTCCACGGCCACGGCGGCGAATGGCGCGTCGACAAGCAGCGTCTGCGCTGGGAAGTGCTGGACGCGTTTGCCGAGGCCGCCGTCGAAGCCGGCATCCCCGCCACCGACGACTTCAACCGCGGCAGCAACGAAGGCGTGGGTTACTTCGAGGTCAACCAGAAAAACGGCTGGCGCTGGAACACCGCCAAGGCCTTTCTGCGCCCCACCTGCTACGCGCGCACCAACTTCGAGCTGTGGACCATGGCGCAGGCCACGCGCCTGCTGATCGAGCGCGATGCGCACGACGGCGGCGCCCTGCGCTGCACCGGTGTCGAAGTGTGGGACGGGCAGGAACGCCTGCAGGCGCGCCTGGCGCCCGGCGGTGAAGTGGTGCTCAGCAGCGGCAGCATCGGCAGCCCGCAGTTGCTGCAGCTGTCGGGCGTCGGCCCGGCGGCGTTGCTGCAGCAGCACGGCATCGACGTGCTGGCCGATGTGCCCGGCGTGGGCGCCAATCTGCAAGACCATTTGCAGATCCGCAGCGTCTACAAAGTGCAGGGCGCGCGCACCCTCAACCGGCTGGCGTCCACGCCCTGGGGCAAGGCCAGCATCGGTTTGGAATACCTGTTGCGTCGCACCGGGCCGATGAGCATGGCGCCCAGCCAGTTGGGCGCCTTCACGCGCTCGTCGGACGACCGTGCCTGGCCCAACATCCAGTACCACGTGCAGCCGCTCAGCCTGGACGCGTTCGGCTCGCCCCTGCACAGCTTCCCGGCCATCACCGCCAGCGTCTGCAACCTCAACCCCAGCAGCCGCGGCACCGTGCAGATCAAAAGCGCGCGCTACCAGGACGCGCCCGCCATCGCGCCGAATTACCTGGCCACCGACGACGACCGCCGCGTCGCCGCCGACAGCCTGCGCGTCACGCGGCGCATCATGGCGCAGCCCGCCATGGCGCGCTTCCAGCCGGAAGAATTCAAGCCCGGCGTGCAGTACCAGACCGACGAAGAGTTGGCGCGCCTGGCCGGCGATATCGCCAGCACCATCTTCCACCCCGTTGGCACCACCAAGATGGGCCGCGACGACGATCCCATGGCCGTGCTGACCCCGCGTCTGCAAGCGCGCGATGGCGCCGGCGGCACCATCGCCGGCCTGCGCGTGGTGGACGCGGGCGCCATGCCCACCATCACCAGTGGCAACACCAACAGCCCGACGCTGATGATGGCCGAGAAGGCGGCGCGCTGGATCGTCGGCGGCTGAGGGCGCCCAAGCCACCGACGCATTCGCTTGCACTTTGGTTGACCCTGAATTTTAGAAAAACAGGCCGCTGGCCCTAGAACCATCTGCGCGGGCAGCTACTGAATTGATAGTCGCCGTGCGAGGCATCGCGCGACGCACGGCGGTTGAGATCGCCGCATCGGGCGCCATGTGCAAGGTTTCCACTCCTGCACCGCATCGCCCATGAACAACATCACCGGCTTTCTGGACCACCTGCTCAAATCCGCCGGCGCCACCGTCAGCGGCGCCAATCAGGGCAACCGCGGCAGCGGCATCGGCGGCGCGATCAACAGCGACTTCGGGCGCGGCACGCTCACGGGTGGCGCGCTCGGCCTGCTGCTGGGCAAGAACAAGAAAGCGCGCAAGCTGGCCAGCTATGGCGGCCTGGCCGCGCTGGGCATGATGGTCTACAACACCTACGGTGAGTACCAGCGCCAGCAGCAGGGCACGGCCGGCCAGGCGCCCGCCGCCCAGCCCATGCCGGCCGCGCCGCAGACCGTCGACCGCCTGCCCGCGCCCCAGGCCGACGCGCACAGCGCCGCCATCCTGCAGGCCATCGTCGCCGCCGCCAAGGCCGACGGCCACATCGACGCGCGCGAACGCGAACTGATCGAAGGCGAAGTCGCCCGTCAAGGCGTGCCGACCGATGTGCAGCAGTGGTTGCACGCCGAGCTGGAAAAGCCGCTCGACCCCGCCGAAGTCGCCCGCGCCGCCACCACGCCCGAGCTGGCGGCCGAGATGTACCTGGCCAGCCTGCTGGTCGCGGACGATCAGAGCTTCATGGAACGGGCCTACCTGGACGAGTTGGCCAAACGCCTCCAACTGGACCCTGCGCTGCAAGCGCGCTTGCAGCGGCAGCTGGCGGCGGCTGGCGGCGGCGACTGAGGCGCGACGGGCAGGCTCGCACCGCCCGACGTGCGCCTGGGCGCGGCACAGCGCCCAGGCGGAGGGCGAGGGTCCTGGTTTCAAATAAAAAAGCCCGCTAGCTGTTGTGTCTCAATAGGTTGTTCACCCGAGAGGGTCTGGGAGACTGGAGTTACGACGCTTCAGCATCTCAGAGGATTCCCCCCGGATGAACACCCACAAGAATGCCAGACTCACCTATGA
>JAEZWW010000039.1 GCA_023442945.1 Pseudomonadota bacterium | reverse complement strand
GTTGGACGCGACTTGCATGAGAGCTCCCTGAAACACAGTTGTTGGGCAGAACAGTCACGCTGATCTGCTTTGTCACAAGTGTGTCGATTCGGTGGCGCCGTCGCTATTGGGAGCGCTTGCAGCTGGTAACGATCCCAGCTGGGGTCGTTACCAGGGGGTTGTGACAGGCGCATGGGCCACGCCTTTCCATTGAGGGCGCTCGCAGTCCTGCACTGAGGACTGCAAAAATGCTATCGAAAAGGAAGCCGCCTGCGCAGATGACCGTAGGGCCAGAGGTCGATTTGACTCAAATTCTGGCTGTGCCCAGCCGGGCAGCAAATATCTCCAAATCCGGACCACGCACACGCCGGAAGTCCGAGGCGGGTTGAGGCACTTGACGACCGTGGCGTGGAGCAGCATTTAGCGATGTCGATGGGTTTGCGCCTGCTGCGCGGACGCACCCTCCGGGGTGATGACGCTGAGACTTGCGTGGGAGTCACGGGACTCGCTCTTGAGCCATCGGGTTCTGAGAGGCTCCGGTGGAGGCAACCGATGGCCTTCAAACGTCCGCCTGGGCCGTCATTTACTTCTGATATCTCACAAAAAGCTCGACAGCCTCAGCATCCCTGGAGCTAATGACCAAACCCAGAGCTTCAGAATAACATGAAAACTGCGGCTCCATTATGAGTCCGCATTGATATCCGTTAATTGTTTTTTTCACCCACATCAACGGCAATATGAATTTTTCTTTATCCAAACCATCGACTCGGAAATTCAGAAATCCGATTGCGGCAACATCACCATCCTTGTAAAAATCGCATAAAATTGCCGCAAAGCTTGGTACCTCGTAATTCAACTGCTCCAAACTGCACTCATTTGGAAGGCGCAATTCTCCTCCGTTAACCCGCAAGATGGAGTGGGCGCTGGAATATTGATCTTCACTGTGCGTACCGCGCATGGATGCGCAGGCAGCAAGAAGCGCCACAGAAAAAAACAATATTACTGTCTTCAAAATGCAATTCATGGCTTGACAACCACAGGGCCTCCAGTAGATGTGCCCGGAACTCTCAGTCCAGACCTGTACGCATCGCGTATAGCATCAACCGCCTCCTTTCTGGACCGATCCGCCTTGTCTTCCATTTTCTGCAAATCTTTTGCAGATGTTGGGCAGCCTGGAGGCGCAGGAATATCTATGCACCTAAGAAGCTCGTCGTCATTTTTATTTAATTCCTTGATTTTATCGTTGCCCTTCTTTACCTCGACGCCGAATTTTCCAACTTTCCTTGCCTGATTCAGCGGGCCTATTGCCCCGCCAGCGCCGCCATCTGCTGCGCTGTAAAGTGCGCCAGCGAACCCTGGCGCGCCATCGCCGGAGCGCGATGGATTCCTGTCACGGCGCGGCGGCACTTGGCCAAGACGCCCGTGCGGAGCGTCGTTGATGTAAGACGGCTCGGGCAGGTGGCCGAACAGGCTGCCCGTCCCTGGTCTAGTCGCTCCGTCACCTTCTAAATCCGAATTGCTGTTTGGCGTTGCCGTGCCGAGACTGGCGAACCCCGCCGTCGGGGACTGCATGAATTCAGGCTCGCCCCAAGGCTGCGGCGGGTGCGGGTCGTCACGCTCCACCCTGCTGTCGGCGCGCGAGGTACCTTCGCTTGGATCGGCGCTTGAACTTGGCTGTTGCGCCTCGTCAGGCGCGGAAGGGGCCAGGTTGGCCAAGGCCGCGGAGTTGGACGCGACTTGCATGAGAGCTCCCTGAAACACAGTTGTTCGGCAGGCCAGCCGCGCTGATCTGCTTTGTCACAAGTGTGTCGATTCGGCGGCGCCGTCGCTATTGGGAACGCTGGCAGTTGGTAACGCCCCCAGCTGGGATGGTTACCAGGAGGCTGTGACAGGCGTTTGTGCCGCGCCTATGCATTGAGGGCGCGCACGGTCGCGTGTTGAAGCAGGCAAATTTGCTATCGAAACAGAAGCTGCCAGCGCAGATGGTTCTAGGGCCAGAGGCCGATTTGACTCGTATTCTGGCCAGACCGCAGCCCAAGTCGTGGTGGTTGGGTGCGTGCCCAACGGATGAGGCCGCTGCTGGCCACGCTGCCCTCAATTGCCGATGTCGTCTTCCAGATCAAAGTCGGCGGTGTGCTGGCCTTGCTGGCGCTCGCGCAGGCGGTCGCGCAGGCGCTCGACGTGGGGCGCGAGTTGCTGGCGGGTGGCGGCGTCGGCGGACAGGCGCAGTTGCCAGTGGGTGACGCTGGCCTGGGTCATGCGCAGGTGCAGGGCGGCCTGCTCGCCGGCGAGGTTGAGGTTGTACTGGCGGGCGCCGCCGATGGTCTGGCCGGGCATGGATTCGGCGCTGAGGCCGGCTTGGTTGCCGGGCGTGGGCATGGGGGTGGCGGCGCCGCCCATCATGGCCTGTGCGCCGGGGACGGCACCGGGTTGCAGACCGTTTTGCAGGTTGGCAAACGGGTTGAGCGGGCCGAGCGCGCCAAAGGCGTCGCGCACTTCGGTGTCGTCGTCGTTGTCGCGGGGCTTGCGCGCCTGGGACGGGCCGCTGGTAGGGCGCGGGTCGGGCCGGTCTTCGTCGTAGTCCTGGGCGCGCTGCAGGGCGGCGTCGAACTGCTGGCGAGCCTGCACGGGCGGGGTGGCGCTGGCGGTTGCGCTGGCCGAGGGGCGCACGCAGGTTTCCGACTGGTTGGTGGGGCGGCTGGAGGGTTGGTCAACCTGGCTCATGGCGGGGGTTCCTCTGACTCACTTCACAAAGGGGAGATCGCGACGGGGGCGTCTTCGCGCTCCTGGCGGGTGTCGCGCTCGCGCAGCAGGGCCTTGCGGGCGTCGTCGACCAGGGTCTGGGCCGATCCGTTTTGCGAGACGGCGCGCAGCCAGGCGGCGCGGGCCTCGGCGGCTTTTTCACGGGCGGCGCTGAGGGCGTCCTCGTCATCGATGAGGGCGTATTCGGTGCGCTCCAGCTGGTCGTCCAGGTCTTCCTGCGTGGCGCTGACGTAGGCGGACAGGCGGCCCATGTGGGGGGCGCAGTCGGTGACGATGCGCCGGCTGAGGTCGTCGCGCTCGCGCTGCAGGCGGTCCATGGCGCGCTGGCGCTCGGCCACGGCCTGTTCGGCGGCGGCGACTTCGCCTTCGGCCACGCGCAGGGCCGACAGCGCCTTGCGTTCGCGCAAATCGCGCAGGCGCTGCAGCTGGCGGGCGTCTTGCAATTGGCGGCTGGGGTCGGTCATGGCGGCGGTCAACCCAGTTGCTGCAGCTGCGCCAGGGTGTCGTCCATGGCGCTGGCTTCATCGGGGCGCTGGCGCAGCAGGGCCTGCAGGGCGGGCTGGGCAGCGATGGCGTCGTCGGCCAGGGCGTCGCTGCCGGGGGCGTATTCGCCCACCTGCAGCAAGAAACGGATCTCTTCGTGCTTGGCCATCAGCGCGCGGGCGCGCAGCGCGGCGTCCTGGTGGGCGCGGCTGGTGACGCGGTTGAACACGCGGCTGGCGCTGGCGAGCACGTCGATGGCCGGGTAGTGCCCCGCCTGGCCGAGTTGTCGCGACAGCACGATGTGGCCGTCGAGGATGGACCGGGTTTCTTCGGCGACCGGGTCGGAGCCGTCTTCGTCTTCGGCCAGCACGGTGTAGAAGGCGGTGATGCTGCCGTGCGCGTCGTTGCCGGCGCGCTCAAACAGGCGTGGCAGTTCGGAGAACACGCTGGGCGGAAAGCCCCGGCGCACCGCCGGTTCGCCCACCGACAGGCCGATCTCGCGCAGCGCGCGGGCGTAGCGGGTGACGGAATCCATCATCAGCAGCACGCGCTGGCCCTGGGCGCGGAAGTTCTCGGCGATGGCGGTGGCCGTCTGCGCGGCGCGCAGGCGCTCCATGGCCGGGCGGTCGGAAGTGGACACCACGACCACACTGCGCGCCATGCCTTCCGGGCCCAGGCTGTCTTCCAGGAATTCGCGCACCTCGCGGCCGCGTTCGCCGACCAGGGCAATGACGTTCACGTCGCTTTGCGCCTGGCGCGCCAGCATGCCCAGCAGCGTCGACTTGCCGCCGCCGGCCATGGCGAACACGCCCAGGCGTTGACCCTCACCCACAGTCAGCATGCCGTCAATGGCACGCACGCCGGTGATGAAGGGCTGTTCAACCGGACGGCGCGTCAGGGGGTTGGGCGGATCGGACTGGAAGGGCCGCAGCGCCGTGTTGGCGGGCAGCGGCTGACCGTCCAGCGGCTCGCCGAAGGCGTCGAGCACGCGCCCGAGCAGGCCGCGGCCGACCGGCACCAGCGCGCCGCGTTCGATAATTTCGACCTCGGCCCCCATGGACACGCCTTGCAGGTGGCCCAGGGGGACGAGGATGGCTTCGTGCTCGCGCAGGCCCACCACTTCGGCGCGCAGGGGCGCGGCATTGGGGCGCGCCGGGTCGCGGATCAGGCACTGCTGGCCGATGTGGGCGCGCAGGCCGCTGACCCGCAAGGTGGTGCCAAAGGCCTGCACCACGCGGCCGCGCGCAACCACGGGCTGCAGCGCTTGGAGCGTGTCAAGCAGCGCCGGGTCCAGCAGCGGGCGGGCGGCGGGGGTATTCATGGCGCCACCCCTTCGGCCTGGGGCGCGGCGTGACCGGCGCCATCGCCCTGACCGCCGTCCACGTTGGCCTGCACGCGCAGGCTGGTTTCCAGCGACTGCGCGCTGCGCGAAAGCACGTCGTCCAGACCCGCCAGCAGTGTGCCGGACGCGGATTCGACCACGCATTGCAAGCCGTGCAGCGTGTCGTCGGCACTGCATTGCACAGGCAGCACCAGATCGCGCTGCGCCAGCTGTTCGCGCACCGCGTCCAGCAACGGTGGCGGCACGCGCAAGCGCACCGGCTGCGGCGGCACGACGTGGTCAAAGGCGCGTTCGGCCAGCGCCGCCAGCACCTGAGCGGGCGCCAGGTCGCTGGCCATGCGGCGCACCATGCCGCTGGCCAACGCCACCAGGGCATGGCGCAGCTCGTCGCGCTGCGCGGCCTGTTCGCTGGCGATGCGCTGCAGTTGTTCGGCCAAAGCGGCAGCGGCGTCTTGCTGGGCACGCGCCTGGCCGGCGGTGTAACCCGCGGCCTCGCCGGCGGCATACCCCTCGGCTTGAGCCTGTGCCACGGCCGTCTGCTGCCCGGCCAGCAGGGTGGACAGTTCGTCGGCCAATGCCACGGCGTCCTGCAGCTGCGCAAACTGCTCGGGCGGTACCACGGGCTCGGTGGTCGCCAGCGTGAGCTGCGGGTGGCGGTGCAGGGTCAGCAGGTAGGTCATGCGATCGGGTCGGCGGTGTCTGCCTGCGCGCCAGACAGTGCCTCGGCAGCCGCGTCCAGTTCGGGCGGCGCGGCGGGTTCAGGCGGTTCAGGCAGGGGGGCGGCGTCGTTCAGCGCGGCATCCAGCGCCTGCTGCGCCCAGTCGGCGTGCGCGTCAAAAATAGCGTGGTGGCTTTCATCCGCGGCCCAGCCCAGGGCGGCCAGCACCGGGCTGCGCACGCTGCCGGGCAGGCTCCAGGCCAGCAAGGCGCGGCCACAGGCCAGCAGGTGGCGGGGCATCTCGTCGGCCGACGGCAGCAAAGATGTGGGCGCCTGGCCCAGGGCCTCGGCGCGGGCGATGTTGGGGGCGTCGCGCAGGGCGTTCAGGCGCGGTTCGCCGAGCATTTCGCAGACGCGGGTCAGGCGCTTGCCGTCGATGCAGGCGCGCAGTGACGCGGCCAGCCACCAAGCGCCGGCGTGGGCGCTGAGCAATTCGCGCTCCGGCTCACTGCGCGCCACCCAGGCGGGGCAAGCGTCAATGGCGGCCCAGTCCAAGGCCAGCTCGGGCAGGGCTTGGACCACGGCCACCCGTTCGGCGCGCCGCACACGGGCGTCGGTGGCGGGCAAGTCGGTGGCGGGCGACATCACGACGGGGCTCAACTGTCGGCGGCCACCTTGGCGGCGTCAGCGCCGACGGCACGCAAGGGGGATGAACGGCGCGGCGCCGGGGAAGCCGGGGCCGATGTGGTCGCCGGGAGGTGCTCGCCCGCAGGCCCGGTGGGCTTGCGGCGTTGGCGCCAACCCAGCAGCAGCGCGGCCAACACGGCCAGCGCACCGACACCCGCGACGGCAATGATGGCCATGCCGTAGTTGGCCCAGGCCACGGCCAGGGCCGAGCGTGGCGCGGCGGGCGGAATGGGTTCAGCCGGGAACATGGCGACCGTGACGTTGTCGTAGGGCAGGCCTTCCATGGCGTTGACCACCAGGCCCTTGATATTGCCGACCTGCTGACTCAGGTCCACGCCGGGGCGGTGCTTGATGAAGACCGAGGCGGTGGCCGGCGTCGGCTTGTCGGCCAGCGGGTTGCGTTCGGGCACCGACACATGCACCCGCGCCTGCACCACGCCGTCGATGTTGGACAGCGTGTTGGACAGCTCCTGCGACAGCGCGTGGGTGAAGCGGGCACGCTCTTCGGTGGGCGAAGAGACGAAGCCTTCCTTCTTGAACACCTGGCCCAACGTGTCGAACGAATCGCGCGGGAAGCCACCCGCGTGCAGCACCTCGACCGCGCGGGAAAAATCGTGCGCACTGGTGTTGACGGCGAAGGACTTGCCGTCGCGCGAGGGTGCCTTGTCGGCCTCCAAACCGGCGTTGCGCAGCACAGCCACCATCTCGTTGGCCTGGCGCTCGTTCAGCTGGCCGTACAGCTCCTGCTGGGAGCAGGCCGCCAGCGCCACCAGCATCAGCGGGGCTGCCAAACGCAGAGCGCGGCGGTAAACAGAGGTCGTCATGCGGTGATTCGCTTTCAAAAACATAGCTGCCTGCGCAGATCCATCTAGGGCCAGAGCCTGATTTCTATCAAAATTCTGGTCTGCCCCGCAAGGTCTGCCATCCGCATCCTTTTCTCTCAGGCGGGCGTTTTTCCCACCCGCTCGCTGCCCACCAGCCCGATGGCTCGCGCGGGCAGCGAGGACCATCAGGCCTGCTGGCGGAACAGCTGCTGCAGGCCGTCGGACGCGCGGTTGGCGACGTTGGCGGTCAGCTGGCTGTGGAACAGGAACTCCTGCGCCTGCACCGTCAGCATCAGCATTTCGCTGGGCGTCATCTCGGTACCGGACGCCAGGGCCACCTCGGCGTTCTTGTGCAGCGACGCGGCCTCGGCGTTGATGTGCTCGAGCGGTTTGAACAGCGCCTGCATGCTTTCACTGGGGCCGGCCACACGCTGGACTTCCAGCACACCGGCGCCGCCCTGCTGGGCGTTGGACAGGGCCGCAGAAAAACCCGACAGATCGGTCAGCGACACCCCATAACCCGCGTTGACGCCGCCGCCACCGGCGGCCGACGCGAGCGCTTCTGGCGTGGCGAGGGAGGAAACGATCGAAGTCATGGCCGGCTTACTGCTTGCGTGCCACGGTTTCGAGCGCGGTGCCCACCGACTGCAGCGAGGTGTGGGCGCTGTTGGACATGAAGCCCATCTGTTGTGCCAGCGCGGTCATCTGGGTGATGTGGCTGGGCTGGTCGTTGCCGCCGGTCAATTCAGCGGCAGCGGATTCGATCTCGCTGGCCTTGGCATCGAGCGTTTTGCCCCAGGCCTCGGCCATGACTTCGTACCAGCTGTTGGGCTTGGCTTGCTTGTTCGCGGCGATCGGCGTGACCGCCATGGCGGCCATGATGTTGGCGTTGTTGTTCATCAAGAAACCTCGTCTAGGTTGAAGTTGCAGGAGGGACCCGAAACGAAGGGGAAAGCGGCACGGCGAGGGTCCAGGGTCGCTGCGCGGCAAGGTTCAGAAATTCAGCGTGCTGGTCGCGCCATCGCGCTCGATCTGCACACGGTCTGACAGGATGGCCAGGATGCGGTGGCCTGTCGGTAGGACAGCGCCCTCAAAGTAGCGCGTGCCGTCAGCGGTGACCACGTACGCCGGCTCGCCGGGGACGATGGCGGCCACCCGCTTGCCCGGGTCGGCGACGGTGGCCTCCGGCCGCGGCTGCACCGGCGGGGCGTCGTTGGAAGCGATGATCTGGCTCAGGCCGGGGACGTCGCGCCGCGCGCGCGCCTGCACCTGCTCCAGCCGCGCGTGGTCGGCCTCGCGCGTTTGCACGTGCACCACGCCAGGGCCGCCGCTTTTCACGTCGGCGCTGATGCCGTTGAGGCGGTAGACATCGGCCACACTGGCGGTGACCTGCTCATTGACGGTCACGGCCAGGCGCGCAGGCGTCTGGCCGGCGAGCGCCTGCTCCAGCTTGGAGCGCTGCGCCACGGTGTCCAGATAACCCTTGACGGTCAGCTGGCCGTCGCGGTATTCGGCGTCCAGCATGCCGTAGCCCAGGTGCGCCAGGGTCTGACGCAGGTGCTGGACCTGTTCCGCCGGCTTGAGCGTGCCCGGCCCCATGGCCCAGGCAAAGGTCAACGCGCAGGCCGACACGGCGACCAGCGCGGCGCCGCCGGTCAACAGGCGATGGGACAGGCCGGAGCGTCGGCGCGCGGGCGCCGCGGGCTGAACCTCGCCAGTCGGCTCGGCTTCCGACACAGCTGCAACAGCGGGCGCTTGCGCTGGCTCTTCTGCAGGCGTGTCCTCACCAAACAGCGCGCCCCATTGCGAAGCCCCGATGCGGCCTACGGCCATGCTTGTGCCGCCCACGGAAAAAGGGGTGTACAGAGGGACTTCGGCGGGCTCATCGGGCGCGAGTTCGGCACCGTCGACGCTGCATTCGCCGCCATCGGCCCCGAAGGCCATCGAGCCATCGTCGCGCAGCAGCAGGCTGGCGACGCTGTCACCCGCGTCTTGCAGGACCACGTCGTTCGACCATTCACGGCCGATGCGCAGCGTGTCGCCGGGGTGCACCGCGGAGGTAGCGCCTCGCTGCTCGCCATTGAGCACCCTCAATTCGTACAGCAGAGGGGTTGTCATTTGTCGTCACTCCTTGTCAAGCGTTCGACCACAGAATTACGTCACTGCTCACCTGCCGCTGGCGCGGCAGAGTTGTTGGGAACCGCTCCTTCACGCGGTTGTAGCCACGCGGGCTTCTCATAGTCGGGCACCGGCGGCACTGCGACAGCGCCGCCCGGGCGTTGCGGACCGACAGGCGCGCTCGCACTCATGGGTCGACGTGCCGGCACCAAGCGTGGCGAAATGAGGAAGAGACGCTCGACCCGTTCGCCGGTATCGGTGTTGGTCTTAAAAAGGTGGCCGAGCACGGGGATGTCACCCAGGAACGGCACCTTGGTCACGCCTTTGTCGGTTGTCTCTCGGACCATGCCGCCGATCAGCAGACTCTCACCGGCCACGATCAGCGCCTGGGTGTTCACCGACGATCGCTCGACCACGGGAATCGCGTCCACTTCCGACTGCGGCAGGATGGTTCCATCCTCAATCTGGACCAGCAGTTTGATGTGGACGTCGGTGCCCTCCTGGAATACGTGAGGTGTCACCCGCAACGTGGTGCCGGCAGAAACCTTGAACAGATCAACCTCTTCCCGCCCGGCCACGCGCACGTAGAAGCTGCGCGTATGGTCGAACAGCGCTTCGACGTTGGACAGGGTCATCACCTGCGGGCTGGAGACCACGCGCGCCACACCTTGTTTTTCCATGGCGGCGATACGCGCAATAAAGTTGTTGCGCCCACCCAGCACCAGCGACATGAAGCCGCCCTGCCCCATGGGCGTGATGTCCTGGACCGGTACGCCGTTGACCAGGCGGCCGTCACTGCTGGTGCCGTTGCCGAACAGGAACGAGAAGCGGTCGTCGTTCAGGCGCCAGTTGATGCCCAGCTCGCGCAGCTTGTCGGTCTTGAGATCAATGATGGTCGCCTCGATCTCCAGCGCCTGCGGCTGCACGTCCAGCGATTTGATGAGTTCGTCGTAGTACTGCAGGCGATCGGGCGCATCGCGCACGACGATGGCGTTCAGGCGGGTGTCGGCTTCAACACGGGCGTCGTTCGGCGCCGGGGTTTCGCGCAGGCCGTCGAGCATGCGCGAATCGACCATGGCGATGTCCACGCCGCCGCCCCGATCCCAGGCGCGCTGCACGGTATCGGCGGTGGGCATCATGGGGTTGGCGCCGCGCGCGCCCAGCGTGCCCTGGCCCTGGCGGCGCAGGCCGTGCTCGCGCAGGCTTTGCTCACCGTTGTTGCGGTACTGCGCCAGCGGCGCCGTGCCCCCACCCCGCTGCGTCGTCAGCAGGGAACGCAAGATTGTGGCCACGCCCGGAATGACGGTGGTGCCGCCGCCGAAATTCGCCTGCACGTCGTGCGCCCACGCGTAGCGCAGGTAGTACACCTTGAAGCCGAGCGGCGCCATCGCCGTGGCTTGGGTCTGTTGGCCCGTGGCCAGTTCGCCCACCATGTCGACAAAGCGCTTGTTGCCCGAGGCGATCAGTGCGCCGTTTTGGCTGACGCGCAAGGTGTTGCGCGCATCGGTCAGACGCATGTCGCGCGCGGTTGTGATGACCGCCGGGGCATTGCCCTGGCGCATGGCGAAGGTGCGTGTGGTGGTTTCGCCCGGGGTGTAGATGTGCACGACCGAGCCGTCGTAGTAAGCCATCAGGCCAAACGAGCGCAGGACGTTGGCCAGCACCCGGTCGGCCTGACCCCGAAACACGCCGTTGACCGCGCCCTTGGCCTCGGCGCTGACCGACACCGGCACGTCCAGCGTCGCGAAAAAGTCCTGCAGGAACGCAGCGATCGGCTGCTCGCGCGCCGTCATATCGACCTGGCGGCCCTCGATCGGCAGCGGCGCTGCGTAGGCCGTGCCGGCCACCAACGCCGTGCCCAGCAGGCAACCGGCGGCCCAGGCCCGCCATCCCTTGGTGCCAGCGGCGCTCGCACCCATTGGTTTTCCCTCGGTCGTTCCCATGGCAAAAAGCATTCCTCTTCCCTGTCGGTTTAGGTTTATCGAAAATCCATAGCTCGCACTCAGGTCGCCGCTTCCAGCATGGCGGCGCCCTCGATGTTCACGCGGCCCAGCACCTCGAGGTGCAAGGTCGGCAGCAATTCGTGGTAGCTCAGCACCGGCGTATCGAAGCAATCCGGTTCGACCAGCTTGCGCACGTGGCGGCGGATGTCCACCGCCGTAACGATCGCCGCCGGCTGGTAGCGCTGCACCGCTTCGCGAAAACGTTGCATCAGCTGCGCGGTCTGCGCCGGGTCCAGCGCCAATTGCTGAGCACCGCCGTTCACGCGCACGGCGCCGCGCAGCGTCTCTTCCAGCGAGGGCTCGAGCAGCAAGGCGTTCAAGCGCCCCTCGGGCGCGTAGCGGTAGCACAGTTGCCGCTTGAGGCCAATGCGCACCAGCTCGGTCAGCGCATAGACGTCCTTCTCGCGTTGCGCGGCATCGGACAGCGTTTCAAGGATGTCGCGCAGGTTGCGAATGGCGACCTCCTCCTCGACCAGCCGGCGCAAGATTTCTGCGACACGGGCCAGCGGCAGCGCCCGCAGGGTTTCCTTGACCACGTCGGGCAGGTCTGCGCTGGCGCGGGTCAACAGGTGGTTGGCCTCCTGCGTGCCCAGGAACAGCGAGGTGTGGCGCCGCAGGCTTTCGCGCACCGCGTCGGTCAGCGCCTGCGCGGTCTGCTCTTGCGGCAACGGGCCCTTGGCGACCGGGACTTCGTGCGCCAGCAAGCGCCATTCGGTGGCGTGCACGTCGTCCTGCTCGTCTTCGTCCAGGTGCACGGCATGCACGTCGATGCGCGGCAGGCGCAGGCCCAGGTAGAGCTGGAAGTGGTCGAGCACGCCTTCCAGCCCATGCAGCAATTCGCGGCTGTCCTCGGCCGACAGGCGCCCGGCGGGCACCTCCAGCAGCAACGGCACGGTGGGGCGCGGGGGCGCGGCGTCGGTCGACATCAAGGTCGGCGCCACGGGCGCGCGTCGACGGACAGCCGCCACTTTGGGCTGCACAAAGCGCTCCCAGCGCTCGCGCAGCGCCGGCGTCAGCATGGCGCCGCCGGTGAACAAGCCCAGGCCCAGCAACACAAACACCACCGCCGGGAAGCCCGGCACCATGGCAAACAGCAGGCACAGTCCCCCCGCCACCAGCAGCACGCGTGGCTTGGCCATCAGTTGGCGGCCGATGGCGTCGCCCAGGTGTTTGTCGTGCTCGTCGTCCGTCGTGCGGGTGACCAACAGGCCAGCCGACATGGCGCCCAGCAGGGCCGGGATCTGCGTGACCATGCCGTCGCCGATGGTCAGGATGGAGTACTTCACCGCCGCGTCGCCCATCGACATGTCCATCTGCATCACGCCGATGGCCAAGCCGCCCAACAGGTTGATGATGATGATGATGATGCCGGCGATGGCGTCGCCCTTGACGAACTTCATCGCGCCATCCAGGCTGCCGTTCAGCTTGCTCTCGTTTTCCAGGACACGGCGGCGGCGGCGCGCCTCGTCCTTGTCGATCAGGCCCGAACGCAGGTCGGAGTCGATCGACATCTGCTTGCCCGGCATGGCGTCCAGCGAAAAGCGCGCCGCGACTTCGGCCACGCGCTCCGAGCCCTTGGCGATCACGATGAACTGCACGACGGTGATGATCAGGAACACCACCAGGCCCACCACCAGGTTGCCGCCGGCCACCATGTGGCCGAAGGTTTGGATGATGTGGCCCGCTTCCCCGTGCAGCAGAATCATCCGCGTGGTGGCGATCGACAGCGCCAAGCGGAACAGCGTGCTGATCAGCAGCACGCTGGGAAAGACCGAGAACTCCAGCGGGTTGGCCACGTAAATCGCGAGCAGCAGCAGCAGCACGCCCCCCGCGATGTTGACCGCCACCAGGACGTCAATTGCCCAGGTCGGCAGCGGCACGATCATCAGCGCGATGATCGCGACGATGCCCGCCACCAGCGCAATGTCGGTGAACCGCGCCATCAGGCCGCCGCGGTTGCTGGCGGCGTTGGCGGTCTGGAAATAGCTCGCCAGACTCACAGATCGGACTCCGTTGCCGCGTGCGACAGCACGGTGGGGCTGCGCCGGCCTGCGCTCACGCGACGCAGCAGATCGTATTCGGCGATGACCTTGCGCACGTAGCCCTGGGTCTCACGGTAAGGCGGGATCTTGCGCCCGTACTTTTCCACCGCGCCCTCGCCCGCGTTGTAGGCGGCCAGCACCAGCGGCAAATCGTTGCCAAAGCGCTGCTGCAGCGTCTTGAGGTAGCGCGCGCTGACGTCCAGGTTGGTCTCCGGGTCACGCAACTCCTGCGCCGCCCCCACGCCAAAACGGCGCGCCGTGGGCACAATGACCTGCATCAGCCCGTGGGCGCCGGCGTGCGACTGGGCGTTGGGCTGGTGGCGCGACTCGACGCGCGCAATCGCGTGCAACAGCAGCGGGTCGATGTCGTGCGCGCGCGCCGCGCGGTCGATCAGCGGCGCGAACGCCGCCGGCCGAAAGACGCCGCCGCGCACCGGCTCCGCGGCCTGCGCTCGTGCGCGAGCGCGGCTGGCGCGGGGCCCTTCGGAGGCACGGGCACGCCGGGCGCCAGGGTCCGCCAAGGGCCCCAGCGCCCCCTGCGTCACGGGGCGGTCGTAGATCGCCATCTGATCGGCAAGCGTCACCGGCCGGTTGGCCGATGCAGCACAGCCGCGCGCTTCCAGCGCCTTCTGTTGCTCGCCGGCCGGAAGCAGTTGGCCCCAGCCGCTGGAGCAGCCGGCCGACTCGCCAGCGGCGGGCGTGGCGCCCGCCCCGACGGCCCACAAAGACGCCGCCGTGCATACGAAAACGGCCGTCGCACGCAGCGAAGGCCGCTGGCCTCCCTTGGCCGCTGGCCGATGAATCCTCAATCGCACAAATACTGCCCTGTAGTTGGCTACTCCGAGAGTATTGACGAGCGGTTTGGCTCCTTCGTGACGAAAGTCACATGAACATGTATCCATGTGTCCCTTCGAACCCATAGCGCCCAGACGGGCAACCGGAGAGGATGCCATGCATACCCCTCCAAATGGATCAAAATGAAAGTTTCATTCAGTTTCAGTTTTCATGGCGACGTCGTCATCGTCGTCCAGACTTGCGGCAGGATTCGTCAAGAAAAACCCTTTCGACGAACTCTTTTTTATTAACTTCCGGGCCGTACCCACGGCTGACCCCTTTTCATGGCCGGATCCGACGACAGCGGCGATAAAACCGAAAAACCGACCCCCAAGAAGCTGCAGGATGCGCGCAAGAAGGGGGACATTTCCAAGAGCAAGGACGTCACCTCGACCGCCGGCATGCTGGTCATCCTGGGCTTGGCGGCGCTCGCCTTGCCGGTCGTCGGCGACCAGGTCGCCAGCTTGGTGCGCACCAGTTTCGAGGTGATTCAGGAGCCCTTCGCCCAGGCGGCCCCGCGCCTGGGCCGGCAGGCGGGCATGACGCTGCTGACCGTGGTCGGCATCGTGGTGGTGCCGATCGCGCTGGTGGGCGCGCTGGTCGAATTCATCCAGGCCGGGCCCGTGATGACCACGGAAAAACTCAAGCTCAAGGCGGAGAACATGAACCCCGCCAAGGGCTTGAAGCGCATGTTCTCGATGGACAACTTGGTCGAGTTGGTTAAATCCATCCTGAAAACCGCGGTGGTCGGCGTCATCGCCTGGCTCGTCATGCGCGATGTGTTACCCGAGCTGCCCTTGTTGGTCTCCGGCCGCCCTGAAAGCGTGGGCGCAGCGCTCTGGCAGACCACCTGGCTGCTGCTGGCCTGGGCCGGCGGCTCCTTCGTGCTGGTGTCGGCCATCGACCTGGCCTGGCAGCGCTACTCCTTTGGCAAGAAGATGCGCATGAGCATGCGCGACATCCGCCAGGAAATGAAGGATTCGGAAGGCGACCCGCACCTGAAGGGCCAGCGCAAGCAGTTGCAGCAGGAATGGGCCCAGCAAGGCGCCAACAACGCCGCGTCGCAAGCGCACGTGCTGGTCGTCAACCCGACGCACGTGGCCATCGCCATCGCCTACGACCGCGAAACCTGCCCCGTGCCCACCGTCACCGCCAAGGGCGAGGACGACGACGCCCTGGCCATGCGCGTGGCCGCGCAGGAAGCGGGTGTACCGGTGCTGCGCAACATTGACCTGGCCCGCAGCCTGCTGGCCGACGCCGAGCCTGGTGAAATCGTCCCCGCCGAGCTGTTTGACATCATCGCCACCGTCGTCCTGTGGGCGCAGGACGTGCGCCACGAATTGGCCAAGGCCCGCGGTGAAGCCGCCGCCCACGCCGAAGACGCGGCCCGCGAAAAACCGCGCAAGCGGCGCGAGCCCCCGGGCGAAGACCTGACCCGCTACGACCGCGCGCCCCAGGACGCGGACGGCGACAGCGCCACGCGCCGCCGCTTCACCCGCTACGTGCCGCGCCGCTGGCGCCGGGGCGACGCGCACGGGCGCGGCCCACGGGGCGGGCGCGGGGGCCACGCATGAACGGCGCATCGGCAGCGGCGTCCGCCGCCCAAGCCGCTGGCGGCCCGCCTGAAGCCAGCCTGTGGTCCAGCGTGCTGGTCACCATGCTCGCGCTGGCCTTCGTGCTGGCACTGGCCTGGTTGTTTCTGCGCCTGCTCAAGCGCGCGACCACGATGCGCTCCGTCGACGGCCGCACGCCGCCGCAGGTCGTGCAAGCCGTCCCGCTGGGCGGGCGCGAGCGCCTGATCGTCGTGCGCGACGGCGACCACGAGTACGTGCTGGGGGTGACCGCGGCCAACGTCAGCCTGATCGACAAGCGCGCTGCGCCGTCATCGTCCTCCCTGGCCGATCACGAAGCGTGAGGGCGCGACCGGCGCCTCATGGCGCCCTGCCCTTGGCCGGTTTTTTTGAATGAAAACCACCTCCAGCCCTACAACCGCCAGCGCAGGCAGCTACGCTTTTTGCAGCAAATGATCGACCGGTGGATGCGGTCGGCGCGCTACCAAAGGTCCTTGTTGTACTGGTCGTAGATCACGACGCCGGGGTAGTTCGCGCGCACAAACTCACCGACCTCGATGACGTCGTCGGTGAACAGCTGGTCCGGATCGTCGGCGAAGCCGAAGGCGATCTCGGTCCTGTAGTCGAGAAAGTCGGCCGGCAGCTTGACGGCGTTTTTGCCCATCTCCTTTTTCAGCGCTGGCAGGTCCAGCGTCATGTCCTCACCCGGTCGAATGAAAAATCGCACTCGCCAACCGTCTTGCTCCATCACCACGATGGTGGTTTTGGGCAGGTGCAAATCTTCCGTGAACAGGCGGAACTGCTGAAAGCGAGCGTCCTTCCTCAAATCGCGCATCAGCGATGCGTTGTCAATTTCACCCGCATGGTCTTTGACAATGGCAAACAGGTTGAATGGCACGTGGGCTCCCAGGGTTAAAGAACGGATTCACGAATCGGTTTTGCACAGGCGGACGCAGGCTCGATCCGCCCCGGGCCGGCTGGCCCTCGGCAAATGGCAGGGGAGCACCCCCCGTCCTGCGTCATATTGCTACCGTTTAGATAGCTTCCTGCGCAGATTCATCTAGGGCTAGCGGCCGATTTCTTGAAAATTCAGCCCCGTACCCGCCTCACCGCAGCGGCGCCGGCGGGATCCAGCCGGACGTGACCTGGGCTACGCCCTCGCCGCCGCTGCGGCGCAGTTCGGCCAGGAAGGCGTCGACCGCGTCGGCGGCGGCGCGTTGGGGGGACGTGGTGGCGCTCACTGCGCCCCAACTGCGCGCCATGGCGGCCAGCGCGGGGCGGGTGCCGCGGGCCCAGGCGCCACCCAGCGGGTCTTCGGCGTCGGCCAGCAGCTTGGCGCAGTACATGCGGCGCGCTTGGTCGCTGTGGGACACCAGGCCCAGCACGGCGCGCGCGGCGCGGTCGAAAGCGGTGGCGGCCAGCGGGCCGCGGTTGTCGGGCTGGGCGTGCCAGGCGCACAGGTATTCGACCGGCCCCATGGCGCGCGTGGCGGTGCCGTGCGTGGCGCCCCAGGCGGTGTGGCGGCCGGACGGCAGGCGCCCGGTCTGCAGCGCCAGCACCAGGGTGTCGGCGACGGCTTTTTGCGCGGGGGCGTCGCCGTGCTCGCCCACGCGGCACAGGACTTGCAGAAAGGCGGGGTACAGCGCGTCGCCCAGGGAGATGCACAGGCGCTCGAGCCAGCGCACGCGCTCTTCGGGCGTGGACAGGTGGGCGCAGCCTTCGATCAGCACCTCGGCGGCGCCGGACCAGTCGGGCTCGGTTTTGGGCACCAGGGGGGGCGCGGGGCTGCTCATGGGGGGCTACAAAAGACAAAAGCCGCGCCGGGTGCGGCGCGGCGGTGGCCGCAGGGTGGCGCGGTGCAGCTTACTGGAACAGGCAGGCGAGAAAGCGCGCTTCCAGCTGGGCGGCGCCCTGGCCGCTGTTGGCGGGCACGGTCAGCGAGCGCGCGGCCTGCTGGTCGCCGAGAAAGCCGAACTGCTGGGCGGCATCGCCGGCGGAACCCGTCCCGTCCGACGCCGGACGGGCGCGGTCCCAACCCGCGGCCGGCGCGTGCAGGCCGGACGGCAGAGAGGACAGAGGAGGAAAGGAGCTCATGGCAATCGTGTCGGTTCAATGTGAAGGTGTGACAGTGATATTACGACCCTGCCCGGCGCGGCGCTACTGGGATCGTTACCAGTAGGTGCGTACTTTTTCACGCCTTCTGGCGGACCTGGCGCGCAGTTGTAACTCCTGTTTTCATAGCTGCCTGCGCAGGTGGTTGTAAGGCTGAGCCCCGATTTTTATCAAAATTTTGACCCTGGTAGTTATCCCAGGAGGGCGCTGACTTGCTGGATCAGCGTGGGCATCAGCTCGCCCAGGCGCTCGATCAAGGTGTTGACCAGCGTGCCCAGCAGCACCAGCCACACGCCGACGGCCGCCACGCCCTTGAGCGACATCGAAATCGAGATCAGATTCAGCTGCGGCGCATAGCGGTTCATCAGCCCCAGCGACAGGTCGATCGCGTACAGCAGCACCAGCGCCGGCGCCGCCATCATGAAGGTCAGCCCGGCAAAATGGGCGAAGGCGCTTTCAAACAGCGTGACGCCCTGCGGCTTGATCGTCAACCCCGGGTGCGACAGCGGCCACTGGACAAAGCTTTCCATCAGCACGCCGATCCACAGCATCAGCCCGCCCGAGAACATGAACACGTAGACCGCCAGCCGGCTGAGGAAAGCGCCCGACAGCGAGGTCTGGCGCCCCGACAGCGGATCGACGATCTGCGCCATGCCCATGCCGCTGGCGCCGTCCACCACCTCGCCCGCCGCGTCAAACGCCCACAGCACCGCCGCCAACAGCAGGCCCAGCGCCAGGCCCAGAAAGGCCTCGCGCGCGAACATCCCGATCCACTGCCCGATGCCCCAGTCGTTGACGTGGATCATCGGCTGCACCGCCAGCGTGATCACCCCGAACGCCAGAAAGATCGACGCCCGCACCATCTGCGGCACCGTGTCCTGCGCCAGGATCGGCAACAGCAAAAACGCCATCGCAAACCGCGTCGACGCCAGCGCCGCCAACAGCGCCAGATCACCCAAACTGCCGACGTTGGCGAGTTCACCCATGGATGCGCACGCCTCCCCGCGACGACCCGCAGCCACAGTTGAGCGCGCCCGTGACGTTCCCGCCCAGCCAAGCACGCTCGGCCCGCACCGCCCCGACTCGGCCAGCACAGGCCACGCCCGGACCTGCGCCGGGCGTCGGCCGGGTCCCCCCTTGCGCAGCAAAGGGGGGAAGGCGCGTCAGCGACTCAGGGGGGTTCACTTCTTAACCAGCGCCGGAAATTCCGTCATCACCCGGTCCGCAAACTGGTACAACGTGCCGCCCAGCAGCGACGCCGTGATGAAGATGGTCAGCACGATGGCAAAGAACTTCAGCGCGTACTGCAGCGTCTGCTCCTGGATCTGCGTCGCCGCCTGAATCAGCGCGATCAGCAGACCGACCAGCGCCGCCACCACCACCGGCGGCGCCGACAGCACCAGCACCAGCCACAAAGCCTGGTACACGAGTTGAATGGCCTGCGAATCCAGCATTCGTCAACCTTTATTCGGAACCGGCCGCGGCACCACCAGATTTCCCGCACCCCAGCCGGCACGCACCGCCTGCGAGACGCACCATGAACCGCGGGCGGCCCACCAAAGCCCAGCCGCGCCCCGCACCACACTGATCGAAAGGCCGCGGAGCAGGCCAAACCAGCAAACGCCGTTGCCGGACCTGCGCCGGCAACCGGCGTTGTCCCCCTTCCCGGAGCGCGCAGCGCGAAGAGAGAGGGGGGAAGGCGCCGAAAGGCGACTCAGGGGGGAGCTCATCAATAAGACAGAACCAAGCCATGCGACAGCTTCACCCAACCATCCACCAGCACGAACAGCAGCAGCTTGAACGGCAATGAAATCGTGGTCGGCGACAGCATCATCATGCCCATGGCCATCAGGATGTTGGCGATGATCAAGTCGATGATCAAGAACGGCAGAAAGATCAGAAAGCCGATCTGAAACGCCGCCGACAGCTCGCCCACGGTGAAGGCTGGGATCACCACCACAAAGTCGCGCTCGGTCAGCTGCGCGGCGCGCTCGGGCGACAGGTTCTTCTGCGCGGTCTTCAAGAAGAAGGCGCGTTCGCGCGGGCTGGAATGCTTGACCAGGAAGTCGCGCAGCGGCTCTTTGGCGGCGTCCGTCACGGCCATCAGCCCGGCCGTGCTGCCGGCCGGGTTGCTGACGCCCTGGGCGCGCTCGGCCATGTCCATGCCGACGGGCAGCATGACGTAGATCGTCAGCACCAGCGCCATGCCGTTCAGCACCACGTTGGGCGGCACTTGCTGCAGGCCGAGCGCGTTGCGCAGCAGGCTGAGCACCACGATGATCTTGGTGAAGGACGTCACCATCACGCCCACGAAGGGCACCAGCGCCACCACGATGACGGTGACCAGCGCTGACGACGGCGTGAATTGGCTCAGATCCATGGTGCGGCCTCCGGGCGCAATAGGGAACAAGCGGCTGCCGAGGTGGGGAAGCCGGCCCGCGCGGCGGACAGGCCTGGCGCGGTGCGCGCACGCCAACGGGGAAGGATCGGGAAGACTTTCAAACTTTCCTACTATCTAAACAATAGCTGCCTGCGCACATCCTACCTGTGCTGGGGGGCAGTTCGGTGACAAAACGCTCAGGCGGCCTGTTCCGCCAGGGGCAGCGACGCGATGCGCAGGCCGCAGCCCTCGCCCAACGGCAGCAAAGCGCCGCGCGCCAGGACGGTGCTGCCTTGGCGCAGCTCGGCCTCCCAGGGTTGAGGCGTCGGCCAGGCGTAGGGCGCGCCGGCCGGGCCCCAGCCCAGCCAGCGGTCCAGCGGCAGCCGCACCGGGCGCGACAACACGACCTGCAGGGGCGCACCGCCGTCCGCCGGTGCGGCAACAGACGCACTGCCCGGCGACACCACGATGCGCTGCGCCGCCAGGTCCAGCCGCGCCGCGCAAGGCGGCAGGCGCCCAGCCGGATCGGTCAGCCGCACGTCCCAGGCGGTGGCGGACGCGGCGGGCAACCACAGCAGCGCACCGACCGCCAGCCGGTCAAGCGCGTCGACCGGCACCTCGCCCAGCACCACGGTCGCGTCGTGCGCGGCCCATTCCAGCGCGGGGGCACGCAAGGCGTCGGGCGGCGGCACGCGCAGGGCGTCCAGCGGCACGCGCAGACGGCTGCCGGGCGGCGCCAGGGCGGGGTCGCGCACAACGGCGGTGTAGCTTGGCGCATCCGTCCCTGCCGCCAAGTCGGCAGCGGCCAGCGGCGCCGGGTCCCAAGGGCCGTGCATCCAGGCTTCGATTGCACAGAGCAGCGGCTCGGCCTGCGCCAGGCGCAACACCTGCTCGGCACCGGTGGGCGGCGCGTCGGCGGCGGCGTCGGCCTCGCGCGCCAACGCCAGCTGCAGCGCGCCACACGCACTGTTACCTTGAAAAACCAGTACAGGCGGTCCATCCGCCGCAGGCGCGCAGGCCTGAGGGCTGGGGAAGTTCCTATCGGCCGGGGCCGCGTCTTTCAGATCGTGAGAAATCATGGTTGCCGAGGAGTGTGACCGACGCATCGGTGGCTTTCCAACTGGGAACGTTACTAGTCCCCCGGGGTACGAAATGAGGCCTTTTTTGCTACATCAAGAACGCGCAAGGTGGCCAGATGGTGCGGTTCCCATCGGGAACCTTCCCAGCTTTTCAGCGGCGGGGCCGAAGCACAGAATAAAAGTGTTCGCTAACCCAGGGAAAACCAGGCCTCACAGAAGGTCAGGACCGGGGGCCCGAGGCCCTCACACCCTCGCCTAGAAAAGGACATTTTTTCATGACCGCCATTTCCCCCGCCGTCACGGGCGCCAGCCAACAGGGCAACAACGCCGGTGCCGGCCGCTCCGTTTCGGTCAGCCATGGTGACACCTTGTCGTCCATCGCCCAGCGCAACGGCGTGACGGTCGACGCGCTGATCGCCGCCAACCCGCAGCTGGTCAACCCCAACCGCATCTACCCCGGCGACACCATCAGCGTGCCTGGCGGCATGCGCGGCGGCCAATCCGGCGGCGCGGGCGGCACGGCCCCGGCCGGCGCCACCCAGGGTGCGGCGCCCAGCCAGGGCGGCTCGCAACCGGCGGGCATGGGCCTCAGCTCCGGCGGGCTGGACCTGATCAAGAGCCACGAAGGCCTGCGCACCAGCGCCTACCAGGACCCGGTGGGCGTTTGGACCATCGGCTACGGCCACACCGGCACGGCCAAGCCGGGCCAGAAGATCAGCGAAGCCCAGGCCGAGCAGCTGCTGCGCAAGGACGTGGGCTGGGCCGAAGACGCCGTGCGCAAAAACGTCAAGGTGCCGCTGACGCAAGGGCAGTTCGATTCGCTGGTCAGCTTCACCTTCAACCTGGGCGCCGGTGCGCTGGGCAAGTCGACCCTGCTGCAAAAGCTGAACGCCGGCGACTACGCTGGCGCGCAGGCCGAATTCGGCAAGTACGTGCACGCCGGTGGCCGCGTGTTGCCCGGCCTGGTGCGCCGCCGCAACGAAGAAGCGCAGATGTTTGGCAACCAGCGCCCGCAAGGAGCGCCCGCCAACCCGGGCCAGAACAACGGTGGCACCAATGCCAACGGCCCGGCTGGCCCCAACCGCAACGGCAACGGCAATGGCCCTGGCGCCGCCGGTGGCGCCAATGGTCCCCGCCCCCCCCAGGACCCCGTCGGCATCGCAAAAGGCAGCTACACCGTGAAGTCGGGCGACACCCTGTGGGACATCGCCCGTGCCCATGGCGTGTCGCTGCAGTCGCTGATCGCCGCCAACCCGCAGATCGCCAACCCCGACCTGATCTACCCCGGCCAGAAGATCAACATCCCGGGCGGCGGCAACCAACCCCAAGGCACCAACGGCACGGGCAACACCAATGGTCCTAACGGCCCTGGTCAAGTCACACCGACCCCCGTGGGCAACGGCGCTGGCGCTCGCACCGCGCAGATCGCCGAAAGCTTCCTCAACCGCAACGCTTCGGAGCTGAAGAAGAGCGGCGAGCTGCCGATGAATCCCAACGTGCCCAACAATGTGTGTTGTGCCAACTTCGTTTCCGCCGTGCTGGAAAAGAACGGCCTGCTGAGCAAGGGCGAGCACACCGACTCGGTCGCTCAGTTGGACAAGACTCTGCGCGGCAAGGGCTGGAAGCCGGTCGACATGGCCAATGCGAAGCCTGGCGACGTCGTCATCATGCAGCGCAACGGTGTCTCGCACACCGAGATCGTGGCCAAGAATGAGAACGGCAAGATCACGCTGGTGGGCTCCAACAACCGCAATGCGGACGGCAGCCAGCGCATCACCTACGACAGCAGCACGTGGTGGCACAACAAGGTGTCGGCGATTCTGACGCCCCCCTGATCGAACGCCGCCCGGTTGAAAGGCGCCCGCTGGGCGCCTTTTCTCCGTTCGAATTGATGAATCCTATGTGCATTGACCGGCGCCCTACCTGTGCAAGTAGCTTCTCTATATCGTTAGCTACGTTTTGTCGCAGAGGCCAGGCGAGACAATGTTCCAATTGACCCGATGCCAGTGAAAGAGGTGTACCGATCATGAAATTTCCGATGAAATGGCTGGCCCTGCCGCTGGCCTGCCTGACCGTGATGCCGATCGCCGGTGCGGCCGAAGCCGTCACCCCGGCCGAACGCGACGCCATCGTTGCGACCGCGCGCGATGCGGCCGCCCAATCCCTGAAGCTGGAGGCCGGGCGCTTGCACCTGGTGCCCGAGCAACTGCAGCGGCGCGCCGACTGGGTCTTCCTGACCACGCAGATGCAAGACGCCGCCGGCAAACGCTTCGACTACACCGGCACCGACCAGGCTGAGGCCGCCCGCCACGGCGGCAAATCCGACCTGTGCGCCGCCCTGCTGCACCGCGAAGGCGGCACCTGGAAGCTGGTCGACATCGCCGTCGGCCCGACCGACGTCGCCTGGGAAAACTGGGCCGAGAAGCACAAGGCGCCGGCGGAGCTGTTCAAGTGATGCCGCGCCGACACCGCGCCACGCTGGCCGCCACCAGCCTGGCCGCGCTGCTGCTGTCGGTGGGCTGCGGTGCGCGCGCTGTCACGCCGCAAGCCGCCGCGCCAGTCGCAGCTGCACCGGCGTCGTCGCCAAGTGCTGCGGCCGGCGTGCCCGCCGCGCTGCAAGGCCACTGGCTGCCCGTCAGCAAGGCGCTGGAAGGCCCGGGGCCGCTGACCCTCGGCGTCCAAGGCCTGCTGCGCTGGGCGCCCTGCGGCCAGGCCCCGCGCACCGCCACCAGCCAAGCCGCCGGCGACGCGCTGGTGCTGGCCCCTGCCGGCCAACCCGCGTGCCATCTCGACAGCGACCGCTTCACCCACCTGCGCATTCAGCCCCGCGCGGGCAACGCGTGCGAGATGGAAGTGTCGCTGTACGAAAGCGCCGCCCAATTGGCCAAGCAGGAACGCTTGGCCTGGGGCGTGTACCAACGCGAAGGCTGCAAGGCGCCGTAAGCGCCGGCGGGCGCAGACCTGGAGTGCGCGCGACGACGAGGTCGCCCCGCCCGCCAAGTTGCGGGGACCGGCCACAGGTCGGCTCGCCCGTTTGACCACGCTTGGCGATACGGTCAAGCAAGTGTTCTAACGGGCGTTGGCTGGGCGGCCAAGCTGCCGCTTTCAGCTGCAGTGCGCCGAGCTGAAATTTTCGGACAAATCGTGCCCCAGCCCAAGCACCATTTGCGCTGGCAGCTATCTTTGCGATAGCTAACCGGCGCTGAATTTTGCGGCGCGCGTGGCGGCGCACAGGCCGTTCGCCCTCACGCGCCGCTGTCCGTCGATGCACTGGCTGACCACCGCGCCCGCTGGCGCAGGGCAGGCCGCCTCGACCCAACCGCCCCCTAGAATGCCTTGCCCCGGCCCCGGCTCCGGGCACCGCGCCGGTCACAGTGACCGCCCGACGGCCGCGCGCCGTTTCCTGTTGTTGGAGTGTTTCCCATGGTCTCGACCCGTTCCCTGCGCCAGCGCGCGCTGAGCCTGGCGCTGGGCCTGTCCGCCCTGCTGGTGGGCGGTTGGAGCCGTGCCCAGGATTGCCCCGCGCCGTTCGAGATGCCCACGGCCGAGCAGATCGCCAGCGTGGTGCGCGAAAAAGCCGTCGACTGCGGCTTTTTGTGGTCGGTCGAGCGCAACGGGGTGACGTCGCACCTGTACGGCACCCTGCACCTGGGCCAGCTGGCCTGGACCGTCCCCGGGCCGAAGCTGGCGCGGGCGCTGCAGGGCAGCAAGGTGCTGGCGATGGAGCTGGACGTGAGCGACCCCGACACGATGCGCGAGCTGATGGCGTCCACCCGCCAAGCCGGCGCCAGCCCCTTGCCCGAGGCGCTGCAAAAGCGCCTGCGCGACGCGGCCGCGGCCGAATGCTTGTCCTGGGAACAGCTGGCCGATCAGCGCCCGGAACTGCAGCTGAGCGCGATCACCGTGGCCCAGGCGCGCCGCGACGGGCTGGAGGCGGCTTTCGGCAGCGAAATCGCGTTGAGCGCCCTGGCCAACCACCTGACCATCACCACGCGCAGCCTGGAAACGCCGCAGGAGCAAATGGCGGCGCTGAGCGCGGCCACGCCCGCCGAGCAGGTCCAGTTGGTGGAAGCCGGCCTGGACCTGCCGCCCGCCAAGGCGCGGCGCGTGATGCGGCAACTGGCCGAAGCCTGGGCCAGCAGGGACTTGGCACGCCTGGAGACCTACACCGACTGGTGCGAATGCGTGAACACGCCCGCCGAACGCGCGCTGTCCGACCGCGTGCTCGACCAGCGCAACCGCGTGCTGGCCGAACGCATTGACGGCGTGCACGCCCGGCACGGCAGCAGTTTGTTCGCCATCGGTGCCCTGCACATGGTCGGGCCGACCGGCTTGCCGGCGCTGCTGAAAGCGCAGGGCTTCACGGTGAAGCGGGTGTTCTGAGCGGCGCGGGCACGCTCCGGGGCCACGGGACAGCAGTCAGCGCATATCGCGGCTAGTTTCAAGATAAACGGGCCTGCAGCCCTACAACCACCTGCGCAAGCAGCTACTGTTTAAATAGCAAATTCAGGACCGATCAGGATCAGCCGCAGCTGCGGTGCGCGGGTGAGCGTTGCGCCAGCACCGCCGCCACGGCAAGGTGATCATGCTCCGCTGACCCGGCCCCTTGACCGGCCGACGCAGCACGCTTGGCCGCGGACGCCGGACGCCGGACGCCACATGCCAGGTGCCAAGTGCTCGGTGCTGGGCAATGTGATGACCGCTCTGCGCTCAACTTAACCCGGGCCGGCCCGTCGACGCGCCTCAGCGGCTCACATCCACCACCACGCGCCCGCGCACCTGGCCGGCCAGCAGGCGTTCGGCGGTGGCGACGGCGTCGCCCAGGCCGATGGTTTCGGTGTTGCGGGCCAGCAGATCGGGCGAGATCTCGCGCGCCAGGCGTTCCCAGGCCTGGGTGCGGCGCCCCATCGGCGCCATCACGCTGTCGACGCCCGCCAGCGTCACGCCGCGCAGGATGAAGGGCGCGACCGTGCCCGGGAAGTCCATGCCCTGCGCCAAGCCGCAGGCCGCGACCACGCCGCCGTACTTCAGGCTGGCGCACACGTTGGCCAGAGTGTGGCTGCCCACGCTGTCGACGGCGGCGGCCCAGCGTTCTTTCTGCAGCGGCTTGCCCGGCGCGTTCAGCGTCGAACGGTCAACGATGTCGGTAGCACCCAGTTCGCGCAGGTAGTCCGCTTCCTGCGGGCGACCGGTGGCGGCGTGCACCTCAAAACCCAGTTGCGCCAGCAGCGCGATGGCGATGGTGCCCACGCCGCCATTGGCACCGGTCACCAGCACCGGGCCGGCGCCGGGCTCGACGCCTTCGCGCTGCAGCGCCATCACGCACAGCATGGCGGTGTAGCCGGCGGTGCCCAGGCTCATGGCCTGTGCGGCGGTGAAGCCGCCCGGGATCGGCACCAGCCAATCGGCCTTGACCCGCGCGCGCTGCGCCAGGCCGCCCCAATGCGTTTCGCCCACGCCCCAGCCGTTCAACAGCACGGCGTCGCCTTCGTGGTAGCGGGTGTCGCTGGACGACTGCACCACGCCGGCGAAGTCGATGCCCGGCACCATCGGAAAGCTGCGCACCACGGGCGCCTTGCCGGTGATGGCCAGGCCGTCCTTGTAGTTCAGGGTGGAATGGCTGATCTGAACGACCACGTCGCCAGGCGGCAACTGGGCGTCGTCCAGTTCGGTCACGGCGGCGTTCAGGGCACCATCGTCGGTGCGGGTGAGCAGCAGGCCTTGGAACATGGCGGGTTTCTCTAGCGATTGTCTTGGGGGACTGGGTTCGGGACGCTGGCACAGCGCTCAGCGCAAGGCAGAATCGATTTCATCGTACCTGAAGCAACTCTGCCGCCATCCCCTTGGACAAGGTGGACCGATTGGCCGGGCCTGCCATTCCCATGATTCGCCTGCACCCTGAGGACTTTCTGGCCGACGCCCCCACCGTGGCGCGTGCCCTGATCGGCGTCACCCTGCTGGTCGATGGCGTCGGCGGCACGATCGTCGAGACCGAGGCCTACGACGCCAGCGAACCCGCGTCGCATAGCCACCGCGGCCCGACGCCGCGCAGCGCCGTCATGTTCGGTCCGCCGGGGCACGCCTACGTGTACCTCAGCTACGGCATGCACTGGTGTTTGAACTTCGTTTGCCGCGAAGCCGGACACGGCGCCGGCGTGCTGATCCGCGCGCTGGCGCCCACGGCGGGAGTGGACACCATGCGCGCGCGCCGCGGCCTGCAGGACGAACGCTTGCTGTGCGCCGGGCCCGGGCGGTTGGGCCAGGCGCTGGCGATCACACCGGCGCACAACGGCCTGGCGCTGGATGCGGCACCGTTCGCGTTGTGGGCGGCGCCGGCCGACGCACCACCCCTGCTGGCCGTGGGGCCGCGCATCGGCATCAGCAAGGCGGTGGACCTGCCCTGGCGCTTTGGCCTGCAGGGCTCGCGTTTTCTGAGCCGCCGTTTCTGACGCCCACCGCGGCGCCTCGTCGGCGGCGTTGAAGGTCTTGTCCGACACGCCGCCGCGGGTGCGGACGATAGGCCGCGGCGCCCGCTGGGCGGAACATCGGGCAACGCCCAGCGCGGCGGTTTGCCCAGCGATTCCATGAACCAGAACAACACACATTTCGACAGAGGCTCCGGAGCAAGCGCCTCTTGGCCCCCCGGCCTGCATTCCGGCTTGGTCACCCTCCCCCACCTAATCGGCTTGCGCAGACGGCGCTAGCGCCACTTGGCGCGCGCCCGTCGGCGCTGCCCCGCCGGTCCGAACCACAGGCCTTGCGCGGGGCGACCCATCTCCGCAGTCGAACCTCTCTCCTCCCTTCCTCCTCGGCTGCGGATTTGAGCGGTGCCCGCTCTGCCGGGCACCGCTTTTTTTACGCCGATGGCACGTGTGGGACGCGGCCCTTCCGCACGGCGGATTCACAAAACAATTGGGTTTTTGCCCTAGACGAATCTGCGCGAGCAGCTATATATTCAATAGCAACCAGGCAATGCCCCCGACCGGGCAAAATCAACCGATGACCACGCCACAGCAAGGCGCGGTCGGCCCGTGCAAAATGGGCTTCAAACCACTGTGGGCCGCGCGCCCGCCAACCCACCCTGGAGTGCCCTGACCATGAACACCTCTCCCGTTTCCCCCCAGGGGCCCGAAGTCGATCACGTCAGCGGCCTGGACGGCCTGACGCCCGGCCAGCAGGCCAGTGCGCGCGTGCGCGGCCGGCTGGAATTCCGCGCCGGTGACGGCCCCATGATCACCATCGAGCCGGACGCCCAGCTGTCGCTGGAGCGCGCACCCCAGAGCATCGTGATGAGCTGGCGCGAAGACGGCCAACCGATGAACGCCGCCATCCCCGTGGTGCAGTTCAACGAATATCTGGAAACCGGCCTCATCACCATCGACGCGTGAGCCTTCGCGCGTAAGCGGCCTGCGGGCCGCCTGGAGCACCCTTGCTCGGTTATTTCGAAAAACGCCTTCCCCCTTACCCCGAGCGCGAGCCCGGCCTGCCGCCCAAGGGCTTCTTTGCCTTCGTCTGGGCTGCCACGCCGGGCGTGCGCGGCTACGTGGCGACCATGGCCGCGCTGTCGGCCGCCATTTCGGTGTACGACGCGCTGCTGTTTGCCATGCTCGGGCGCGTGGTCGACTGGCTTGGTCAGGTGCGGCCTGACACGCTGTGGAGCGAGCGCGGCACGCTGCTGACGGTGCTGGCCATCGTGCTGCTGGCGTCGATCGGGCTGGTCGCGCTGCAGACGGTGGTCAAGCACCAGACGCTGGCCATCAACTTCCCGCTGCGCCTGCGCTGGAACTTCCACCGCCTGATGCTGGGCCAGAGCATGGCCTTCTACGCCGACGAATTCGCCGGCCGCATCACCACCAAGATCATGCAGACGGCCCTGGCCGTGCGCGACATGATCTTCACCACCACCGACGTGGTGGTGGGCATGGGCGTGTACATGATCAGCATCCTGATCCTGGCCGCCGGTTTTGACGGCTGGTTGATGCTGCCCTTCCTGGGCTGGGCCGTGGCCTACGCGCTGGCGTGCTGGTATTTCGTGCCGCGCCTGGGCAAGGTCAGCCGCGCCCAGGCCGATGCGCGCAGCGTGATGACGGGGCGCATCACCGACGCCTACACCAACATCGCCACCGTCAAGCTGTTTTCGCACACGCAGCGCGAAGCGGCTTTTGCGCGTGCGGCGATGGACGAATTCAAGCGCACCGGCTACGCGCAGATGCGCCTGGTCAGCCAGTTCGAGGTGGTCAACCACACGCTGATCGTGCTGCTGATCTTGGCGTCCACCGGCGCGTCGCTGTGGCTGTGGTCCACCGGCCAGGTCGGCACCGGCGCGGTGGCGGCCGTGACCGCCATGGCGCTGCGCCTGTCGGGCATGAGCCACTGGGTCATGTTCGAGATGACCAGCCTGTTTGAAAGCGTGGGCACCATCCAGGACGGCATCAACACCTTGTCGCGCCCGCGTGCCGTGGTCGACGCCAAGGGCGCCACGCCGCTGGTGGTCACGCGCGGCGAGGTGCGCTTTGACGACGTGACCTTCAGCTACCGCGACGGGTCTGCCCCGGTGATCGACCATTTGAACCTGACCATCCGCCCGGGCGAGAAGATCGGGCTGATCGGCCGGTCTGGCGCGGGCAAATCAACGCTGGTGAATTTGCTGCTGCGCTTTCACGATGTGGATTCGGGGCGCATCACCATCGACGGACAGGACATCGCCCACGTCACCCAGGACAGCCTGCGCCAGGCCATCGGCATGGTGACGCAGGACACGTCACTGCTGCACCGCGCGATGCGCGACAACATCCTGTACGGCCGCCCCGACGCGACCGAGGCCGAGATGCTGGCCGCGGCCGAGCGCGCCCAGGCGTCCGAGTTCATCGCCGAACTCACCGACCTGCAGGGCCGCCGCGGCTACGACGCGCAGGTGGGCGAGCGCGGCGTGAAGCTGTCGGGCGGCCAGCGCCAGCGCGTGGCGATCGCCCGCGTGATGCTGAAAGACGCACCGATCCTGCTGTTGGACGAGGCCACCAGCGCGCTGGACAGCGAAGTGGAAGCCGCGATCCAGGAAAGCCTGGAAGAGCTGATGAAGGGCAAGACCGTGATCGCGATCGCGCACCGGCTGTCGACCATCGCCGCGCTGGACCGCCTGGTCGTGCTGGACGCCGGCCGCGTGGTCGAGCAAGGCACGCACGCCGAGTTGCTGGCGCAAGGCGGTTTGTACGCGCGGCTGTGGGCACGCCAGAGCGGCGGCTTCCTGGGCGAACAGGTCGAAGAGACGGAACTGCAGGGCACCGCGCTGCCGGCTTGATCGCGTGCAGGTGATTTGAAGGCAAATCGGGCGCTGGCCCTACAGGAGTCTGCGCGGGCAGCTCCTGTTTTTATAGTCATTCAGGCGTCAGCCTGACCCCGCCAACGGTCCCACAGCGACACCCCCACGATGGCCGCAAAGCCGGCCGGCACGCCGAACACGCCCGCCGACACCGGGTTGATCGTCCACCACAGCCCGCCCGGCGACAGCCCCCACCAGGCGCGCAGCGATGGGCTGGCCTGCAGCATGTAACCCACGGTGATCCCCATGCCCACCAGCATGCCGGCGACCACGCCGCGCCGCGTGGTCGGGCGCCAGAACAGGCCGCACACCAGCGCCGGGAAGAAGGTGGCCGCCGCCATCGAGAACGAGGCCGTCACCAGCGAGATGATCTCCGCCGGTTTGAGCGCCGCCACCAGCGCCGCCAGCATGGCCGCCGCCAGCAGCGCAAACTTCGACAGGATCACCCGGTTGTCCGACAGCGGCTGCGCGCGGTCGCCCTCGTACGGCGCGGTGTCGTGCACCAGCGCGTTGCTGATGGTCAACAGCAGGCCATCGGCCGTGGACAGCGCCGCCGCCAGCCCACCCGCGGCCACCAGGCCCGACACGACGTAGGGCAAGCCGCCCAGCTCGGGCGTGGCCAGCATGATCATGTCGGCGCCCAGCCGGATTTCGCCAAACTGCAGGATGCGGTCGCCGTTGATGTCCTGCACCGAGATCAGCCCCGGGTCCACCCGCGCCCACTGGGCGATCCAGTTCGGCAGTTCATCGAAGCTGCTGTTCACCAGCCCCTGCATGATTTCGTACTTGACCAGCACCGCCAGCGCGGGCGTGCCCAGGTACAGCAGGCTGATGAACACCAGCGACCACGCCACCGACCGGCGCGTGTCGGCCACCGTGGGCGTGGTGTAAAAGCGCGTCAGCAGGTGCGGCAGACTGGCGGTGCCGACCATCAGACAGAACATCAGCGCCATGAAGTTGAGGCGCGAAGCGTTGAAGGCCGCCTGCTCGGCCGGCGTGCCATTCGGGTCGCCGGCAAAGGCCTGGCCGTGGCGCGGCAGCCCGCCCAGCGGCTTGCTGCGCTCGTCGGCCTCGTTCATCTGGCGCGTCCACAGCTCGCGCGCGCCGGCCACGTCGCGCGGCAGCGCCGCCAGCTCGCGCCGCGCCTGCATCACCAGTGAAAAATCGGCGCCCTGCGCCTTCAGCATGCGGATGCGCTCCTCCAGCTGGTCCCGCGCGCGGGTCAGCGCGGCGGCCGGGTCCTTCAGGCGCTCGGCGTAGTCGCGCGCACGCACGGCGAAAGCGGCGCGCACTTCCTGCTCGGCGGGGGAATCGATCAGCTGCTGCTCCAGCCTTTCGATCTTGGGCAACTGCTGCCCGTACGCGATCGGCGCGGCCGGCGTGCCCAGCTGCTTGAAGGACAGCCACGACACCGGTATCAAAAATGCGAGCAGCAACACCACGTACTGCGCCACCTGCGTCCAGGTGATGGCCCGCATGCCGCCCAGGAACGAGCACAGCAGCACCCCGCCCAGGCCCAACAAGATGCCGATCTCAAACTGCACGCCGGTCAGGCGCGAGGCGATCAGGCCCACGCCGTAAATCTGCGCCACCACGTACAGGAAGGAGCAGACAATGGCGCCCAACGCCGCCAGCCAGCGCGGCCAGCGCCCGCCAAAGCGCACGGCGAAAAAGTCGGGCACGGTGTACAGCTGCATGGCGCGCAGGCGCGGCGCCACCACCAGGCCCACCAGACAAAAGCCGCCGGTCCAGCCCAGCACATAGGCCAATCCGCCCGGTTGCGCCGCGGTGCCGGCAAAGCCCTGCAGGTACAGCGCGCCGGCCAGGCTGATGAAGGACGCGGCGCTCATCCAGTCGGCCGCCGTCGCCATGCCGTTGTACATGGGCGGGATGCGCCGCCCGGCGACGTAGAACTCCTCCGGCTCGCCGGTGCGCGCGTAGATGCCGATGCAGGCGTACACCATCACCGACAGGAACAGGAAGATGGGCCCGATCCAGCCGCGCGACAAACCGGCGCGTTCGGCCCAGTCCATGAGCGCCAGAAAGGCCAGAAAACCCGCGACGAACAGCAGCAGGTTGCGGTGCAGCCGCCAGCGCTGGCGGCGCGACTCAGCGGGCGGCATCGTCGGCCCCGGGCTCTGTGGGGGGTGGACTGGGTGCGGTGGCCGGGTCGGACTCGGTGCGGTTCATGTACGCGGCGTAGACCATCACCACCGCGATGAAGACCAGCACCGCGCCCTGCGCCGTCCACCAGAAGTTCAGCGGCCAACCGGCTACGACCATACTCAGGTCGCGCGCAAAAAAGGCCACGCCAAACGACGCCAGAAACCAGACAATCAGCAGCGCAGCCCGCAACCAGCCTGCGCAGGCAGCTCCCTTTTTTCTAGCAGCCGTCATGCCCGCCCGGGCCTGTCGTGGCCTGCCGCCTAGCTGGCGAGCAGTGTCCAGGTCTCGATCACGCTGTCGGGGTTGAGCGAAATGCTGGCAATGCCTTCATCCGCCAGCCAGCGCGCGAAGTCCGGGTGGTCGCTGGGGCCCTGGCCGCAGATGCCGACGTACTTGCCCTGCGCCTGGCAGGCGTGGATGGCACGCTGCAGCATGGCCTTGACGGCGGGGTCACGCTCGTCGAAGTCGGCGGCCAGCAGTTCCATGCCGGAATCGCGGTCCAGGCCCAGGGTCAGTTGGGTCAGGTCGTTGGAGCCGATCGAGAAGCCGTCGAAGAATTCGAGGAACTGCTCGGCCAGGATCGCGTTGCTGGGCACCTCGCACATCATCACGACTTTCAGCTCGTTCTCGCCGCGCTGCAAGCCGCGGTCGGCCAGCAGTTGGGTGACGCGCTCGGCCTGCGCCAGCGTGCGCACAAAGGGCACCATGACCTGCACGTTGGTCAGGCCCATGTCGTCGCGCACGCGCTTGAGCGCCTCGCACTCCATGGCAAAGGCTTCGCGGAAGTCGTCGCTGATGTAGCGCGCGGCGCCGCGGAAGCCCAGCATCGGGTTTTCTTCTTCAGGCTCGTAACGGCTGCCGCCGATCAGCTTGCGGTACTCGTTGCTCTTGAAGTCCGACAGCCGCACGATCACTGGCTTGGGCCAGAAGGCGGCGGCAATCGTCGCCACGCCTTCAGCGACCTTGTCGACGTAGAAGGCGCGCGGACTGGCGTGGCCGCGGGCCACGCTTTCCACCGCTTTCTTCAAGTCGGCATCAACCTGCGGGTAGTCCAGGATGGCCTTGGGGTGCACGCCGATGTTGTTGTTGATGATGAATTCCAGCCGCGCCAGGCCCACGCCTTCGTTGGGCAGTTGCGCAAAGTCGAAGGCCAGCTGGGGGTTGCCCACGTTCATCATGATCTTGGTGTCGATCGGCGGCATTTCGCCGCGGCGCACCTCGGTCACCTCGGTTTCCAGCAGGCCGTCGTAGATCAGGCCGGTGTCGCCCTCGGCGCAGCTGACCGTGACCAGCGTGCCTTCTTTCAGGCGCTCGGTCGCGTCGCCGCTGCCGACCACGGCGGGGATGCCCAGCTCGCGCGCGATGATGGCCGCGTGGCAGGTGCGCCCGCCGCGGTTGGTGACGATGGCGCTGGCGCGCTTCATCACCGGCTCCCAGTTCGGGTCGGTCATGTCGGTGACCAGCACGTCGCCGGGCTGCACCTTGTCCATCTCGCTGATGTGGTGCACCAGGCGCACCGGGCCGGTGCCGATCTTCTGACCAATGGCGCGGCCCTCGGCCAGCACGGTGCCGGTGCCCTTCAGTTTGTAGCGCTGCTCGGTCTTGCCCTGCTGCTGGCTCTTCACCGTTTCAGGGCGCGCTTGCAGGATGTAAAGCTGGCCGTCCTGGCCGTCCTTGCCCCATTCGATGTCCATGGGGCGGCCGTAGTGCCGTTCGATCACCAGCGCGTACTGCGCCAACTGCTCGATGTCGGCATCCGACAGCGAATAGCGGTTGCGCAGTTCGGTCGGCACGTCCACCGTCTGCACCAGCTTGCCACTGGCGGCTTTGTCTTCCGGCGTGGCGAACACCATCTGGATCAGCTTGCTGCCGAGGTTGCGGCGGATCACGGCCTTGTTGCCGGCCTGCAGCATGGGCTTGTGCACGTAGAACTCGTCGGGGTTGACGGCGCCCTGCACCACCGTTTCACCCAGGCCGTAGCTGCTGGTGATGAAGACGACCTGGTCGAACCCGCTTTCGGTGTCGATGGTGAACATGACGCCGGCCGCGCCCAGGTCGGAGCGCACCATGCGCTGCACGCCCGCCGACAGCGCCACGCCGTCGTGCGCAAAGCCCTTGTGCACGCGGTAGCTGATGGCGCGGTCGTTGTAGAGGCTGGCAAACACCTCTTTCATCTTGTGCAGCACGTCTTCGATGCCAACGACGTTCAGGAACGTTTCCTGCTGGCCGGCGAAGGACGCGTCCGGCAAATCTTCGGCCGTAGCGGACGAGCGCACGGCAAAGCTGGCGTCGGGGTTGCCGGCCGACAGCGTGGCAAAGGCCTCACGGATCGCCTTTTCCAGATCGGCCGGGAAGGGTTGCGATTCGACCCAGCCGCGGATCTCGGCGCCGGCTTCGGCCAGGGCGCGCACGTCCTCGGTGTTCAGCGCCTTCAAGCGCGCGCTGATGCGGTCCGACAGGCCGTCGTGGGCCAGGAATTCGCGGAAGGCGTGGGCCGTGGTCGCAAAGCCTGTGGGCACGCGCACGCCTTGCGGCAGCTGCGAAATCATCTCGCCCAGGCTGGCGTTCTTGCCGCCGACGGCCTCGACATCGGTCATCCTCAGTTTTTCGAAGGGCACGACCAGATCGGTCGGCGCAAACAGTGCGGACATGGGGGGAAGCTCCAGAGTTTAAAAATCGTCGCGGGGGGCGGCCCCGCATGCGGGCGGCCAGCCGGGGGGCGCGTCACCTTGGTTGGACTTGTGCGTGGTGGACGCGGCGCGGCTTCGCATAATGGGCAGATTGTATTGACCGCACGCCCACCATGTCCGACCGCACCGTGTTCTTCGTCTCCGACGGCACCGGCATTACCGCCGAGACCTTTGGCAACGCCATCCTGGCCCAGTTCGACTTCAAGCCGAGGCGCGTGCGCCTGCCCTTCATCGACACGCCGGACAAGGCGCACCAGGCGCTGCGCCAGATCAATCACGCGGCCGAGGTCGAAGGCAAGAAGCCCCTGGTGTTCACCACCCTGGTCGACCGGCAGGCGCTGGCCATCATTGAGGGCAGCAAAGGCATGCTGCTGGACATGTTCGGCACCTTCGTGCAGCCGATGGAGCAGGAGCTGGGCATCAAAAGCCACCACCGGGTCGGGCGCTTTTCGGACGTCAGCAAGAGCCGCGAATACCACGACCGCATCGAGGCCATCAACTACAGCCTGGCGCACGACGACGGCCAGAGCAACCGCGACCTGGCCGCGGCCGACGTGATCCTGGTGGGCGTCAGCCGCAGCGGCAAGACGCCGACCAGCCTGTACCTGGCCATGCAGCACGGCCTGAAAGCGGCCAACTACCCGCTGATCCCCGAAGACTTTGACCGCCGCCAGCTGCCGCCGGCCCTGGTGCCGCACAAGAAGAAGCTGTTCGGCCTGACCATCGCGCCCGAGCGCCTGTCCGAAATCCGGTCCGAACGCCGGCCCGAATCGCGCTACGCCAACCTGCAGAACTGCCGCGCCGAGGTGGCCGAGGCCGAAGCCATGATGCGCCGCGCCGGCATCCGCTGGCTGTCGACGACGACCAAGTCGATCGAGGAAATCGCCACCACCATCCTGCAGGAGATCCGGCCGGAGCGGCTGAGCTACTGAGCTACTGAGCTACTGAGCAGCAGGCTGCGCCACGGCGTCTGGCGCGAGGTGAAAATGCTACCGATTCAGTAGCTGCCTGCGCAGGTGGCTGTAGGGCCAGAGGTCGATTTCATTCAAAAACCCCAGCCGCCACACCTGGGGCCACTGCGGTGGGGTGGGCTTGCGCACGCGCTCACCGGGCGGGGCGCAGAACGCAAAAACGCAGAGCGCAGAACAAGCATCACAGGCGAGGCCGTTCCGCCTCGCATCGGCCGCGCAGAGCGACCGGGATGGCCCCGCGCGGCAGTCGATTACTCCTGATTCAATAGCTGCCCGCGCTGATGGCTGTAGGGAGCAAGCCAGATTTCTTTGAAAATCCGCCTTACATCAAGCACCCAGCGCATTCGCCCCGGCGCGCGCCACCTGCGCGTCCTCGGTCGATTTCACGCCGCTGACACCGACAGCGCCCAGGCACTGGCCGTCTTTCATGATCGGCACGCCGCCTTCCAGCAGGCCGTCCACTTCGGGCACTGACAGGAAAGCGTAGCGGCCCTGGTTGATCATGTCTTCGTAACCCTTGGTGTCGCGCCGGCCCAACGCGGCCGACCGCGCCTTGGCCGCGCCAATGTGGGCGCTGATGGGCGCCGCCCCGTCCAGGCGTTGCAGGTGCAACAAATGGCCGCCATCGTCCACGATGGCAATCGTCACGGCCCAGCCGTTCTTCAGCGCTTCGGCCTCGGCCGCGGCGGCGATCGCTTTGACATCGGTCGCTTCCAGGGTGGGTTTGGTCTTCATGGGTACGTCTCCTCGGGTGACATGCAGGGGAATGGCAGCGGGCAGTATCGCTCAGGCCCGCAGGGTCGGCGCCGCCCGCCCGCGTTCACCCCGCATCGCGGAACGCTGTTTCACGTAGGTTTTTGATCTGCAAGGGAATTTTTCGCAGCGTGGGCGACTCTACGTACAATGCCCCGAGAGGTCGCCGCTGTGGCGACCACCGGACAAAAAACCCTGGAGAGAGCACACCATGAACGACCGTTCACAACCCCTGGCCTACGCCGACATCGCGCACGGCGGGGCGGTATCGCAAGAGCAGCGCAACAAGGTGCTGCGCAACACCTACTGGCTGCTGGCGCTGAGCCTGCTGCCCACCGTGCTGGGCGCCTGGGTCGGCGTCAGCACCGGCATCACCCGCAGCCTGACCGGCGGCCTGGGCCTGATCGTCTTCCTGGGCGGCGCCTTCGGCTTCATGTTCGCCATTGAAAAGACCAAGAACTCGGCCGCTGGCGTGCCGGTGCTGCTGGCTTTCACCTTCTTCATGGGCCTGATGCTGTCGCGCATGATCGCGATGGTGCTGGGCTTCAAGAACGGCTCTGAGCTGGTCATGACCGCCATGGGCGGCACCGCCGGCGTCTTCTTCGTGATGGCCAGCCTGGCCAGCGTGATCAAGCGCGACATCTCCGGCATGGGCAAATGGCTGTTCGTCGGCGCCCTGGTGATCTTCGTCGGCGCCATCGTCAACGTGTTCGTCGGCTCGTCGGTCGGCATGATGGTCATCAGCACCCTGTGCGTGGGCGTGTTCAGCCTGTACATGCTGTACGACCTCAAGCAGATCATCGACGGCGGTGAAACCAACTACATCAGCGCCACCCTGGCCCTGTACCTGGACCTGTTCAACGTGTTCCAGGGCCTGCTCGCCCTGCTGGGCTTGGGCGGTGGTCGGGACTGAGCCCGCAGCACTGAGAGGCCAGCCGCCACCGCGCGGCTGAGCCCTTGCCTCACTGGGCCCCGCAAGGGGCCTTTTTCTTGGGCTGCGCGCTGGTCGGGGGCATCGCTTGGCCGCCACAGGTCGACCCGGAACGCAAGGGCATCGCCGCTCCGCCCGAAATCGTGGCTATAATGCGCAGTTCCAGACGGTGGCTGTAGCTCAGTTGGTAGAGTCCCAGGTTGTGATCCTGGTTGTCGTGGGTTCGAGTCCCATCAGCCACCCCATCTTTCCTATTCGGGCAGTTGCCGCAACGGCAACAACGGTTTTCAAACGCCCGCCGGTACCTTCCCGCTGCAATTAGCCGTTGGTGACAAAACGGCTGGGGTAAGTTGGTCGCAGCAACCGCCGCAAGACGGAGCCGCTGTTGCGAAAAGGTCGGTCGCGCTGGATCGGGTATCGGCGCTCACACGGGACAGCAGCGCCCATGTCGTGCATAGCCGAGCGGCACAGCACGCAGCCAGTGCACTGCGTCGCCGACTGCAGCCAGGTATTTCAATCAATTGGGCCTGTAGCGCTAGAGGGTATTGCGCGGCCAGCTATGCAATACATAGCAAATCACACCCAAAAGTGCCACCTACCGACGGGGCAGACGCCCAGCGCGAGCCTCGCGCCGGAGTCCTACAAGGCCCCCGCATCCTTGCACCAGGCCCCAACGCGCAGCGCGGCGCCGGGCGAACTCAAGAACACGGGCGGTCCCCGCTTCACACAGTCTTCGACCATCTGACGGCCGACGCGCCAGACGCCGCCGCCGCGTCAACCCCTTAACGGTGCAAGGTCACCGTCGCAGTCATCCCTGCCGCTAGGTGCACGTTGTCGGGCACGTCCTCCAGTGCGATGCGCACCGGCACGCGCTGCGCCAGCCGCACCCAGGTGAACACCGGGTTGACGTTGGCCAGGCCTTGTGCGCCCGTGACGTTGTCGCGATCGACGATGCCGCTGGCGATGCTTTCAACACGGCCCTTCAGTGGCGCCTGACCGCCCATCAATTGAATGTCGGCGGTATCGCCCACCTGGACCTGGGGCAGCTTCGTTTCTTCGAAGTAGCCGTAGACCCAGAAGGAGTCTTCGTCGACCAGGGCCATGCGCGCGGCGCCAGCGGCCACGTAGTCGCCGGGGTGCAGCGTCAGGTTGGTGATATAGCCATTGGCGGGCGCCTTCACCGCGCTGCGTGCCAGATTGCGGGCGACGATGGCGCGGCCCGCTTCGGCGGCGCGCAAGCTGGCTTCGGCCGCGCGCTGGCCGGCCTGTGCGGCGGTGTGCGCCGCCTGCGCCTGCGTCGCCTGCGCGCCCACGTTGGCGCGGCTTTCTTCCGACACGATGTCGCCTGCCAGCTCAGCGCGGCGTGCGGACTGCTGGCGCCGCATCGCCAACTCCGACGCGCGCTGCGTCACCAGTGCTTTGGCCTGCCCCACCTGTTCGCGGGCGCGGGCCACCTCGGCCTCGCTCTGCGCCAAAGCGTCGCCAAAGCGCGCCGGGTCGATGACGAACAGCACGTCGCCCTTGCGCACGCGCTGGTTGTCGACCACGCGCACCTCGGTCACGAGACCGGCGACGTCGGGCGCAACGCTGACCACGTTGGCGCGCACACGGCCGTCGCGCGTCCACGGCGAATACATGTAGTCCTTCCAGACTGTCCGCGTCAGGAAGATGGCCAGCGCCAGGATGACCAAAGTGGCCACCAGGCGAACAAAAGATGGCAGGTTGAGTCGCATGATCGGGTTCCAGATGAAAGTGGGCGCGCTCGCCGCGGCTTATGAATGAAGGGCGAGTACCGCACCCGAGCAAAGACTGGCATAAAGCGCCGCGCGGAACAGCGCCGGGTGCCACACGTGGCGGTACATCCCGGCGCGCGAAAGCGCGAGGTCCAGCAGCACGAACAGCGCCGTCGTCAGTGCCACCACCACCAGCAGGCTGGGCACCAAGACAGAGAAGAAGCTCAGTTCACGAGGCATTGGGCACCTCCTGTGCGCGTGGCAGTTGCCGATCGGTGATCGACGGTGCTGGGGCGAGGCCGGCCGTGGGCGCGCTGGCCTCGCCCTCCTCCATGCCGCCGCCAAGCGCCGCCATAAGCTGCGCCCACGCCTCAAAGCGCTGGCTCTGGAGCCTGGCGACCTGCTGACGCTGGCGGTTCAGCTCCGATTGCGCAGCCAGCACGTCCAGGTATTCGGTGATGCCGGCCTGGTAACCGCGCTCCGCCAGCGCAAAGGCGCGCTCGGCCTGGTCACGCGCCTGAGCGGCGTGGCCCTCTTCGCGCGCCAATGCGCCCAGCGACACGACCTGGTCGGCCACCTGCTGCATGGCGGCGAGCACACCTTTGTGGTACGCCTCCACCGCCAGGTCGTAGCCGGCCACGGCCTGGCCGTACTGTCCCTGGCGGCGGCCGCCATCGAAGATTGGCAAGGACACCGCCACACCAGCGCGGTACCCAACGGCATCGTCGTTGATGAAGTTCAGAAAACCGCCGAACGTGGCCGTCGACGCCAGGCTGAGCAAGCCCATCAGATTGACGTTTGGGTAGAAGGCGGCGTGCGCCACGTCCATCCCCTTGGCTGCGGATTCGACCTGCCAGCGCAGCGCCACGATGTCCGGCCGATGACCGAGCAGGCCCATTGGCAGGTGGGCCGGCAAGTTCACGGGCACGGCGAGCTGGAGCGTTGGCCGCTCGATCGCGTTGCCGCCACCCGGCCCTTGCCCGGTCAACGCCGCCAGCTGATGGCGCGACAGGGCCGTTCGGCGCCCCACTGCTTCGACCTCACCAGCGCTGGCGGCCAACTGCGCCTCGGCCCGCGTCACATCCAACTCGGTCCCCAGTCCGGCGCGACGGCGCTCGACAGCGATGTTGCGCTGCTTTGCAGCTTGCGCTTGAAGCGCCTGCGCCGCGTCCAGCAATTCAAACTGCAGCGCCAGCTGAACATAGGCACGCACCACAGCGGTGTGCAGCGCCAACTGCACCGCCCGGCGCTCAGCAGCAGCGGCCTGCGCAGCATTCAACGCCGCGTCCGTGGCAGCCCGGTGGCGGCCCCAGAGGTCCAGGTCGTAGGCCAGGTTGACTCCGACGCTGTTGCTCCAGACCGCGTGGCCACCAGGCGGCGACGGCGACGCGTAGCGCGGGTAGCGCTGATGGCCGATGGCGGAACCCAAATCACCCTGCAGTTGGCCGGCAGCACCGGCAACCCGCGCCTGCGCTTCGGCCTGGTCCAACCGCGCCTGGGCGATACGCAAGTCCGGGTGCCCAGCCACGGCACGGTCCACCAAGCGGTTGAGCTGAGGGTCTTGCCACGCATGCCACCAGGTGCTCTCAGGCCATGCCGCGCCCTGATCAGCCGCGCGCACTGCAGCGCCCATGTCGGCATTGGCCAATGCGGGGAATTCAAGCTGCGAACGAGGCGCGACGCCGCCCGTGTTGGCGCACGCCAACAACAGCCCGCTCATGGCAGCAACACCCAGCCACCTGGGAATGAACATCGTCTTCATGGCGCAGTCTTCTCCTTGGGGTACAGCGGCATGCTGTCGTCGAGCAGCGTTAACTCCATTGCCTGCAGCAATGCGCGCATGTGGAAGCCCACGGCGATCTCCGGGGCTGGGTCAAAGCGCGGACGGCGCGGCAAGATCGCTAAGGCATGGCGCACCGCCAACAGGGCCTGTGCGTGATGCTCGGGCGTCACTTGCGCAAACAGTTGCGCCATTGCATGTCGCAGCTCCCGCAGGGTCTGCGGCCATTCGGCCGGCAATCCGGCGGGGTAGCGTTGGCTTTCCTCGCGCAACCGGATCAGCCCACGCCCTACTTCCAGCGCGACAAAGGCCCAACCCAGCAACTGGCGGCGACCGGCCGGGCCATCCACCGGCCGTGCGGCTGCCTGGATCGTGAAGTCGCGCATGCCACTCTCGAAGCGCAGCAGCAAGTCGTCGCGCAGGGGTGCGTGCGCCGCCGTCCGGCTGACCATCCGACGAATCTGGCGCAGGTAGTTGGACGTCGCCCAGTCGCCGGCGTACGGCACGATCACGGCAAATGCCAACCAGGCCACGGCGATCCCGGCCAGCAGCGCGAACCCCGTGTCGAGCATGCCCACGGGATCCAGCTTCAACGGGTTGGTCACGTTGGCAATGAAGCAGAAATAGATGTTGAAGCCGAGACCGAACACGGCGGTCTGCATGAAGCTGTTGGCGTAGCTACCGATCGCGATGAACGGCGCGATGGCCAGCGCCAGCAACAGGAAGCCATCAAGCCTTGGCGCCAGAAAGAATGTAAAAACGAACGCAGCCGCCCAGCCAGCCAGACAGCCCCAGAAGATCTGCCGGGTAGCGGCCGCAGGGCGTGGGAACACCGCAAACAGGGCGCTGGTGATCGTGACGGTCACCACCGCGCTCGCGCCACCGGTCCAGCCGGAGGCGACCCACAGCGCCGCAACGATCAGCACAGCAATAAACGCGCGCCATCCCGAGGCCTGCGCTGCCATGGCATTCGCGGTGTTGATGATCCGGCGCGAACGCATCTTGAAACTCTGCGCGTCGGACGCAGCGCGCAGCCGGGGCTGTTCGCGGATCGCCAGAAAACCTTCGACATATCTCTGGAGGTCCGCTGCCGCGAAATACAGCGAAGACGCGGCGGCCGCGAACGCGCGCCGCGCTGATTCGTCATCGGCGGCCAGGGTCTCACGGTAGACCGCGATCCGTTCCGGCAGTTGCGGCATGAACACCTGCAGGTGATCGCGCAATGCCTGGAACTGCGCCAGCGACAGCATGGGGCCAACGGGGTCCCCTGGCAGCACTGCTTCCAGCTCGGCAAACAAGGGCGTGATGGCACCCAGCGCAGCAGCGTCGCCCCATCGCTGTGCGCGCTCGCGCACTTGCCGCATCGCATGAAAACCGGCGCTGGCGTCCAGAAAATCGTGATTGAGTTGGGCCATGATCGGGTTGCCCAGACGCAACGCGGGGTCTTCGAACACAGCGCCACTGCGCAGGTTCTCGATCAGTGCGCGCTCGCCGACCAGTTGGACATGCATCTGGCCGACGTCGGCACCTTCCAATTCGCCGCGGAGCATGCGGCGAACGAAGCCGATAAAACTGCTGGCGTGCCGTTGCCCTGCCCCGAACAGCGCCTGCCCAACGTGCTGCGGCAGGATGAGCGCGCTGACCAGGCTGGCGCTGACGACGCCCACCAGGACCTCAAAGAAAGCTTCCGTCACGTTGTCGAAAACTGTGTGCGGCTGGCTCCAGGCGGGCACCGCCGTGATCGCAATGGCGTAACCGGCAAGCACGAAGCCGTAGGCCTGGTAGTTGCGGTAGTACGCCGCACCCCAAACGCAAACACCAGCCCAAACGGCCAAGGCCAAAAAGAAAGGCACAGGCTGCTGCGGAAAGAGCACCATCAGCAATAGACCAGCCAAGCTGCCAATCAACATCCCGGCAGCGCGGTAAAAGCCGCGCGCGATTACGGGACCAGCCTGCTGGTGCATCATCAAAATGACAACCGAAACCATCGCCGTGCGGGGCTGGGACAGTTCCAGGCGCATGCACAGCCACAGGCTCAGCACCAAGGCCAACACGGTCTTCAATACATGAACCAGTCGTCCACGGTCCACCTGCCACCACGTTCTGGTGGTCACGATCACGCGCTGCGAAAGCGCGCGCAATGGCGAGGCGTGTAGTGCTGTCATGGCAGGCATGGGGGTGGAGGAACTGGTGGCACAGGGGAATCGGCTGAAACCGTCCAGCGGCGACGGCGTCCCGACCATCTGAGCGGGTGACGCCTTCCTGGGGGAGCGCGACGCGCCCAGGTGGGCCGCAACCATCGCAGCGCCCGAGAGGGCGCTGCGATTCCTTCGTCAATGGGTTGCTTGCGAGATCACGGACGTTCGGAGGCGAACTGCAGCCCCGCCGTGCCGCCGGTCTCGATGAACAGGTCCATGAATTGCGGCACGGTCTCCTGGCGGTTCCAGTCGCGCTGCAACTCGCAGAACAACTGAGGCACGCTGATCATCTTGCCGCCGGCTTGCTCGATGCGGCGCAGCGCCATGTCGTGGGCCGTGACCGAAGTTCCGCCCACCACATCGGCGACAACGTACACCTCGTAGCCTTCGCGCAGCGCATCCAGCGCGGGGAAAGTCAGACAGGCCTCGGTCCACAACGCCGTCATGATCAGCTTCTTTCGGCCCGTCGCTTCGACCGCCTTCTTGAATTCGACGTCTTCCCACGAATTGATCGTGGTGCGGTCGTAGGTCGGGAAGTCTTTCAGCACCTTCTGCAATTGCGAGATCGGCGGCTTGTTGAGACCCGTTTTCACGTTCACCGTGGAATGCACGATCGGCAGGCCATACACCACGGCAGCCTTGGCGGCCCCAACGATATTGTTGACCATGAGCTGACGGTCTATCGAAGCGATGGAGTTGACTTGCACGGGCTGGTAGTCGATGACGATGAACGCAGCGTTCTGCGGCGTCAACAGGTCGTCTTTCTTGGGATCGCGGATCGGTTCACTGGCCATGGGGGCCTCCTAAAACTGGATTGAAAAATGCGCCGAACGACGACGCGTCGATTTGCCCAATGAGCGCATGAAAAGCTGCATGCTGGTCTGCGACAGCAGCTCAGGCGCCTGTTGCCCCCGTCCGCAGACAGGAAATCTCTTGCGCTAACCGCCTTGGGCAAGCCGTTCATTGAGCATGAGAGAATTATGTTTTTAGAACAATAAATTTAAAATACGACAATCAATGTCTCAATGTTCCAAATTTGGAAATATTGAAGCTTGGATGGCGCACCGATTCCAGCAGGTAAGCAACTCGCGCTGGTTGACTTGCTGTTGGTGGGCGCCCTGCTGCGGTTACCTCACACCGATCGCGCACGGCTTTATCGCGAGTTGACGCGCACGTTCGATCGGCATGCAACTGCAACGCCGCTCTGCGGTTGGAGGCGCGTGGATGAAATGGAGGTCGCTAGGCGCTGCACAGTTTGGTTCGCTAACGAAGCGCATCCAGCGTGGCTCGTCGCCCCGGCGCGTCAGCCAGCGCTATCCGGCTACAGCGCGGCTCCGGGGCGGATAATTGGCCCGAAAAAGAAAAAGGACTTAGCCCCTTTCGAAGCTAAGTCCTTGTATAAATGGTCGGCGTGGCGGGATTCACATCTCTGATGGTGGCATAAGGCAATTCATCGAGATCTGCCCCCAAAGTTGCCCCCAAAACATTAGGGCTCGCCAAGGAACTGGAACTAGCTCTTCATCCGCGTTATTCAGCCGGATTGGAGCCAGCACACCTCCTACGATGTGCACGCATCTGACAGCTAAGCGGGTCCCCACTAGATAGAGATTGCCAGTGCTCTTGGCGCGTCCATATGGGAGTGCGGTTGAGTCGCCGCAAAGCTTGACCCCATGACGACCACGGCGGCCGCGCGTTTGATCTGACACGCCTGTCGTGTGTAGGTATGAGAGCGCCATTTTTCTCGCTAGGTCTGGACACAAGAGTGGCGTCCCGATCGTCCCTGCCCTTCCGAAAGCAGTAGGAAATTACACCGGGCTTCCGCCGGCAAGCCGCGTTTGGACACTGCATTGAACGACGCCAAGTTCTACGCTAGCACCAACCCGAATCGAACGGATCCAAAACTCCATTTTCGCGCCCGAAATCCAGAGATTGGGCCAACAATTCCACAAAACAAAATCAGCTATTCATAAAAATCACTAACAAGTCCAACCCATCGTCGAATTTAATTATTCATCGCGTCCAAATATAACCTCAATTAATCTTGGCGCTATAATCCAAAAAATAACAAATAATATTGCGATGATGGGCTCACTTCTAATGAATATAGTCGCCCACTCTTCATTTATCACCAAAAGAATAACAACGACCGCCAATAAAAAAAAGACCGAAGCAACAGCCCTTTTCCACCAGTTCCATTCTATTTTTCGCAACATGAACTAAGCTCCTCGACCTTCGAAACCCAGCTGTATCCCATCGCTATTTGCATACTTAAATCAAGCCCAACTGTTGGCCCATCAATTAGGCTATAATTTTTTAATCGCCCGAGTTGATTTACTGAAAGCAGATTTCTACCAGCAAACAAAGGGGTTACCGCAATCCCGCTCGCCCAAGCACTGCCTTGTGCCGCTCCAGGATCTGGGCAGTCTCGCCAACGATCAATGAATTTCGCCCCCCCAGCAGACCCGGAAAATTTCTCCAATGCCTTTCCAATCGGAAGCTTAAGACCCGCGCCCATCGTACCGAGAAGCGCATGCCCTGAGATTTTGTATTGCTTTCCGCATTTACATTCTGAGGTAAGCTCAAAATTAATATATTGACCGCCCACGCCTACGGAAGCGCCAAGTGCCCAAGTTCGTCCCGACCACTCTATTTCCAGACCACTAGCATCGTGTGCATTCAGCGCATTCCCCCCCACATACCCAAACCGATTCCACCCGCCCTCGAGCCCAATCGGATCGGCCTCCATATACCCCACCGTCAGATAAGGATCGTAGACCCGGTGGTGGTTGTAGTACAGCCCAGTCTCTTTGTCGTACTGCTGGCCTGGGTATCTCAGATCAAACGCAATGTTGCTGGCGTTCTGAA
>JAEZWW010000013.1 GCA_023442945.1 Pseudomonadota bacterium | reverse complement strand
CCCGCCAGCGGTCCGGAGTTCATCCAGCGCAGGTCGTTGGCGATCTTCATCAGGGCCACCGCGAGCGCGTTGAGCTGGCCGGACAGTTCGACCGCGTCGTCCTGCGCGGCGATGCCCTCGAACTTGTCCTCGGCCGACACGAAGCGCACGCCGGACAGCACCGACAGCGTCTGCGCGACGCGCTTGCCGAAGGCCGGGTGGGTGTTGATCCCGGTACCGACCGCGGTGCCGCCGATCGGCAGGCGGCGCAGGCGGCGCAGACTGTCCTCGATGCGCATGCGCGCCGAGTCCAGCTGGGACGACCAGGCGCCGAGCTCCTGTGACACGGTGACCGGCATGGCGTCCATCAGGTGGGTACGACCGGTCTTCACCAGTGCACCGGCCTCCGCCACGCGCGCATCGATGGCCGCACGCAGCGCGCCCAGCGCCGGCAGCAGGTCCTCGCTGACACCCAGGTGCGCGCCGACGCGCAGGGCCGTCGGGATCACGTCGTTGGAGCTCTGGCCGAGGTTCACGTCGTCGTTCGGATGGATCCGTCCCTTGCCCGTGCGCATGACCAGCGCAGCGATCACCTCGTTGGCGTTCATGTTCGTCGAGGTCCCCGAACCGGTCTGGTACACGTCGACCGGAAAATGCGCGTCGTGCTCGCCGGAGGCCACGGCCATCGCTGCGCGGCGGATGGCGGCGGCGCGCGCGCGCGGCAGCAGGCCGAGGTTGGCGTTGGCCTGGGCGGCGGCGGCCTTGACCAGGCCCAGCGCGCGGATGAAGCCGCGCGGCATCGGGCGGCCGGACAGGCCGAAGTTGCGCACGGCACGCTCGGTCTGCGCCCCCCAGAGCGCCCAGGCCGGGACCCGCAGCTCGCCCATGCTGTCGCGTTCGATGCGGGTCGGGTCGGGGATGTCGCCGTGCGGACTGCCGTGCTGGGTCATGATGGATCTCCTCTCGCGCATGACGTGCTGACCTGTATTGAGGACGAGCATACGCCCGCCAGGAGCCCGTTTGATCTCTGCGCACGTGGCATGTTGCGTCGCAGCGGCCCGCCGGGATTGGAGCGTCGCGCCAGGCTCCCGGGTTTACAATGCCCGCCTTTTCCGCCGATACCCGCCAGACGCCCGCCATGTCCGACGCCCAGCTCCTCGCCCTGTCCCCGCTCGATGGCCGCTATGCCGGCAAGGTCGACGCCCTGCGCCCGATCTTCTCCGAATACGGTCTCATCAAGGCCCGCGTGAAGGTCGAGGTCGAATGGCTGCTGGCCCTCGCCGCCGAACCGGGCATCGTCGAACTGAAGCCCTTCTCCGATGCCGCCGTGGCCCGCCTGCGTGCGCTGGCCGACGACCTGTCGGTCGCCGATGCGGCCCGGGTGAAGGAGATCGAGCGCACGACCAACCACGACGTGAAGGCGGTCGAATACCTGATCAAGGAGCGTCTCAAGGACGACGCCGAACTGGCGCCCGCACTGGAATTCGTGCACTTCGCCTGCACCAGCGAGGACATCAACAACCTCAGCTATGCGCTGATGCTCAACGAAGCGCGGCAGACGGTGATGCTGCCGAAGCTGGACGCGCTGATCCAGACGCTGCGCGCGATGGCCCACGAGCACGCCTCGCTGCCGATGCTCTCGCGCACCCATGGCCAGACCGCGTCGCCGAGCACGGTCGGCAAGGAAATCGCCAATGTCGTCGCCCGCCTGCAGCGCCAGGGCGAACTGCTGGCCGGCGCGCAGATGCCGGGCAAGATCAACGGCGCGGTGGGCAACTACAACGCCCATGTCGCCGCCTACCCGGAAGTGGACTGGCCGGCGTTCTCGAAGCGCTTCGTGCAGTCTCTCGGCCTGGACTGGCAGCCCTACACCACCCAGATCGAGCCGCACGACGGCATCGCCGAGCTGTGCGACGCGATGAAGCGCGTGGACACCATCCTCATCGACCTGTGCCGCGACACCTGGGGCTACATCTCGCTCGGCTACTTCAAGCAGGCGCTCAAGGCCGGCGAAGTCGGCAGTTCGACCATGCCGCACAAGGTCAACCCGATCGACTTCGAGAACGCCGAAGGCAACCTGGGCTTGGCCAACGCGCTGCTGCGCCACCTGTCTGAAAAGCTGCCCATCAGCCGTTGGCAGCGCGATTTGACCGACTCCACCGTGCTGCGCAACATGGGCGTGGCGCTGGGTTACGCCGTGCTGGCCTACCAGTCGCTGATGACGGGCCTGAACAAGCTGGAGCTGAACGAAGCCGCCCTGGCCGCCGACCTGGACAGCAGCTGGGAAGTGCTGGCCGAGCCGATCCAGACGGTGATGCGCCGCTTTGGCGTGCCCGGTGCGTACGAGAAGCTCAAGGAAGTCACGCGCGGCCAAGCCGTGACGCGCGAAGCGCTGCACGGGCTGATTCGCGGCCTGGACATCCCGCAGGCCGAGAAAGACCGCTTGCTGGCGATGACGCCGGGCAGCTATGTGGGCAAAGCGGCAGAGCTGGCCAGGAACGTGTGACTTGAGTGCCTCAGTTTTTTGGGGATGTCCATGAAGAAGATGCAGTATTCCTTCAGCCTGTCGTCGCCTGCCCAGCCACCGGCCGTTGCGCCTGCCCCCGCCGCCGAGCATGCGGGCCACGCGGATGAGCTGGTCCGCTACGACTACAACGAGTTCCAGCTTGCGCTGCCGGCGGACTGGCGCCAGGACCTGAGGTCGGAAGACAACGCGTTCGCCTGGTGGTCCGAGGCGGAACATGCCGCCGTCAACATCAGTGTGGACTTCTACGAGGTGCCGCAAGGCAAGTGGCAGACCTTCGCTGAACACATCCTGGGCGCGCGGCACGAAGCGTTGGAAAGCGGCGCTGCAGGCCAAGTCGATGTTTTCTTGCGGAGCATCCGGCCCTATTCTGGCGGTGGTGCGCTAGAGATCTCTTACGCTGCGAGCGTGCCGCACCAAACCTATCTCTACCTCGGCTATGTGGGCAGCCGCAAAGTGTTCAACTTCAGCCTGACATGCGAGGGCGACCGGCGGGCCGCGGTCGACCTGTTCGACCAGTTCATGGCGACACGCCTTCGCGTCAAAGTGCCTTGACGCGAAGGCCCAGCGTCAGCGGGGCCACGGCCGCTGCACGGCTGGCGCCAGAAGAACCTCAGACAATACAGCTGCCAGAGCTTTGCCATCAAGCGCAAGCAGCTATAACAATTAGAGTAAAGCGCACTCCGCATGGCCCTCAAATCCACCGTCTTCAAAGCCGAGCTGTCGATCGCCGACATCGACCACGCCTACTACGCCGACCACAGCCTGACCCTGGCGCGCCACCCCAGCGAGACCGACGAACGCATGATGGTCCGCCTGGCCGCGCTGGCGCTGAACGCGCACCAGGTCGAGTCGCTGTGCCACGGTGACGCGCGCATCGGCTTTGGCGCCGGCCTGTCCAGCCCGGACGAGCCCGACGTGCAATTGGTCGACTTCACCGGTCGCACGCGCCTGTGGATCGAAGTCGGTCAACCCGACGACAAGCCCATCGCCAAAGCCTGCAGCCGCGCCGACGCCGTGCAACTGTTCGCCTACGGCAGCGCCGCCGACGTGTGGTGGCGCGGCATCGAAGCCAAGCTGGCGCGCCTGGACAAGCTGAGCGTGTGGCGCTTCCCCGCCGCCGACGCGCAGGCCCTGGGCCAGCTGGCCGAGCGCAGCATGGCGCTGCAGGCCACGCTGCTGGATGGCGTGCTGACGGTGTCGGGAGACAAGGGCAGCGTGAGTCTGGAGGCGGTCAGGTGGAAGTAGACGGCATCGCAGGCTGAACGAGAAGGACAAGGCCAGTTCTGCATCGGTTGTGCGGTCAGTTCGCACAACCGTCCCCACTTTATCCACAGACTTGTCCCGTGACGCCCGCAGTGGAGCACGAGACAATCCGTGAGCAGCAAATCGTTGCTGCGCACGGAGAAATCCTATGCTGAGACCAGAACGGAACATCAATTCCGTCCGACCGCAGTCAGATCAAGCGGAATGCCTTAAACAGCTGAAAGCTGCGGGCGCAAAGCCCTGGCAGATGACCCTCTACGGGGTCTTGAATTTCGCGCTTCCCGCGATGTGGAAGGCGTCCATGACTGCTATCGCATTGACCTTCGTTAGTGGAGCTTGGAAATGATCGTTGGATTCACCGATTTGGCTGCCTACGAAATCTATCGGAGCTCGTCGTGCTTTGTTACTCCAGAGTCGCGGCACCTCTTGGGCTACTCTGCACTCTTCTCAAGCGCGCGTATTGAGCAGTTGGTAGAAGTAGCGATGCGCCGCGATATGCTCGGCAAGCGCCTGTACGGCACAGCAGCCAGTTCGAGTTGTGTTATGGCAGCGCACAGAGGATTACGGTGCAGGCATCGCCGCCCCGCACGCCCAGCATTCCTCAAACCCACCCTCAATCCGCTCCCCGCAGACTGCGCAGGTCCACTGGCGCTGCGGCACGCGTTCCAGCTCGTCCAGCAGGGTGCGCGCAGCGGTGTGGTGTTCGTCGTGGCGCAGCCAGATCTCGGGCAGGCACTGGTCGGGCGGCAATTCGCCGGCGACGCTGCCGAGGTAGCGGCGTTCCACGGTGGCGGGGTAGCCGGCCTCGCACAGCAGATCGGCCCAGATCTGGGCGATGGCGGCGTTGGGGGCGGAACGCAGGCGGCGCATGACGCCACTGTGCCCGAGGGCACGCGCCGCGGTCAAGGCGGGGCTTTTATCTGTGAAACAGGGCGTTGGCCCTACAGTGATTTGCGCGAGCAGCTATTCAATCAATAGCGAATCGCGGGATAGGTCAGCGGGCGGCGCACCCAGCGGCAGCCGCCAGGTTCAGCGTTTGACCTTGCCGACGCCCGCGTCGACGGTGCCGTAGACCGTCACGCCCGAGGTGGCGCCCGCGGTGTCGGGGTTGTGGGCGTTGGTGCCGGCGCAACCGGCCAGGCTGAGGCCCAGCAGGGTGGCGCATGCGGCGGCCACACAAAAGCGCAGGCGGCTTGAGAGTTGGTGGCTTGGGGACATGGTGAACTCCTTGTGGGGTTCCAAGTATGCCCGCTGGGCGTGGCGGGCCGGTATCCGGGCGGGGTGGGGGCGTGACAAAGCGTGTCGGCCGTGGGCATCGCTGCGCGCCGCCGGGCCCGCTGGCGGGCACGCGCCCTCACGCTGGCAGACGCGCCCGCGGCAGCTTCCAGAAGGCGATGGCGCCGGCCGCGACCATGGCGGCCATGGTCAGCAGCGCAGCGGTAAAGGGCTCGACCCCGGTGGATTTGGCCAGCGACGCGGCCAGGCCGGTCGTCCACTGCATCAGCGCGATGCCCAGGAACATGGCCATGGTGAACAGCGACAGCGCGCGCCCGCGCATGTGTTCGGGGTAGGCGTCGCGCACGTAGCCGTACTGCAGCACGCCGTAGCCCGACAGCATGCCGTAGGCGATGGCCAGGGCCACGTCCAGGGCTGCGCTGTGCAGCAGCGCCATCGCCGCTAGCACGGTGGCCGCAATCAGCGCAAAACCCAGCAGCCAGCGGATGCGCCGCGCGCCGCCGGGGTCCAGCCGGCCGAAGATCGCCGGGCTGACCATGCTGCCCAGCGTCATCGCCAGGGCGACGTTGCCGCTTTGCACCAGGCTGAAGCCGTGCCGTTCGATCAGCAGCGGCCCCAGCCACAGCCCGCGCAAGGTGATGAAGCCGGCGTAAGCCACGGCGGCGTAGGCCACCAGGCCCAGCGTCCACGGCTCCTTGAACAGGCTGAGCAGCTGCAGCATGGCCTTGAGGGGCGACGGTGGCGGCGCCGCGTCGGCCGGTGGCGCGGGGCGCGCCGGTTCGCGCACCAGCCACCACATGCCGACCCAGGCCAGCGCCGACGCCACCGCCAGCACGCCGTAACCCCAGCGCCAGTTGCTGACCTCGATCAGCCAGGCCAGCGGCGTCGCCGTGGCCAGCACGCCCAGGCCGCTGATGCTCATGATCAGCCCGGACGTGGCGGTGAAGCGGTCGGCCGGGAAGTAGCGGCTGATGAACACCGTGCACACCAAGAAGGCCGGCGCGCAGCCGGTGCCGATCAGTACCTGCCCCAGCATCAGCCAGCCAAAGCTGGGCGCGTTGGCCGAGATCACCGCGCCGACCACCGCCATCGGGAACGCCCACAGGATGGTGCGCCGCACGCCCAGCAGGTCGATGGACACGCCCATGACCAGCTGCATCACCCCGAACGAGAAGTGGAACCCCGCCGCCCACAGCCCCAGTTGCTGCGGCGACAGCTGCAGCTGCGCCACCAGCGGCGGCCCCATGATCGCCGCGATGGTGCGAAACGCCTGGCTGAGCGTGAAGCCCATGGCCAGCGCCAGCAGCATGGCCCAGGCCAGGCGCGGGGCCATGGCCTGCGGCCCCGCCGGGGCGGGCGAAGGGGGTGGGTTCAGTTGGGGCATTTCACCCCGAGTTTCGTGACAAAAGACATACACTGCACCGTAAGCTCACACGATCTTACGATTGAGCTTGCCGGTGGTGCACGGTGCGCCATCAGACACCCGGAGGAAAGACAATGACATTCAAACGTGCGAGTTGGGCGGCCCTGGCCGCCACGGTGGTTCTGGCGGCCTGCGGTGGCGGGGACGATAACGGCTCCGGTTTTGATTTCCAGCGCCTGGTGGCCTTCGGGGATTCGCTCAGCGACGTGGGCACCTACAACGTCGGCACCGTCGCCATGGTGGGCGCGCAGACCGGCGGTGCCGGCCGCTGGACCGTCAACGATACCAAGGGTGGCCAGGTCTGGATCGAACAGCTGAGCGGCCGCCTGGACGTGCCCGCTGCCTGCGCGGCCGAAACCGGCCTGTTGCCCAACAACCCGGCGATCACCGGCGCGCCCGTCACGGCGCACGCTGGCTGCACCAACTACGCGCAGGGCAGCTCGCGCGTGGTGAGCGACCTGGGGCCGAACTCGGTCGGCATGCAGAAGTTCAAGGAAGTGAACATCGGCCTGCTGGCCAAGCCCGTCAAGGACCAGATGGCGGCGCACCTGGCCGCGGCCGGCGGCGGCTACCGCAGCGACGACCTGGTTGTCGTCATGGCCGGCGCCAACGACATCTTCATGGAACTGGCCCTGATGGCGCCTGTCAGCGCGTCGCAAGCGGTGCAGAACGTGGGCACGGCCGGGGCCGAGCTGGGCAAGCTGATCCGCTCTGAAGTCGTGGACAAGGGCGCGCGCCACGTGCTGGTGCTGAACGTGCCCAACCTGTCCAAGACGCCGGGCATCCAGGCCAAGGGCGCCAACGCCGTCGCGCTGGCCGACACCATGACCCGCACCTTCAACGACCAGCTGGCCCAGTCGCTGCAAGGCGTGTCGCAAGTGCGGCTGGCCGATGCCTATGGCCTGGTCAACGACATGGTCGCCAACCCACGCAAGTACGACCTGTCCAACGTGACCGACGTGGCCTGCGGCCCCAACGCCCTCAGCGCTGCGCCGACCGTGAACGGCAGCTCGCTCGTGTGCAACAAGTCCAACCTGCTGTCGGGTGACCGTTCGCGTTACCTGTTCGCCGACGACGTCCACCCCACGCCCTACGCCCACCGCCTGTTCAGCGACTTCGCCGTCGAACAGATGCGCGACGCCGGCTGGGACTGATCGCCGTCTCCCCAGTTCAGGTCCTCAGCCTGGCGCCGTCACGCCCTCCGGGGCGGGCGGCGTTTTTCTTTTTTTGAGGGATTTTGGGCTGCGGCCCTACAACCATCTGCGCGGCCAGCTACTGAATTCGTAGCGATGGCCGCGTGTACGCACCGCTCAGTGGTGGTGCCCGTGCCCACCGTGCACGTGGCCGTGGGCAATTTCTTCCGCCGTGGCGGGGCGCACTTCCTTCACCGTCGCGGCAAAGCGGATCGCGTGGCCGGCCAGCGCGTGGTTGCCGTCCAGGTGCACTTCCGGCCCCTTGATCTTCACCACGTTGTAGACCACCTGCTGGCCGTTCGGCCCCGCGCCCTGCAACTGGCCGCCCACCTTCACGCCGGGCGGGAACTGCGTCTTGGGGATGGTGGTCACCAGCGCCTCATCGCGCTCGCCAAAGGCGTCGGCGGGGCTCAGTTCCATGTCCACCGCGTGGCCCACGCCCTGACCCTCCAGTGCCGCCTCCACTTTCGGGAACAGGTTGTCGTACCCGCCGTGCAGGTAGGCCGTGGTGCCGCTGTCCAGCGGCTTGCCGGTCTGGGCGTCGGTGATCTTGTAGGCGATGGTGACGGCGGAGTCTTTGGTGATGGTCATGGTGCTCGGTCGGGTGGAAAAAATGCAAGTTTAAGAGGGCGGCCAAATGTTGGACCGAACGGCACGGGCTGGGTATTGAATACGAAAGTCGACCGTTCAAGTAACAAAGTAAATTGACATCGTCCTCGTGCTAATCTGCTTCGGCCATTTCTGCGCTGGCCAAGCAATGACCCAATTCAATGTGCGGCGGAATGCAAGGTGATGACACGGGAGGCGCCCTTCGAGAAGGGGACGTGAATACGGCGATTTTATGGTAGACAACGCATGCTTTTTATTTGGGGGCGAAAGGCCGTAACCCGGCGACTTGGCTATGTGGCGGACTACTGTCCGATCTGCAAGGCGCAACGCGCATTCAAGGTCCAGCGTGTCGGATCGGCTGGACATATTTACTACATCAGTTTCGGCGAAGGTGAGCTCGTTGGCTTTCAGCGGGTATGCCCAACGTGTTTGGCTGCATTGCCTTGCCAACCAACGAGTTACGCGACGCTTTCAAAAACCGCGCTGCCTCTGGACGAGCTCAAGGCAGCCACTTTCCCCAACCTCGACGAGGCGCTAAGAGAAACGCTTCAGCTGGAAGCACGTATTCGAAGCGCGCCCCATTCATTTTCAAAAGAAGAACGTCATGTTCTGATACGCGACGCGTTCATGATGTTGTCGCCCAAGGTTGAAAAACGGTTTGCATCGATGCACATCGATCTGGGGGTTGGGTTGTCGATGTTGGGGGCGATTGCATTGCTCTTTCTGGGGCCGGTCGTGATGCGCGTCCTGGATACGGACAATGTGATCACCGCATTTTTAATTCTTTTTGGCGCGGGCTTGGCGTTGATCGCTTCACAAATCATGCTTTCCGGCCGTCGGTACATGCAACGTGAAATCATTCCGCTGCTGGCGAAAAACCTCGTACCGTTGCAACCAGCCGAAGCCGAGCTCAAGCAAGTGGTATCCGAATTGAAGCGTCTGCGTCACAAGATCGGCGCGAAGACGAATATCGCCACGCTGATGGCAGCCATGAACTCTGCCCCCCGAAGCGAGCGGCTTGAGCCGTCGTTCTGAGGGCTGCAGCCTGCGACGCGGACAGACCAGCTGCCCACGTCGCATCGAGCTCAGCTCAACTGCCCCCCCACAATCCCCGCCAGCTTGAACATCCCCACGCTGTCGGCGCCGAAGATGGGTTTGAGCTTGTCGTCGGCCAGGATGGTGCGCTTGTCTTTCGGGTCTTGCAGGTTGTGGGCCTTGATGTAGTCCCACAGCAGCTTCATCACTTCACCGCGGCCGAAGGGGCCGTCGCCGATGACGGCGGCGAGGGCGGGGCTGGGTTTGAGCGTGCCGGCGCGCGGGGCTTTCGGCTTCGCGGTTTTGGCAGCGGTGGTCTTCTTGGCTGCGGCTTTCTTGGCGGCCGGGGTTTTGGTGGATTTTTCGCCTTCGGCCTTAGTGCTACCTGCGCGAGCAGCTACTTTTTTGGTAGCTGCGGCCGCAGTCTTGCGCGGCGGGTACTTGCGGGCGCCTTCGCGCGGCTCGAACTCGAAGATGACCTTGTTCTCTTCGGCGCTCCAGGTCAGGCGGGCCTTGAAGGCGCGGCGCGTGCGCATGCTGACGAACTTGTCGAGCAGGTCGGTCTTGCCTTCGTTCAGCAGCTTGCCCATTTGCTCGGCGTCCACCGGCTGCTGCAGGATGACCTGGCCGCTCTTGAAGTCGCAGCTGGGCACGGGTTGCGCTTCGGTCGGCACCGACTTTTCGCAGACGTAGCTCTTGCCAAAGGCTTTGACCGGGCTGCCGCACTTGGGGCAGGGGCCGACGCTGGGCACGGCGGACAGGTCGACGATCTCGCCCGTCTGCTCGGCCTTGGCGTCGTCGCCAAAGTCGAATTCCAGCTTCCAGTTCTTGTCTTCCTCGCTCCAGGCCAGGGCGATCTCGGCCACGAAGGGCCAGCCCGCCTTGCTGCGAAAGCCTTCCAGCGGGCCGACGTGCTTGTCGCGCACCAAGGCTTCGGCCTCGGCGATTTCAAAGGTGCGGCCGGCGGGCGATTTGGTGAAGGAAAAGCCGCAGGCGTCATCCCCACTGCCGCTCTTGCCGGTGCAGGCGTAGCGGCGGTAGTTTTCTTTGACGATGCCGCCGCAGTTGGGGCAGGGCGTAGCCAGGGTGGCGTAGTCGCCGGGCACGGTGTCGCGGTCGTATTCCTTGGCCTTCTTGACGATGTGTTCGGTCATCGCCGCGATGTCCTGCATGAAGGCGCTGCGCGACAGCTGGCCTTTTTCCATCTGCGCCAGCTTGTATTCCCAGTCACCGGTCAGCGCCGGGCGCGTCAGCTCGTCCACCTGCAGGCCGCGCAGCAGCGTCATTAGCTGAAACGCCTTGGCCGTGGGGATCATCTCGCGCCCTTCGCGCAGGATGTACTTTTCGGTGATCAGCCCTTCAATGATGGCCGCGCGCGTGGCCGGCGTGCCCAGGCCTTTTTCCTGCATGGCTTCGCGCAGCTCGTCGTCTTCGATGAACTTGCCGGCGCCTTCCATCGCGCCCAGCAGCGTGGCTTCGGAATAGCGCGCGGGTGGGCGGGTTTGCAGCGCGCGCATTTCCACGCTTTCGTTGCGCACCAGCTCGCCGGCTTTCACGGGCACCAGCGTCTTGCTGCTTTCGCCCTCTTTCTTCGCCATCTCGCTGTCGGCTTCCTTGCCGTAGATGGCCAGCCAGCCCGGCTTGACCAGCACCTTGCCGTTGCTTTGGAAGTTGACGGCCTGGCCTTCGTGGGTGGCGGTCGTGATGCGGGTGGTGACCTGGTATTCGGCGCTGGGGAAGAACACCGCCATGAAGCGGCGCACCACCAGGTCGTACAGCTTTCGCTCCGCTTCTGATAGCTGCCCAGGCTCTTGCAGCGTGGGGATGATGGCAAAGTGGTCCGACACCTTGCTGTTGTCGAAGATGCGTTTGGTGGGCTTGACGTAGTTCTGATCCAGCGCCTGTTTGGCGTAGGGTGCCAGGTGGTTCTGGTGGCCGGTGGCCAGCATTTCAAAGGTCTGGCGCGCGACCTTGAGGTAGTCCTCGGGCAGAAAGCGCGAGTCGGTCCGCGGGTAGGTCAGCGCCTTGTGGCGTTCGTACAGGCTTTGCGCCAGCGCCAGCGTGGTCTTGGCGGAGAAGCCGAACTTGCCGTTGGCCTCGCGCTGCAGGCTGGTCAGGTCAAACAGCAGCGGGCTGGCCTGGGTGCTGGGCTTGCTTTCTTCGGTGACGCTGCAGGCCTTGCCGCGCACGGCATCGGCAATGGCCTGCGCCTCGGCCTGCGTCCAGACGCGGTCGGCGCGCTTGTCGGCGTCTTCCGGGTCCTTCTTCCAGCCGGGGTTGAACCACTTGCCGGCGTATTCGCCCGCTTCGGCCAGGAAGCTGGCGTGCACTTCCCAATAGTCGCGCGCGATGTGCTTGCGGATCTGCTCTTCACGCTCCACCACCACGGCCAGCGTCGGCGTTTGCACGCGGCCGACGGTGGTCAAGAAGAAGCCGCCGTCGCGCGAGTTGAACGCCGTCATCGCGCGCGTGCCGTTGATGCCGACCAGCCAATCCGCCTCGCTGCGGCTGCGCGCGGCGTCGGCCAGGCCTTGCATCTGCTGGTCGCTGCGCAGGTGGTCAAAGCCGTCGCGGATGGCCTGCGGCGTCATGCTTTGCAGCCACAGGCGCTGCACCGGCTTGGCCGCGTGCTTGCCTTCAAACGCGTACTGCTCGATCAGGCGGAAGATCAGCTCGCCCTCGCGCCCCGCGTCGCAGGCGTTGATCAGCGCGGTCACGTCCTTGCGGCGCGCCTGCTTGACCACGGCGTTCAGCCGCGTCTTGGTTTTGTCGACCGGCTTCAGGTCGAAGTGCGGCGGAATGACGGGCAGGTGGGCAAAGCTCCACTTGCCGCGTTTGACGTCGTACTGCTCGGGCGCCTGGATTTCCACCAAGTGGCCGACCGCGCTGGTGACCACGTAACGCTCGCTTTCAAAGTGATCGTCGTGTTTGTCAAACTTGCCCGCCACGGGCGTCAGGGCGCGCACGATGTCTTGTGCGACCGACGGCTTTTCGGCAATGACCAGGGTTTTCATCTCGTTAGAATCCGTTGCTCTTACGCGCGCGTGCGCCCACGCGCACCCGCCCATGCGCGCCCACACACGTGCGCGCGCCCATAGATTCAACATAGCAAATTCTGGACGTGGTCACCAAAACCCCTGACACCGAGGGCGGCAACCGCCGCATCCAGACGCGCCGATCGGGCGTGCACGGCAAGGGCGTGTTCGCCACCGTGGACATCCCGGCGGGCGAACGCATCATCGAATACGTGGGCGAAATCATCAGCTGGGAAGAGGCCCAGCGCCGCCACCCGCACGACCCGGCGCAGCCCAACCACACCTTCTACTTCCACCTGGACGAGCAGCACGTCATCGACGCGCTGTACGGCGGCAACAGCTCGCGCTGGATCAACCACAGCTGCGATGCCAACTGCGAAGCGGACGAGGACGGCGGGCGCGTGTTCATCAAGTCGGTGCGCCCGATCAAGGCCGGCGAAGAGCTGAACTACGACTACGGCCTGGTGATCGACGAGCCGCTCACGCCCGAGCTCAAAGCCGACTACCCCTGCTGGTGCGGCAGCGCCAACTGCCGCGGCACCCTGCTGTCGTCCGACCTGGAAACGGCCGAAGCGCGCGACGAGGGCAAGAAAAAGAAGAAAAAGAAAGCCGAGAAGAAAGCCGCCCGGCGCGACGCCGAGGACAAGGCACGCGACAAAGCCGAGCGCAAGGCCGACAAGAAAAAGGACAAGAAAGACAAAAAGGCGCGCAAGGCCCGCCACGCCGAGGAGGCCGACGACTGATGGTGGCCATGGACGGGTTGGATTTGGCCCAGCGCTGGGACGCCCCGGCGCTGCAAACCGCGTTGCAGCCGCAGATGCCCGGCCTGCGCGTGCAGGTACTGGCCGAAGTCGATTCCACCAACACCGAGCTGATGCGCCGCGCCCGCGCCAGCGACGTCACGCCCACCCTGCTGGTGGCCGAAACGCAGACCGCCGGCCGCGGCCGCATGGGTCGCCCCTGGAAGAGCGCGTCGGCGGACGGCCACGCGGCGCTGGCGTTTTCGCTTGGCCTGCCGCTGGCGCCGCGCGACTGGTCCGGCCTGTCGCTGGCCGTGGGCCTGGCGCTGGCCGAGGCGCTGCACCCCGAGCTGACCATCAAATGGCCCAACGACCTGTGGTGGGCTGGCCGCAAGCTGTCGGGCATCCTGATCGAAACCGGCGCCAGCCCGGCGCTGGCGCCCGAATCGCGCTACGTGGTGATCGGCATCGGCATCAACCTGGAAGCGCCCGACGCGGCCGGCCTGTCCACCCCGCCCGCCGGGGTGCGCGAATTCCTGCCCGGGCTGGATGCCCCGAGCCTGCTGCAGCGCATCGCCCCGGGCCTGCTGCACACCGTGCAGACGTTTGAGCGCGAAGGCTTCGCCCCGCTGCGCGACCGCTATGCCGCGCGCGACGCCCTGGCTGGGCGCGAGGTGGCGCTGTCCGACGGCCTGCGCGGCCGCGCGCTCGGCCTGTCCGACCAGGGCGCGCTGCTGGTCCGCACCGAGGCCGGCACGCGCGAAATCACCAGCTCGGAAGTCAGCGTGCGGCCTGTTCCCGTTCCCGCGCCGGCTGACGGAGGGCCGGCGGCATGATCGGGCGCCTGGTCATCCTGCTGCTGGCCGCCAACCTGGCCTGGTTCGCCTGGTCGCAAGGCTGGCTGCGCGGCGTCGGCATGGGCCCCACCGTGCAGACCGAGCCCGAGCGCCTGGAGCGCCAGGTGCGCCCCGAGGCGCTGGAAGTCAAGCCGCTGCCCGGCACGCCGTCGACCAGCGGCGGCAGCACAGCGCCGGCCCCGGTGGCGTCGGCGCCGTCCGCCGCGCCCGCGCCCGCAGTGTCGGTCGCACCCGCGTCGACTGAACCGCCTTCAGCGCCGGTGACCGCGGCGGCCCCCAACCCCGTTGCGGGCGGCACCTGCCTGCAGGCCGGCGTGTTCGACGACAAGCAGATGCCCGCCCTGCGCAAGGCCCTGGCCAAGCTGCCCGAAGGCAGCTGGCGCATCGACGAAGTGCAACTGCCGGGTCGCTGGATGGTCTACGTCGGCAAGCTGGCCGACAACGCCGCCGTGTCCGCCAAACGCGCCGAGCTGCGCGAGCTGGGCGTCGACACCGACCGCCCCGGCGCCGCACTGGAGCCCGGCCTGTCCCTGGGCCGCTTCGCCAACGAAGAAGCCGCCGAGCGCGCCCTGGCCGACCTCGGCCGCAAAGGCGTGCGCACCGCCCGCGTGGTGCAGGAGCGCCGCGACGTCCCCGGCTACCGCCTGCGTTTGCCCCATGCGGACGATGCGCTGCGGCAGCAGGCGCGGGGGATGCGCAGTGCGTTGGCGGGGCGGGAATTGCGGGAGTGTGATTGAGCGGGCGGTTGAGGGTTGGTTTGTAGCCTTTTGAGCCTCTGGCCTTAGGGCTATCTGCGCGAGAAGCTATTAAATTGGTAGTGATTCGTGCGCTGTGCGCTCGTTGGGCTTTGGTGTGTGAAGGATGTTGGGAGGCCGGGATATGCGCCCGGCGGCGCACCTTCTTTTCTTGACTCGCCAAGAAAAGAAGGCAAAAGAAGGCGACCCCACTGGCCGTGTCCCCTCCGCTTCGCTACGGGGCAACCTGCGGTGCTCGGTTGCAGGGCGGCACTGCGGAACTCGCTGCGCGCTTGGCAGCGCTCCGCTCAGACAACCGCAGTGAGTCAGAGCACGAAGCAGGGGCATGCTGCGCTGCCCCTGCC
>JAEZWW010000011.1 GCA_023442945.1 Pseudomonadota bacterium | reverse complement strand
CTGTCCCCGCCTCCGCTTGGGGGGGGGGCCGCCCCCCCCCCCCCCACCAATCCAGCGCATTATAAAAAGCCGCTTTTCCGCATGGGGCCAATTTGCTACGTTTTCAGTAGCTGCTTGCGCAAGTGGTTCTAGGGCGAAAGGCCAATATGACGCCGCAATGACGTCACCCGCCTGCGCCAGGCACGGCCCCTGTGCACGGGCGCCCTGTTGCCTCAATCCACGCGCGTGTCGGCAAACTGCTTGCGCAGCTCGTTCTTTTGCACCTTGCCGGTGCCGCCCACGGGCAGGCTGTCGACAAAGACCACATCGTCGGGCACCCACCACTTGGCGACGCGCTCGGTCAGGAAGTCGAGGATCGACTGCTTGTCCGCCGTCTGCCCCGGCTTGGGCACGACGACCAGCAGCGGCCGCTCGTCCCACTTGGGGTGCGGCACGCCGATCACCGCGGCCATGGCCACGGCCGGGTGGCCGACGGCGGCGTTTTCCAGGTCGATGGAGCTGATCCATTCACCGCCGCTCTTGATCACGTCCTTGGTGCGGTCGCGGATGGTCAGCACACCGTCGGCGCTGATGGTGGCGATGTCGCCGGTGGGAAACCAGCCGTCCACCAGCGCGGTCTTGTCGGACTTGTAATAGCGGTCCACGATCCAGTGGCCGCGCACCATCAGCTCGCCTTGCGACTTGTCGTCGCGCGGCAGGGTCTGGCCCAGCTCGTCCACCACCTTCAGCTCGATGCCGGACACCGGCTTGCCCTGGCGCGTGACGATGTTGTGGCGCTCGTCGGCGCTGAGCGCCATGTCGCGGTGGCTCAGCACGCTGAGCGTGGCAATGGCCGTGGTTTCGGTCATGCCCCAGCCGTGGCGCACTTCCACGCCGTAGTTGTCGGCAAACTTGGCGATCAGCGCCTTGGGCATGGCCGTGCCACCCACGGCGGTGCGCTTGAGGTGCGAGAAGCGCAGGCCTTGCTGCTCCACGTACTGCACCAGGCCCAGCCAGATGGTGGGCACGCCGGCGGCCACGGTGACTTGTTCGGACTCCAGCAGTTCGTGCAGGCTGGCCCCGTCCAGCTTGGGGCCGGGCAGCACCAGCTTGGCACCGGCCACCAGGGCCGAGTACGGGATGCACCAGGCGTTGATGTGGAACATGGGCACCACGGGCAGCACCGCTTCGCGCGCCGACAGGTTGAGCACGCCGCCCATGCAGGAGGTGGTGGCGTTCAGGAAGATGCCACGGTGCGAATACAGCACGCCCTTGGGGTTGCCGGTGGTGCCGGACGTGTAGCACAGGGCCGCGCCCGCGGTCTCGTCCAGGTCGGGCCAGTCGTACGTGGTCGGCTCGGGCGCGATCAGCGCGTCGTAGCTCAGCACCGCGGGGCCGCCGTCGATGGTCGGCGTGTGCTCGGCGTCGGCCAGGCAGACCCAGGCCTTGACCTTCGGGCAGTGCGGCGCAATCGCCTTGATCAGCGGCGCGAAGGTGCTGTCGAACAGCACCACTTCGTCTTCCGCGTGGTTGACGACGTAGGCCAGCTGCTCGGGGTGCAGGCGCGGGTTGACGGTGTGCATGACGCGGCCGCTGCCAGACACGCCGTAGTACGCCTCCACGTGGCGGTGGTTGTTCCAGGCAATCGAGCCGACCATGCCGCCCGGTTGCACGCCCAGGCGCTGCAGCGCGTGCGCCAGCTGCGCGGCGCGCGCACCCATCTCGGCAAAGGTGTAGCGGAACAGCGGGCCATGCGTCTCGCGCGAGACGATTTCCTGGTCGCCGTAATGCGTCATGCCGTGCTTCAGGATGCTGGCGATCAGCATCGGGCGGTACATCATCAGACTGGGCGGCTGCACGCGAGACTCCTCAATTCAAGTCGGGAAACCGCGCGGTGGCCGTGGCCAACCAGGCCACGCCGCGCGGTCAAAAGGGCGAGCGGGCATTGTGTCAGCCGCCCCGCGCCTTTCCGCCCGGCCAGGCGCCAGCACGCCCCGGATTTACCCTGAGCGCGCGTCGCCTGCGCGACCGCGCCGGGCGGTCTGGCCCCGGCGGCGGGCACAAAAAAAGCCCCGCGTCGGCGGGGCTGCGGCTGGGCGCAGGACGCAGATCAGTTCAGCGCCATGCTCAGCTTGCGGCGGTAGCTGGACAGCAGCTCGGCCTGCGGGTCTTCCTGCTTGGCGGCCTTGCCGGTCAGCTCGATGCCGCCAGCCGTTTTGCCATCCGCACCGGCGCCGGCCTTGGCGGGCGGCGGGGTCAGCAGTTCCAGGATGGCGACGTAGGCCTTGCGCGCGGCCTCGTCGTTCCATTGGCGGTCGCGCATGATGATCTCCAGTAGCTCGTCCATGCTGGCCGTCCACTGGCCTTCGGCCATCAGCGCCTGCGCCTTGGCAAAGCGGGTGTCGAAATCGCGCTTGTTTTCGGCGATCTTGGCGTCGAACTGCGCCACGGTCCAGTTGCCGCGGTCGTCCTTTTCGACGAATTCACGCGCGTCCAGCCAGCGGCGCAGTGCGTCAAAGCGCAGCGGGCGCGGCTCGCGCTTCAACGGCTCTTCCAGCACTGCGGCGGCTTCCTCGTAGGCGCCGGTGCCGATCAGCAGGCGCACGTAGTCGGCGCGGGCGTCGTCGTTGGCCGGGTCTTGCGCGACGGCGTCGGCCAGTTTCGCCAAGGCGGCGTCGGTGTCGCCGGACTGCAGCAGGGCTTCAGCCTCGTCCATTTCGGCCTCGGCCGTCAGCGCGCCTTCGCTCGGCACGTGCTTGTCCAGGAATTCGCGCACCTGCGCGGCGGGCAGCGCACCGACAAAGCCGTCGACCGGCTGGCCGCCCTTGAACAGCACGCAGAACGGGATGCTGCGCACACCGAACATCTGCGACAGCTGGCCGGCCAGTTCCTTGACCTTGTCGGCGTCGAGCTTGGCCAGCACGAAGCGCCCGGCGTATTCGACCTCGAGCTGCTCCAGCACCGGGCCGAGCTGCTTGCACGGGCCGCACCACTCGGCCCAGATGTCGACCAGCACAGGGACCTGGGTCGAGGCCAGCATGACCTCGGTTTCGAAGTTTTCTAGGGTGACGTCAATCATCGGGCGTATCTGAAGGCAAAATCATGGACTTGAACCCCCCCTGAGGCGCAAATGCGCCTTCCCCCCAGGGGGACAACGCCGTTGGCCGGCGCAGGTCCGGCCAAGGCGTTCGCTGGGGGGCGGTGGGCTCCTTCATGCGAGCATATCAATTCCGGCGCCGTGCGACGGACGATGCCCGGATCGCCGCCCACCCTCGAGTTTTATAGGCCAGTTTGATGACTTCTCCCTTGATCGGCGTGGTGATGGGTTCCAGCAGCGACTGGGACACGATGCAGCACGCCGTGCAGATCCTGACGCAGTTTGGCGTGCCGCACGCGGCGCAGGTGGTGTCGGCGCACCGCATGCCGGACGACATGTTTGCCTACGCGGAAGCCGCGCAGGGGCGGGGCCTGCGCGCCATCATTGCGGGCGCGGGCGGCGCGGCGCACCTGCCAGGCATGCTGGCGGCCAAGACGGTGGTGCCGGTGCTGGGCGTGCCGGTGGCCAGCCGGCACCTGCAGGGCGTGGATTCGCTCCATTCCATCGTGCAAATGCCCAAGGGCGTGCCGGTGGCCACCTTTGCCATCGGCGCGGCCGGCGCGGCCAACGCGGCGCTGTTTGCCGTGGCCATGCTGGCCAGCGGCGACGACGCGCTGCGCCAGAAGCTGGAAGCCTTCCGTGCCGACCAAACCGCCGCCGCGCGCGCCATGGCGCTGCCGCCGGTGGCTTGATCGGCCTCCAAGTTACTCCGTTTTTCATAGCTGTTCGTGCAGATTGCCGTAGGGCCAGCGCCCGATTTGACCCAAAAACCCACCGTGTCCAACACCGCCACCGAAACCGTCCTGCCCCTGCTGCCCGGCCCCTTGAGCGATGGCAGCATGGCCACGCTGGGCGTGCTCGGCGGCGGCCAGCTGGGGCGGATGTTCGTGCACGCGGCGCAGGCCCTGGGCTATGAAACCGTGGTGCTGGACCCGGACGCCGGCAGCCCCGCCGGCCACGTCAGCCAGCACTTCATCCAGGCCGACTACCGCGACGCCCAGGCGCTGCGCGACCTGGCCACGCTGGCCGGCGCCATCACCACCGAGTTTGAGAACGTGCCCGCCGAATCGCTGGCCGCGCTGGCCGCCGACCGGCCGGTGTCGCCCATGGCCGAAGCGGTGGCGATCGCGCAGGACCGCATCCGCGAAAAGGCCCACTTCACCCGCTGCGCCGCAGCCGGCGGCGTGGCGCCCGCGCCCTACGCGGTGATCGAATCCGAAGCCGACTTGGCCGCCGTGCCCGACGCGCTGCTGCCCGGCGTGCTGAAAACCGCGCGCCTGGGCTACGACGGCAAGGGCCAGGCCCGCGTCGCCACGCGCGACGAACTGGCCGCCGCCTGGCAGCAGATGGGCGGCGTGGCCTGCGTGCTGGAGCAGCTGCTGCCGCTGGCGGCCGAATGCTCGGTGATCGTCGCGCGCGGGCGCGACGGGCAGGTCGTCAGCCTGCCGGTGCAGCGCAACCTGCACCGCGGCGGCATCCTGGCCGTGACCGAGGTTTTTGAAGGCAATGTGCCCCTGGCCCTAGCGCAACAAGCGCGAGCAGCTACCGAACAGATAGCAAGCGAGTTGGCTTACGTGGGCGTGCTGTGCGTCGAATACTTCGTGCTGGCCGACGGCCGCCTGGTCGTCAACGAGATGGCGCCGCGCCCGCACAACAGCGGCCACTACACCGTGGACGCGTGCGACGTGTCGCAGTTTGAGCTGCAGGTGCGCACCCTGGCCGGCCTGCCGCTCACCGCGCCGCGCCAACACAGCGCGGCCGTCATGCTCAACCTGCTGGGCGACCTGTGGTTTGAATCGGTCGATGGCGAAGACCTGCCGCGCACGCCGCCCTGGCCGGCCGTGCTGGCCCTGCCCGGCGCCCACCTGCACCTGTACGGCAAGGCCGAGGCGCGGCGCGGCCGCAAGATGGGCCACCTGACGTTCACCGCCGCCGACGCGGCCAGCGTGCGCGCCACCGCGCAGCAGGCTTGCGTGCTCCTCGGGCTGGAGGCGTTTTGATCCTGCCCGGCGACGCCCCCGCCAGCATCGCCGCCGCGGTCGACGCGCTGGCCGCCGGCCAGCTGGTCGGCCTGCCGACCGAAACCGTCTACGGCCTGGCCGCCGACGCCAGCCAGGACGCGGCCGTGCGCGGCATCTACGCCGCCAAGGGCCGCCCGGCCGACCACCCGCTGATCGTGCACGTGGCCGACACGGGCAGCGTGGCGGCGTTCGCCACGGACGTGCCAGCGTTCGCCCAAAAGCTGATCGACGCCTTCTGGCCCGGCCCGCTGACGCTGATCCTGCCGCGCCGCCCCGGCGTGGCCGACGCCGCCGCCGGCGGCCACCCGACCATCGGCCTGCGCTGCCCCGCGCACCCGGTGGCGCACGCGCTGCTGGCGGCCTGCGCGGCGCGCGGCATCGCCGGCCTGGCCGCGCCCAGCGCCAACCGCTTTGGCCGCATCAGCCCGACCACGGCCGCCCACGTGGCGCAGGAATTCGGCGACGATTTGCTGGTGCTGGACGGCGGCGCGTGCGAGGTCGGCATCGAATCGACCATCGTCGACTGCACGCGCGGCGCGCCCGTGCTGCTGCGCCCCGGCCAGCTGGCGCGCGCCCGCATCGAGCAGGTCGCCGGCACGCGTTTGCTTCAAAAAGAGGAGCTGGCCGCGCCCGATCCGCAAGCGCCCGGCACACTTTCGGCCCATTACGCCCCGCGTGCCAAGCTGCGCCTGATGAACGCGCGCGAGCTGCGCACCGGGCTGGAACTGCTGGGCGCCGACGCCAAGAACATCGCCGTGTGGGCGCGCGCGCCGCTCCAATCCGCGTCCAGCCAGCTGGTGCTGCGCCGCATGCCCGACGACGCCGACACCGCCGCGCAGCAGCTGTTTGCCGTGCTGCGCGGCTTTGACGACGCCCAGGTCAAGCTGATCTGGGTCGAAACCCCACCCGATGACGCGGCCTGGGACGGCGTGCGCGACCGCCTGGCGCGCGCCGCCGCCTCGGCCTGAACCACCGCGCGCCGACCTGGTTCTGCCGCCCTCGTTAAACTACGTGCCCAGTAAATGGAGATGTCTGATATGAAAGCTTCCTGGACTCGACGCGCCACGCTGGCGCTGGCCACCGTCAGTGCCGCTGCGCTGCTGGCCGCCTGCGGCGACGGCTCGGTCGTCTCGGACCTCAAGCCCACGCGCTTCATCACCGTGGGCGACAGCTTTGCCGACGTCGGCCAGACGGGCAGCAAGTTCACCGTGAACGACGGCACCAACAACTGGGTGCAGGACTTCGCCGCCCACTACGACCAGACCGTGGCCCCCGCCTCGGCCGGCGGCTGGGGTTACGCGCAGGGCTACGCCCGCGTGGAAACGCCCGACACGTCCAGCGGCATGAACACGCCCAGCGTCAAACAACAGATCGACGCCCTACTGGCGCGCACGCCCATGCAGGACGGCGACGTGATGATGCTCAACGGCGGCATGCACGACATCGTCGCCGCGGTGGAAGCCACCGGCATCTCCGACGCCACCACCGCGACCGTGCAGGCCGCCGGCAAGGCCATGGCCGCCCAGGTGCGCCGTGTGGTGAACGCTGGCGCCAAGCACGTCGTCGTGACCGGGGTGCAGAACGTGGGCCTCACGCCCTGGGCGCTGCGCCGCGGCGAGAAAGACCAGATCGAGCGCCTGTCGTACGCCTTCAACGACCAGTTGCTGATCAACATCGCCGACATGGGCGCCACGGTGCTGTACTTCGACGCCGCGCTGTTCTTCAACCTGATCAACAACAAGCCGGAAGGCTATTCGATCGACAACGAGAAGGACCCGGCCTGCACCACGCCGGACGCCCGCACCTGCACACCCAACACCATCGTGCCGAACGCGGACTACAACCGCTACATGTACGCGGACCAGCTGAACTTCTCGCCCAAGGTCCAGCGCAACTTTGTCGACCGCAACTACGGCGAGAACGTGTACGACAAGTTCAAAAACCGCTGGTAAGCCCAGCGGGGCGCTGGCTGGCGGGCGACCGCCAACCAGGCCACCCGAACGAAAAAGCCGGCGCATGCGCCGGCTTTTTTCATGGGCCGCGCCGGCTTACAGCCAGTCGGCGTCGTCCAGCACCTGGATCACCTGGTCGGCCATCAGCGCGTGGCCGTAGGGCGTGGGATGAAAGCTGTCGGCGAACATGAAGCGCTCCCACCAGCTGCGGCCGGCGGGCGCGCCGGGCGGCGGCGGGGTGCCCGACAGCGCATCGGCCGTGCAACTGGCGAAGTCGCGCTTGGGCAGCACGGTGACGCCGTCGGCGCCACACACCGGCAGCGTGACGTTGGACAGCCCGTAGGCCGAGGGGCGGACCATGAAGTCGGTGAAGCGGCCGGCCACGTCGATCACCTGCACGCGCTTGTCGCCCGCCAGGTTGGCCGCCAGGCGCTGGTTGAAAGCGTTGACCCAGCCCTTGAACAGCGCCTCGGCCTGGGCCCGCGCCGTGGTACCCGGGACACCCCCGCCGTTGGCGTCAGCGATGCGGTCGAGCACGGCCTGGAAGCGCGGCGTGTAGGTGAGGGTCGGCATGTTGGCCACCACCACGTGCTGGGCACCCTTGTCCAGCGCGCTGGCGCGGATCTCGGCGACAAAACCGTCGGCCAGCGCCTGCATGAACAGGCCGCCGGCGGTTTCCAGGTCGTTGGGTCGGCCCATCACCTGGCTGAGCGCCGCCTCAGACAGCTGCGTGCGCAGCAGCGCCAGGTACTTCACGCCCCGGTCAGACGGCGCGTTCAGGTAGGCGCCCACCAGGTCGGCCGCGTCGTTGCCGCCGCCATCGATCAGCAGCAGATCGCCCTTGGCCCAGCCGGCAGCAGCGCCGTCCTGCAGCTGCTTCTTGATCGACAGCGGCGCCAGCGCACCGCCGCTGTCCAGCGGGTTGTTGATGCGGCCACCGCCGATGGCGTAGTTGGTGCAGCCGGCCTTGGAGTTGGGCGCGAAGGCGGTGCCGTTGAGTTTGTAGACCGGGCACTGCGCGCCCAGGCCGTAGGCCGCGGTGACGTGTTCCACCCACAGCACCGTGGGCTCGTTGCGCGTGCCCTGCACGGTGAAGGTGCGGCCCTGCCCCGGCAGGCCGGCGAAGGTGCCGCTGTCGCTGAGCGAATCGCCAAACACCTTGACGGCGGTGATGCCCAGCGGGTTGGCGTCGTCGTTGCCATCGTCACCGCCGCCACAGGCGGCCAGGGCGAGCGACGCTGCCACGGCGAGCGCCAGCGGTTGCCAACGGCGATCAAGGGTGCGCGACAAGGGGTGCAGGTGCATGGGGGAGTCTCCAGTTCAGGGGGAAGGGAACAGTCAACCGCAGAAAGTCTAAGCCGGACGCGCGCCGAGCCACAAGTCGGGGCGTTCCCAGACCTGGCCGGCGCGGCGCCAGCCGTTAAGCTCGGCCCCTTGTCTTGAGGAGATGTCGCCCATGCCCGCCCCCGCCAACCGCCCCCACCGCATCGCCGTCATCCCGGGCGATGGCATCGGCAAGGAAGTGATGCCCGAAGCGCTGCGCGCGCTGGACGTGGTGCAACGCAAGTTCGGCATCGCGCTGGAACTGGTACCGATCGACTGGGCCAGCTGCGACCACTACGCCAAGACCGGCGAGATGATGCCGCCCGATTGGAAGGACCAGCTGTCGGGCATGGACGCCATCCTGTTCGGCGCCGTCGGCTGGCCGGCCACCGTGCCCGACCACGTGTCGCTGTGGGGCAGCCTGCTGAAGTTCCGGCGCGAGTTTGACCAGTACATCAACCTGCGCCCCGTGCGTTTGTTTGACGGCGTGCCCTGCCCGCTGGCCGGGCGCCAACCCGGCGAGATCGACTTCCTGGTGGTGCGCGAAAACACCGAGGGCGAATACACCAACCTGGGCGGCGTGATGTACGCCGGGACCGAGCGCGAAATCGTGCTGCAGGAAACGGTGATGAGCCGCCACGGCACCGACCGCGTGCTGAAGTTCGCGTTTGAGCAAGCCGCCGCGCGCCCGCGCCAGAAGCTGGACGTGGCCACCAAAAGCAACGGCATCGCCATCAGCATGCCCTGGTGGGACGGCCGCGCCGACGCGATGCACCAGCATTACCCGCAGATCGCGGTCGAAAAGCACCACATCGACATCCTGTGCGCGCGCTTCGTGCTGCAGCCGCAGCGCTTTGACGTGGTGGTCGCCAGCAACCTGTTTGGCGACATCCTGTCCGACCTGGGCCCGGCCTGCACCGGCACCATCGGCCTGGCGCCGTCGGCCAACCTGAACCCTGAGCGCGCCTTCCCCAGCCTGTTCGAGCCGGTCCACGGCTCGGCGCCCGACATCTACGGCCAGGGCATCGCCAACCCCGTCGCCATGGTCTGGTCGGCCGCGCTGATGCTGCAGTTTCTGGGCGAACAAGCCGCGCACGACGCCCTACTGGCCGCCATCGAACAGGTGCTGGCCCAGGGCCCGCGCACGCGCGACCTGGGCGGCCAGGCCAGCACGGCGGAGATGGGCGCGGCGATTGCCGAGCGCATCTGAATGCCGCAGCGCACGCTCACCAATGTTACATTTTTGATAGCTGCCTGCGCAGGTAGTTGTAGGGCTGCAGCCATTTTTTGATGGTATTTTGAGCTGCAGCCACGGCCCCCCAGACGCATGCCTTGGCTGGCCCGCACCGCCCGCCGCTGCGGTCACCTCCCCCGGGTAATATGGCCACGCCACCCCTGGGGTCCACCCCGTAACGCTTTTGACGAAAGGCCTGCCGCCATGTTGTTCCGCACCGTTCCGACCTTCGCCGCCGCCACCACCACGCTGTTGATCGCCCTGGGCGCCGCCAGCACCGCCTCGGCGCAAGCGCCCGCGCCGTCGGCCAAAAGCGCCGAGTTCGACCGCACCTTCGCCGTGATGATGCTGCCCGTGCGCCAGGCCACGCTGAACGCCTGCCTGAAGCACTTCCCGCAAAGCGCGCAAGGCATCCAGGCCGAGTGGACCGCCCAGATGGCCAACCCGGAGCTGAAGGCGCAGACGCAGACGCCGGAGTTCAAGCAGGAAGTGGCCAGCTTCGACCCGAAGATCGCGGAACAAATGTCCACCCCCACCGGCCGCCAGGAAATGGAAAACGCCTGCCGCAGCGGCATCGGCCAGGGCAAGTGACCCACCGCGTCACGCGCCGAGTCGCGCGCCTTTCCTAGACGCCAACCGCCACCCATCCGACCCGCATGCCCTCTTTCACCCCCTGCCAAAACCCTCCTGGTCGCCCTGCTTGCCGCCTTTGGGTTGGCCGCTCAAGCCCAGGCACCCGCCAAGAAGGGCGGGGACGACACCTCCCAGCAGATCGCCGCGGGCATAGAGCAGGAGATGACGGCGATGATGGCCGGCATGGTCGACACCTGCAAATTGAGCGTACCGGCCCGCGCCCAGGAGCTCGACACCGCCTGGGCCGAAGGCCTGAAGACCGCGTCGCCGCAGATCATTGCCTATGCCCAGACCGCTGAGTTCGCCGCCAAGCGCAAGCAGTACCACGAGGAGCAGCGCGCCGAAGCCGCCAAGCCGGGGCAGGCCCAGAAGCTGGAGGAGCAGTGTGGTCGTCTGCTGAAATAAGGCTGGCGGCTGGTTTTTAGGGCTCGAAAGCTGAGGCAGCCTTACGGGGATATGCGCGGGCAGCTATTGAATTGGTAGTTATCCGTTCGTCGCGCGCTCGTTTTAGCTTCGGTGATTGATTGGCGTTGAGAGGCCGGGACATGCGCCCGGCGGCGCACCTTCTTTTCTTGACTCGCCAAGAAAAGAAGGCAAAAGAAGGCGACCCCACTGGACGTGTCCCCTTCGCTGCGCTGCGGGGCAACCTGCGGTGCTCGGTTGCGGGGCGGCACTGCGGAACTCGCTGCGCGCCCAAGGGCGCTCCGCTCAAACAACCGCAGTAAGTCAGAGCACGAAGCAGGGGCATGCTGCGCTGCCCCTGCC
>JAEZWW010000082.1 GCA_023442945.1 Pseudomonadota bacterium | reverse complement strand
CCGCTGGCCGCTGGCGCGTCACCCGAGGGTGGCGAGCATGCCTGCAGCGCGCCCAGGGCCGCCAGCGCGGCCGGCCAGAGCGTGGCCCGCATCAGCGCTTGACCGTCACGCCGTCGAAGGGGCCGACGTCCGGGATGTTGATCGACACGCTGGTCGAGCCTTCCGGCGGCGCCGGGAACTTGAACCAGACCACGGCCGACTTGTCGACCCCGCTGTCAACGCGCAGGTCGTCACCCTTCGAGGTCAGGGGCGAAGCCATGTACTTGCCGGTGTCGTCTTTCAGCACGCTGTAGCGCTGCGACGTGGCGTCGTCGACCAGGTTGACTTCCGTCATGCGCTGCGACGTCAGCAGCATCGACTTGCCCGCTTCCGGCTTGACCTGGAACTGCACCGTCATCAGGCGCCCCGTGACCGCCACCCGCGTCAGGTTCCAGGTGGTGCCAGCCGGGCCGGGCTGGCTCATGATCACTTCCGACGCGGCGGGCGCGGCGCTCACCGGTGCCGAAGCCGCCGGGGCGGCCGGCACCACGATCGGTGCGGCGGGTGCTGGGGCTGGGGCGGGCGCGGGTGCAGGCGCTGGAGCGGGAGCTGGCGTGGGTGCCGGGGCGGGCGCGGCATCGTTGCGCTGGCAGCCGGCGAGCACGGCGGTGCTGAGGGCGGCGCAAAACAAGAGTCGGGCAGATTTCTTCATCGTTGTGTCGGGGGCAGAGTTGTGGGGGCGCGCGACCACGCCGCGCTCAACCCAACATTCGAGCACGCCCCCAGCACCGCCCTGCAACCAAATGTCGCCCCGGTTGCGGTCGAATTTGTAACACCTTCGGGTTCTGTCTGCCTGTGTTTATTGACACCGTCATGCCTGTGCTGCGGATACACCCCGTCACCCCTACCCCCCGCGCGCGGTGGTCCTGCGGCGCAAAGCCAACAGTCGCTCGCGCCAATTGATTGCCTTTCACCGCATTCTTAATTGCTTAAAGCAAACAATTGGCCGCATACTTTGGGGATGACATCGCCAGCCTACGCCCCCCTACCCACCGCCGCGCCGGTGGATGCGGCCGAGATCGACGCCTTGCGCGCGTTCAACCGCTTCTACACCCAGCGCATCGGCGTGCTGAACCCGTACCTGGACAGCGCGTTTTCGCTGACCGAGGTGCGCGTGCTGTACGAATTGGCGCACCACGGGCCGTGCAGCGGCTCGGCGCTGGCGCGGGCGCTGAACCTGGACGCGGGCTACCTCAGCCGGCTGCTGCGGCGCTTTGCGGCCAAGCGCTGGATCGCCAAAGAGGCGTCGGCGGCCGACGCGCGGGTGCAGGACATTTCGCTCACGCCCGAGGGCTTGCGTGCGTTCGAGCCGCTGCAGCAGCGGTCGCGCGAAGAAATGGCGCGCGTGCTGGCGCCCTTGCCGGCCGAGGCGCGGCGCGAGCTGGTTGGCGCCCTGCAGCGCGCGCAAACGCTGCTGACGCCCGGCGGCGGCGCCGACCGCACCATCGTGCTGCGCGAGCCCCGCCCCGGCGACATGGGCTGGGTGGTGGAGCAGCACGGCGCGCTGTACTGGCAGGAATTCGGCTGGAACAGCGAATTCGAGGCGCTGGTGGCCGAGATCGCCGCCGGCATGGTGCGCCAGCACGACCCGGCGCGCGAGCGCGGCTTCATCGCCGAGCTGAACGGCGAACGCGTGGGCTCCGTCTTCGTGGTGCGCGGCGACGCCGAGGGCGAAGCCAAGCTGCGCCTTTTGCTGCTGACCCCCGCCGCGCGCGGCCTGGGGCTGGGCGGCCGGCTGACGGACGAATGCATCGCCTTCGCCCGCGCCAAGGGCTACCGCCGGCTGGTGCTGTGGACCAACGCCAACCTGCTGGTCGCACGCGGCATTTACGCCCAACGCGGCTTTCGGCTGATCGACAGCGCGCCGCACCGCAGCTTTGGCCAGGACCTGGTCGGCGAACACTGGGCGCTGGACCTGTGAACGCCCCGCTGCTGGCCGCCGCGGCCACCGGCGTGCAGGTGGGCGCGGCCATCGTCGCGTCGCGCTACGTCGTGGGCGAAGTGCCGCCGCTGACGCTGGCGCTGCTGCGCTACGCCATCGGCCTGGCCTGCCTGCTGCCCTTTGTGCGCGGCGCGTGGCGGCGGGCGGCGCTGCCCACCCCGGTGCCGCGGCGCGACCTGGCGGCCATGGCGGCGCTGGGCATCGGCCAGTTTGCGGTGCTGATCGCCTTGATGAACTACGGCCTGCAAACCGTGGGCGCGGCGCGCGCGGCGCTGATCTTCAGCCTGGTGCCCCTGCTGACGCTGCTTTTAGGTGCTGCGCTGGGGCGCGAGCGCTTCAAGCCGCTTTTGGGCGCGGGCGTGCTGCTGTCGATCGGCGGCGTGGCCTTGGACCTGGTGCCGCACCTGGCGGCGCAGGCCGGCCAGCCGCTGCCTTGGCTGGGCGTGCTGGCGGTGCTGGGTAGCGCGCTGACGGGCGCCGTGTGCAGCGTGCTGTACCGGCCGTACCTGCGGCGCTACCCCACGCTGCCGGTGTCGGCGCTCGCAATGGGCGCATCGGTGCTGTTCCTCGCCGTGCTGGCGCTGACCGAAGCCTGGCCGCAGCGCGTGGGGGCGCTGTCGCCGCTGGCTTGGTGGGTGATCGTGTTCATCGGCCTGTCCAGCGGCGTGGGCTACCTGCTGTGGCTGTACGCGCTCAAACACGAAAGCCCGACGCGGGTCACGGTGTTCCTGGCGCTGAACCCCGTCACCGCCGCCGTGCTGGGCTGGGCGCTGCTGGGCGAGCGGGTCGACGGCTGGGGCTGGGCCGCGCTGGCGTGCATCGCGTTGGGCTTGTGGATGAGTTCACGGCCGTCGCCAAAAAACGCTATCAAAAAGCAAGCTGACCGCGCTTGATTGTCTAGGGCCAACGGGCTAAAAGGCTTGAAAACAGGGGCCCTTTGACAACCAGGCCTCGGTGGCGCCACAGGGCCACCCCAACCCCGCTCACCGCGCAGGCCACGCGCCATGCAGGGGCGCAGCCGCCGACGCACCTGTCTGCAACGGCTGGCCGTCCTGGGGGCGCCGCGCCGGGCAGGCGATCGCCCTGGTCCCACGGACGCGCCCGGCCCTGTCCGACAAAGCGGGGGAGTTTCACCCCCGGATACTGGCCTTTCAACCTGGCCAAGAGGGGACACCATGAACCTGCCACGCTGGATTTTTCCGATCGCGATGGGCACCGCGCTGCTCGTCAGCGGCTGCGGCGGTGACGACGACGACTGGGACCGCGAATGCCGACCGCGCCTGATCGGTGACAGGGTCAGCACGGCCGAGGCCTATGTGCTGATCCGCGACAAGCGCTTCCGCCCGGACGACCTGGAGTCGTGCCACGAATCCGACTCGATCGAGTTCGACAGCGTTGGCAACGCCCAGGCCTACGACCGCAACGGCCGCCGCGACGGCGACCCGCTGCCGGCGCTCAACGTGCTGGAGGCGCTGGGCTCGGGCTACCGCGAACGCGATGGCGACATCTACAAGCTGGAGGTGTACCGTGCGCGCATCAACGGCGTTGACACCGTGCAGCTGGTCGAGCTGGAAAATGGCCGCGTGCAGGCGGTTTACCTCCACCCCTGACCTGCTGGCAGGGCCAGGCGGCGGCAAGTCAGCAGTCCTGATTTGATAGCTGCCCGCGCTGGTGGTTCTAGGGCCACAGGCCTTAAAGACCAAAAATGGCGGTGACGGGGTCCGCCTGTGCGTGCGGGCACTGTTCCTGTGCGCCGCCTTGCCTGCGCGACAGCCTTGAAGCTGCGCCGGTGATACGCTGGCGGGCATGTCCGCCGCCCCTTCCGCCCTTTCCGCGTCAGCGCGCCCACCCGCGTCGCCCGCCAGCCTGATCGATTCGCGCACCGCCGCCTGGCGGCTGTTCGTCACCGTGCTGCTGGTCACGCTGGGCAACAGCGCGATGTACGTGGTGTCGGTGGTGCTGCCGGCGGTGCAGACCGAATTCGGCATCAGCCGCGCCTACGCGTCCCTGCCTTATACGGCCATGATGGTCTGCCTGGGCCTGGGCGGTTTGTGGACCGGCCAATGGGCCGACCGCTGGGGCATTGCCCGCGTGCTGTGGCTGGGCGCGGCCGCCGTCGCGGCGGGCTACATCCTGGCGGCGGCCAGCGGCAACGTGTGGCTGTTCGGGTTGGCGCACGGCTTGCTGGGTCTGCTGGGTGGCGCCGCCACCTTCGCGCCGCTGATGGCCGACACCGGCCTGTGGTGGCAAAAGCGCCGCGGCATCGCCATGGCGGTGTGCGCCAGCGGCAACTACATCGCCGGCACCCTCTGGCCGCCCATGGCGCAATGGGGCATCACCCACTACGGCTGGCGGCCGACCTACGTGGTGCTGGGCCTGGTGTGCGGCATCGGCATGGCGCTGCTGGCCTTTGCCATGCGCCGCCCGCCACCCGAATTGCAGACCGGCGGTGCCCTTGGCGCCCCGGCCGCGCCGCGCCCCACCCCGTGGCCGCCCGAGCGCCCCTTTGGCCTGGCGCCTGGCACCGCGCAAGGCCTGCTGTGCGTGGCGGGTGTGGCCTGCTGCGTGGCGATGTCGATGCCGCAGGTGCACATCGTCGCCTACTGCACGGACCTGGGTTTTGGCGCCGCGCGCGGGGCGGAAATGCTGTCGCTGATGCTGTTCAGCGGCATCATCAGCCGCCTGGTGTCGGGCTGGATCTGCGACCACATCGGTGGCATCCGCACGCTGCTGCTGGGCTCGGCCCTGCAGGGGCTGGCGCTGCTGATGTTCCTGCCCGCCAGCGGGATGATGTCGCTGTACGTAGTGTCGGCGATGTTCGGGCTGTTTCAGGGCGGCATCGTGCCGTCGTACGCGATCATCGTGCGCGAACATTTCCCCGCGCGCGAGGCCGGCGCGCGCACCGGCGCGCTGATCATGGCCACGCTGATCGGCATGGCGCTGGGCGGCTGGATGTCGGGCTGGGTGTTCGACGTCACCGGCAGCTACCGCGCCGCCTTCCTGAACGGCATCGGCTGGAACCTGCTGAACCTGACCATCGTCGGCTGGCTGTATTCGCGCACGCGCCGCGGCGGCCTGCTGCGCACGCAGATGGGGTGAACGCGGCCGCGGGGCCCGTGGGTGGGCTTGCCGCCGCCGCGCGCTACAACCAGCCCGTCACCAGCACCACCGCGACCAGCGCCGCCACACACACCGCGGCGCGCACGGCCTTCTGGCGGTATTGGAAGGCCTCGGCCTGCATGCCCTCCATGCGCCCCACAACGACGGCGCGGATCAGCGCCATGACGAGCACCAGGACGGCGGCGACCAGCAGCACCGCGATGACGGTGGAAAAACGCATGGCGCGCTACCTGCTTTCGCTCAATGACATGCGGCCATCGTAGGCAGGGCGCGCCAGGCGCGCCTTGATGCGCGTCAGTTTTGGCACTGGGCGCGCGCCGCTCAGGCCGGGCTGCTCAGCATCCACTGCACGCCGAAGCGGTCGGTGAACTTGCCAAAGTAGCCGCCCCAAGGCTGCACGGCCAGGGGCGTTGTCACCAGGCCGCCCGCGCTCAGCCGGGCAAACAGGTCGTCCACGGCCCGTCGGTCGTCCAGCTCCAGCAGGTGGGCCGATCCCCGCATCGGTTCGGCGTCGTCGTTGTCCGAGGCGTAAAACCGCAGATGCGGGCCTTCGAACTTGGCGTGCATGACCTTGCCGCGCATGGCCTCGTTTTTGACGGGCATGCCGCCCACGCCGTAGCGCAGCTCTTCAACGACGCGCCCCAGACCGCATTCGGCATAGAAGCGCAACGCGTCGTCGCAGCAGGTGGTGAAAAACAGATAGTTGGACAATCGCATCGCGTGTTCTCCTGTGTCGGCGCCGATCCTGTTGCCCCAACTCAAGCCGGGCCCTGCGCCAGCTGGGCGTTGGTGAGCGCCGCCCCCGCAATGCCCCAGCTGCCATCCACCGCGTGGACCACGTTCACCCAGATGCGCTCTTTCGGGTGCCGTCCGCCGGAGAGGTCGTGCAGGAGGTTGGTGGCCTCTTCAACGTAGCCGATTTGCACCTCGCGCGCCGCGAACAACGTGGACGGCACCTTCCATTCGACAAACGCCACATCAGCGGGTTGGCCACCCGCGAAGCTGTGGGTGCGCGCCACCCGGTGAATGGCGCCCACGATGTTGGCCCGCATGGCGGCATTGTCGGCCTGGCCGTGCCAGCGCAGCATGGCCTCGGACAGTTGTTGGAAGGCTGCGCTTTCTTGGTCCTCGGGCAAAACGCCTTCGGTGAGTGTCAAAGTCAATGGCATCGCACGCTCCTGAAGCGGCCGCTGCCCCTGCGCGCCAAGCTGAGCGCACATTTCAAGTAACGATCGCTACGTGAATTTAAATAACGATCGTTATTTGGTCAAGTAAAATTCCAGTGTCTGACGAAGGAGTGCCCCCATTTGGCAACCAAGCGAGAAGAACAAAAGGCCGACACGCGCCGGCGCATCCTCGATGTCTCGGGCCGCGCGTTCCGCCAACACGGCTACGGTGGCGCCGGGGTCGACGGCCTGGCCAAAGCGGCGGGCGTGACCTCGGGCGCGTTCTACGCCCACTTCGGATCGAAGGCGCAGGCGTTTGATGAAGCCGTCGCCGATGGCATGGCGCAGCTGGTGCAAGGCATCCGCTACTTCCAGACCACCTTTGGTGCCCACTGGTGGCCAGAATTCGTGCGCTTTTACCTCGGCGCGAAGCGGACCTGCGACCTGTCCGATGCCTGCACCCTGCAAACCCTGCCGATCGAGCTGGCACGCAGCGGCGACGCGGCCAAAACCGGGTTCGAGCAAGCGCTGGCGCAGGTCGTCGCAACCATTGTGGAAGGTCCCCCGTGCGAGGGCGCACCGCGCGACCTGCCGAGCGCCTACGCCGCACTCTCGACGCTGATTGGCGCCGTCACGCTCGCCAGAGCGGTCGTCACGCCGGATGTCGGGGTGGCCATTGCCAAGGCGGCGGAATGTGCGTTGCTTGGCAGCGCAGCGGGCGGGTGACGGCGGCGCACGCAGAGGGGGTGAAAGCGGGCGCCGGGGCTGCGCGCTACAACCCACTGAAAAGCGCATGGCGCGCTACCTGCGTGGCCCCGATGACACGCAGCCATCGCAGCAGCGCGCGCTGTGCGCCGCCGCCAGGGACGTGGCGCGCGCGGGCGCCCAAGGCCTTGCGCGTCGCTTCGCGCTACAATAGCGGGTTCGCCTCGGCTTGCTTGTCGCCCTGCGCGGTGGAGGACGGGTTTGCCAGACCGCATCGGCGCCCGGCCTTCGACAACGACCTGTGGGTCGCATTGATCATCTTCGACGAGTCCCGCCCCGCGCCACCTCTTCCCTCGCGGGTCACCCCCCTCCCGGTTGCCGTTTTCACCTAGCGCGCTGCCGCGGTGCATTTGCCGCCGCGCCAACGTTCGGCAACCGATTTTTCTCGTTCAACCCTCACCCTCGCAGGCGCGCATGTGCCACGGCGAGCACCCTGAGCTTCAACGCACGCGCTGGGTGACGGCAGGCCCCACGGGCAAAGGGCCGTGAACGACAACCCAAGACACACAAGGAGTTGAATTCACATGGGCAAAGAAGAACTGATTGAAATGCAGGGCCAGATTGAAGAAGTCCTGCCCGATTCGCGCTTCCGTGTGGTGCTGGACAACGGTCACAGCCTGATCTGCTATTCGGGTGGCAAGATGCGCAAGCACCGCATCCGTGTGCTGGCCGGCGACCGCGTGTCGTTGGAAATGTCCCCGTACGATCTCAACAAAGGGCGGATCACCTTCCGCCACCTCGCCACCCGCGGCCCTGGCCCCGGTGGGCCACGTTCCCGTTAAACCCGCGCAGCTTGCGCACACCCCTGAAGCCGTGCAGGTGCACGGCGTCGTCTCCCTAGAAAGCAAAACATGAACAACAAACTCTATGTCGGCAACCTGTCTTATTCGGTGCGCGACGAACAACTGCAGGACGCCTTCTCCGCCTTTGGCCAAGTCAACTCGGCCAAAGTGCTGATGGACCGCGATTCGGGCCGATCCAAAGGCTTCGGCTTCGTCGAGATGGGTTCTGACGCAGAAGCCCAGGCCGCCATCGATGGCCTGAACGGCCGCGACCTGGACGGCCGCGCGCTGACGGTGAACGTGGCGCGCCCGATGGAGCCGCGCTCGGGTGGCTACGGCGGCGGTCGTCGCTGATCCCGACCGGGGCTGATCAGTTCGGCCTCGGTGCTCCTTCCGGCTCGCCCGTCCTGGGCCGGGCCGCGGCGTCATCCACTAGCGCTCTACCTGAGGCGCTGCCACGGCCCCGATCATTGGCGGCCTGTGCTCCCGACGTCCACACCCAACTCGATCCGTACGCGCTCCAGCGCCGCGCGCTCTGCAGCGTCCGGTGCGGCGTGCGTTCGCCAGTACTGAAGGCACAGCTGCAGCGCGTCCGCCCAGCGGCCGGCCAACAGCTCGGCGCCTGCGGCATCGGCCAGCGCGGCAGGCATTCGGGCGATCAGGGGCAGCATCACCGCTTCTGCCTGCGCGCATGGGTCCTCCCCGTCACCTGGCTTGAAGCGCGCCACGAAGCCGCACTGGGACAAGGCCACGACGCAGTCGCGCGCAGTCGGGTCATCCGGCAAGGCCAAGGCGGGGCGACCGCCGGCCAACGCTTCGTGCAGCGCCGCCCAGGCAGCGTCTTCACTCATCCCGGCCGCGGCCTGCATCACTGCCAAGGCACGCGATTTGTCGCGCACGCGGCGCAGGCGGAAGATCTCAACGTAGCGCACACGCGGTCTTTGCTACATCTTCAATAGCTGGCTGCGCAAGTCGCACTAGGGCCAGCGGCCTTAAACGACCACAGGCTCGGGTTCCAGCCGGATGCCAAAGCGCTCGTACACGCTGGTCTGGATCGCCTTGGCCAGGGTCATGACTTCACCGCCCGTGGCCGGGTGGTCCAGTCCGCCGCGGTTGACCAGCACCAGCGCCTGCTTGTCGTACACCGCCGCGTTGCCCACGCTTTTGCCCTTCCAGCCACAGGCGTCGATCAGCCAGCCAGCGGCCAGCTTCACGCTGCCGTCGGGCATGGGGTAGTGCACGACCTTCGGGTCGCGCCCGATGATGTCCTGGCACTGCTCGGGCGTGACGGTGGGGTTTTTGAAGAAGCTGCCGGCATTGCCGATGATGGCCGGGTCGGGCAGCTTGGCGCGTCGGATCTCGACGATCCAGTCGAAGATCTGCTGGGCACTGGGCGCGTGGATGCCGGTCTCGGCCATCTTGCGCTCCAGATCCAGGTAACCCAGTACCGGCTGCCACGCCTTGGGCAGCGCAAAGCGCACACGCAAAATCAGCGCACGGCCCGCCAGGCCAAAGCCTTCGTCCGTCGCGGCGATGTGCTTGAACACGGAATCGCGGTAGCCAAAGCCGCACTGCGCGGCGTTCAGCGTGAACAGCTCGCCGGTGTGCAGATCGACCGCGTCCAGTTCGTGAAAGCGGTCCTGCAATTCGACCCCATACGCGCCGATGTTCTGCACCGGGCCGGCGCCCACGGTGCCGGGGATCAGCGCCAGGTTTTCCAGCCCCGGCAGGCCCTGCGCCAGTGTCCAGGCCACGAAGTCGTGCCAGACCTCGCCCGCGCCGGCTTCGACGATGGTGTGGCGATCGTCTTCGCGCACCACGCGGCGGCCGGCCACTTCCACCTTCAGCACCGTCGCCTTGACGTCGCCGGTCAGCACGATGTTGCTGCCGCCACCCAGCACGAAGCGCGGCTGCAGCGACAGTTCGGCGTCGGTCAGCACGTCGCGCACATCCGCTTCACTGCGCACGCGCACCAGCGTGGCGGCGCGCGCAGCGATGCCAAAACTGTTGAGCGGCTGCAGGGGCACGTTGCGTTCCACGATCATGGGAGAATTGTCGCATCGCAACACCCGGCCGCCAGGCCACACCGCCTGTTCGCGTCCACCATGGCTATCGACATTCCCAAAGCAGACCGCCAGCAAGCGATCGAATCGCTGATGCGCTACGCCGCTGAACACTTGGACGAGCGCATGGGCAACATCGCGGCAGGCGCCCTGCTCGGCTTCTTTCTGGAAGAGATCGGCCCGCTGATCTACAACCAGGCGGTGGCCGACGTGCAGGAACGCCTGCTGGCGCGGGTGCAGGAAGTGGACCTGGAAGTCCACGAAGACGCTTTTCAATACTGGCGCAAAGTCGACGGGCCGCGCCGCTGAGTGCGGCCACACCGTCCGACACGCGCCCAGGCAGCCTAAAGGAGAGGATCCATGCCTTCATTCGACACAGTGTGCGACCCCGACATGGTGGAAGTGAAAAACGCGGTGGAAAATGCCGCCAAGGAAATCGGCACGCGCTTTGACTTCAAGGGCACCAGCGCCGCGATCGAGCTGAAAGACAAGGAAATCACCCTGCTGGGCGACGCCGACTTTCAGCTGCAGCAGGTCGAAGACATCCTGCGCAATAAGCTGACCAAGCGCAACGTGGACGTGCGCTTTCTGGACAAAGGCACGGTGCAAAAGATCGGCGGCGACAAGGTCAAGCAGGTGATCAAGGTCAAAAGCGGCATCGCCACCGAAGACAGCAAGAAGATCCAGAAGCTGATCAAAGACAGCAAGCTGAAGGTGCAAGCCTCCATCCAGGGCGACGCCGTGCGCGTCACCGGCGCCAAGCGCGATGACCTGCAAGCCGCCATGGCGCTGCTGCGCAAGGACATGACGGAGCTGCCGCTGTCGTTTGATAACTTTAGAGATTAAGTCCCCCCTGAGTCGCGCTGCGCGCGCCCTCCCCCGAAGGGGGACACGCCTGGTGCGCGGGGGAACCCCAGGCACGGGCGCCGCGCCTGCTCGGCACCTCCGCACAGACAGTTTTTGCTACGGACCATGCGCCCTTCTCTCTCGCTGCGAATCGCGTTGCTGACGGCAACGGGCCTGTTGCTCGCTTCCGTCCCCGCGGCCGCGCAGACCGTGGCCCTGCAAGGCATGCTCGGCAACAAGGCCTTGCTGATCGTGGGCGGCAGCGCGCCGCGCCCGGTGGCGCCGGGGGAGACGCACCAGGGCGTGAAAGTGCTGTCCACGTCGGGCGACCAGGCCGTCGTCCAGGTGGATGGGCAGCGGATCACGTTGCGCGTCGGCGAATCGCCTGCCAGCGTCGGCGGCGCGATGCGCACCGGCGGTGACCGCGTGGCACTGACCGCCGACGCGCGCGGGCATTTCGTGACCACGGGCAGCATCGAAGGCAAACCGGTGCAATTCATGGTCGACACGGGCGCCACCGTCGTCGCCATCGGCCAGGGTGAGGCCGACCGGATGCGGCTGGATTACAAGAGCGGCCAGCCGGTGCGCATGGCCACCGCCAACGGCACCACCCAAGGCTGGTTGGTCAAACTGCGCAACGTGCGCATCGGCGACGTGACCGTCTACGACGTCGACGCCGTGGTCGCCCCCGCGGCCATGCCGGCCGTGTTGCTGGGCAACAGCTTCTTGAACCGCTTCAACATGCGGCGCGATGGCGACCAGATGATGCTGGTCAAGCGCTGAAAGCGCTGGTTTCCCGCCTTCTTCAGCGGCTTATCGGCGCGGACCCGGACTGGGCCGCGCTTCCGTTCCTCAGCTCGACGGGCTGACGAGCCAATTCCCCCTCCGCATCGCATACCTCCCGATGCATGGTGCTGGCTGCGCTGTGCACGCGGCAGTGAAACCCCCGACCGTCCGTTGGCCGAAAGCCACATTTGTAGGCAAAGCGTCCGAGCTACAAAATTCACATTAATTTTGTTGAGAAAACCAATATTTAATATTAAAGTGTCATCTCCCACCTCGATATTTCATATTGCGGTATTTGTTTTGTTTTCTCTAAACTAAAGGTACGCATCAGATGGTTAAAAATAACTTGCGCGCCCATGGCGCTCAGGGGGGCGCCTTTGCAGTGCTCCTGGCTTGCAGCCTGGGCGCGTCCGCCCAGACGGTTTTTGTCGACACCTTCGGCAGCACGGCCACCCGTGCCTCCAGCCCTTATGTCCCGCAGCACTCGGGCGCAGGGGCAAAGTCGTACTACAGGTTCGCGGATCCGCTCGGTGATGCGAATTCAGCAGTGGTGGCCAATGCGCAGCGGGTACTGCTGGATGGCTACTACACCGTCATCAACCCCCAAAACATCCGCGACCCGCTGCCGCCACCGGCGTTCACCGGCACGCCGGTCCCCGCGCCCACAGCCGGTGGCTGGTGGGCAGCCGGTTCTCCGGGTGGTGACTACACCAAGTTTCGTGACCACACGGGCGACGGCGGGGCCATCCTCGCGGTCAACGCGGGCACGACGCAGAACCACATGTACCGCCGCCTGGTCACCCTCACCCCCGGACGAACCTACGTGCTCTCAGCGTGGTTGTTCATGGTGCAACCGCCGGGCGATACGCAACTGAGCCTGCGCGAGCCTGACGACTCGGCCGCGATCGCCACCAGCGCCGAGTTCCCCGTGGCGGGTGCGAGCGATCCCGCCATGCGCAAGTGGACCGAACGCAGCTGGAAGTTCACCCTCCCGGCCAGTTGCGTTCAGACCCAATACGCCGTGGCCTACAGCAACCTGGACGATTCCACCGCCGGCAACGACCTGTTCATCGACGATGTGTCGCTGGTGGCAACCACCGACACCGCCGGGGCACAGGTCGTCCCCTGCGGCACCGTGGTCAAACCCCTGCCCAAAATCACCACCCAGCCAGAGACGGTCGGCACCGCAGCGGGGACCGCGATCGCAATCAACGTACTCGCCAACGACACCTCGTCCGACCCGACGAACGCGCCGCTGAGCGCGCCCCACGCCGACACCTCGGCCAACGCAGTCAAACCAGCCAACGGCACGGTCACCTACGAAGGCGGCCAGGCGGTGTACACCCCCGTGCCTGGCTTTGTGGGGCAGGACAAATTCACGTACGAGGTGTGCACAACCGCTACCTCCGTACAGCCCACGCCGGTCTGCAAGACCGAGACGGTGACCGTCAACGTCATCGGCGTCACGGCCAACCCGGACGAGGCCAGCACCAAGCCCGACACCGCTGTCTCCATCGACGTCAAAGCCAACGACACCGCGAACGCGCCTCTTGGCGTGCCCACCACCGTCTCGCCGCCATCCAACGGCACCGTCACGTGGAACGCCTCCACCGGGCAGGCGCTGTACACGCCGGCGGCGAGCTTTCGCGGCCCCACGGACAAGTTCACCTACCAGGTCTGCACCACCGGCACGGTGGTCACCTGCAGTGCGCCGGCCCAGGTCACGGTCACCGTCACCCCCGCGCCGGTGACGGTGACGGCCTCCCCGGCCAAGGGCGCCACCCAGCCTGGCAAGCCCGTGACGATTGCGGTGAGCTATAGCTCGTCCGATCCAACCAACGCGCCCCTGGGCGCACCAACCACTGTGACGGAACCCGCCAACGGCAGCGTCACCTGGCTCAACGGCCAGGCGGTCTACACGCCCAACGCTGGCTTTCAGGGCCCGAGCGACAGCTTCACCTATCGGGTCTGCACCGCTGTGGGGGTCACGCCGCAGGTCTGCAGCTCGGCCCAGACGGTGAGCGTGGCGATCGCCGCACCCATCCCTGTCCCGGCCAACGCGGCCTGGGCACTGGGTCTGTTGAGCCTGGGGATGCTGGGGTTTGCGGGCCACCGCATGCGTCGCCGCCCGGATTGATGCCAGGCGCCCCCGCCGGCTCAGGCGGCGCTCAGCGCTTCAACTGCGTCCGGCCAAGCCCGGCATCGTTTCCGGCCGGTCGGTGTGGTGAAAGCCCCGGCGATGGGCGGGGCCCGTCACGGGCCTGTCTTGCGGCCAAGCACGTTCCGCGGCGCGTCGGTCGCCGTCACACCGGGCCGACGGATCCCACTGCGCCAACGCGCTGGGCACACGGTACCGGGTGGCATGCGACAGCAGGTGGTCGGCGTCAGGCGCAAGCCACCCGCCAGCCCTTCGGCGATCGGGCGCTTTCGACTCCGTCGAAAGTCCATCCCAATCGGCCGCTCGCCTTTATTCAGCGTGCGCAAGCAGCTCCTGAAACCATAGCCAAATAGAGGATCCGACACGCGCTCAGCGCTGCGCCGCCGTCACCACGATCTCGATCTTCCAGTCCGGGTTGGCCAGGGCGGCCTCCACGGTCGCGCGCGGCGGGGTGTGGCCGGGGGCGACCCAGGCGTCCCACACTTCGTTCATTACGCCGATGTCGGCGATGTCGGCCAGGTAGATCTGGGTGCGCAGGATGCGGGTCTTGTCGGACCCCGCTTCGGCCAGCAGGCGGTCGATTTGCGCGAGCACGTCGGCGGTTTGTGCGCGGATGTCGCTGGCGCCCGATTCGGGCACCATGCCGGCCAGGTAGACCACGCCATTGAAGACGGCCGTTTCAGACAGGCGGGCGCCGACGTGGAAGCGCTGGAGGGTCTTGTCGCTCATGGTTTTTTCTTGCTGCCGAGTTTGGATTCCGTGCCAGCGATCAGCCGGCGAAGGTTCTCAGTGTGGCGCCAGATCAGCAGGATGCCCATGGCCACCAAAGCCCAGACTTTCGGTTCGGACGCCGTCCACGCGACACCGTTGCCGAGCAGGTAGTAGACCGGCGCAAACACCGCCGCGATGATCGACGCCAGCGACACATAGCGGAAGAAGAATACGATGATGGCGAAGGTCAAGAGCGTCGCCAGCGCCAGCCAGGGCTGGAAGGCCAGCAACACGCCCACCGCTGTCGCCACGCCCTTGCCGCCTTTGAAGCCAAAGAACACCGGGAACAAATGGCCCAGAAACGCCGCCAGGCCAACCATGGCCTGCGTGCCCTCGCCCAGGCCGTAGGGCTCGCCGAACCACTTGACCAGCATGACCGGCAGCCAGCCCTTGAAGGCGTCCAGCACCAGGGTGGCAATCGCCGCCTTCTTGCTGCCAGAGCGCAGCACGTTGGTCGCGCCCGGGTTGCCGCTGCCGTAGCTGCGCGGGTCCGACAAGCCCATGGCGCGGCTGACAATGACGGCAAAACTGAGCGAGCCGATCAGGTACGCGGCCAGTGCCGCCAACCAAGGCAAAACCATAAGACTCCTGAAAATATAGCTGCCTGCGCAGGCCGCTGTAGGGCAAGACGCGTATTCTGCCATCCACCAGAGCAGAAGACCAAGGCCTCCGAGCAGCAAGACCAGCGAGCTCACCGTCGCCGCCCACCACAGCACGGGATTCTGCCGCCGATCGATGTTGCATCCCGGATCCGGGATGCATTCCGTGCCATCGCACCCCGCGTCGCAACCTGGGTCGCAGTCCCCACGCTGGTGGACCGGCGGGCGCGGCCCTTGCGCGCGCCGCGCGGCATCACTGCATTGGTGCAGCCTGCGTCGAAGCAGCCACAAGCCGCCCGGCAACCCGTAGCGACGCACCAGTCGCAAACCCACGCCAGAACAGCCGCTGCCACGCCCGCGCTGCACGCGCAGCGCGCAGTGGTAGCCCTTGTGCGGCGACAAACGCCGTTGGTAGAAGCGGATCAGGGCAAGCGCCGCCTGGTTGATCACAGCCGGCGCTCTGCTTCGGTCAAAGATCGATCGCGCACTGCACCGGCTTGGCCCCGAGCACGTCGACACAGACCTGCGGGTCGATGCCGATCAGGTAGCCGCGGCGGCCGCCGTTGATGGCGATGCGGGGCAAGTCGAGGATGGTCTGCTCGATGTAGACCGGCATCTCACGCCGGGTGCCAAAGGGGGACGTGCCGCCCACCAGAAAGCCGCTGTGGCGGTTGGCGACTTCGGGTTGGCAGGGCTCGACCGATTTGGCGCCGATCTGGCGCGCCAGGTTCTTGGTGCTGACCTTGCGGTTGCCGTGCATCAGCACGATCAAGGGCTTGGCATCCTGGTCCTGCATGACCAGGGTCTTGACGACGGTGAAAGGGTCAAAGCCCAGCACCTCGGCGCTGTGCTCGGCGCCGCCGTGCTCCAGGTATTCGTACGGGTGTTCGGTAAAGGCCACGCCTCGCGCGCGCAGCAACGCAGTGGCGGGCGTTTCGCTGACGTGGACGCCTTTGGCCTTGGCCATGCGGACGGCTACGGGCGGCGGCGGGCAGCGTCAATCGCCGACGACGCCAGTGTTGGCGGCGTTGGCGGCGTCCAGCTCTTCGTCGCGCGTCTTCACCGACGCACGCACATCCAGCAGGATGGAAGTCAGCTCCAGATTGCCCTTGCGGCCAGCCACTTCGGCCATGGTGACGAGATCGCGACCGAAGCGCTCGCGCTGCTCCTGGGTCAGGATCTGGGTCAGGCAGAGCGTGACCACGGTCATGGCGTCAACCACGGCGTTGAGCGAGGTGGCGTTCAGGGGCAGTTCGGTGTGGCGGGCGGGCATGGCGGACAGGGAAGTTCGGAGGGCGGGCGGCAGTATCGCACCGCCCTCCCGTGATCAGAAACTCAAATTGTTTCACGCGGCGGGGCGCGCCTGCCGCGCCGGGGGCGCCTCAGGCGGCCGGATCGCGCATTTCTTCGCGGATCGCGTCGCAGGCGGCCAGCAGTTCGGGGCTGAGCTGGACGCTCCAGGCGTCCAGGTCTTCGTCCAGCTGCGCCAGCGAGGTCACGCCGATGATGGTGCTGGCCACGCGCCAGCTGCGGTAGCAAAAGGCCAGCGCCAGCTGCGTGGGGGTCAGGCCATGCTCGCGCGCCAGCGCGTTGTAGCGCCGTGCGGCCGCTTGCGCGGGTTCTCGGCCCCAGCGCTGGCTTTTCATGCGGTCAAACAAGCTCATGCGCCCGCGCGGGGCGTCGGCCGCGTGGATGCCGGTGGCGTCGTACTTGCCGGTCAGCATCCCGAAGCCGAGCGGCGAATACGCCAGCAGGCCGACGTGCAGGCGGTGGCAGGTCTCGTCCAGGCCGTTGTCGTAGGTGCGGCTGGTCAGGCAATACGGGTTTTGCGTGCTGACCACGCGCGGCAAGCCGTGTTCTTCGGCCAGGCGCACGAATTCGTGCACGCCGTATGGCGTTTCATTCGACAGGCCGATGTGGCGCACCTTGCCGGCCTGCACCAGGGCGGCCAGCGCTTCCAGCTGTTCGCGGATCGGCGTGGTGGATTTTTCCTGCGCCGGGTCGTAGTAGATGCTGCCGAAGGACGGCACGTGGCGTTCGGGCCAGTGGATCTGGTAGAGGTCGATCACGTCGGTTTGCAGGCGCCGCAGGCTGACGTCGCACGACGCGCGGATGTCCGCCGCCGTCATGCCCTGCCCCGCGCGCACCCAGGGCATGCCGCGCGACGGACCGGCGACCTTGGTCGCCAGCACGATGCGCTGGCGCATGCCCGGCCGCGCCGCCAGCCAATGGCCGATGATGGTTTCGGTCGCGCCATAGGTGCGGGCGCTGGGCGGCACGGGGTACATCTCGGCCGTGTCGATGAAAGTCACGCCGCGTTCAACGGCGCGGTCCAGGATGGCGTGGGCATCGGCCTGCGCGACCTGTTCACCAAAGGTCATGGTGCCGAGGCAAATGGGCGTGACCTGTAGGTCGCTCTGCCCCAGAGAAATGGTTTGCATGGATGAAGACAAATGAGTTGGCGCGCGCCCCTACGTGGCGGCACGCAAAGTCCCCGATGGTAGGCCGTAGGCCGCGGGCGCGCCCGTCCCTCAGCCGGCCGCAGGAGGCTGGCGCAGGCCCAGCAGGTTGCCGAAAGGGTCGAGAATCTGCACGAGCCGCTCGCCCGAGAACACCGTCTTCGGCCCCCGGTGCGCCACACCGCCGCGCGCCACGCACAGCGCCAGCGCCGCGTCCACATCGGCTACGTCAAAGTACGGCACCGTGCCGGTAGCGGGCATGCCGCGCGCGTTGAAGTCGTCCTCGGCGTGCAGTGTCAGGCGCAGCGCGCCCAACTGCCAGACCGCCAGCTGCGGCATCGCACGCTCGGCCCGCACGCCCAGCAGCTGTTCGTACCAAGCGACGGCGACGTCCAGTTCGGGTGCGAAGAAGAAGACGTTGCCCACGGGCCCGAGTTCAAGCGTGTTCATGGTGACGATCCTAGGGGCGCGCTGGGTCGGGCGCGCGATGAATTCGAAGCTTCGCGGGTCATTGCTTGGGCACAGCGGCGCGCTCTTCCTCCTGCACCCGCAGCACGCGCCGCTGCACCTTGCCGGTCGTCGTCATCGGCAACTGGTCGATGAATTCGATCTCTTTGGGGTATTCGTAGGGCGCCAGCTGGCCTTTGACGTGGGCTTGCAGTTCGGCCACCAACTCTCGGTCAAATTCGTCTCTGACCCCATATGAATCTGCGCGAGCAGCTATGAATTCAAGAGTTAGAACGACATAGGCCTTGACCAGGGCGCCGCGCTCGGCGTCTGGTTTGGGGACGACGGCGCAGTTGGCGACGGCCGGGTGTTTGACCAGGCAGTTCTCGATCTCGCCGGGGCCGATGCGGTAGCCCGCGGCCTTGAACACGTCGTCGGCGCGGCCCTGGTACCAGAGGTAGCCGTCGGCGTCGCGCAGCGCCATGTCGCCGGTGCGCCACCAGTCGCCCAGGTACTTGGCGCGCGTGGCGGGCTCGTTCTGCCAGTAGCCCAGGAAGAAGATCGGATCGGCGTCGCCGTGCACGTCGGTGCGGCGCACCGCCACGTCGCCGGGCACGCCGGTGGCGCAGGGCTGGCCTGCATCGTCGATCACTTCGATCAGATGGCCGAGGTAGCCGCGGCCCATGCTGCCGGGCTTGGCGGGCCAGCCGAGTGCCCTGTTCTCACGCTCATTGTTCAGCGCACAATTGCCGACGATGTAGTTCACCTCGGTCTGGCCAAACATCTCGTTGACGACCACGCCCAGCTCGTCGCGCGCGTACGCAAACACGGCGTCGCCCACGGCCTCGCCCGCGCTCATCAGCGTGTCCAGGTGCAGGGTGTAGCGCTCGCGCGGGTGCGGCACGGCCTTCATCATGGCCTTGAGCGCGGTGGGGAACAGAAAGCTGTGCGTGACGCGGTGCGTTTGCAGGATGTCGAAGGCCGTCTCGGGCCCGAAGCGGCCGTTGAAGGCGACGATGGTCTGGCCGAAATACAGCGTGGGCATCAGCGCGTCCCACAGGCCACCGGTCCAGGCCCAGTCGGCCGGGCTCCAGAACACACTCGGCGTGCGCGCCGCCGGTTGCTGGCCGTCCCAGGCGCCGCTGGCCAGCGCGTTGACGTCGGCGATGTCAAAACCGAAGCCGTTCTGGCTGCACAAGAAGCCTGGCAAGTTGCCGATGAGGGCGCGGTGCGGCACCAGCGCGCCCTTGGGCTGGCCGGTGGTGCCGCTGGTGTAGATCAGCACAGCCGGGTCGTCGGCGGCCGTGTCGACGCTGGCGAAGGAGGTGGCCGGCGCCGCGGCCAGCAGCGCGTCCCAAGCGTGGTCGGCGCTGCCCGCGCCCAGCGCGACGACGTGGCGCAGCGCCGGGCAGTCGGCCCGCACCGACTGCAAATCGGCCAGCGAGGCGGCGTCGCACAGCGCCAGGCAAGCGCCCGAATCCTGCAGGCGAAAAGCCAGCGCCTCCGGCCCGAACAGCTGCGACAGCGGCATCGCCACCGCGCCCAGCTGGAACACCGCCATGTAGGCCACCGCCGTCTCTGTCCGCTGCGGCATGACGATGGCGACGCGATCGCCGCGCTGCACGCCCAGCCCCGCCAGCGCGTGCGACAGGCGGTCGGCCTGCGCCGCCAGGTCGGCGTAGCTGAAGGCTTCGGGCGGGCTGTCCGCGCGGTGCGTGACGATGGCGCTGCGCGCGGCCGTGTCTGGCGACGCGGCCCAGCGGCGGCAGCAGGCCTGGGCGATGTTGAAGCGCGCCGGCACCTGCCAGCGGAAGGCCGCGTGCATGGCGGCGTAGTGGTCGTTGGGCAGCGCGGCGGCGCTGTCGCCGGCGGGTCGCTGGGGCATGGGGGTCTCCTGAATAATCGGCGTGATGACTGCTTCTTCTGCCGCACCTTACCAGCCCCGACGCGCCTCGCGCAGCGAGTTTCTGCCCATCCGCCACCAGCGCTACCACGTGCGCCTGTGGGGCGACGCCGCGTCCACGCTGCCGCCGCTGGTGATGGTGCACGGCTGGATGGACGTGGCCGCGTCCTACCAGTTCACCGTGGACGCGCTGTCGCCCGCTTTCTTTGACGGCCGCCTGGTCATCGCGCCGGACTGGCGCGGCTTTGGCGAAACCACCGGCGCGCCGGTGGACCACTTCATGTTCCCCGACTACCTGGGCGACCTGGAATGGCTGCTGGACCATTACGCGCCCGGCCGCGCGGTCGACCTGATCGGCCACAGCATGGGCGGCAACATCGTGATGATGTACGGCGGCGCCCGGCCCGAGCGCATCCGCCGCCTGGTTAACCTGGAAGGCTTTGGCATGCCCGCCACGCGGCCCGACCAGGCGCCCAAGCGCTACGCCAAATGGCTGGACGAATTGCATGCGCTGCACCGCGGCGACAGCGCGCTGAAAACCTACGACAGCCTGGACGGCGTGGCCGCGCGCCTGATGAAGACCAACCGCCGCCTACCGGCGGACAAGGCGCAGTGGCTGGCCAGCCAGTGGGCGGTCCCGCGCCCGCAGGCCGACGGCAGCCAGCGCTGGGAAATTTTGGGCGAAGCGGCGCACCGCGTCATCAACGCGCAGCTGTTTCGCGTGGACGAGATCGAGGCGCTGTACGCCGCCATCACCGCGCCCGTGCTGATGGTCGAAGCCAGCGACGACAGCCTGGCCGGCTGGTGGGGCGACCGCTTCACCCTGCCCGAATTCCACGAACGCCTGCGCGCCGTGCGCCGCCTGCGCCGCGAAGTGCTGCCCGACACCGGCCACATGCTGCACCACGACCAGCCGCAGGCGCTGGCGGCGCTGATTGAGGACTTTCTGACTGCGCCGGATGCGCCGCATGAAGCGGGGTCGGCACGCCAGGGCTGAAGCGGCTGACCTGGCAATTTCAAGCCTTTTCGCCCGCCAGACCTACAGCCACTTGCGCGGGCAGCTATCTAAAAAGAAGCAAAAAAAGCACCCCACCGCAGGGCTGGGGTGCTTTGCGCGGGCCTTGCCCGCGAGGGTTCTGTGCCTTGCTCAGCGCGCGCGGCGCCGGCGCATGCCCAGCCCGCCCAACAGCGCTGCCAGCGCGGCCAGCATCCAGCCGCTGTTGACCGGCACCGCAACGACCGGTGGCCCGGCGGTGACGGCAAACTGGCCGGTGATCGGCGCCACAGGTGGGGTGCTGCCCGGCATGCTGACCTGCACCGTCACCGGGCCCACCGGCAAGTTGGCTGGGCCGGTCACGGCCCACACGCCGTTGACCATTTGCGCTTGCAGCGTCACCACCTGGGCGCCAGCCGTCAGCACGACCTGCACCGTGCCCGACACCGGCGGCGCGCTGGTACCCGACAGCTGCGGCGCCACGCCTTGAGCGACGTTGGGGATGGGGTTCAGTTGCAAGACGGTCGCGGCGGGGGCCGCAGCCTTGTAGACGATCTGCACACGGGTCGCGCTGTACTGCACCTCGGGCGTGACGGTGGGGAAGTTGTCCGTGAACGTGACGGTCGCAAACTGGCCGGCGATGCCCGTCCCGCTGACCACGGTGAAGGTCTGCCCCACCGCGGGCGCGCCGCCCAGGCTGGTCACACGCAAGGTGCCCCCGGCCAGGTCGGCGCCGTTCACCACCAGCAGGTCGGCGGTGCCGGGGCCGGGGTTGATTTCCGCCGCGTAGGTGGCGCCAGCCAGTGTGGTGTTGCCGGTGACCGTGAGCGTGCCGACCGAATTGCCCGGCGCCACCGTGCCGGGGCCGCCGATCAGCGCGGCCACCTGGCCATTACCGGTCAAGGTGCCGCCGGCCAGGGTCAGCGCGCCCAGCTGGGCGCCGTTCAGGTTCAGCTGGCCTTCCATCAGCTTCCAGCCCGCCGTGGCCGCGTCCGCCTGCGCGCCGGTCACGGTCCAGCGGCCCGGGCCGGTTTTCTCGTACGCGCCAAAGCCCTGGTAGGCGGCGGGCTCAGTCAGCGCGGGCAGGTCCATGTTGCCGTCAGCGCCCGCCGCCGCGCCCAGGGCCAACACGTCGTCACCGTCGCCGCGCACCATGCCGGTGAAGCTGAAGCCGGGGTGGAGCTCCAGGCGGTTGGTACCCTGGCCGAACCAGATGGCGTAGGGATTGGCGGGTCCGGAAGCAAGCACACCCCCGCCAGCAATGCGCCCATCACCCCGTCCTATCTGGCCTTTGTTGACGATGTTCAGGTCTTCGCCCACGATACCGGCGCCGGACTGGCCACCACCGGGGTCATTCAGGGCACTGCCCGTCGCCCCACCTGCCCCGTTGCCGCCCGTACCTGTGCCGTTGACGAAGGTCAGCGCAGTGACCGGCGCCTTGCCCCCCACAATGCTGGCGCCGGCCTCATTGACGATGGTGGTGCTGCTGGCCACCACGCCCGCACCACTCCCACCTATCCCAGGAAGAGTATTGGTCGGGTATGAGGCACCGACGCCGCCGGTGATCGTGCCGAAATTGGTGACCGTGCCCAAAGCCACCACGCCTGCACCGCCGCCGCCGCCGCCCCCGGTAAAGCTGCCGGCCACGCCGCCGAGCCCTCCATCGCCGCCCGTCACCGCGCCGCGGTTGACCAAGCTGGCGCCGGCGTTGACGGCCACCCCGTCACCACCGCCGCCACCGCCACCGCCGCCGATGGCGGACACCCCAGGGGCGGCCTCCACGCCGTTCACGCCTGTGCCGCCTGCCTGCCCGACAATGCCGGTGCCGGCCGGATTCTCATAGGCCGAACTCACCACCATGCCGGGGTTACCGCCTTCGCCGCCGAGGATTGCATTGCTACCAGCGGAGACGAGGACACCTGCGCCGCCCGCGCCACCCCTGCCTGCGAGATTGTTGCCCGCAGTGCCAGGAGTACCTCCACTGACGACGCCGCCGCCGTTGCCGCCATTGCCCCCCGCCACCGCAGGCAGCGCCAACGCCACCCCGCACAAGGTCAAGACCGCCCAACGGATGGGCAGACCGGCCGCGTGGCCACGTGGCTTGCGCATGGGAGGGCGCGCAGACGCCGCGAAGGGCCGCTGCTGAGGGGATGAATGGGATGACATGGGTGCTCCTGGGTGTTGGTTGTGAGCGCATGGACCCTTGTCCCCCAGACAGCAAAGAAAAGCGCCGCGCGGTGAGCACTCTAGCGAATAAGTACCATTGTTTCAATATGGTACTTTTTTGGTATTTTCCGCCCAGTCGGGCGCGGTGGCGTGCTGGCGCCAGCGCATGGGTGAGGCTGCTCGGCCGCATGCGATGGGCGGCATCTGATGGCTTTCTTGGGCCGATGCGCCCGCACGAGTTCGGGCCATCTTTTTTTGGCCAAATTCAGACGCTCGCCCTACAACCGCTTGCGCGGGCAGCTATCGCCAAGATAGCGCCCACCGCACTGGCAGATCGCTGGGTCGTGGCCTGCGTGGAAGCGACCGCCGCTGGGCGATCCCAGGGCACAGCACTACCAATTTGAAGCTTTTTTGGCCTACAGCCCTACTGCCACTTGCGCGGCCAGCTCCTGTACCTATAGCAAAACCAACTCGCGCTCCCCTGGCGGTCTGCACGAAAAAGCCCCGGGGCCGCAGCGGCGCCCGGGGCTTTCTGCGGATCAAGCGCCGGTCACGCCGCTTCCACCCGCACAGGCACACCTTGGCGCACGGCGGCGCCGGAGATGGTGTCGATCCACGCGTTGGCGTGGCCCTTGCGGGTTTCGTCGACCAGGCCCATGTCGTTCATGTTGGTGCCGGCGCCCAGCGCTTCGTTGGACGGCATGGGCTGGCCGTCGACCAGGTGGGCGCGTGTGCCCAGCTCATGGTGGCCGTAGCCGTATTCGACCGCAATGGCGCCGGGCATGATGCCTTCGCGCACGATGGCCACACCCTTCACCGCGCCGCCCGGGCCGACGATGCGGATGGCCTGGCCGTTGGCTATCCCTAAGCGCTTGGCGTCGTCGCGGTGGATCGACACCGGGTTGTGCGGGTGCACCTGGCGCAGGCGGCTGGCGCCGATGGACATGGAGCTCATCAGGTTGGACTTGTACGAGATCATGAGCATCGGCCAGTCTTTTTCGCCGTACTTGTCGCGCATGGGCGTGCCGTCGGCCAGGCGCGTGGGCTGCCAGGTGGGGCAGCCGCTGAAGCGCTCGCCGGTCATGGAATGGCGCATCTTGGCCAGGCCCTCGTCCCACAGCGGCAGCATCTTGGCGTGGCGCACTTTCAGGTGGTCGCCTTCCCAGGCCTGGTCCAGCTTGTCGAAGCGGCCGCCGCGCGTCAGCACCATGGCGACCTGGCGCCATTCGCCGGGTTTGAGCTTGGCTTCGAGCAGCAGCTGTAGGCGCTTGAGGCCGGTCACTTCCAGGTCGTCGTCGCTGGCTTCGCCCACCGGCTTGCCGGCCGAGAAGGCGATGTTGGCGACGCCGCGCAGGTAGAAGTCTGCGGCGCTGTCCAGATCAAACGCGTTGCCCTCCTTGTCCTTGACGGCGCCGGCGCCAAAGCCGGGCATCTTCAGCGTGCGGGCGACGGCGAACAGAAAGGCTTCCAGGTTGATCGGCTCGCCGCGCGCGTTCTTGGCCACGCGCGGCTCGACCACCGGGCAGCGCACCGTGGACGACTTGGCCACCACGTCAGCCCATGGCACGGAGATGCCCCAGCTTTCGTACGTGACCGTGTCGGGCACGATGTAGTCGGCGTAGGCGTTGGTCTCGTTGATGAAGGGGTTGATCGACACGATCAGCGGCAGCAGCTTCGGGTCCTTCAGCTTGTCGACCAACGCGTTGCGAAAGCCGGAGATGGCGTACACCGGGTTGGCCATGTGGTTGAACCAGACTTTGGCCTTGTACGGGTAGCCGTTGAGCGCCGAGGCAACCATTTCGCTGCTGAGGTTGCCGGTGGCCGGGTACCACGGCGCCAGCGCCGGGTAGGGGTTGGCGCCGCTGTCCTTCTTGCGTTTGAATTCGCTCGATTTTTCGTACGGCGTGCGGTTGCGCGACAGCGAGAGGCCGCTGGGCTTGGCCTTGCCGGGGAATTCGGCAAAGTTGTAGCGCGGGCCGGGGCCGAAGGGGCCAAACGGGCCGGCGTCCAGCACCAGGCCGCCCTTGTGGTTGAGGTTGCCGATCAGCGTGTTGAGCATGCTGATGGCGTAAGCGGTCTGAAAGCCCGCGCCGCTCATGGTGCCGCCGTGCGCGTCGGCCACGGCGCGCTTGCCGTGGCTGGTGAATTCGCGCGCTAGCGCCTCGATGTCGGAGCGCGGCACGCCGCACAGCGCGGCGTATTCGTCCAACGACTTTCGGCCCGCTTCGCGCGCCAGCATGACGAAGGCGCTGACCACGGGCACGGCCTGGCCCTTGTCGCCCCAGGCGGGGATGTCGAGGGTGGTGTCGACCTTCAACTGCGCGGGCTGGGGCTGCGTGTGGGCGACCAGCTGGCCGTCGGGCGATTGCACGACGTAGACGTCGGGGACTTCGGGCGCGGGGGCAGCGGGCGCGCCAGCGGCGGGTTTGGCGGCGGCATCGGCGGGGGTGGCTGGCTTGACAGCCGCGTCGCCCGCAGGCTTGGTGGCGCTGGCCACGGCGGGTGCGGCAGGAACGGCCGTCGGTGCATCGGGCTTGGTCGGCGCTTCGGGCTTGGGCCAGCCCAGGTCTTCGCCGCGCAGGAAGGTGCCGAAACGCGGGTGCTTGGGGTCGGCCACCATCAAGTGCGTGGCGTTGGTCCAGGCGCCCTCGCCTGCGGCTTCGACCGCTGCGGGGCCGGGTTGCGACAAGGCCTGAGCGTTGTAGCGCTCGTTCTCGATGATCCAGCGGATCATGCCCATGGCGAGCGCCAGGTCGGTGGCGGGTTTGATCGGCTGCCAGCGGTTGCCGCTGCCGGCCGCCAGGCTGGACGAGGTCGGCAGGAGGGGCGACACGACGACGTAACGGAACGGGTTGACCTTGCGCGAACGCGCTTCGGCCAGTTCACGCCCCTGGCGCTGGAACGGGTTGCCCGCCTGCGCGGGCGCGGTGCCGATGAACAGGCCGAATTCGGCGCTGGTCCAGTCGGGCTTGCCGTGCGGCATGCCCTTCATGTCGCCCAGCGCGGTGCCGGCGCCAACGCGGAAGCTCTGGCCGCAGTACGAGCCGTGGTTGGCGAAGTTGATGCTGCCGAAGGACTGCTCGGTAAAGCGGCGGATCAGCGCGGTGCGGCCTTCGTTGGACGCGTCGGTGAAGAAGAACTGGTTGCTGCGCGGCCCGTAGTCGGGGTTGTCGGCGTCGATCAGCGTTTGCGTGTCGAACACGGCGCGCATGCCGTCCACGTGGCCTTCGCCAAACAGGTCGCCGCCTTCGCAGACTTCCTTAACCAGGTCTTCAAACGCAATGGTCTTCCACTGGCCGCCGCCGCGCGGGCCGACGCGCTTGAGCGGCTGCAGCACGCGGTGCGGGTTGAACTGCTGCTCCAGCATGGACGAGCCGCGCGCGCAGGACGTGGCGCGCCCTTCCAGGCCGGGCTCACCCCCCAGGCGCGCATAGACCTCGCGCACCGGCACTTCCATGGGCGCGGGGTTGCCGGTGGCCAGCGGGTGGTAGGGGTTGCCGGCCACGCGCAGGATGCGGTTGCTGGCGGTGTCGACGCGCACGCGCACGCCGCACTGCGTCCAGCAACCCAGGCAGCTGGACATGGCCACGGTCTGGCCGGGCTGGGTGCTCAGTACGCCGGTCACCGGGTCGATACGGAATTCGGGCGTCAGCGAATTGCCGCGCAAGGCGCTGGGCGGCGCGGTGCCGGCGCTGCCGGTGACCAGGCCCTTGCCGGCCTTGAACAGGGTTTCGCCATAACCTGCGGCAAACGCGGCCAGTCCACCAGCGGCAATGCCGCCGCGCGTGATCAGGCGGCGCTTGGTCAAGTCCGGCGGCGGGTTGCCGTCGGGGCGGTTGGATTTCACAGCATCGTTCATGACAAGACTCCTTGGCGGGCGCGCATCAGGCGGCAGCCAGCATGGTGCGGGGCGGGAAGCGGAACAGCGCGGTGCTGACGATGGCGATCAGCGCGGCCACCAGGCCAAAGACGCCGACCATGCCCAGCACGCCGTCGCTGCCCCAGGGCAGGCTTTGCAGGTACAGGCCAGCGCCGAACTTGGGCACCGTCTGCACCGCCATGAAGACGATCCAGCGGAACACCCAGGCCGCGCCCAGCAGAGCCAGTGCGACCAGCAGGCCGTAGGCGTTGGACGGGTGCGCGCCCAGCGGGCGCCAGATCAGCGCCAGCACCACGCCGCCCATCACCAGCGAACCGATCAGCGCGAGCTTCCAGGCGCCGAATTCGGTGAACAGCTTCATGGCTTCGGTGAACGACGGCGACTGCCCCAGCACGCCCAGCAAGGCCCAGGCGAGTGCGACTGCCATCAACGCCAAGGTCACCAGCTGCGCCAGGCGCCGCAGCAAGCCGGTGGGAAAGCCCCTCAGGCCGTCTGGTAGCCAGCGCGCCACCAGCAACACCGCACCCAGCGTGCCCAAAGCACCGGTCAGCGCCAGGTTGACGGGCAGGAAGGGCGTAGCCCACAGCGGGCGTGAACGCACGACCATCATCTCGCCGCCGGTGTAGGTCAGGATGGTGATGGCGCTGATGGCCATCAGCACGCCGATGACGCGCATCCACTGCAGCTTGCGCAGCCACCAGCTGGCGCTGAACAGCATCACCAGGGTGACGTACACCGGCAGCAGGAAGGCGCCGATCGACATCCAGGACCAGGGCGTGGGGTACGCGTAAAAGTGCCAGAAGCGGCCGGGCTGGTGCAAGTCGGCCAGCAGCGATACGGGCGCGGCGATGCCGGTGACCAGCAGCACCACGACGGTGGCGGGCAGCAGGCGCGCGCGGTCGGAGCCCGGCACGCCAAAGGCCAACCAAGCGGCCAGCAGGCCGGCGGTGGCGGCGATGCCGATCAAGAAGAAGTACTGGACCGCCCAGGGCAGCCAGGCGGCCTCATAGGCGGGGGTGAGCAGTTCGATGATGTTCATGACCTTGTCCTCCTGGCGGCTCAGTGCTCGGGCAGCACGCGCACGCCGGCCTGGCCGTCAATGCCGTTGACGAATTCGTCGGGCAAGCCGATGTAGAACACGTGCGGCCGGGTGCCCATGTCGGGCTTGAGCACCTTGATCTCGTCCTTGTTGTCCTTGAGCAGGGTCGAGATCTCGCTCTTCGGGTCATTCAGGTCGCCGATCTTGCGAGCGCCGCCGACGCAGCTTTCAACGCAAGCGGGCAACAGACCGACCTCCAGCCGGTGCTCGCAGAAAGTGCACTTGTCGGCCGTCTGCGTCTCGTGGTTGATGAAGCGCGCGTCGTACGGGCAGGCCTGCACGCAGTAGCCGCAGCCGACGCAGCGCTCGTTGTCCACCAGCACCACGCCATCGGTGCGCTGAAAGGTGGCCTGCACCGGGCAGACCGGCACGCAGGGCGGCTCGTCGCAGTGGTTGCACAGGCGCGGCAGGCTGACCATGGCCGGCGGGGCGCTGCGGTCCTTGCTGTCCACCTCGTACTGCAGCACCGTTGTGCGAAACTGGCCGATCGGCGGCAGGTTCTCCAGCGAACAGCTCACCGTGCAGGCTTGGCAGCCGATGCAGCGACGAATGTCCACCACCATGCCGTAGCGCTTGCCATTGGCTTCACCGCGGCGTGGCGGCTGCGCGTTGATGGCTGCGGCCGCGGGTTCGGCGGTGACCACCATGCCGGTGGCCGTCACGCTCAAACCGAACAGCGCGCGCAGCAGGCCGCGCTTGCTGCCTGAAGGCGCCGCCTCTGCGGGCGAGGCGGTTTTGGAAAGGGTTTCTGGTAGCTGACTCATTTCGTGTCCCGTGGCTTGCAATCACTTTTTTTGGCCGACGATCCACTGTAGAAATCAATGCCCCTTCTGCCTATCCGGTCAATAGTGGGGTCCGCTAGACGCTTTTCCCTATTGCTGACCGGGTTACTCGGGAATGCAATCCCGACTGTGTTGTTCTTTTTCTCCTTGCTTTCCTGCGCCAATTGGCCGGGCCGCGCGCTGCAACGGTACGGTGCCCTGGTGCTGCTGTGCCTGGGCGCTCTCCTGCTGGCGCCCGCCCGGGCGCAAACGCCCACACCGGTCCGCATCGGCGTCCTGAGCTACCTGGGCCACGAAGCGGCGGTCAACGAATGGACGCCCGTCGTGACCCAGCTGCAGCGCGTGCTGCCCGGCCGCCCCGTGCAGCTCCAGTTGCTGGGTCACGAAGGTCTGGTTGCGGCCGCCAAGAAGCGCGAGATCGACTTCGTCATTACCAACCCTGGGCACTACGTCGAGCTGGAGTCGCGCGTAGGCGCCTCGCGCATCCTGACGCTGCAGTCCGGCGGCCTGCCCTATTCGAGCGACCACGCCATCGGCACGGCGGTGATCACCCGGCACGACGACCCGCGCATCCAGCGCCTGACCGACCTGCGCGGCCAGCGTGTCGCCGTCGTGGGCGAAGAAGGCTTCGCCGGTTTTCAGGTCGCGTGGCGCGAGCTGGCTGCGGAAGGCGTAGACCCGGTGCGCGACATGGACCTGCGCGTGGTCGGGTTGCCGATGGACCGCGTGCTGACCGCTGTGTCCAACGGCAGTGCCGACGCCGGTTTCGTGCGCGCCTGCATGATCGAAAGCCGGCCCGAATGGCGCGCCCAGTTCCGCGTGGTCGCGCCACGCCACGACACCGGCTTTGCCTGCGCCAGCAGCACGCGCCTCTACCCCAACTGGCCGATCGCCACGCTGCGCCACACAGACCCCGACCTGGCCCGCGCGGTGACCATCGGCCTGCTGGAGATGCGGCGCGAGGACAGCCCCATCACCTGGACCGTGCCGGCGGACTACCAGTCGGTCCACGATCTGCAACGCGAACTGCAGATCGGCAACTACGCCGACCTGGGCACGCCGTCCATGGCGGCCTTCGTTCGCCGCTATTGGGGTTGGATCGTCGGCCTGTTCGGGCTGATTGCGCTGGGCGGCCTGTACACCTTCTACGTTGAGCGGCAGGTGGACGCCCGGACTGCCGACCTGCGCGCTGCGGCGCGCGAAAAGGAAGAGCTCGAAGCGCGCCTGCAGGCCAGCCGGGAACGCGCCGACCACCTGGCGCGGCTGTCGGTGCTGGGCGAGCTGTCGGGCACGCTCGCGCATGAGCTGAACCAGCCGTTGGCGGCCATCGGCAACTACGCACAAAGCCTGATCCGCCGCGCCGACAATCAGCGCCTGACGCCTGAGGTGGTGCGCGAGGCCGCTAACGAAATGGCCGGCCAGGCCGACCGAGCAGCGGGCGTGTTGGGCCGCATCCGCGCGTTTGCGAAAAAGCGCGTGGCCCAGCGCAGCGCGGTGTCACCCGACGCCGTGGTGCGCGAGGCCGTCGCCTTGTTCCGCGGCATGCAGGCCGGCGCGCCGCCCGTGGCCATCGTCGATGAGCTTCCGCCCGGCACCACCATCAGCGCGGACGCCTTGCAGATCCAGCAGGTGCTGCTGAACCTGCTGAAAAACGGCTGGGACGCCACGCGCGAGTTGCCCGTGGCGCGCCAGGGCCTCACCGTGCGCCTGTCGCTGGCGCCGGGCCAGTTGCGCATTCAGGTGCGCGATCTGGGGGAGCCGCTCGGCGCTGAGCAACAATCGCTGTTGTTCGAGCCCTTTTTCACCAGCAAGCCTGACGGCATGGGCTTGGGCCTGTCGATCTGCCGCACCATCGCCGAAGCCCATGGCGGGCGACTCGACGCCACGCCGGCCGACGACGGCCCCGGCCTGGTCTTCACCTTCTCCCTGCCCCATGACGCCCGAGACCGTTCCAGCCGACCCGCCCCCCTGGCAGATCCATCTGGTCGATGACGACGCGGCGTTTCGCCGCTCGCTGGTCTTTCTGCTGGAGTCGATGGGCTGGGACGTGGTCGACCACGCTTCCGCAGCCGACTACCTGACCCACGGCCTGATCCACCTGGACCACACGGGTTGCCTGCTGCTGGACGTGCGCATGCCAGGCATGAGCGGCCTGGAGTTGCAGCAAACCCTGCTGTCGCGCGAGATCCACTTGCCCATCGTCTTCCTGACCGGCCACGGCGACGTGGAACTGGCCGTGCAGGCCATGAAGAACGGCGCCTTCGACTTTCTGGAAAAGCCCTTCAAAGACCAGCGCCTGCTGGACATCGTCTCGGCCGCGCTGCGCCAGCGCGAGGCCGAACGCGCCGTGCAAGCCCGATCTCAGCAAGCCGGCGAACGGCTGGCACGCTTGTCACCACGCGAAGATGAAGTCGCGCGCCTGGTCGCACGCGGCCTGCCCAACAAGCTGGTCGCGCGCGAACTCGGCATCAGCGAGAAGACCGTGCACATCCACCGCCAGCACGTCATGGAAAAAGCCGAGGTCGGCAGTGCCGCGGAGCTGGCGCGCTTGATGCTCGCCAACGACCCCACCGCGCTCGACTGAACGGCCGCACGACGGCACACCGTGTGTCGCAGCAAAGGCACACCAAGAAAAAGGCTGGCGCCCACGCGGTCAGCCCGCTATAACCGGGGTCGCGCCCTTCGAGCGCGCGCGGACGATCTGCCCTTTGCTACGTGCGAGGGCTATGGCCCAAGTCATACAGATCTTTCGCAGCACCCATCGAGAACAACAGGAGACCAACCGCATGCCTTGGCAACAGATCTACAACCCAACGGGCAACATGGTGTTGTCCACCTTGCTCGCGGCCATTCCCGTGGTGGTCATGCTGGCAGCCCTCGGGTTCTTTCATATCAAGGCACACATCGCTGCCGGCATGGGCTTGATCGCAGCGTTGCTGGTGGCGGTCTTTGCCTACGGCATGCCGGCCGACATGGCGGGTCGCGCGGCCTTGTTTGGCGGTTTCACCGGCCTGTTGCCGATCGGCTGGATCGTGCTCAACATCATCTTCCTGCACCAGCTGACCGAACAGAACGGCAGCTTCGCCGTGCTGCAGGATTCGCTGTCGGGCATCACCGAAGACCGGCGCATTCAACTGCTGCTGATCGCGTTCTGCTTTGGCGCATTCTTTGAAGGCGCGGCCGGCTTCGGCACGCTGTGGCGGTGACGGCCGCGATTCTGATCGGCCTGGGCTTCTCACCGCTCGCGGCTTCGGGCCTGAGCCTGATCGCCAACACCGCGCCCGTGGCGTTCGGCGCACTCGGCACGCCCATCATCACGCTGGCCAAGGTGCACGGCTACGACGTCATGGCGGTCACCGCCATGGTCGGTCGCCAGCTGCCGTTCTTCTCGCTCATCGTGCCGTTCTGGCTGATCTGGGCCTTCGCAGGGCGCAAGGGCATGATGGAGATCTGGCCCGCCATCCTGGTCACCGGCGTCAGCTTCGCCATCCCGCAGTTCCTGGTGTCGAACTACATCGGCCCCGAGTTGGTGGACATCATCGCAGCGCTCGTCTCGATGGCCTGCCTGGTCGGCTTCCTGCGCGTCTGGCAGCCCAAGAAGGTGTGGACCTCTCCGTCCCTGCGCGGCCGTGACCCAAGCGCCGCTGAAGCCAAGCCGCCCCAACCTGTGAAGCAGCACAGCAAAGAGGCCCTGATCGCCGCCTGGACGCCCTGGGTCATCCTGTCGGTGTTCGTGTTCCTGTGGGGTCTGCCGTCGGTCAAGACCTGGCTGAACAGCATCTTCGCCCCGGCCTTCCCGATGGCCGGTCTGCACAACATGATCGAAAAAGTTCCGCCCGTGGTCCCACAACCGACCAAGGAAGGCGCCGTCTACACGCTCAACCTCCTGTCGGCCACCGGCACCGGCATCCTGGTGTCGGCCATCGTCAGCGCACTGGTCATGAAGTACAACCCCGTGGCCATCGTGCGCACCTTCTTCAAGACGCTGTGGCTGGTGAAGTACTCGCTGCTGACCATCGTGCTGATGCTGGCGCTGGGCACGCTCACGCGCTACTCCGGCACCGACACCACGCTGGGCCTGGCCTTTGCCAACACCGGCATCCTCTACCCCTTCTTCGGCACGCTGATGGGCTGGCTGGGCGTGGCGCTGACGGGCTCCGACACCGCATCGAACGTGCTGTTCGGCGGCATGCAGAAAGTCGCGGCCGAGCAGCTGGGCCTGTCGCCCAACTTGATGGGCGCGGCCAACAGCTCGGGCGGCGTGATGGGCAAGATGATCGACGCGCAGTCGATCGTGGTGGCCTCCACCGCCACGCGCTGGGTCAACAAGGAAGGCGAGATCCTGCGCTACGTGTTCTTCCACTCTATCGCCCTGGCCTGCCTGGTTGGCCTGTACGTGACAATGCAGGCCTATGTCTGGCCATTCACGCTGATGGTCGTCAAGTAAATTCACCGGCTGGCCCCGCCGGGCCACGCCAATTCAAGACCGCTTCGGCGGTCTTTTTTCATGGGGCGACGCCTCGGCCCAGACATGAGAAAATTCAAGGTTTCGCGCGCGCGACACCGCTTGCGCGCCCACCACAAGAGATTGGCACCATGGACGCAGAACACATCAACCAGATTGGCTCCCGCATCGACGACCTGCGTGCGCGCACCGACGCGCTTCGGGGGTATCTTTGACTACCCTGCCAAGGCCGAACGCCTGCGCACGGTCAACGCGGCGTTAGAAGACCCGGCGGTCTGGAACGACCCCAAGAAGGCCCAGGAGCTGGGCAAGGAAAAGAAAGCCCTGGACGGCGTCGTCGTCGTGCTCGACGAGCTGACGCAGAACCTGTCGGACAACGCCGAGCTGTTCGAGATGAGCCGCGAGGAAGACGATGAAGCCGCGCTGCTGGCCATCGGTGAAGACGTGGCCAGCTCGGCCACTACCCTCGAAGAGCTCGAATTCCGCCGCATGTTCAACCAGCCAGCCGACCCGCTGAACTGCTTCTTGGACATCCAGGCCGGCGCCGGCGGCACCGAGGCCTGCGACTGGGCCAGCATGCTGCTGCGCCAGTACCTGAAGTACGCCGAGCGCAAGGACTTCAAGACCGAGGTCGAAGAAGAAACCCCCGGCGACACCGCCGGCATCAAGAGCGCCACGATCAAGATCGAAGGCGAATACGCCTACGGCCTGCTGCGCACCGAAACCGGCGTGCACCGCCTGGTGCGCAAGTCGCCGTTCGACTCGTCGGGCGGCCGCCACACCAGCTTTGCCAGCGTGTTTGTGTACCCCGAGATCGATGACTCGATCGAGATCGAGATCAACCCGTCCGACGTGCGCACCGACACCTACCGCGCCAGCGGCGCGGGCGGTCAGCACATCAACAAGACCGATTCGGCCGTGCGCCTGACGCACATCCCGACCGGCATCGTCGTGCAGTGCCAGGACGGCCGCAGCCAGCACAGCAACCGCGACGTCGCGTGGCGCCGCCTGCGCAGCCGGCTGTACGACCACGAGATGCGCAAGCGCCAGGAAGAGCAGCAGAAGCTGGAAGACAGCAAGACCGACGTGGGCTGGGGCCACCAGATCCGCAGCTACGTGCTGGACAACAGCCGCATCAAGGACTTGCGCACCAACGTCGAAATCAGCGCCACCCAAAAGGTGCTGGACGGCGACCTGGACGCCTTCATTGAAGCGTCGTTGAAGCAAGGCGTCTGACCCCGCCTTTTTAAGTGTTTTCGGCCTCCCGCCCTAGAACTATCAGCGCGGGCAGCTATTAATTTGCAGTAAACAGGAGTTCGGATGCGCGAAGGACACAGCACCGTCACCCGACGTCAAGACTACGCCCCGCCGGCTTTCTGGATCGACAGCGTCGACCTGACGTTCGATCTGGAGCCGACCAAAACCCGCGTGCTCAACAAGATGGTGTTGCGCCGCAACCCCGACGTGCCCGCGCAGCCGCTGCGGCTGGACGGCGACGAGCTGAACCTGGCGCGCGTCGTGCTGGCCGGCCAGGGCTGCAGCTTCCGCATGGACGGCCAGACCCTGGTACTGGAAAACCTGCCCGAAGGCACGGCGCCGTTCGAGCTGGAAGTCTTCACCACCTGCAACCCCGAAAAGAACAGCAAGCTGATGGGCTTGTTCATGAGCGGGGGCGACTTCTTCACCCAGTGCGAGGCCGAGGGCTTTCGCCGCATCACCTACTTCCTGGACCGCCCGGACGTGATGGCGACCTACACCGTCACGCTGCGCGCCGACAAGTTGCGCTACCCCGTGCTGCTGTCCAACGGCAACCTGGTCGACTCGGGCGACCTGGACGGCGGCCGCCACTTCGCCACCTGGCACGACCCGTTCAAGAAGCCGAGCTACCTGTTCGCCGTGGTGGCGGGCCAGCTGGTCGCGCGCGAGCAGCGTGTGACCACGCGCGCCGGGCGCGAGCACCTGCTGCAGGTCTACGTGCGCCCAGGCGATCTGGACCAGACCGAGCACGCCATGAATTCGCTCATCCACTCCATCGTGTGGGACGAGGCGCGCTTCGGCCTGGCGCTGGACCTGGACCGCTTCATGGTCGTGGCCACGTCCGACTTCAACGCCGGCGCGATGGAGAACAAGGGCCTGAACATCTTCAACACTAAGTACGTGCTGGCCAAGCCGTCCACCGCGACCGACAGCGACTTTGACGCGATTGAGAGCGTGATCGGCCACGAGTACTTCCACAACTGGACCGGCGACCGCGTCACCTGCCGCGACTGGTTCCAGCTGTCGCTGAAAGAAGGCCTGACCGTCTTCCGCGACCAGGAATTCAGCCAGGATCTGGCCGGCATGCCCAGCGCGCGCGCCGTCAAGCGCATCCAGGACGTCATCAACCTGCGCGCCGCGCAGTTCCCCGAAGACGCGGGCCCGATGGCCCACCCGGTCCGGCCTGACGAATACCTGGAAATCAGCAACTTCTACACCACCACCATCTATGAAAAAGGGGCCGAGGTGGTGCGCATGTACCAGACCCTGGTGGGCCGCGACGGCTTCCGCAAGGGCATGGATCTGTACTTCGAGCGGCACGACGGCCAGGCCGTCACCTGCGACGACTTCGCCCAGGCCATGGCCGACGCCAACCCCGACAGCGACCTGGCGCGCCTGCTGCCCCAATTCAAGCGCTGGTACAGCCAGGCCGGCACGCCGGCGGTGAAGGCCGAAGGCCAGTACGACGCCGCCGCGCGCACGTACACGCTGACGCTGTCGCAGACCTGCCCGCCCACGCCCGGCCAGCCGCACAAGGAGCCCTTCGTCATCCCGGTGCGCCTCGGCCTGGTCGGCGCCGATGGGCGCGATTTGCCGCTGCAGCTGGACCACTGGCAGCGGCCGGTCGATGGCAACCACACCCTGGTGCTGACCGAGCCTGAAGCGCGCTTCACCTTTGTCGGCTTCGACAGCGAGCCCGTGCCTTCGCTGCTGCGCGGCTTCTCGGCCCCGGTCGAGCTGGATTGGGACGCGACGCCAGAGCAGCTGCTGCACCTGCTGGCGCACGACAGCGACCCGTTCACCCGTTGGGAAGCGGGGCAACGCCTGGCACTGTCCACCGCTATCGAACAGATAGCTGGCCCCGCAGATGGCTCTAAGGCTGAGCCGCTGAATGATGCCTATATCGCCGCCCTGCGCGCGGTGCTGCACGAGCCCGGCCTGGACCCGGCCTTCAAGGCCCTGGTGCTGACGCTGCCCAACGAGGACTACATCGCCGACCAGCTGGACGAAGTCGACCCGCAGCGCATCCACGCCGTGTGCGACGCGATGGAACTGCAACTGGCCAAGGCCCTGCAAGCCGACTGGGCCTGGGCCTACGAAGCGCACGAAAACACCGGCGCCTATTCGCCCGACCCGGTCTCGGCCGGCCGGCGTGAACTGGCGGGCCTGGCGCTGCACATGCTGTGCCTGGCCGCGGTGCACGGCGGCGAACTGGTGTGGCCCGGCAAGGCCTACCAGCGCTTCAAGGACGCCGGCAACATGACCGACCGCCTGAACGCGCTGGAAGCGCTGGTCTACAGCGGCCACGACCTGGCCGGCCGCGCGCTGCAGCGCTATTACGAGCTGTTCCGCCACGAACCGCTGGCGCTGGACAAATGGTTCGCCCTGCAGGCCCACGCACCCGACCACAACGGCAACGTCCTGGCGCAGGTGCGCACGCTGATGAAGCACCCGGACTTCAGCCTGCGCACGCCCAACCGCGCGCGCAGCCTGGTGTTCAGCTACTGCCACGGCAACCCCGCGGCCTTCCACCGCAGCGACGCCGCCGGCTACGCCTTCTGGGCCGACCGCGTGCTGGAGCTGGACACCCTCAACCCGCAGGTCGCCGCCCGCCTGGCACGCGCGATGGACGCCTGGGCCCGTCTGGCCGAGCCCTACCGCAGCGCCGCGCGCGAAGCCATCGCCCGCGTCGCCGCCAAACCGAGCCTGAGCAACGATGTGCGCGAAGTCGTGACCCGCTCGCTGGCCGAGCACAGCCCCTCCGAAGCGGCCCAAGCGGTGGCCGCCGCGCCCTCGCCGGACAACGCAGCCGAAGCCCGGTCCGTGCCCACCCCCGACACCGAACCCAAGGCCCAGCCATGAGCAAGCAAGTTTCCCTGTCCCGCTACCTGGTCGAGCAGCAACGCGTCGACGGCCTGATCCCTGCGCAGTTGCGCCTGCTGATCGAGGTGGTGGCGCGCGCCTGCAAGCGCATCAGCCACAGCGTGAACAAGGGCGAGTTGGGTGACGTGATGGGCAGCGCTGGCAGCGAAAACGTGCAGGGCGAAGTCCAGAAGAAGCTGGACATCATCGCCAACGAGGTGCTGATCGAAGCCAACGAATGGGGCGGCCACCTGGCCGCGATGGCCAGCGAGGAGATGGACAGCATCTACCTCGTGCCCAACCGCTACCCGCAGGGCGAGTACCTGCTGATGTTCGACCCGCTGGACGGCTCGTCCAACATCGACGTCAACGTCTCCATCGGCACCATCTTCAGCGTGTTGAAAAAGCCCGACGGCCACCCCGGCGTGACCGAACAGGACTTTCTGCAGCCCGGCAGCCAGCAGGTCGCCGCCGGCTACTGCGTGTACGGCCCACAGACCACCCTGGTGCTGACGGTGGGCGACGGCGTCGCCATGTTCACACTCGACCGCGAACAGGGCAGCTTCGTGCTGACGCAGGAAAACGTGAAGATCCCTGCCGACACCAAGGAATTCGCGATCAACATGAGCAACATGCGGCACTGGGACACGCCGGTGAAGCGCTACATCGACGAATGCCTGGCCGGCAAGGAAGGCCCGCGCGGCAAGGACTTCAACATGCGCTGGATCGCCAGCATGGTGGCCGACGTGCACCGCATCCTGACGCGCGGCGGCATCTTCATGTACCCCTGGGACAAGCGCGAGCCCAACAAGCCCGGCAAGCTGCGCCTGCTGTACGAAGCCAACCCCATGGGCTGGCTGATCGAGCAAGCCGGCGGCGCCGCCACCAACGGCCGCGAGCGCATCCTCGACGTGCAGCCCACGCAACTGCACGAGCGCGTCAGCGTGGTGCTGGGCAGCAAGAACGAGGTGGAGCGGGTGACGCAGTACCACCTGGATGAGCAGCCCGCCAGCGCTTCCTGACGTAACCCGGCGCGCTCGCCTGACGCGGGGCATGCGCAGCGGCCTGCGGGGGCGTCGAGCAACCAAGTGCCCTCGCCGTCCGCGCTTGAATGGGCGCGTAAGGCCCTGCTTCTCTTCTTCTTAGCGCGTGACGGCCTCGGACTGCATCAGGTGGTCGCGGAACTGGTCGCGCAAGGCGTGCTTGAGCATCTTGCCGGTCGCACCCAGCGGGATGGCGTCGACAAACACGACGTCGTCTGGCGTCCACCACTTGGCCACCTTGCCCTCGTAGCTGGCCAGCAACTCATCGCGGCTCACGCTGGCGCCGGGCTTGAGTGCGACGACCAGCAAGGGGCGTTCGTCCCACTTGTCGTGGCGCGCCGCAATACACGCGGCCATCGCGACGGCCGGGTGGGCCATGGCAATGTTCTCCAGGTCGATGGAGCCGATCCATTCGCCGCCGCTCTTGATCACGTCCTTGCTGCGGTCGGTGATGTGCATGAAGCCGTCGGCGTCGATCGTCGCCACATCGCCCGTCGGGAACCAGCTGGCACCCTCCGCGTCGGTCAGCAAAGGGCTGTCGGCGCGGTTCAGGTAAGCCGCCGCCACCCAGTGGCCGCGCACCCGCAGCTCGCCCGATTGTTGGCCGTTCCAGGGCAGATCCTTGCCTTCGGCGTCGACGACGCGCATGTCGATGCCGAACACGCTGCGGCCCTGCTTGGCCTTCAGCGCCAGTTGTTTGTCGGCATCCCATTGGCGCTGCGCCGGCTTGGGCACGTTGACGGCGCCCATCGGGCTGAGTTCGGTCATGCCCCAGGCGTGGATCACGTCCACGCCATAACGGCGCTCAAACTGCGCCGTCATCGCGGGCGGGCAAGCGGCGCCACCGACGATGGTCCGGCGCATGGTGCTGAAGGCCAGGCCGTTTTGCTCGACGTAGGTCAGCAAGCCTTGCCACACGGTGGGCACGCCGGCCGACACCGTCACGCCTTCGGCTTCAAACAGCTCGTACAGGCTCTTGCCGTCCAGGTTGGGGCCAGGCAGCACGAGCTTGGAGCCCATCATGCAAGCCGCGTACGGCAAGCCCCAGGCGTTGACGTGGAACATCGGCACCACCGGTAAGACGGCGTCGCCGGCGCTGAGGTTGAAGGCGTCCGGCACCGACGAGGCCATGGCGTGCAGCACCGTGGAGCGCTGCGTGTACATCACGCCCTTGGGGTTGCCGGTGGTGCCGCTGGTGTAGCAAAGGCCGGATCCGCTGGTTTCTGGCAGCTCGGGCCAGTCGAAGTCTTCTGGCTCGGCGGCAATCAGTTCTTCATAGCACAGCAGGCCCGGCAGCTCGGCGTCCGGCGGCATGTGGGCACGGTCGCTCATCAGCACGAAGGCGCGAATCGCCGGTTGCGTCTGGGCCAGCGCGCGCGCCAGCGGCAGAAAGCTCGCGTCAAAGAACAGCACCTTGTCGTCGGCGTCGCCGGTGATCCAGGTCAGTTGGTCGGCGTGCAAGCGCGGGTTGAGGGTGTTCAGCACCACCCCGCTGCCGCCGCAGGCGTAGTACAGCTCCAGGTGGCGGTAGCCGTTCCAGGCCAGCGTGCCGGCGCGGTCGCCAGCCGACAGGCCCAGGCGCCGCAGCGCGCGGGCGAGGCGCCGGGCACGCGAAGCCATGTCGCGGTAGGTGTAGCGGTGGATATCGCCTTCCACGCGGCGCGACACGATTTCCTGCTCACCATGGTGGCGTTCGGCGTGGCGCAGGATGGAGGAAACCAGCAGCGGCTGGTACATCATCAAGGAGGTCATGGGTCGTCCCAAAAAGGCGGATCGCGCCGGGGTGGCGCGGAGGTTTGTCGGCGTGCTTCGGCGCTCAGGGCACCAGGATCGACGCGCCGATGGTGCGGCGCGCTTCGAGGTCGCGGTGGGCCTGGGCGGCGTCTTGCAGAGCGTAGCGGTGCTGCACGGCCATCTGGATGCGGCCGGCGGTAACGAGGTCGAACAACTCAGTGGCCAGTGCGTTGCGCTCCTGCGGATCGCCGATGTAGTCGGCCAGGGCAGGTCGCGTGAGGAACAGCGAGCCCTTGCGCGCCAGCGTCTGCGGGTCAAACGGCTCGATCGTGCCGGAGGCGGTGCCCACGCACACCATCAGCCCGCGCGGACGCAAGGCGTCCAGCGACCCTTCAAAGGTGGTGCGGCCCACGCTGTCGAACACGACGTCCACCCCGCGCCCGTCGGTCAACGCCGCGACGCGGGCCGGCACATCTTCCTGGCTGTAATTGATGATGTGTTCACAACCGTGGGCCGCCGCTACGGCCGCCTTTTCGGCGGTGGACACGGTGCCGATTACGCGCAGGCCCAGCAGGCGCGCCCACTGGGACATGATCAGCCCCAAACCACCGGCCGCAGCGTGCAGCAAGATCGTGTCGCCCGGCTGAAAGCGGTGCAGGCGCCGCAGCAGGTAGGCGGCCGTCAAGCCACGCGTGACGACAGCAGCGGCGAGATCGCTGGGCAGCGCATCGGGCAGGCGGATCAGCAGGCTGGTGGGCAGCACGCGGGCCGCGCTGTACGCCCCAAGGGTATTGAGAAAGCCTGTGTAGGCCACCCTGTCGCCTACGCGGAAGTCCGTCACGCCGGGGCCCACGTCTTCCACCACGCCAGCGGCTTCCACCCCCAAGCCACTGGGCAGCGGGATGGGGTAGGTGCCGTCGCGGAAATAGGTGTCGGCAAAGTTGAGGGCGATGGCGTCGTGGCGGATTCGAACCTCGCCCGCGCCGGGCGCGGCCACGGGCACGTCCTCCACCTGAATCACGTCCGGCGTACCGGCGGCGTAAATGCGAATGGCTTGGGTCATGAACAAGGATGTGGGAAGACTGTGGGTGAAAGAGGCGTGCAAACCACACGCCTGTTCGAACTTGAGAGAAGCCCCGCCGCTCAGGCTGGTGGCCGAGGACGGCGCCTGCCAGCCTGGGGCCTACAACGCGTGCGCCGCGTGGGCTAAGCCGTCAGAGCGCAGCGCGGGGCGCCTCGGCGTGGCCGACATCCGGCACAAACGGGCGTCGCACCAGCATCCACGCGGCGGCGGCGAAGAAGATCGACGAGCTGAGCACGATCAGATCGGTCGACACCAGCACCTTGGTGATGGGGTGGTCAACACCGTCGCGGGTCATTTTGTCGATCGCCCAGCCGGCGATCACGCTGCCCAGCGCCACGGCAAACAGGTTGATGCTGAGCATGTTGAAGCCCGTGACCGTGGCTCGCATGCTGGCCGGCACCATGCCCATCACCGAAGCGTTGGCCGAACCGTACAGAGACAGCGGAAGGAAGGCGCTGGCGCACATGCCGACGTTGAACATCAGGCTGTCTGGGGGCGAGAAGCGGTAGGCCAGGATCGCGCTGCCGCACAGCAGAACCAGGATCAACATCAGCGTCGGGTGGCCGCCCGGCAGGCGACGCCCGATGCGGTCACCCAGCAGGCCGCCAATGACAGCGCCCGAGGTCCCAAAGATCAGCTGCAGCCAGCCGATGTGTTTGGCGATGGCCGCGCCGTCCATGCCGCGCTCTTTCACCAGCCACAGCTGCGTGAAGGACAGGCTGGCAAACAGCACGTGCACCAGCACGAAGCCGATGATGATCAGCACCAGGGGCTTGCGGGCGCGCAGCACGGTGAAAATATTCAGCAACTGGTCAATGAACGGGGCGCCACGCTCTTGCGCAGGCAGATGTCCGCGGTCTTCCTTCAGGAACGACAGGCAGAAGGCAATCACGATGCCGATGGCACCCAGCACACTGAAGGTCATGCGCCAGCCGTGCACCGCACCGATCGAGCCCGCCAGCAGAAAGGCACAGCCCACGCCCAGCGGGATGCCGGTATAGAAGATGCCCAGCGCCGTGCTGCGCCGACGCTCGCTGAACAATTCGGTCAGTAAAGACGCGGCCGCCGGCACCAGCGCCGCCTCCCCGCTGGCCACAAAGAAGCGTGCCAGCGCGAGCTGTTCGAACGACTGAGCGTGCCCGGAAGCCCAGGTGCAGGCGCTCCAGACAAACAGGCCGCCGGCGATCACGCGGGTGCGGCTGTAGCGGTCGGCCAAGGCGCCCAGGCCAACGGCCATGACGCCGAAGCTCATCACCCACACGGCGCCCACCAGAAAGCCGTATTGCGCGTTGCTGAGCTGCAGGTCGGCAATCAGCTGCGGAGAAAAACCCAGCAGGATGTAGCGGTCCACGTGCGCCAGCACGTGGATGACCAGCAGTCCGACCAGCACCGCCGAGGGACTCTTTTTCCAGAACGTCATGCTCAGCTCCTGGTTTTCAGCGTGCAGTTGCGCCGCCCTGGCGGGACGCTTCAAACTTGGCGGCCTCTTCCAGCAACATGGGCGCGCCAAAGCTGTTGGCGTGCAGGCCCAGCACGCTCACGCCTTGCAACACCGCGGCAATTTCCTCGGTCGTCGCGCCCAGTTCCAGCGCGCGGCGGATGTGGCGGCGTGTGCCGGGGCCGTACATGTGCGTGCACGACGCGTCGACAGCGATGGCGATGAATTCCCAGACCTTGGGCTCGATCACGTTCTTGCGCATGGGGTGCATCGCCATGTCCATGAATTTCTCGGTCCAGAGCGGGTCGAGCTCGGTGAAACCGTCCCAGTCGGGGTTCCACTGGCCAGCGGCGCGAATACCGTCGCAAATAGGGGTCTGGCTCGTGGCGGCTTGGGCGTCTTTGGGTTGGGCTGACATGGGGAGTCTCCTAGAGGTTTTTGTTCAAGCGGGATGCGGTGCGGGGCAAAGGTAGGCCTGGCCACCCTGGTAACGCACCGCCAAGGTTTTCACGCACAGCGCGGGTGCGTCGCCCACACCAGGCATGCGACCTGTGCGCACGTCAAAGCGCAGGCCGTGCGCGGGGCAACTGATGACGTAGCCCTCCAGCCGGCCACCGGACAAAGCCGACGCGCCATGCGGGCAGTCGTTGTCGATGGCATGGAGTTGGTCGTCGATGTTGAAGACAACATGGGACTTGCCACCAGCGAACACCAGAGCACGTTCACCGCGCGCGGGCGCGTCAAAAGGCCCAGCCACCGCGGCATCGGCGCCGGGCAAGGCGACAGTGGCTGAGGCGTCGGTCACTGCAGTTCGCCAATCAAGTCGGCCGCGTGCGGCCAGGGCCCGTAGCCGGCGGCTGGGTTCAGGTGGCCGACCTCGCCCAGATCCACCAGGCGGCTGCCCCATGCGGCAGCAAAAGCGCTGGCGCGCCCGAAAGCGCACAGCCCGTCGTTGCGGCTGGCGGCGACGATGCTGGGGAACGGCAGCCGGTTCAAGGGAATCGGCAACCAGCCGCCGTCTTTCAACGCGTCCAGCTTGGGATAGCCGTCCGGCAGCGGGCGCTCCAGGTCGCTCGGCGTCGCCAGCAGTGCACCGTGAATCGGGCGGCGTGCCGTTTGCGCCCAGTGCACCACCGTGATCGCCCCTGCGCTGTGGGCGACCAGAATGACCGGGCCTTCAATGGCATTGACCGCCTCGTCCAAGGCGGCCACGCGCGCGGCGCGGCTCAGCTTGTCCTGCTCCAGCGGCGCCACGGTCTGCGCGCCGGGGGTGGCTTCGGCCAACAAGGTCTGCCAGTGTTGCGGGACATGGTCCCGCAGACCGGGCACGATCAAAAGGGTGGGTGACATCGTCAGTTGCGCAGCATTCGGGATAGAAACGGAAGAATGCTCGGCGCAAGGAGCGCCGAGCGGCCTCGCTCAGGCCACGCGCAGCGGCACATTGCGGACCGTGGGCGCGCGGTTGGGCGCCAGGCCCAGGTGCGCCAGCGTTTCCTCGGCCGAGCTGTACTGCACACCGATCTTGTAGACCTTGCGCGCCTCTTGGCCGTTGGCAACCTCGCGGCCCAGTTCATGAGCGATGCGCACGCATTGCTGCACCTGCTGCACCGATGTCATGCGTTGGCCATGCTGGTCGATGATGGTGTCTTCATTGCCGCAGCGCGGGTGCAGCCCCATGGCCATCGCCATGGTGTTGAAGGGCAGCACGTTCTTCATGATCGACTCTGCCGTCAGCGTGCAGCCGTCCGGCGCGCGGTGGATGAAGTTGAAGAAATTGAACGGGTTGGGGCCGTCAAAGCCGCCACCGATGCCGATCCAGGTCATGTTCACCGGACCGGTGTAAATGCCGCGGCGGATCAGGCGCTCCAGCGTTTCCAACGCGTGAATGCCGGTCAACTGGAAGTGCGGCTGGATGCCCGACCCTTGCAGGCGGCGCAGGTGCTCTTCCAGCCAGCCGGGGCCGGCGGGCACCGTCATTTCACGGTAAGCCTGCTGGAACGCAGGGTTCTCCAGCGACGTGCCCTTCAGGTACTCCGGGTAGAGCAACTCCATGATGTTCATCTGCGTGGTGTTGACGGCCACCGTGACCTGATCGGGCTTGGGCGTCAGCTCGGCCAGCATGTGACGCGTGTCGTCCGACAGCCATTTGGCTGCTTCGCCCTCCGATTCGGGGGCGAACGAGATCGAGCCACCCACCTGGATGATCATGTCCGGCACCGCGGCGCGCACGCCGGCGATCAGCTCATTGAACTTCGACAGGCGTTTGCTGCCCTTGCCGTCCAGCTCACGCACATGCAGGTGCAACACCGTCGCACCGGCTTCGTAGCAGTCCACGGCCTGCTGAATGTGCTGTTCCATCGTGACCGGAATGTCTTCGGGGAAGTCTTCCGGCATCCACTCGGGTCCGTAAGGGGCCACCGTGATCACGACCTTGTCCTGGTTTTCCGGATGAAGTGAATCGTCGAGAAACTGCATCATGTGCTCCTGTGGGGTTGCCGCCAGTCGATCGCGTCTTGCGCGGTGGATCAAGGGGGAGGTGCAAGGCCAGCGGATGGGCGAACTTTAGGGACGAAGCGGCCTTCAAGTTTCTCTTTTGGCGCCATATATTTCGCATAAGATGCCACCTAGTGGAAACCCCAATGCGTACCGCCAACGTCGGAGTTCAGCCCCATGGAGACCCTGGTTCGCTCAGCCACCCTCAACGGTTTCGTCACCGTGGCGCGCAGCGTGGGCCTCGATCCGCACGCCTTGATCCGTGAGGTGGGCCTGGACCCGGCCGCCCTGGTCAACACCGATGTGCGGCTGCGGGTCAGCAAGGTGTGCGAGCTGATGGACCTCGCCGCCAGTCGGGCCAACTGCCCTTCACTCGGCCTACAGATGGCGCAGCAGCGCCACGCGCTGGACTTCGGCCTGCTCGGTGTCTTGATGGCGCACAAGCGCAGCCTGCGCGACATGTGGCAAACCGCGATCGAATACCACTACCTGGCCAACGATGCGCTGGCGATCGGCCTAGACGTGCAGGGCCAGGTCGCCGTGCTGCGCCACGAACTGATGGTGGACATGCCCGCGCCTTTGGTTCAGGCCACCGAACTCTCCGCCGGCGTCATCGTGCGCAGCTGCCAGGCCGTGTTGGGAGCCACCTGGCATCCGCGCAGCGTCCAGTTCGAGCACCCAGCACCGGCCGACACCCGATGGCACCGACAGGTCTTCGCCTGTCCCCTGCAGTTCGGCGGCGAGATGAACGAAATCGTACTGTCCGTGGCCGACCTGGACGCGGCCAACCCGTCGGCCGATCCGGCCCTGGTGCGCTACGCCGAAAGCCTGGCGCGCCCGCAGAACGCCACCGCGCCAGACATCGCCTTGCAGGAAGTGCGCCAGGCGGTCTTCATGCTGCTGCCTATCGACGGCGGCGCCTCCATCGAACGCGTCGCCACCCACTTGCACCTCAGCGTGCGTACTCTGCAACGCCGGCTGGACCACGCAGGCTCATCGTTCTCAAGCGAAGTCAACGCCGTGCGGCGCGACCTGGTGCAGCGCTACATGAAAAACCCCAAGTACACACTCGGCCGCATCGCCGCGCTGTTGGGCTACACGCGCCAGGGCTCGTTCACGCGCTGGTTCATTGACCAGTTTGGTGTGGCACCGAAGGACTGGCGGGCGCGAACAGCAGCCTGAACGCCAGCGCGCAGCGCTGAAACGTGGCCAAGATCGCCCATCGGCGTGTGGGCTGCGTCGGCAGACGCCTCACACTCAATGCGCCTGCTCCCAGTTCGGCCCCACGCCGACTTCGGCCAGCAGCGGGACCTTGAGCTCGGCCGCGCTGGCCATCAGGCGCGGGACTTCGGCACGTGCCCAGTCCAGCTCCATGTCGGGCACCTCGAACACCAGCTCGTCGTGCACCTGCATCACCATGCGCGTGGCACGCTTCTCTTTTTGCAGCACGTCCTGCACGGCCACCATGGACTTCTTGATCAGGTCGGCCGCCGTGCCCTGCATGGGCGCGTTGATGGCCTGGCGCTCGGCCGCTTTCTTGCGCGGGCCGTTGCCGCCGTTGATCTCGGGCAGGTACAGGCGGCGGCCGAAGACGGTTTCGACGTAGCCGTTGGCGCGGGCGAAGGTGACCGTGTCGTCCATGTAGCGGCGCACGCCGGGGTAGCGCTCAAAGTAGCGGTCGATGTAGTTCTTGGCCGCCGTATTGTCGATCCCCAGGTTACGCGCCAGGCCAAAGCTGCTCATGCCGTAGATCAGGCCGAAGTTGATGACCTTGGCGTAGCGGCGCTGTTCGCTGCTGACCTGCTCCGCCGTCACGCTGAAGACTTCGGCGGCCGTGGCGCGGTGCACGTCCAGCCCTTCGGTGAAGGCTTTCAGCAGCGCTTCGTCGCCCGACAGGTGCGCCATGATCCGCAGCTCGATCTGGCTGTAGTCGGCGCTGACGATGACGTGGCCCGGCGCGGCGACAAAGGCTTCACGGATGCGCCGCCCTTCGGCCGTGCGCACCGGGATGTTCTGGAGGTTGGGGTCGTTGCTGGACAGGCGCCCCGTCACCGCCACGGCCTGCGCATAGTGCGTGTGCACGCGGCTGGTGGCCGGATCGACCATCTGCGGCAGCTTGTCGGTGTAGGTGCCCTTGAGCTTGGACAAGCCGCGGTGCTCCAGGATGCGCGCGGGCAGCGGATAGTCTTCGGCCAGCTTTTCCAGCACCTCTTCGTCCGTGCTGGGCGCGCCGGTCGCAGTTTTCTTGACCACGGGCAAGCCGAGTTTGACGAAAAAGATCTCGCCGATCTGCTTGGGACTGCCCAGGTTGAAGGGCTGGCCGGCCAAATCGTGCGCCTCTTGTTCCAGCGCCAGGATGCGCTGACCCAGGTCGTGGCTTTGCTGGCGCAACTGGTCGGCGTCGATGCGCACGCCGGTGCGCTCCATGGTGAACAGCACTTCGCTGGTGGCGATTTCCAGCTCGTAGATCGCGCGCAGGCGCTCGTCCTTCTCGAGCTGCGGCCACAGCGCCAGGTGCACGTCCAGCGTCTGGTCGGCGTCTTCGCAGGCGTAGTGCGCAGCCTTGTCGACCGGCACCTGCGCAAACGGGATCTGGTGCGCGCCCTTGCCGCACAGGTCTTCGTAGTTAATGCCGGCGCGCCCCAGGTGGCGCTGCGCCAAACTGGCCAGGCCGTGCGGGCGGTGCACTTCCAGCACGTAGCTTTCCAGCATGGTGTCGTGCACAAAACCGGCCACCTGAATGCCGTGGTTGGCAAACACATGGCGGTCGTACTTGAAGTGCTGGCCCAGCTTTTTTTTGGCGGGGTTTTCCAGCCAAGGCTTCAGGCGCGCCAGCACCTCGTCGATCGGCAACTGCTCGGGCGCGTCCGGCCCGCTGTGGGCCAACGGGATGTAGGCGGCCTGCCCCGGCGCGACGCTGAGCGAGATGCCGACGATGCGCGCCTGCATCTCGTCCAGCGAGGTCGTTTCGGTGTCGATCGCCGTCAGCTCGGCCTGTTCGATGCGGGCCAGCCAGGTGTCGAAGCTGGGCCAATCCAGGACGGTGTCGTAAGCCAGCGTGTCGCCCGCTTTGGATGCCACCGGCTCGCCGCCGAACAGATCGGTCTGTGGCGCCGTGGTGGCGTCTGCGGCCGGCTTGGCGCCCTTGCTCGCCCCTTTCGCCGCCGCGCCACTTTGCACGGCCTTGGCCAGGGTGCGAAAGCCATATTTCTCATAAAACTCGGCCAAGGCGCTAATCTCACCTGCGCGGGCAGCTATCGAATCCAGAGCAGGCAACCCCTCAACATGCCCCGTCAAATCGCAGTCGGTGCGGATCTGCAGCAGCTGGCGCCCGGTCGGCAGCCAGTCCAGCGCCTTGCGCAGGTTCTCGCCCGCCGCGCCCTTCACCTTGTCGGCCTGCGCCACCAGCGCATCAAGCGACCCATACTCGGCCAACCATTTCGCGGCCGTCTTCGGGCCGACCTTGTCGACGCCCGGCACGTTGTCGACGCTGTCGCCGACCAGGGTCTGGTAGTCCAGCATCTGCGCGGCCGACACGCCGAATTCGGCCAGCACGCCAGCCACGTCGCGGCGCTTGCCATTCATGGTGTCGATGATGGAGATGGCCGGCGTAACCAGCTGCGCCAAATCCTTGTCACCGCTCGAAATCACCACCTCCAGCCCCTTCGCCTCACCCGCCTTGGCCAGCGTGCCGATGACGTCGTCGGCCTCCACCCCGGGCACGGCCAGCACCGGCCAGCCCATCAGGCGCACCACTTCGTGGATGGGCGCGATCTGGCTGCGCAAATCGTCCGGCATGGGTGCGCGTTGCGCTTTGTATTCCGGGTAGATGTCGTCGCGGAAGGTGGGTCCGGAGGCGTCGAACACGCAGGCGACGTAGGCGGCGTCGGGATAGTCCTTGCGCAAGCTGTTCAGCATGTTGATCATGCCGCGGATGGCGCCCGTGGGCTGGCTGGCGCGGTCGGCCGGGTCGGCCCGCAGATCGGGCATGGCGTGGTAGGCGCGGTACAGGTAGCTGGAGCCGTCGACCAGCAGCATCGTCGGCCGGGCGGCGACGGTGGCCGGGGCGTCGTTCGGGCTCGCCTCAGGGGCGGCGGAAGAAGGCACGTCGTTCATGGGCGGATTGTGCACGCCGTCCTACAGGGGTGCATGCGCCCCCCACTAGAATCGGGACATGCGTGCAACTGTTTTACTCCGGGCCACTATGGCCACCTGGGCCCTTTCGGGGGTGGTCGGCGCCTGGGCGCAAGCGCCTGCACCGGCCCAGCCAGCTTCGGCCGGCGCTGCCGGCGCCGAGGTGACGCGCGACGCACCGCGGCTGGACCGCCGCACGCAGCGCGTGGAGCACATCCGCACCGAAGACGCGGGCAGCCGCGTGGACGAGGTGCGCACAGGCGGCGAAACCAAGAGCATCACCGTGCAGCCCAAGGCCAACGTGCCGCCGTACAGCGTGCAGCCGGCCGACCCGACCAACATGGGCGCGGGTGAAGCCGGCCCGGGCGCGCCCGGCCGCCGGGTCTGGAAAGTCCAGTTCTAAGCTGCGCTGACCGACCGACGACATGGCGGTTTACACCGAAGTTTCCGACCAGGAGGCCGGCGCGCTGATGCGCGCCCTGGGCCTGGGTGAATTGACCGCGCTGCGCGGCATTGAAGGCGGCATCGAAAACACCAACTACTTCGCCACCACCGACCAGGGCGAATGGGTGCTGACGCTGTTCGAGCGCCTGCACCATGCGCAATTGCCCTTCTACCTGCACCTGATGAAGCACCTGGCGCAGCACGGCGTGCCGGTGCCCGAGCCTCAGGCCAAGGCCCGGGGCGTGCCTATCGGGCCCGAAGAAGACGACATCCTGCACACGGTGTGCGGCAAGCCCGCTGCCGTCGTCAACCGCCTGCGCGGTAAGAGCGAATTACAGCCCCGGGTGGCGCACTGCGCCGCCGTCGGCGACATGCTGGCACGCGCCCACCTAGCGGGGCGCGACTACCCCTTGCGCCAGCCCAACCTGCGTGGCCTGCCCTGGTGGAATGAGACGGTGCCGGTGGTGTTGCCGCACCTGGACGCTGCGCAAGCCGCGCTGATCCGCACCGAACTCGCTTACCAGAACCACATCGCCGCCGGGTCGGCCTACGCCGCCCTGCCGCGCGGTCCGATCCACGCCGACCTGTTCCGCGACAACGTGATGTTCGAAGGCACGCCCGAGCAGCCCGTGCTGTCCGGCTTTTTCGACTTCTACTTCGCCGGGGTCGACGCCTGGCTGTTCGACCTGGCGGTCACGCTGAACGACTGGGCTATTGACTTGCCCACGGGCCAGGCCGACGCCGCGCGCACGCAAGCCATGCTGGCCGCCTACACCGCGGTGCGCCCGCTGACGGACGCTGAGCGCCGCCTGCTGCCCGCCATGCTGCGCGCCGGCGCGTTGCGCTTCTGGATCTCGCGCCTGTGGGACTACCACCTGCCACGCGAAGCCAGCATGCTTAAACCGCACGACCCCACGCATTTCGAGCGCGTGCTGCGCGCGCGCGTGGCCAACCCGCTGCTGCCATGAAGCTGCACGTCGTCCCGGCCCGCACCGGCACGCAGTGGGTGCGTGAAGGCCTGCGCCTGTTCTTCAAGCAGCCGCTGGCCTTTGCCGGTCTGTTCTTCGTCTTCATGGCCTTCAGCCAGTTGGCGGGCTACGTGCCGCTGGCGGGCGAATTCGTGTCGCTGATGTTGGTGCCCGCCTTCACGGTCGGCATGATGGCCGCGTCGCGCACCGTGGAAGCGGGGCGCTTCCCGATGCCCCGGCTGCTGCTGACGGCGTTTCGCGTGTCGCCCGCCAACACGCGGTCGATGCTTGTGCTGGGCGTGCTGTACGCGGCCGCCGGGCTGTTGATCGTGGGCATCGCGTCCATGGTGGGCGATCAGGGGAAGATGGCCGAACTGCTGGCGGCCAAGGGCGGTCAGCTCACCCCGGAGATCCTGAAGGACCCGGCCGTCCAGGAAGCCATGCGCGCCAACATGCGCATGACGATGCTGACGCTGGTGCTGTTCCTACCCGTGTCGATCCTGTTCTGGCACGCCCCGGCGCTGGTGCATTGGTACCAGGTGCCGATCGCCAAAAGCCTGTTCTTCAGCGCCGTGGGGGTGCTGCGCAATGCCGGCGCCTATATCGTCTTCTTCATGGGCTTGCTCATGATCGGCATGCTGGCCCTGCTGGTGCTGATGATGGTGTCGGGCATGCTGGGCAACCCGAACATCGCCCTGGGCGCCATGGTGCCGGTGAGCCTGGCGATCTCGACCATCATGCTGGCCGCCCTGTGGGCCACGTTCCGCGACACCTTCGACGTGAGCGACATGCCGGCAGAAGGCAGCGCCGAAGCCTGATCGCCGTACAGCGCTGGCCGCTGGGCCCCGATGGGTGGCCAGCGGTTTTTTCAAGCCAAATCGACCCGCAGCCCTACAACCATCTGCGCGGCCAGCTTCTCTTTTTATAGCGATTCGCTATTCCACCACCGTCAGCTTGGCCACCGCCAGCGCCAGCCACTTCAGGCCGTGGCGCGGAAAGTTGACCTGCGCGCGCGCGTCGTCGCCCGCGCCTTCCACCGCCATCACCTGGCCTTCACCAAACTTGGTGTGGAACACCTTGATGCCGGCGCGGATGCCGTGCGCGGGCTCGGCCTTGCGCGGCGGCAGCGGCGCGGCGCTGGCCACCATGTCGGGGTAAATAGCGCTGTTGCCCCATGCAGGGCGCGCGCGGCCAGCGCCTGAATGCGCAGCGGGGATGGACGCAAAGCCGCTGTGGCGCGGCGTGATCCACTTCAGCGAATCTTCGGGCAGCTCTTCCAGGAAGCGGCTCTTGATGTTGTAGCGCGTCTGCCCATGCAGCAGCCGCGTCTGCGCGTGGCTGAGGTACAGGCGCTTGCGCGCGCGCGTGATGGCCACATACATCAGGCGGCGCTCTTCCTCCAGCCCTTCAAAGTCGCTCATCGCCTTTTCGTTGGGGAACAGGCCCTCTTCCAGCCCGGTGATAAAGACCGCGTCAAACTCCAGCCCCTTGCTGGCGTGCACGGTCATCAGCTGCACGGCGTCCTGGCCGGCCTGCGCCTGGTTGTCGCCGGCCTCCAGCGCGGCGTGCGTCAAAAAGGCGGCCAGCGGGCTCAGCGTTTCGCCGGTGTCGGTGTCGACCGGGGGCGGCGGCTCGGGCAGGCGCTCGTCGAGCAGCGGCGCGTTCGGGTCCAGGCCCTGGCTGGCCGGGCTTTGGGTCAGGCCGACGGTCTCGTCCACTGGCAGCGCCACAGCGTCGCGGCCAAAACCTTCTTGCGTGACGAAGCTCTCGGCCGCGTTGACCAGTTCTTCCAGGTTCTCGACCCGGTCGGCGCCGTCGCGCTCGGCGCGGTAATGCTCCAGCAGGCCGCTGTCGTCCAGCGTGCGTTCGATGATCTCGCGCAGCGTCTGGCCGGCGGTCTGTTCGCGCAGCACGTCGATCTTGGCGACGAAGGCGGCCAGGTTGGCGCCCGCCTTGCCTGGCACGTTGCTGACGGCGTCGACCAGCGCCGTGCCGGCGTCGCGTGCGGCGTCCTGCAACTGCTCGATGCTGCGCGCGCCGATGCCGCGCGGCGGAAAGTTGACGACGCGCAAGAAGCTGGTGTCGTCGCGCGGGTTCTCCAGCAGGCGCAAATACGCCAGCGCGTGCTTGACCTCGGCCCGCTCGAAGAACCGCAGGCCGCCGTACACGCGGTAAGGCACGCCGGCGTTGAACAGCTGCGTTTCCAGCACGCGGCTTTGCGCGTTGCTGCGGTACAGCACGGCGATTTCCTTGCGCTCGTGGCCTTCACCCTTGACCAGCTGGCGCATCTCGTCGACCACCCACTCGGCTTCGGCGAAATCGCTGGGCGCCTCGTACACGCGCACCGGCTCACCGGCGCCCTGGTCGGTGCGCAGCTCCTTGCCCAGGCGCTTCTTGTTGTGGCTGATCAGCTGGTTGGCCGAATCCAGGATGTGGCTGTGGCTGCGGTAGTTTTGCTCCAGCTTGATCTGGTGCTGCACGTGGTATTCGCGCACGAAGTCGGCCATGTTGCCCACGCGCGCGCCGCGAAAGGCGTAAATGCTCTGGTCGTCGTCGCCCACGGCCATGATGGCGCCGCCACCGCCTTCAGCCGGCAGCCCGGCGATGATCTTGATCCAGGCGTACTGCAGGCGGTTGGTGTCCTGAAACTCGTCGATCAGGATGTGGCGAAAGCGCCGGCGGTAATGCTCGCGCACGGCGTCGTTGTCGCGCAGCAATTCATAGCTGCGCAGCATCAGCTCACCAAAGTCGACCACGCCTTCGCGCTGGCATTGCTCTTCGTACAGCTGGTAGATCTCGACCTTGCGGCGCGCGTCGCCGTCGTGCACGCTGACGTCGCGGGGCCGCTCTCCGTCTTCCTTGCAGCCGGCGATGAACCACTGCATCTGCTTGGGCGGAAAGCGCTCTTCGTCGACGTTGTGCTGCTTGTACAGCCGCTTGATGGCCGACAGCTGGTCCTGCGTGTCCAGGATCTGGAAGGTCTGTGGCAGGTTCGCCAGCTTGTGGTGCGCGCGCAGCAGGCGGTTGCACAGGCCGTGGAAGGTGCCGATCCACATGCCGCGCGCGTTCAGCGGCAGCATGGCCGTCAGGCGCGTCAGCATCTCCTTGGCGGCCTTGTTGGTGAAGGTGACGGCCAGCACGCCGCCGGGGGAGACCTGGCCGGTCTGCAGCAGCCAGGCGATGCGCGTGGTCAGCACACGGGTCTTGCCCGAACCGGCCCCGGCCAGGATCAGCGCGGGTTCGGGCGGCAGGGTAACGGCGGCGCGTTGTTCGGGGTTGAGGCCCTGCAGCAGGGGCATCTCCGCCTGGGCGGCGGCATCCGATTGTGGGAACATGGCCCGATTGTAGAAAGCCGCCGCCAACGTGCCTTTCCCACCCGATATGCCCAGCCCATCACACGCCCCTGCGCACGCACGCACGTACCGCTGGTGCCACCCGCTGCGGGCGTTGCACGTGGCCACCGCCCTGCTCGCGCTGATGGCGCATGGCGCGTCGCAGGCCGAGCCGCCCGCTTCCTGCAGCAGCGATGGTCAGCGCGCCCCGCGCTGGCTGGTGGAGCGCTTCATGAGCGCCGATTGCCCCGATTGCTGGACCGGCCAACCCCTGGCGCCGGCACCACGGGGTGCGGTCGTGCTGGACTGGGTCGTCCCGGCAGACAGCGGCGACGACGCCCCCATGGCCGCCGTCGCGCGCCGCGAAGCCCGGCAGCGGCTGGATGCCTCGCCTTTGCCCATCCCCGAAGGTGGGGCATTCACGCAGTCGCAAAGCAAGAGCGAAAGCGAGCCCGTCGGCCAGCACCGACTGCGCGTGCAACACGGTCTGGCGTTGGGCGGCTACGTCGGCGCGTCCCTCCGTTTCAACGCCCAGCGGGACGCGCAAGGCCCTTTTACTGGCTGGTTGGCGCTGGTCGAATGGTTGCCCGCGGGCACGGAAGGCTCACCCGTGCCGCGCCAGTTGGTGCGCAACCTGCTGACCGAGCCAATCGAACCACAACCCTCAGCCGACTGGCCCTACCAGCTGTGGCGGCCGATGAACCTGCCGGAAGGCACGCAGCCGGAACGGCTGGGCGTCGTCGGCTGGGTGACCGATGCACAAGGGAGGCTGGTCGTGCTGGCGCAGGCGCGCTGCGGCAGTTCGCGCTGAATGCGGCGCGGGGGTAGCAACCCCGCGATCGGTGTGAGGGCAACCGAAGCGTACGCGCGTGGTATGCGGCAAGTCAATGCGCTGACAGCCATTGGCTGTCGCAACCTGAATTTGCAGCATTTGTCAGCAACGTTGACCGTATGAACCGCAACTGCATGCAACATGGGCGAAAGCCGTTCTTGCGGAAGTGCCCCTCGCGGGGCTCGACTATGTCTGCCGTTTCGCGTCCAGCACCCCAACTGGGTACGATGGGGTACCCAGTCAGGGGCTGCGCGACGTATCCCCCTGAGACAGCAGACTTCTTGGAGTCAAGTTAACACTGACAACTTGAAGCGTAAGCATTTATGTAAATAGCGTCAACATGAAAAAGGCCCTGGCTACGCCGGCTGATGCGTTTTGAACACACCCATCGTCCCCAAGGCGCCGTACCACCACGGCGATCTGCGGCGCGCGCTGGTGGCGGCGGCGCTGGAACAGATCGAATCGGGCAGCGGCCCGCAGTTGAACCTGCGCGCCACGGCCGAGCGCGCCGGCGTGAGCAATGCCGCGCCCTACCGCCATTTCAAGAGCCGCGAAGCGCTGCTGGCGGCCGCGCTGGCCGAAGCGTTCACCGACCTCACCGCGCGTGAAGACGCGGCGCGGGCGGCGTGCACCGACCCGATCGACGCGCTCAAAGCCTGCGGCATGGCCTACATCGACTTCGCCGCCAGCCGCCCCCATGTGTACCGGCTGATGTACAGCCCTGAGATCCACTTGGCCGCACACCCCAACCTGATCGAAGCCGGCGGCAAAGCGATGGCCGTGCTGTACCAAGCCGTCAGCGATTGCCGCGCGGTGGTCGGTTTCGACGAGGCCGAAGTCGGCTGGTTGTCGCGCCAAGCGCATTCGATGGTCCACGGTGTCGCCTCCCTGTACGTCAACGGCTTTTTCGGCCCCAAGATGACCCGCGCTGCGCTGGACGCCCACGCGTACGGCTTTCTGACCACGCTCATCGACGGGACACGTGCCCGCATCGTGGCGGGCGGGCACCCCACGTTCTCCGCTACTGCCTCGGACGGTCGCCCGGGCAAGCCCTGAGCCTGCAGGCCGCGACGCAAGGCCGTACAATCAATCACCGGGCCCAAGTTTTCTTGGCCCGGTTTTTTGTGCGCGTCACATTCCCGTGTCCACGCCACGAGAACCGGCCAAGCCAAGCGCCCAACGTTGATCAACCTTCGATGGAGCTTGGAAACTCATGGAAATCTTCGACTACGACCAGGTGCTGCTGCTGCCGCGCAAGTGCCGCGTGGAAAGCCGCAGCGAATGCGATGCTGGCGTCGACTTTGGCGGGCGCCACTTCAAACTGCCGGTCGTGCCGTCCAACATGAAGACGGTGGTGGACGAAAAGGTCTGCCAGCAGCTGGCGGCCAACGGCTACTTCTATGTCATGCACCGCTTTGACATCGACAACGTGGCCTTCGTGCGCGACATGCAGGGGCGCGGGCTGTTCGCCTCGATCTCGCTGGGCGTGAAGGCGCCCGACTACGCCACCGTCGACACCCTGGCCGAGCTGGGCCTGACGCCCGAATACATCACCATCGACATCGCGCACGGCCATGCCGACACGGTGCGCGACATGATCTGGCACATCCGCAAGAAGCTGCCCGACGCCTTCATCATCGCCGGCAACGTGGCCACGCCCGAAGCCGTGATCGACCTGGAAAACTGGGGCGCCGACGCGACCAAGGTCGGCGTGGGCCCGGGCAAGGTGTGCATCACCAAGCTGAAGACCGGCTTTGGCACCGGTGGCTGGCAGCTGTCGGCGCTGAAGTGGTGCGCGCGCGTGGCCACCAAACCGATCATTGCCGACGGCGGCATCCGCAGCCACGGTGACATCGCCAAGAGCATCCGCTTTGGCGCGACCATGGTCATGATCGGCTCGCTGTTTGCCGGCCACGAAGAATCGCCGGGCAACACCGTGGAAGTGAACGGCGAGCTGTTCAAGGAGTACTACGGCTCGGCCAGTGACTTCAACAAGGGCGAGTACCGCCACGTTGAAGGCAAGCGCATCCTGGAGCCGGTGCGCGGCAAACTGGCCGACACGCTGACCGAGATGGAGCAGGACGTGCAAAGCTCCATCAGCTACGCCGGCGGCAAGAAGCTGCTGGACATCCGCAAGGTCAACTACGTCATCCTGGGCGGCGACAACGCGGGTGAACACCTGCTGATGTAAGGCACGGCACGGCCGATCCGCTCGGCCGGTTTTTTGAATGAAATCGGCCGCCCGCCCCACAACAGATTGCGCGGGCAGCTAGCAAATTCGCAGCAATCCAGCCTGAAAGCCGTGCGACACAGCGGCGTGCCGGCGCCCTGCCCGCGTTCAACCCATGCGGCGCAGCGCGTTCAGGATCAGCATCGCGCCGCTCACGATCAGCAGGCCGCAGATGCTGCGGCGCAGGGCCTCTGTCGGCACGCGGTGCGCCAGCGCATGGCCGGCCAGCACCGACACCACGGCCACCGGCAGCAGCACCAGCAGGCGCTGCCAGATGGCGCCGCTGGCCAGGCGCCCGTCCACCGCCATCAGCGCGATCGCGCCCAGCGCCGCCACCATGATGATGGCCGGCGTGGACGCGCGCATGCCACGCGCCTCCACCCGTTGGCGCGCCAACCAGGCCAGCACCAGCGGGCCAGCCGTGCCAAACAGGATTTCGACCAGCCCCACGCCGCCGCCGTACAGCGCGCCCAGCCACGCGGGCGAGGCCGGCACCCGGTCACTCGCCGCCGCGGGCCGCGCGCGAAACGCCTGCCCCCCCACCCACATCACGTAAGCGCCGAGCACGATCAGCGGCACGGCTGAGGTCGCCCGCTGCGCCAGCCACAGCCCCAGCAAGGCGCCCACCACCATGCCGGGCAGCAGGCGGCGCGCTTCGTCCCAGCGCACTTCGCGCAGGTTCAACCCGCCCATCAAGAGCGAGGCCAGCACGTCGATCAGCAGCACCATCGGCACGACCTCCACCAGCGGCCAGCGCCAGGCCAAGAGCGGCACCGCCACCAGGGCCGAGCCGAAACCAGTGAGGCCGAGTACGACATAGCCCAGCGCGATCACGGCCGCGGGGTAAGCCCAGTCGAGCAGCCAGGGGACGAGTTCGGTCATGCGGCAGCGTCGCTCAGGCGGCGGCGCGGCACGCTGTCAACCATGCCTTCCAACAATTCGATTTCTGAATCAAATCGGCCGCTTGCCCTAAAGCCACCTGCGCGGCCAGCTATGCTTTTCAAAGCACCCGTCTTCAGCGGCACAGCTCGCGCGCCAGCGCGTTGACGCGGTGGCCGGGCTGCACCAGCGCGTCGACGATGCTGAAATGGTTCAGCCCCTTGATGGCAGCGGCCACGGGCACGCGCTCGCGCCCCCAGGCTTGCTGGACCAGGCGGTTCTGCCGCAAGTATTCACCGCTTTCTTCAGCGCCGACCACGGCGACCAGGCGCCCACGGCCGCTGTAGGGCACGCGCGCGGGGCTCACCTGCTGCACTTGCTGCGGCGTCAAGCGCAGCACCTCTTGCAGGCTGGGCGTGTCGTACAGCGGCGCCAGGTCGTACAGGCCGGACAGACCCATGGCGCGGCGCACGGCGCCGGCCGGCATGTCGGCGTCGACCAGCGGCCAGGCGCAGGCCAGCATCATGGCCGCCATGGTGCCGCCCGCCGAATGGCCGATGACGGCAATGCGCCGGCGGTCGGCGCGCAGGCCGCGCGCATTGCGCCAGGCCCAGGCGACAGCACGGGCGACTTGCAAGGTGATCTGCGGCACGCTGGCCTGCGGCGCCAGCGTGTAGTTGGGCACCACCACCGCGGCGCCGGCCGCGTGCAGCGCGCCGGCGACAAAGCTGTGCATGGATTTGTCCAGCGCCTTCCAATAGCCGCCGTGCACAAAGACCACCAGCGGCGCGCCAGCGCGCGCGGCGGGGAAGGCGTCCAACCGTTCGCGTGCGGCCGTGCCGTAGGCCACGTCCAGCTCGCACGGCAGGCTGCGCCGCACCAGGGCCGATTCGGCCGCCCAGCGCGCAAAGTAGTCCGGGTGGTCCGGTACGCGCATGCGGTTGTTGTACATGCGTTCCAGCCACTGGATGTCAGGGGCTTCGCGGCGAATGGGTGCGGTCAGGCGGGCCATGGGTCGCGCTATTGTCGCAAAACGCGCCGCCTTGTCGCGTGTGCGGCGGACCGGGGAAAACACCTGCCTAGAATGGCCTTTGACGCGCCATGAAGCTGCGCAGGCAGCTATGACAAACAGAGCGCCCAGGAGACAAGCCCATGACCATCGCCCCACCGCGCCGGTGCCTGCACCCCGCGCTGCCCAGCCAGCACACGCTGCGCGCCGCCGTCGACCGCCTCACCAAGGACACGCCACGATGAGCCTGTACCGTCAACTCCAGCAACGCGCGGCCGACAACCGCCCGGTGCGCGTCGCGCTGATCGGCGCGGGCAAGTTCGGGTCGATGTACCTGGCCCAGGTGCCGCGCACGCCGGGCGTGCACCTGGTCGGAATTGCCGATCTGTCGCCCGATGGCGCGCGTGCCAACCTGCAGCGCGTGGGCTGGTCGGCCGAGCGCACCACGGCCGCGTCGCTGGACGAAGCCGTTCGCCTGGGCAACACCCACATCGGCGACGACTGGCAAGCGCTGGTGCGCCACCCGGCGGTGGACGTGGTCGTCGAATGCACGGGCCACCCAGTCGCCGCGGTCGACCACTGCCTGCAAGCCTTCGCCCACGGCAAGCACGTGGTCAACGTCACGGTGGAGGCGGACGCGTTTTGCGGCCCGCTGCTGGCGCGGCGCGCGCAAGAAGCAGGCGTGGTTTATTCGCTCGCCTTTGGCGACCAGCCTGCGCTGATCTGCGATCTGGTCGACTGGGCACGCACCTGCGGCTTTCCGGTGGTCGCCGCCGGGCGCGGCCACAAGTGGCTGCCGCACTTCAGCGCATCGACGCCTGAAACCGTGTGGGGGTACTACGGCCTGACGCCCGAACAGGCACTGCGCGGCGGCCTCAACCCCAAGATGTTCAACAGCTTTCTGGACGGCTCCAAACCGTCGATTGAAAGCACGGCCGTGGCCAACGCCACCGGCTTGTCGGTGCCCAGCGACGGCCTGCTCTACCCGCCCGGCAGCGTGGACGAAATTCCCAACCTGACGCGCCCGCGCAGCGAAGGCGGCGTGCTGGAGCGCAAAGGCATGGTCGAAGTGATTTCCAGCCTGCGCCCAGACGGCACGCCGATCGACTACGACATCCGCATGGGCGTGTGGGTCACGGTCGAAGGCGAGACCGACTACATCCGCCACTGCTTCGAGGAATACAACGCCCAGACCGACGACAGCGGCCGCTACTTCACGCTGTACAAGCGCTGGCATTTGATCGGCCTGGAAGTCGGCATGAGCGTGGCCAGCGTCACCCTGCGCGGTGAGCCGACCGGCGTGGCCACCGGCTGGCGCGCCGACGTCGTCGCCACCGCCAAGCGCGACCTGCAACCGGGCGAGGTGCTGGACGGCGAAGGCGGTTACACCGTGTGGGGCAAACTGCAACCGGCGGCGCGCTCGGTCGCCATCGGCGGGCTGCCGCTGGGCCTGGCGCACGACGTGCGCCTGGTGCGCCCGGTCGCCGCCGGGCAGTGCCTGACCTGGGACGACGTCGCCATGGACACCAGCACCCGCGCCTTCCAGATCCGCAAGGAGATGGAAGCGCTGCTGACGCCCGAGGCCGAGCAAGCCGCGCTAAAATAAACGCCTTCGTGGGGGGGTAGCTCAGCTGGGAGAGCGCCGCGTTCGCAATGCGGAGGTCGGGAGTTCGATCCTCCTCCTCTCCACCACTATTCAGCGCCCAACCGTTCTCGGTTGGGCGTTTTCCTTTGCGGAATCCGCCCGCCACGCGGGGTTCCTGGCCATTCTGCGGGTGCCACCAGCCGGTCGTCCGACCGCCACGACGCGCCCGGTTCGCCCCTGTTCCGCCCTATCTTCTCTCGAAACCCGCGCCAACTTCTTCGCCGTGGCACTCGCAGACGGCGTTGTTCATCAACCACTTGTGCGTGTGCCGACGCGAATGGTTGCCTCGCGGGTTTGCACGAGCAATGCAGAACGGCAAACCCGCGAGGCCAGCCTCCACGTCAGCCCTTGGGCGGGAACGGGTCGTCACCGTAGCTGTTGCGCTCACGGATCTGGCCATCACGCCCTTGGATGAACATCTCGCTCTGCTGGTTGATGGCGATGTCCCGCGCACGGTCAATCGCCTGTTGTTGCGTGTCATGGATGGAGGTGAGACGGTCATTGCCTTCTCCCCGCACACCCCACTGATCACCGCCGTTGATGGGTACGACCCATTGGTTTTTTCCGCTCATTTCAAGCACTCCAAAAAATTGAAAAAGTCAGGCTCTTGAAGTCGGCGCGAGCCTTGGCGCATCGGGTGGTGAGATCACGTCATGGAGACCTCCTTTCCCGCTGCCGCGCACGGCATCGCATACAAGCCTGCGCGCTTCTGCGTGACCACGAGTGCACCGTAGGCCGCGTGCTGCGCCGCAGGCTCCGGCTTGCCCTTGTCCTTCGCCTTGATCTTGAAGACGTCAATCGGCTTGTCGCTTCCCAAGCCCGCGCGCTGCATGATTCGCTCCGCCGTCGTGGCTTCGCCCTTGAACGACCACAGCGACTCGAACACCTTGGCCTGACCATCGGTGAACTGGATCGGCACGCTGCTGATGTCCGGCAGCGTCGCCCACTTGAAGTCCGCCGAAAACGGCCCATTCACCGGCGCGGCCGGATCGACGACCACTGGCGTCGCAGACGACGGCGAGGCGATGAACGTGATCCCGCCGCCGTAGAACGTGAAGCGTTCCTCCAGCACCAACCACTCGACGCCCGCACCGAAAGGCGAGCCGCGAGTCGTGCTCGGCCTCGGCGTGATCACCCGAATGTCGCCGCCCGCCACGCGCACGCGATCCAGCAGCGCGGGTTCGTGCAGCACCCGCGTCAGGTCGCGGGTCAGCAGGACGGGCGACCGTCGAGCATCACCGAGCCGCCACACCTCGCCGCCCAGATCATCGATGCCGTCGCGGCTTTCGATGTCGAGCGCAAGACGCAACTTTTGGCGCAACCAGTCCTCGTCCAAGGCCAAGGCTGCACCGTCGTTCACTTCGACCGCCACCGGCCCGCAATCCGGGCAACGGCACATGCGCCCGCCGCGACCATCACCCCACACCTGCGCCCGATGCTGCTGACAATGAGGACAGAGGACGAACGACTGATCGACGACCGTCGGCTTGACGGCCTTGCCGAGGACCGACAGCGCAGCCAGCTCGCGGGACGGCAGCGTGGTTCGCAGCACGGGCGTGCCGCCCGCGAACAGGCGGCAGACCAAGGCCCAGGCATCGTGCGCCGACATCGATCAGTCCTCGAACGCCGAGGAGGAACTGATCGCATCCGCCTCCGGCGGAAGCTCCTGCGCGCTCAGGGTCTGGCCCTTCTGCAAGATGCCCACCGCGACCAGATAGCCTTCCAGCTGCGCCTGCATCTTGGCGTCGAACTTGTGCAGGTTCAGCCGCCCCTTGCTGGTCACCTCGATGGTGACCACCTTGGCGCGTGTGCGGCCCGGCTCGGGCGGATAGTAGAGATTGACCTGTGCCGCCGTCACCGCCCACTGGCCTTCCAGCGGGCCGGGCAGCTTCTCCTTCAGCAGCTCATGCACCGAGCGTTGCTGGCTGGACTGCATCGCAGTGCACTCGATCTTCAGCGCGGCGTCCGGGCTGAGGAGCGTGGGCGCCTTCAGTTGCACCATCGAAAACCCGTCCTCGAACGCTTCGGGCACGTCGAAGCCGGTGCGCAGCATCGACAAATTCAGCGTCGGCGACTTGATCCGGTGCGCGTTCGCCTTGACACCGAGCACATGCTCGGCGAAGGCCTCGACCAGCATCTGCTGGTATTTCTGGCCGCCGCGCACCAGCGTGCGCACCACGCCGGTGGACTTGGCGTACTCCAGCACCATGTGGATGTTGGGATTGCCGACGCGGCGCTTCAGGGCCGAGCCCTCGAACTCCAGCCGCAGCATGGCCATGTCCTTGACGTGGACGGTCAGCAGGAACACGCCGGGGCTGCGCTCGACCAAGTGCGCCACGCTGCTGTCGCCACACTGCATCTCGCGCTTGTAGAAGGCCGAGATCGCGTGGCGCAGCGCGGCCAGGTTGGTGTCCGAACCGTTCGGCTGGCGCTTCAGGCCCAGATCGTATTGCTGGGTCTGCGGCCCGTGGTGCTCCCAGAAGCTGAAGTCGTAGGCGCGCTCGAACAGCGTCGGGTGGTTGACGTACAGCCAGAACGAGCGATGGATGTCGCTGCGGCACAGCGTCAGGCCCGCCAGTGCGGCACCGTCCGCCACTGCGGCCTCAAACATCGCCTGCTTGCCCGCCGCGTCGCCCAGTTGGACGGCGGCCATGAGGTTGGCGATCATCTGGTCGCGGGCGGCGGTGTCGGGCCACACCTTGACCGCCTCCACCAAGAACTGGCTGGTCTCCGGCGTGTCGTCCCACGCGAACCCGTCGGGCACCGGCAGGCCATGCGTGGTCAGGAAGTCGCGCAGCGTGGCATCCACCGGCAGCTCGAGCATCACGTCGACAAAGGTTTTCTTCATCTTGTTCGTCCTTTCTGGATCGGCGTCGGAGGTCTGCGACCGATGTACGGGCTGCACGGGCCAGCGACAGGGTTACTGAACACGTATCTCGCGTAGGTAAAGTGACGAGATACAAGCGATTCTGAACCGCAGATTTCCGCTTGTCAATCAATGGGGCACATCTAGACCTTTTATGTATCTCGCAGCTATACTGACAGCCTTGATTCATTCACTGGCTGTTTAGCCACTACAGGAGCATCGCCATGGCTTCGGCGTTTGGAGCACGCCTGCGACGCTTGCGCGAGGCGAAGAAGCTGACCCTGCAACAGGTCGCCGACGCGGTCGGCTGCACGAAGGCGTACATCTGGGAACTGGAGATGAAGGATGGGCAGCGCCCCACCGCCGAGCGGATTCAGAAGATCGCTCAGGTGCTCGGCGTGACGATGGAGGATGTGATGGGTACGCCCATGCAGCAGGCACCCGAAGCCAGTCCCGAGGACGTGGCTTTCTTCCGCGAGTACGCCGGGATGACGGACGAGGAAAAGGATCGCTACCGGCAGGCGCTCAAGATCATGTTCCCCGACAAGGGCCACGGCGGGGACTGAGGATTGAGCGCAGCGCAGACCCTCACTGGCTCCATTGCCGCCAACACCGTCCAGAAGTGGTTGCGGGCGTGGTACAGCACGGGCATGCCAGACGCCATCGATCTGGAGATCGTTCGGCAGATGCTGCCGAGCACGCCCTACGGCACGGGCGTGCGGGAGATCAAGGCGCCGATGGTGCTCGCCGTCGACAGCTGCGAAGGCATGCTGGTGCGCAACCCGAAAGATGCGACCGAGTGGGGCATCTTCTACAACGGCAAGGCCGGCCCTGAACGTCGACGCTTTACCATCGCCCATGAGCTGGGCCACTTCATCCTCCATCGCGGTCAGCAGCAGAGCTTCAACTGCGACAAGCAGAGCGTCCACACCGGCATTGAGACGCTCCGCGACATCGAACGGGAGGCCGATGACTTCGCCAGCAACCTGCTGATGCCCGGCGACCTGCTGCGCGACTGGATTTCGAACCAGCGCATCGACCTGCACGTCCTCAGCGCCATCGCCAAGCGGTTTCAGGTTTCGTTCGAGGCGCTGTGCATCCGCTTCATCAAGTTCACCACGCAGCGCGCGATCCTCGTCTATTGGGACAACGGCTACGTGAAGTACGAATGGCGTAGCAGCAGCGCGGTCAAGACGCGGGCGCGCATCCGGCGCAATGGCGATCCAGCGGAACCGCCGCCGGGCACGCTGGCGGCCGATGCTAACGTCTCACAGGAGTGGGACGGTGTCGAGATGTCCGCCGCGATCTGGTGTCCGGAGGAAGCGCAGCACATGAAGCTGCGCGAGTTCAAGCACAGCTACGGCGCGCGTGATCGCATCCTCACGCTGCTACTGCTTGAAAGTGCAGAGCCGCGCTCGTGGGATCGGTCGTGGCAGGACGAGGATTGCGTCGATAGCCACGACCAGTTCAACATCAGCGAACGGCGTCCACATAATACCTGCGCGGCCGCTGGATCAGCGGTAGCGACTGCAGAGATCACTTCGAGACAGGATCGATGAACGAAGCGTGGATTCTTCAGGCATCTGAGATTCGGCGTCCGTTCTCTCGGGCGACCTGGGTCCCGCTCCGGGCGTCGCTCAACGACGAGAAGGGCAACGTGAAGGAAGTTGGGTATGTCGGCGACGTATTCGCTTGCGGCTCCGTCGCCTTTCCAAACAAGCATCGCGAACTCGCCGAGCGCTTGAGCTGGAGCGACATCGGCATCGGGCACACCGTGGCACCGTATGCGTACTCGGACGGACATTACTCGCCGATCGACGAGTACCAGTACAACGACAAGGAGCCCATCGGGATCAACCTTGTGTTCGAGCACCCACAGCCCGTGGTCGGTGGCCGGCAGTGGATCCTGAATCCTGACCTAGTGGTCGCGCTTCGCCTAATTAAGGAGGGGCCGAACTAGGTCAGGCCGGAAGAGAACTTTGTCGTCGTCGCCAGGGAGACGGTGGACAGCGATGGCAGCCATCGCCTGATAGAGATCAAGCGCGAGTTCCTGATGGACTATCTGGCCGCGCGCGGCCTGTCACTTCGTCTGTCCTATTACCGCCAGCGCGTCGAGAACGTGGCCGACCTCAAGGACAGCCCCTATGCCGGCCTGAATGAGATCCAGGAGCAGCGTGAAGGTGGAAGGTACGAGCTGCGCATGAAGGATCTGAACGCCGTGTTCGGCGGGAGCTGGGCGTCGTTTCGTATGTGGCGCACCGACGTCGACGAGGAGGAAGACGCTCCGGTCATGGGGCCTGAGACGAACGACAACACCGCCTCAGAGAGCGCCAGGGGCCATCGAAGCGGCTACCCTGGTGTGCGCGTCGAAGGCGAGTTTTGGCGAGACGAGTGGATCAAACATCAGGGAAAGAGCACGCGTGTGCGCGGGGACGAGGATCAGAATCTGCCGCACTTTATCGTCGACACGGACGGTTCGCGCAAGTTCTCGGCCGAGCTCAACGACGAAGACATCGGACGGTGGCTCTGGTTCCGCCCGTCCGTGGTCAACGAGCTCCTGAGCCATCGAGGCTTCTCCCTGCAGTGGTACACGGCTGAAACCGGCGCAATCAAATCCACTTCAGGGTATTCAACCCATTTTGGTATCAACGCCTCGGAACTCATCACGGTCTACGCCTACGACGTCGCCAAGCTGCCCGCTTGGGAGCAGTTCCTCTGGGCCGCGAGCAACGTCGCGCCGGAGGGCAAGGTCAGCGCAGCGGCACGCACAAGCCACCGTCAAGGTCGTCACCCAGTACGTCGACCGCGTTCGCGTCATCCGCGAGAAGGGCGACACCATCTTCAAGGAGGTTCCCATCTATGTGCCCGTTCAAGCCAATGCTGCTTGCACTATCAACCGTGGCTTTGTGCGCCTGCACGACGCTGCCGCCGCCGGTGAGCTGCCCGAGCCCGCCCGAGATGCTGATGAGGCCGCCGCAGGCATTGCGCTCTCTTCCGTCGCAGGAACCGTGGCCACCAACTACCAGACCTGCCATGAGAACTCTGAGCAACTGAGGGCGCTGCAAACGTGGATCAGGGAGATGACGGTTTCCGCCGAGCAGTAGTGCTCAGGACGTCATCATGGATCGTTTCAGCAGCCATAAAGCCGTCGCAGATATTCCCAATCTGCCTGGAAATCACCATTGTGGAACGCGTCCTCGAATCAGCTGCCGTTTGTTGTGACGTTGAAGATCTGCTTGACCCAGTACAGGGTGAGGTCGTAGTTCAAGCTGATGACAGTTGGAATCACGCTGGCAAACGCACCCAATCAATCCGGTTTTCACTTTGATGTCTTAGCTTTAGCAGAGGCACGCTGCGAAGCTTCCAGATCGGCGATACGCGTCCCCTGCGCTTTCACTTGCTCCAGCAGCGATTGATTCTCTCGTTCAAAACCGGAGCGTTGCTGATTCCCCTGTTCGATGGCGGCCAACACTTTCGCCTGCCACTGATCACCGGTGGTGTTGTTATCACGGTCCTGGAGGTAAGAGAAGCCAGCAAGAATTGCTGCGACTAGTGCCAAGACTGCCGAAGACGCGACAGACCACAGCGCAATTTTGATTTGCGTGCGCGTCGACTGGTCAGTCTTCTGGTCGCGCGCCTCCATCTGCTCCATCATGGTCGTCGCTGCGTCTACCAAGTCTTTGAGTGCTTTGGCAGATTCTGCGGTCATTTGACCAGTGAGCCGCGTCAATTCCATTTCTTCAGCACGCTCTTTGGCTCGCTCGCGTGCTTGCTCAGTCATCAAATTGTTCACCCTACTGAGGTGCTCAGTCTGGATGGGATGAATTTCCAGCACTGATTCACGCGATGGCTTGGTGAGTCTTTCAAACGCGCTCAAAGTTGAGCCCAATTGACCTGCCCCCCGTAGGGCGTACCAGTTGAAGGTTAGTAGAGTCCGTTTTCGCAAGGAAGAACGGACATGAAGAAGAGCAGATTCACCGACGAGCAGATCATCGGTTTTCTCAAGCAGGCCGAGGG